>CAYZTR010000032.1:0-24698 GCA_964481575.1 uncultured Eubacteriales bacterium
ATCCTGGCTAAGACCGAACATAACGAAGTAGCTCCTGCACAGCACGAGCTTGCCCCCATTTTCTCCACCACCAATATTGCCACGGATCACAACCAGTTGACCATGGAGATCATCCGGAATGTGGCCGCACGGCACGGACTGATCTGCCTGCTGCATGAAAAGCCTTTCGACGGTGTTAACGGTTCCGGTAAGCACAACAACTGGTCTATTTCCACCAATACCGGTAAGAACCTGCTTTCTCCCGGAAAGGACCCTGCCAACAACACCCTGTTCCAGCTGGTGCTGGCTGCTGTTGTCAAGGCCGTTGATGATTACCAGGCTCTGCTACGGATCTCGGTTGCTTCCCCCGGTAATGATCACCGCTTGGGAGCCAATGAAGCACCGCCCGCTATCATTTCCATTTTCCTGGGTGACGAATTGGGCGCAATCGTGGATTCCATTGTTACCGGTAAGCCCTACCATGAGATTAAGGCTGCCAAGATCCAGACCGGCGTAGATATCCTCCCCGATTTCAAAAAGGATACCACCGACCGGAACCGGACTTCTCCCTTTGCCTTCACCGGCAACAAGTTTGAATTCCGTATGCTGGGTTCTGAGGCTTCCATTGCCGATGCCAATACGGTTCTGAATACCATTGTTGCTGAATCCTTCAAGCAGTTTGCGGATGAGTTGGAAGGTGCTGCTGATGTAGAAGCCAAGGCCAAGGAAATCATCAAAACTACTCTGACGGAGCATTACAACATCATTTTCAACGGCAACAACTACGCCCCTGAATGGGTGGAAGAAGCCAAGAAGCGCGGTCTCCTTAACCTGAAGTCCACTGTGGACGCCATGCCCGAGCTGATCAAGGAAAAGAATGTCAAGGTCTTCACCGATCACGGCATCTTCACCGAAGCGGAGATCCAATCCCGCTACGAGGTGAACATGGAGCACTACGCCAAGGTAATCAACATTGAAGCTCTGACCATGCTGGATATGATCAAGAAAGATGTTATGCCGGCTGTCAGTGCTTATAGCACCTCTCTCTGCGATGCGATTTTGACCAAGAGAAGCGTTAGCGAAACCATTCCCACCGATCTGGAGACTTCTTTGGTCGAAAAGATTACTTCCCTTTCCACCGATCTGGTCAAAAAGACCGAAAAGCTTGAGGCTGCCGTCTCTGAAGCATCTTCCGTTGAGGATGCCACCCAAGCAGCCAGAGTATACCATGACTCTGTTCTTACTTCTATGGAAGAGTTGCGTGCAACTGCCGACACTCTGGAAGAATTAACCTCCGCTGACTACTGGCCCTATCCTTCCTACGGCGAAATGCTCTTTTACGTGAAGTAAACAATTTATCTGCAACCCATTTTTGCACAAAGGCGTGCACCAGGGGATTAACCCCTCTTTGGTGCACGCCTTTTTGTTTTTGTAAAACTAATTTTAGGAGGAAATTTCAATGGACATGTCAACAATTTTGGAAGCTGTTGACAGCGAACTATTTGCTGTCTGGTTTCTGATCGGCGCTGCACTGGTGTTCTTCATGCAAGCTGGATTCGCTATGGTAGAATCCGGTTTCACCCGAGCTAAAAACGCCGGCAACATTATCATGAAAAACCTGATGGACTTCTGTATCGGAACCATCACCTTTATCCTGTTGGGTTTCGGCCTGATGATGTCTGAAAATTATTTCTTCGGCATTATCGGTATCCCCCATCTCCAGGTGTTCACCGATTGGTCTAACTTTGACTTCTCCACCTTTGTGTTCAACCTGGTATTCTGCGCTACCACTGCTACCATCGTCTCCGGCTCTATGGCTGAGCGTACCAAGTTTAGCTCCTACTGCATCTACTCTGCTGTGATCTCCGCTGTGGTGTATCCGATCGAAGCAGGCTGGATTTGGAACGGTCAGGGCTGGTTGGCTCAGATGGGCTTCCATGATTTCGCTGGTTCCTGTGCCATCCACATGGTCGGCGGTATCTCCGCTTTGATCGGCGCCATTATGCTTGGGCCCCGTATTGGCAAGTATGTCAAGGACAAGAAAACCGGTAAGGTTACTTCCCGCGCTATCCTGGGACACAACATTCCTCTCGGTGCACTTGGTTGCTTCATCCTGTGGTTCGGTTGGTACGGATTTAACGGCGCTGCCTGTACTTCCGTTGAGCAGTTGGGCCGTGTGTTCCTGACTACCACCATGGCTCCCGGCGTTGCTACCGTTGTTTGCATGATCTTCACCTGGATCAAGAACGGCAAGCCCGATGTTTCCATGTGCCTGAACGCTTCTCTGGCCGGTCTGGTAGCTATCACCGCTCCCTGCGATACTGTTGATGCTTTGGGATCTATCATCATCGGCGCTGTAGCCGGCATCCTGGTTGTCGTGGCTGTTGAAGTTCTGGATCTGAAGCTGCATATCGATGATCCTGTTGGCGCGGTTGCTGTTCATATGTGCAACGGTATCTGGGGTACCATTGCTGTTGGTCTGTTCTCTAACGGTTCCGGCACTGAAAATCCCGGTTTGTTCTACGGCGGTGGCTTCAGCCAGCTGGGCGTACAACTCTTAGGTTTTGTGACGGTTGCTGCTTACACCACCGTTGTCATGATCATTGTCTTCTCTATCATCAAAGCTACCAATGGCCTGCGGGTTACCAAGGAAGAAGAACTTCAGGGTCTGGATCAGCCCGAGCACGGTCTCCCCTCTGCTTATGCTGACTTTGCTCCCGCTGTGGGTGTCAAGAGCGGCGAATATGAAGCTGTTGATGTTTCTGCTCTACCCAAGGAGGCTGTTCCCATGGACGAAGCTGTTCCTGTACAAATCAAGTCTGCTCCCGCTGCTACCGCAATTGCCGGCGATGTAAAGTTCACCAAGGTGGAAATTCTCACCAAGGAAGAACGGTTTGAGGCGCTGAAGGCCGCTCTCATCGATTTGGGTGTCACCGGTATGACTGTTTCCCATGTGCTGGGCTGCGGTATCCAGAAGGGTAAGCCCGAATATTACCGTGGTGCATTGGTTGATACTTCTCTGCTACCTAAGATTCAGGTGGAAGTTGTGATTGCTAAGATTCCTGTCCGCTCTGTCATTGAGGCAGCCAAAAAGGTGCTTTACACCGGGCATATCGGTGACGGTAAGATCTTTGTTTACGACGTTGAAAATGTGGTCAAAGTTCGTACCGGCGAAGAAGGATACGACGCTCTGCAGGATGTAGAGTAATCCTTTCTGAATTTTCCAATCCCTTTTTGTTTCCCTGTTTGTCACGCTCCGGAGTTTCTCCAATGCTCCGGAGTTGTGGCAGGGAGCCGGAGGATTGATATCCTGTTATGAGGCAGTAGTTCCTAAAGTTTGCTCCCCCACAAGAGCATATAACTTTCCTCTCCATTCCCTTTACTCCAATCTCTGCGGGATCGGGTTCCAATCGCCCGATCCCGCAACCCCCTCCCATTTCGCAAACGAGTAAAGTATACATACCGGGTTACCCGTTGTACATGCGGGAACAACCGGAAAAGAAAAAGCAGAACAGATTCAGCTGTGATGGATGAATCTGTTCTGCTTATTTATTTTTGCTTATGAATTTGCAGGCCGTAAACTACAACCTAAACCGGAGTGCGCGGCCCATTGTAATGAAATGAAAGAGGTCCACCCTGCCGTAAAACGACGTATTGATAACCTGCAAAAAGCAGGTGGGTGTTCGCCCCACAGCTTTGTGCTCCCAACGTCCGCCAAATGCGGGAGGTCTGCAAACCCACTGCAGGAGCAAGAACTCCCGATTAAAAACTTGTAGGGTTATAATAGCCGTATACACGCACAGGGCAGGCCGCAAACTTAAGATTGGACAGAGCCCTCGTCAATTTCGTAAAAATCTTGGAGACGCTCCATAAAGGCATCGGCAATGGTATCAAATTCATCGTCGTCCTCAATCTCTTCGTAATATTCCCCTTCATCATCCTCAAACACCTTGAGAATGACTAGTTCACCACTGTCATTCAATAGCGCCTCGGGAGAATCGTATTGGGGCAGCAAAGCAATATATTTTGCTTCGTCCGTTTCTATGGCATCTAAAAGCTCAAAGGAATACTCCTTCCCATCTTCGTCCGTTAAGGATACCAGATCAGGAGTCACATCCGTTTCTTCTATTTCCGGTGTTTTGTTCTCGCTCACGTTACAGTCTCCTCTCGCCTGATAGTATTACCAGGATTTTTGAATTATACCATAGACGCAATGGGTAACCGTATAAATTCATCCTGGGACGATTCCGCCATCCATGGTTTTTCTTCTGTTGACAATAGGCTTACTTGATTATTATAACTCAAAAATATCGATTCGTCAATATTGTAATTGTTATACAAAAATATTTTTATTTTTTCAAATTTACTATTGACATTTTCTGTATTCTGTGTTATAGTATAGACAGAAAAAAGAAAATCAAAAAAAAATTACAGATTTTGAGAAAGGATTGAGTCCAATGGCTTAACAATAGCCTTTATCAATGAATGTTATTGAAAGGAAATAGGACCAATGGTTTAAGAAGTCTTTATTTTGAATGCTATTGAAAGGATATAGGTCCGATGTACTTGTAAGTTTTCCAAGCGATTATAATTGGTTAAGTCCGATGCCATTACGTAAACGGTCAACCGATAATAAACCAAAGATCATTTCAGGATGTACTGCTGTGTCAGCAGTAATCTCCCCTTCCGAACAAATGATGGAAAGGATTGAGTCCAAAGTTTTATAAAACCATTATTTCGGTGTACTATCTGAAAAGGAAACAGGCCCGATGGTTTAAGTAGCCGTCTTACGGATTAGGAAGAAAGGATTGAGTCCAAAATACAACGCATCTTAACTCGGAACATCTTTCATCGGAATGTTTTTTGAAAGGATTGAGTCCGGTGCCTTTTCGCAACCGATAATCAAAAATTTTTCAGGAAGTATCGCTGTATTAGCAATACTTCCCTTCCGAATAGAAGATGGAAAGGATTGAGTCCGATGGTTTAACAAACCGTCTTGGAAATATAATTCACATTATCAATAACAGGGCCAACAGGAATACAAAACTGTTGGGTGTAAATCATCAACAGGATGGAATTCGTTCCATCCTGTTTTTCTTTATCATTGTTTTTTCTACTCTTTTTCTATCAAATTCTGAATTTCAGAGAATGCTCTTGACATATTTGTTAAAAACAGCTATAATGCAAAAGGATTAAAACGTTTTATTTGGAGGTGTTGTGATGCTGTATTCCGTTTTTCGTAGAACCGTCTCCCTGCTTCTCACCGGTGCATTATTTTTCGCGCTACTCCCTGTAGTGGAACAGCCAATCTCAGCCACTACTTCTGTTCTTCAAGCGCAAAATGACGCCGCAGCACAAACGGAAGCACAACATGAGGTGGAGGTCTGGCGCCGTACCGATATTATTCTGCAAAGTGAAGCAACCTACAAAAATCCTTATCTGGATGTAGCGCTTTCCGTTATATTTACCCACGAGGATGGCACTACCATTCAGCTATTTGGATTCTGGAATGGCGATCAGGAATGGCGTATTCGTTTTGCACCCACCAAAACCGGAATCTGGACATATACCACTACCTGCTCCAATACCTCTGATGGTGGGCTGCAGCAGCGTACCGGAACCATTGTAGCCACTGCCAATACCCACAGCACTGCGTTGGATCAGCACGGATTTGTCAAAATCAGCGACAGCGGCAGGTATTTCACCTATGATGACGGAACCCCATTTTATTGGCTGGGTGATACCAACTGGCAGGCACCCAATTATGTTTCCCTGACTCAATGCAATTATCCCGGCTGCACCTGCGGGAATCAGTTCCTGCACGAATTAAACAACCGACTGGACAAGGGGTTTACCGTCTATCAAACCTACTTTGATGCCGCCGAAAGCGATGGCGGCGACCAGTTGGCCACCACCACGGAACCCAGCCTCTGGAACAACAAATATACCCAAATCAATCCCCAAACCTTCACCGAAAAAATTGACCGGATGTTTGATTTACTTGCGGACAGTGGCATGGTAATAGCCCTGGGCTTTGGTGTTCATTCCAACACCACCAATGCAATGAGCGAAGAAGCTTTGGTTGCCCTATCCCAGTATTTGACAGCCCGCTATGGCAGTTACCCGGTAGTGTGGATCACTGGGCAGGAAATCACCAACAGCACCGACAGCTATAACAAATGGAAGAAGTCTGCCGAAGCGGTGGATGCTTATGACGGTTATCGCCATCCCCAAGGCGCCCATATGTATCCCCAGGAAATGAGCAACGATTATTCCAAGGATTTGGACAGCACCAGCTGGCATGAATGGTGGACACTACAGGGCGGACATACCGGTATTCCCTCCAAGACTACCTATCAGGGTTATTGGGATAACGGCACCGAAACGGGCAACATAAAGCCACTGCTAGAAACAGAAGCCAACTATGAGGATGTGACCTGCGGTGGATTCAATGGGTATGACAATTCCCGCATCTCTGCCTGGAAAGCCAACCTTTGCGGCAGCTATGGCTTCACATACGGCGTTACCGGTATCTGGGCCAACAATTACTCCACCGCCGGCAATACCGGTTGGTTCCCCTCTTACAGCTACGAACCCTGGTACATGGGATTGGATAAGGCTGGCTCCTATGAAATGACCTATCTGCGTCAATTTTTTGAATACGCTGATTTCAGTACCCTCCTGCCCCGGTTTAACGATCCTGCCTACTCGGATTTTACCATAGAATCCCAAAATGTGGCTTCCAGTGCAGACGCTGCCACCTATGTGGCCTATTTCTATAACACCGGCCGCACCACCGGAACGCTTCGGGGGCTGGATCCTGCACAAACCTATTCTGCCAGGTGGTATAATCCTCTGACCGGCAAGTTCGTTACCATTGCAGAGGAAATCACCGTTACCAATGGGGAGTATATGATTCCTTCCAAACCCACCTCGGGCGACTGGGCTTTATTGGTCACCAGCCGAGATTTGGGTAACTTTGAAACGGAATCTCCTTACACCGACGCCCTGGTGGATACGAGGGAAAATCTTGCCCAGGGGGCTACCGCCACAGCCAGCTCGGATAACGGCGCCAACTATGTTGCTGGAATGGCAACCGACGGCAGCACAGGTACTTATTGGTGTGCCTCCGGCGGCAACATGCCCCAATGGCTGCAAGTGGACCTGGGACAAACTACTGCATTTGAAGAAGTCGATATTTATATGCATCGGGGCAATGAAACCCGCACGCAATATCTATCATATACGCTGGAAGGTTCCAATGATGCCTCCCAATGGGAAACCCTGTACACTGCCCAAAAAGCGGTTCCCACTGTGGTGCGGGGCTTGGACCAGCTCCGGATCTATACCTTCGGCCGGTATCGTTATTTGCGTATCCGCTTCGCAGAAATTGTCACCAATTGGGCAACGATTTACGAGTTTGAAGTCTACGCCGATCCCCTTGGACAGGGGGAACCATCCACTGAACCGGCACGCAGCAACCTGGCGCTAAGCGCTACAGTCACAGCCGGCACCATGAGTCATGTAGATTCTTCTCCGGCCCAAGCCGCAGACGGCAGCTACAGCACATACTGGTGTGCCTCCAGCGGCAGTGTTCCCCAGTGGATCCAGTTTGATCTCGGGGAACAAATGGCCTTAGCCACCGCTGATTTATACCTGGTGGCCGGAACCTCTTCCATCAGCTACACCCTAGAAGGTTCCAACGATACCGCACAGTGGACCATCCTTTCCTCCGGCACCGATGCCACCACCTCCAGCAAAAACGGCTGTTCCTATCTGTCGCTGCCAATCACCGGGAGTTACCGGTACCTAAAACTGACTTTTACCGGCATACAGGGTAACTGGTGCACCCTTTCAGAGTTAGAGCTTTTTGCTGAAGCGCAAATCATCCCGGAGGATGACCTGCCGGAATATGCCGGGCAAAAACAGATACCCGTGATCAAAAGCACCGGTTCAGCTGTATATACTGCCGACGGCACTTTCTCCGATTCCTCTCAATACCTCTTTGACGGAGACGTTAACACCGAATGGGTTCCCTTCTCCCCCTTCAGCACCCAGCTCATTGACCTGGATCTTCTGCAGCAAAACACCCTACACGGCATACAAATCACCCTTGGGGACGGCGCTTATCTCCCGGCCTTCCGCATCTTTGGTTCCCAGAACGGAATAAGCTGGACCATCCTGGTAGATACCACACTGCGGAATGCACAAACCTACTATGCCAATGGCGGCCGTACCATGGTCAGCGAAGCACTTTCCGGTGAATACCGGTATCTACGGCTACACTGGATGAACGGCACGGATAATAACACCTCCAAATCCATTGCAGACATCCAGCTGTATGCTGACCTAGCCACCCCGATCCATCCAGAACTACCAGATCTATCCCAGCTGGAAAACGCCTACTTCTCCTGGAAGAATCAAAACAACAGCACGCAAAGCTATGCTACCAGGAATTGGGAGTTTTTGCAAAATCAATTGATTGCAGCCAGCCGAATTCTGCAAAATCCCTCTCCTGCAAGTCAGGAGCAGGTAGACCAAACCACCCAAATGCTGAATGCCGCAATTCAGGGATTAACCGTAACCTACGCCGATTATCAGGCCTATAACACTGCGGTTGCAGCAGCAAAAGCAGCGCTGGAAGAATCCGACACTTATGCTGCTGACTCCCTGGAGACCCTACGCATTGTTTTGGAGACCAACAGTCTGGATCCTTTCCTGGAGGAAAGCCAACAGCAAACCGTAGATCTGGCCACAGAAGCGATTCTGGATGCCTTAAACAACCTGCAAGAGAAACCTTCCTTCCTGGCAGGAGATATGAATGAGGACGGAAGCCTTTCTGTAACCGACGTAGTTTTGCTGCGAAAAACCATTCTGAATAACACTTTTCATCCAGCAGGTGACATGAATCAGGACAACAACCTGTCTGTTACGGATGTGGTGCTCCTGCGAAAGGCCATTTTAACCCAATAAACACCGAATACAACAAGCCCGTCTCGCCAAATGACGAGACGGGCTTGTTCATGCTTATACATTAATTTACACATTAATTTCAACTTGCACGCCAAGCAAATCTTTGTTAGCTTCCAAGATGGGGTTCACTACCTCCGTAATGAATTCCTCCGTCTGTTGTGCTGCTCGACCGGTGTAGTTCTCCGGCTGTAGCACCTCCAGAATTTCCTCTTTGGTCATACCGAAAATCGGATCTCCGGCAATAAGATCCACCAGGTTGTTCTCCAGGCCTTCCTCTTTAATACGCTTGGATGCCGCCATAGAATGAACCCGTACCCGCTCATGCAGCTCCTGCCGGTCGCCTCCCTTTTTTACTGCCTGCATCATAATATTCTCGGTGGCCATAAAGGGCAACTCCTTCCGTAACCGCTGCTCAATAACCTTAGGATATACCACCAGGCCATCCACCACGTTAATATAAAGGTTCAGAATGCTGTCCACCGCCAAAAAGGCTTCGGGGACACTGATCCGCTTATTAGCTGAATCATCCAGCGTCCGCTCAAACCACTGGGTGGAAGCGGTTACCGCCGGATTCAAAGCATCCACAAAAACATACCGGGCCAGGGAAGAAATCCGCTCACTGCGCATAGGATTGCGCTTATAGGCCATGGCGCTGGAACCAATCTGATGCTTCTCAAACGGCTCTTCCACCTCTTTCAAATGCTGCAACAGCCGCAGGTCATTGGAGAACTTCATGGCGCTCTGTGCAATGCCGGATAAGGTATTCAGCACATAGCTATCCACCTTGCGGGAATAAGTCTGGCCGGACACTGGCTGATACTTACTGTCAAAACCCAGCTTTTCAGCAATACGGCGATCCAGCTCCCGCACCTTCTCATGATCTCCTTCAAACAATTCCAGAAAGCTGGCCTGGGTGCCGGTGGTACCCTTACACCCCAACAGCTTCATCCGGTCAATACGGAAATCCAGCTCTTCCAGATCCTCGACCAGATCATACAGCCACAGAGAAGCCCGCTTTCCTACCGTGGTGGGCTGGGCCGGCTGAAAATGCGTAAAGGCCAGGGTTGGCTGATCCTTTTGGGCCATAGCGAATTTGGACAGCTCCCCGATAAGGGAAACCAGCTTTTTCTTAATAAGCCGGAGTCCTTCGGTCATAATAATAATATCCGTGTTATCCCCTACATAGCAGGAGGTAGCTCCCAGATGGATAATCCCTTTGGCATTAGGACACTTCAGCCCATAGGTATAAACATGGGCCATGACATCATGACGAACCTCCTTTTCCCGAGCGGCAGCCACTTCGTAGTCGATGTCATAAATATGGGCTTTTAATTCATCCACCTGCTCCTGGGTTACCGGAAGACCCAACTCCATCTCAGTCTCGGCCAGGGCAACCCACAGCTTCCTCCAGGTGGAGAACTTCATATCCGGAGAAAAAATATATTGCATCTCGTTGCTGGCATAGCGGGAACAAAGAGGGCTCTGGTAAGTATCATTCTGCATTTTGCTTCATCCTTTCTGCCGAAACATCACGGCACAGCAAATCTCATGTTTTAATTATACAAAAAAGTAGTAAAAAAACAAGTACATTTCCAAAAAACTTGCATTCTAATTTCTAATTCGGTATAATAACAGTAATCTAAAACAAAGGACGGAATGGATTATGGCAATTATGATCGCTGGCGGCGCCGGCTATATTGGCAGCCACACTTGTATCGAACTGCAAAATGCCGGATATGATGTGGTTGTGGTAGACAATTTATATAATTCCAAAAAGAAAGTCATCCACCGAGTAAAGGCCATTACCGGCAAACATGTTCCCTTTTATCAGGTAGATGTAGCCGATAAGGAAGGGATGCGGAACGTTTTCCGGGCCCATAACATTGAGGCTGTCATCAACTTTGCCGGGTATAAAGCTGTGGGCGAATCGGTGGCAAAGCCCCTGATGTATTATGAAAACAACATCGCCGGTACCGTGGCCCTTTGCCAGGTCATGGAGGAATTCGGCTGCAAGAAGATTGTGTTTTCCTCTTCCGCCACGGTTTACGGTGTGGCAGAAAAGATGCCTTTAACCGAGGATATGCCACTGGGCGCCATCAATCCCTACGGCCGCACCAAACTCTTTCTGGAATACATTCTTAAAGATCTGACTGTCCCCGATCCGGAATGGACGGTTTCTCTCCTTCGGTATTTTAATCCCATCGGTGCCCATCCCTCTGGTACTATCGGAGAAGATCCCAAGGGTATCCCCAACAATCTGATGCCCTATATTTCCCAGGTAGCCGTTGGCCGCCGGGATCATTTGAGTGTGTTCGGCAACGACTATCCCACCCCTGATGGCACCGGCGTCCGGGACTATATCCATGTAGTCGATCTGGCCAAAGGCCATGTTTGCGCCGTGAAATGGGTGTTGAAACACACCGGTTGGGACGCTGTAAACCTGGGAACTGGCAACGGCACCAGCGTTCTGGAACTGGTGGCTGCCTTTGAAAAGGCCTCTGGCGTCAAAATTCCCTACGAGATTACGCCACGCCGTCCCGGCGATCCCCCGACGGTCTATGCCGACGCCACCAAAGCAAAAGAAGTGCTTGGATGGGAAGCGGAACTTACCATTGACGATATGTGCCGCGACTCCTGGAACTGGCAAAAAAACAATCCCGAAGGCTACGGCGACGACGAATAAGCACAACTCCCCTGCAGAACTCACTCTTGCAGGGGAGTTTTTATCATCAAGAGGAAGCCCCCAGCCTTGAAAGGCCGGGATAAAGGGGCGTATTTACGTTTGTTTTGCCTTCACAGCTTCTTTTCCATAACAGGATAGGTAAATACCACATCGTGCTCCAAATCGCACCGTTCCAGCTTTACAGTCTCATATCCGCGTCGCCGGTAAAATGCTTCTGCCGGAAGAGATGCGTCCAGCAAAATTCGGTCATAACAGGCTCCTATCTCCTGCTCCAGATACTGCATAATCACAGTGCCATAGCCGCGATTCCGCTCCGCCGGAGCCACATAGACCCTGGTGATATGATTTCCTTGATGGCAGCCGGTGCCAAGAAGCCGTTGCCCATTTATCAAAAGGCCCACCCTTCCTTCCAGAATATCCCGACGAATATTCTCCAGGCTGTGCAGCTGGCAGAAAAAGGAAACCACTTCCTCCGGATAACAGCTTGGATACACGGCAGCAATGGTCTCCTGCACCAACGCAAAAACCCGCTGGATGTCCTTCTCTGTGGCTTGTATATACTCCATAACAATCTCCCAATACTTAGCTATTATCCAATCATCCGTTTTTTTCTGGAAACAACATTGGCCACAATGGTAAACAGCAAAGAAAACCCCAAGACTACCGCAATATTAAAAAATATCGGACGCAGTGTTTCCAAATCCACCGTTTCAATGACTTTCAACCGCTCATTGGTTTGGATATACCAATAGGACGGCAAAATATGCGCCACAGCCAGTACCGAATCCGGCAGCCACTGTACCGGGACGAAAGCACCGCACAAAAAGCTGGAGCCAAGAGCCACCACATTGACAATCCCGTTCACCGCATTCTTATTCTTCACAACATTCCCAATCAGAAATGCAATAGTCAGGGCACAAAGCGTAAACACAAAGGAGTTGGCCATAAAGAGCAACCCATGGGCTGTAAACATCACCTGCCCTATCAGTGCAAAACTCAATAGTACATAAAACAACCACAATACCACCGCAAACAGTCCGTTGGATAACAGCAACTGGCGGTTAAATTTGCGGTAATTCATGCTGCTGATCACCGTCCGTTTTCGGATGTTATCTGCACGAAAGCTGGATAAAATCAGGCAAATCACATAAACACACCCTGCCAGGAGGCTGTAACTGGCAAAATTATAGTAAAACGCCGCCTTAGTCAGGTGATCCGTATCCAAACTGGTCGTCACCTCCACCGGAGTTTCCTTGGCCAGTGTCTCGGCTATTTGGTCAATCAACGTCTGCTCATCTTGAATATATTGGACATAGGTATTGGCCACCTTGAGATAACGGGCCAAAAGCATTCCGGCATAGGAGGATTCGTCATTCCCGTTGCTTTTTACCTGGATTTCCGGGGCTTCTCCCTTGAGAAAATCTGCCCTAAAATGCTCCGGAATATAAAGAATATAATTGACATCCCGATAAAACAACGCATCACTGACGGCATCTTCCTCGTCTTTAATCTCCACCAGATTGCAGTTGTCAGTCATATAATCGATAAGTCCCTTGGTAATCCCGGCATTTTCATCCTGGTTAAAAATCAGAATGTCCGGCCGGCTGGCCGTAAAACCGGTATTGCTGTCACTGGTTTGCATATTGATGCCGCCAAATCCAATGAGAAACACTGTGTATAGAATAATGGGAATTCTGCACTGATTCAGCACCCTTAAAAAAGCCTTAAATACTGTCATACTTTTGTCTCCTGAGTCCTGAGATGGATATTAGAATCATAACAAGTGAAAAAAGCAGCAAACTCGCTACATTCAGCACATAACGATCCGGGGTATCATAATAATAAAGCGCATATAATCCATCCGTGATCATATTGGCGGGATTCAGCCGGTTCAACAAGGGGATATTTTTATCAATGATATACTTCATGGTGATACCCATCATTCCTGACAAGAAACAGCCAACCATAGTCACGGAAATAATAATCCCGGTTTTTACATTATCGTTGGATTTTATCAGTACCGCAACAGCAATCCCCAGGGACAGACCCGCAAGACATCCGCACAATGTCAGGAGCAGAATCAGCGGAAAATTGCTGCCATAATCTACTTTCAGCACAAAGAAGGTATACGCAAACAACAACGCCACCCCAATCAGCTGGGTAAGATATCCTGCCAATACGCTGCCAAAAATGATACGCCCCTTGCTGACGGGGCTGACCGCTACCCGCTTCCCCTTTTGACTCATATTCGCCAGATTCTGATTAACTGCAGCCATTCCCAAAATCCCACCGTACAGGCAGGTCATGGCGATCAGGGTATAAAATTCAATCATGGTATAGCTCAGATTATCACCGGAAATATCCTGAACACCGGTATCCTCCCCTCCAGCCATATCCAGCACATTCTGATAGATCCCGGCATAAAATGCCGGAAGTTCTTCCAGCGCAACCGGCGGCTGCTGGGTCAATTGATAGGCAGCAATATTCTGCACCATATCCTGGGTTTGGGAAATTTCCTCCGTGACATACTGGAAAACGGTTTCTTCAATTCCGTCCGCCGAAACCACCACCTTTGGTTCCATTCCCGAAAGCAACAAATAACCGACAATTTCTTTCTCCTCCAACAAACGTTGGGCGTCCTCCTGGCTGACATACCGGGTGTGAAAGATCTGCTTGTCACTGTTTTCATCGCTCAGAGCTGCAATAGACTCTTTCCATATTGCATTGTTGCTGAAGTCTTCATTTTCCACTACGGCAATTTCGATTATATTCAGCTTCTCACTGTTTTCAATATCAGAAAAGGCCAAATTAAAAAAGGTACCTAATACAATGGGAAAAGCAAAAGTCCAAAAAATCAACATCTTATCCCGGAAAAGAACCTTGAAGGCGTACTTGAAACTATGATACAACATTTAGTCTCGCAGCTCCTTTCCCGTCAGTTCCAGGAACACATCATTCAGCGTAGGCCGCTCTGAATAAATCTTACTGTAAGAGATCTTCTCCTGCTTCAAATAGTCCAGCAAAGTGACTAGATTATTGCCTCCCTTTTGATAAGTGACCATCAATACACCGTTGTCATATGTAGCACCAGCCACATGTTGCAGACATTGGATGGGCTCCAGGTAGGCTTCATTGAATTTTTGAACCTCTACGGTCACCTTTTCTTCTATGGATGCCAGTTCTTTCAGCTGGTCACAGGTACCGCCGGCCAACACCTTGCCCTTGTCCAGAATAATGACCCGGTCGCAGAGAAGCTCCACCTCCTCCATATAGTGGGTAGTATACACGATGGTTGCACCCCTATCCCGCAAGGTTTTAATACCGTCCAGGATATTGCTACGACTTTGGGGATCCACCGCCACTGTTGGCTCATCCAGAAAGATCAGCTTCGGCTTGTGCGCAATACCGCAGGCAATATTTAACCTTCGCAGTAAACCGCCAGACAGCTGCTTGGGGCGAAATTTTCGGTATTCTTTCAAACCCACCAGTTCAATGGCTTCTTCCACACACTGCTTTCTGGTAGCTTTGTCCTGTATATAGAGTCCGCAGAAATAATCCAGATTTTCGTATACCGTCAGCTCGTCAAACACCGCCACATCCTGGAACACTACTCCGATTTTCCGCTTAATCTCATAAGCATCCGGTTCCATTTCCCTGCCAAAAAGCTGTATACTGCCGCTGCTATAATGCAGCAGGGATAGAATACAGTTGATGGTGGTGGATTTGCCGCTTCCGTTGGGGCCCAACAATCCTAGGATCTCCCCTTCATACACCTCAAAAGACAAATCATCCACCGCTTTTACGGCCTTATACGCCTTTGTCAGATTCCGCACTTCAATCACATTTTCCATTTACGTTTCCTCCTGGTTTTGGGTACCTTTAAAGCCCACAAGCAATTCTCTTGTGGTACTTGCCAATAACTTCCGTATCTCCTCATCTGAAAACTGCACCGTTTTACTGGCGACCAGGGCCGCAAAACCGTATGTCAGTACCCAGACCTTCAAATGAAAAACTTTCTGCTGTTCCTCCGTTAATCCGGAAAACACCTGACCTTCCCGGATCGCACCGTGACCTACATCATCGTTCACAAGGAAATCCACCGGCGAAAGCTTGCTTTCACGCATAAACAGAATACGGAAGAAATTTGGATAATCCCTGGCAAAACGAATATAGGACATTCCCATTCCCAAATAAGGTTTTTCTTCCGTTGCGCCCTGTCTCATATAAGATACATAAGTGCTGTAAATTTTTTCCACCACAGCCGCCTTCAGCTCTTCCATCGTATCAAAATTATGATAGATAGGCTGTGTGGAACAATGCATTTGTGCCGCAATTTTTCTGGCATTGAGATCCTCTATCCCCTGGTTTTTTGCAATTTCATAGGCCACTTTCAAAATATCTTCTCTTTGAAATCTCTGTTTGGGCGGCATTATTTTTCCCCCTTTTCGATTTCTATCGTTATATAACACCTTTTATTTTATACTAAATAAATTGCAGTGTCAATCCCAGATTTGAAATTTTACAATTGAATGTTGTAACCGGATTAGAAAATATGTATAATAAACCTACACCATAGAAAAGAGGTTGGCTTTATGGAACAACTATTGGAAACCCTCGTTTCGTTTGCTACCACAACGGGAATCAAAATCCTCATTGCAATTATCCTTCTTATTGTTTCCTTTCAGATCATCAACGCGATTTCTAAGCGGATGCAGACAAGCGCTGCAAAACAAGACAAATGGGACAAAACCTTAACCAAGACCCTATTCTACGTTGGAAAAATCATTCTCAAGTGCTTAGTTGGCATTTGCCTGGTTGGTTACGTAGGGATTGATACCAGCGGAATTACCGCTCTGATAGCCTCCCTCGGTGTATGCGCTGGCCTGGCTGTCAACGGCGCACTTGCCAATGTGGCAGGGGGTGTATTGCTGCTCATTACGCGTCCCTTTAAAATTGACGATTATATTGAAGTGGGCGAATATCAGGGAACTGTGGAAGACATTCATCTGGTGCATACAAAACTGCGCACCATCGACAACAAGGTGGTTTATATTGCCAATTCAACGGTTTCCTCCTCTACCGTTATCAATTATTCCGAAAAGGAAATTCGCCGTGTGGACCACATCATTTCCATTTCTTATGAAACGGATTTTGAAGTGGCAAAGGCGGTCATCTGGCAGGTATTGCAGTCGAATCCCAAGGTGCTGCAATCACCGGAGCCGCTGGTTCGTATGTGGGCACATAACAGCAGCAGTATTGACTTAGTATGTCGGGTATGGGTGAAAACAGAAGCGTATTGGGACGTTTATTTTGATTTGTTGGAGCAAATCAAGCAGGCCTTCGATGCACAGGGCATTCCTATTCCATTCAATCAGCTAGATGTACATGTGAAGCAAGACTAACAAACAGGGAGCAAGCAAATCCATTTGCTTGCTCCCTGTTTTATCAAGATAAGGTGCATTTATCCATTATGAGAAAGACTATTTGAGTCATGATATAACAAATGCCAATATTCCCTGGTCAAATAGGTAAAATGCTCCGTGCGAATATCCCCCATGGGAGAAAACTGATCCGCCACAGTATGGTGAAACCGGAAGCCACATTTTTCCTGCACCCGCTTGGATTTTTCATTACCGTCGTAATAGCCGCACCAAATGGCCGTACAACCCAAGTCTTCAAAGCAGCGGCGTTGCAACTCCCGCACCGCCTCGGGGATGAGCCCCTGCCCCCAATAGGGAACCCCGATCCAATAACCGATTTCCGCCTCCCGCTCTGCCATAGGCGCGTTCCCCTGCCCTGGCAACATGATTCCTGCGCTTCCCACCGGTTCCCCGATAGATTTCAGCACCACTGCATAGGTCTCCGGTGCAGACAGAACATTCCGGATAATCTCCCGGCTATTCTCCACACTGGTATGCACCGGCCATCCTGCAACAGGGCCAACACGAGGATCTCTGGCGTATTCAAATAATTTCGCGGCGTCACTGTCCTCCCAGGGACGCAGGAGCAACCGCTTGGTTTCCAGCTGCATAGTCACTTCTCTCCACATCTACAGATTAAAATATTTCCTGATGCAGTTTGGCTGTTTCCGATGGCTCCGGCACATAGGGAATCGGTGGTTCCTCCGGAACCCCCAAGGACAGGATAGCTTCCACACGGTACTGCGATGGGACAGAGAGTAATTGCCTCACATAATCTTCTGTGCTGTTGCCCTGCTGTGATTCCCGCAGCCTACACTGAATCCAGCAACTCCCCAGCCCCAGATTCACCGCCATCAAGTGCATATAAGTCATGGCTATAGCAGCATCTTCTGTCCAGACATCCGATTTCTCTGCATCTGCCAGCACTACAATGGCACAGGCGGCCTGCGCCAGCATACCAGAACCGGCGGCTTTAGCCTTCGATAACTTCTGCAACCGATCCCGGTCCTGCACTGTGATAAATTCACAGGGCTTATGATTTCGGCTACTAGGTGCTAACAACCCGGCTTGCAAAACCTGCTCCACCGTTTCCCGGGAAATGATCTCATCCGTATAGTTCCGAATACTGCGCCGCTTCTGCATCACAGCCAACAAATCCATAATTTCAACCTCACTTTTCTGTTCCGGCTTCATCCAGTTTGGCCCGGAAGGATATGGTTCGAGGTGTACTGATCCCATCGAACTGCACCAGATATGCGGATTTTTCCATATCCGCTTCCAAAACACTTCCCAGTCCGAACACATTATGCCGCACCCGCTGTCCCGCTGCAAAATGGGATGGCACGGTATCCTCTGTTAGCCACCGATTCCGAAGGGTGATATATTCCCTGGTCGCAGCCACCAGGCTGTCCTTAGGCGGTGCGGTAAAAGACAGCAGGGTTGGATCTATATCCAACAAAAAGCGGGATGGATAACGAGGCGATCCGTCAAAATTTCGCCCCTCCGCTTCAGACAGATACAGCCCCTGTTTTGCACGGGTTATCGCCACGAAGGCCAACCGCCGCTCCTCCTCCATCCCCTGCAGAGTAGTGGTTTTTTGAGACGGAAGCACCCCCTCATTCATAGCACAAAGAAATACATGGGGAAATTCCAGCCCTTTGGCCGTGTGCACCGTCATCAGTTTCACCTTATCTCCGGTGTCCACTGCATCACTGTTAGTGAACAATGCCACGTGGGCCAGATAATGCTCCAATGTGCATTCCTCCCCACAGGAGGTTTCATATTCATAAATGGACTGTTTCAGCTCCGCCAAATTGTCCAAACGCTCCTGGCTGCCCTCTGTGCGAAGCATTTGCTCATAGCCGCTTGCATTGAGCACAGCTGCGATTAATTCCGAAATGGGACGCTGGGCATAATCGGCGGAAAAGGATTCCACCAATGAGACAAAAGCAGCCGCTTTGGTTCCTTTAAAGATATCCTGATCCAACGTTTTCACGAGCGCTTCATACAGGGAACACTGATTTTCCGCAGCATATTCCTGCAAAAATTTCCTGCGGCGTTCCCCCAAATTGCGTTTTGGTACGTTGGCAATCCGCAAAAAGGACAGATCATCCCGATAGGCAATCATCCGCAGATAGGATAAAGCGTCTTTGATCTCCATCCGGTCAAAAAACTGAATACCGCTGTAAATGGTATAGGGAATCTTCTCCCGCAGGAATACCTCCTCAATGGTTCGGGTCAGGTAATGGGCCCGATACAAGACGGCAATCTCTCCATAGGCTGCTCCCTTTTCCCGTAAATCACCAATCTGTCCGGCAATCCAGGCGGATTCCCCTTCCGCCGTTTCTCCAAAGTGGCAAACCACCGTTGTCCCCTCCGGCAATACAGGAATCAGGTCTTTTTTCATCCGATGCCGGTTTTTATCAATCAGAGAATTGGCCACCGCCAAAATCTGAGGAGTAGAACGGTAATTCTCCATCATAAGAATGGTTTTTACGGCAGGAAATGCCTTGTCGAAATCCAGCAGATACCGCACATTGGCACCGCGCCAGGTATAGATGGTTTGGTCAGGATCCCCAACGATAAACAGATTTTTATGATAGCCGCACAGAACCTCCATCAGCCTGTATTGCAGGTCATCAATATCCTGGAATTCATCAATCATGATATATTCCAGCCGTTTCTGCCATTTTAGCCGGATACTTTCCTCCTGCTGAAAGATATACAAAGTGAACTTAATCAGGTCATTGTAATCCAGACCAAAGCACTTTTTCTCTTGATACAAATAACCGTAAAAAATAATATCCGCAGCAACAGTAGCCTGCTGATATTTTTCACGGAGAGTATCCAGAGACATGGTAATCATATCTAGATAATAGTCCGGCTCCTTGCGAATTTTGCGAATTTCAATCAGATCCCGGGCCTTGCTAAAGGTCATATTCCGGAGGGACAAACCCCGCTCTTCATAGATGATTTTCAACATCGCATCAATATCCGAATTATCCAGTACCAAAAAGCTCTTGGGATACTGGACGGCATGACTGTCTTCCTGCAAAACCGACACACAGAACCCATGGAAGGTGTTTATGTAGCCGGTGTCGTTGTCCCCTGTCAGGTTGTGAATCCGTCGGCGCATTTCATTGGCAGATTTATTGGTAAAGGTAACACAAAGAATATTACACGGAAGAATACCCAATTCATTTACCAGATAGGCAAACCGCCGGGACAACGCCCGTGTCTTACCGGAACCGGCCCCGGCAATTACACGGACAAAGCCTTCTGTAGCCGTAACTGCCTCCCGCTGGGCCTGATTGAGACCCGCTAACAGATCTTCCATCGCTTTACCTCCCTGCATTCCATCTAAATAAATACATCAAACAAAAAACATGAGCCTATACGCCCATGAAATTTTTCGCTAGACATCCATTGCATTGCACCCGGCAAATCAGCGTCAACGCTTGCTTGCCGAAAAGGCGGCGGCATCTCGTATCTACCCTATCAATTCCTCGTCTATTTCTTCCTCTTTGGAAATCAAAATAGGATGCGTCCATCGGCTGGGGTACGGCTCCGTAGCCACGTCAATACGAGATGATTCCAGACGATGACTTAATCCAATGGTAATAACAATATCGCTTTCCGGCCGATTCTGTGCCTTACGTACCAGCAAAAAAGATACGCATGCAAAATTATGTTAATTGGAAAAGGAAATCTGAGTCTTTTGCACCCGAATATGCACGTTCTCAATTTTTGCACACACTTGCTCCTAAAAATGTTCATACAAAGGCAACACCCCGAATTGCTGATGAAAAAAGAACGAAACATCCTGCTGGAGCATTTGCATGCCACACTCCTTCCAAATGCACAAGACCGCTGCCTTTCAACCGACCTTCCCACAGGCTGCTTTCCCTAACCATCTGCTGGTTAATCCAAGGCAATCCCATAACCCAGATAGCACAGCCTTTATGGTGATTTTAGTATAACACAAAGGCTAATAAAACACAACAACCGGTTCCTTGGGATTATACAGCATACTTCGCCTTTTCAAAAGCCGGATTCGCTTTTTCAACACATAGGTTTAAATGCATCAAGGCAATGCATTTTTACGGTTGATCCACCCAGTAGAAACATCCATAGCGATACGGCAGGCATTTGTCTGATCCAACGTATGAAGCATCACAAAATCATGGATCATCCCCTGCAACCGTAATGCAGTAACCTCTACTCCGGCACAGCGCAACTTTTCCCCAAACGCCTCTCCCTCACTGCGCAAAACATCAGCCTGACCGTTAATAATCATGGTCTGCGGCAGACATTGAAGACAATCCAGACTGGCCAAAAGCGGTGATGCTGTGATTTGATTCCTGTCTTCTTTTCGAGTGGTATACTGTTGCCAAAACCACTGCATTCCTGCCCGATACAGGTAATAATTCACCGCAAACTTACGATAACTCGGCGTGTCAAAACAAGCATTGGTTACCGGATAATAAAGAAGCAGTTTTTGAATCCATGGGCCTCGGTGCATCCCTGACATCAGCGCCATGGATATGGCCATATTGCCGCCGACACTGTCACCTGCAACTGTCAGAGTATGGCAATTGACCTGTGGAAATTGATTTCCGATCATTTCCCACAGATGCGAAAGTATAAAATAGCACTGCTCAATGGCAGTCGGATATTTTGCTTCCGGCGAACGGGTGTATTCCGGAAATACTACCAAAGAATCTGTCCTTGCACAAAGTTCCCGGACCAGCTTTTCATGGGTATGAAAACTACCGAACACCCATCCGCCCCCGTGAATATAAAATATGATATTCCGAGCTTTCGCACCTTTGGGGGCAACAAAAAACACCGGTATTTTTCCCCAGTTACCGGTGTCGATATCTACTGTAGATATATCAGCCGGATGTTGATAAACCGGTACATTCTGCGCCTCTTCCAACACTTGGCGGCCTTGTTCAGGTGGCAACTGAAATATCAGCGGCGGAACAGAACTTTGATCGCAAATTGCTTCTGCAGCAGACTCCAACGGAACACATCGTCTCATCTACAACGCTCCCTTTTGACTATAATAAGTTCTATTAGCAAAATATGCAAACGCGCCAGTTTTGTATATCCATTTGGAAATGAGACATTCTAAACGTTAGAGTTGTTTTATTGGTGAAGGAAATTTAGTTCTGCTTTCCGCATTAAATAGAACCCAATCTGCACAGAAAGGATCATCGCAATGAAAAAAAGAGCAAAGAATATATGGATCGGTTGTAGCATTGCCGCTTCCGGAATTGCAGCAATTATGGCAGCGTCATATTCTACAACCAAAAAGCTTCTTAAAATAGCGATGGAACGGGAGATTCCCAATGGCATACACATAGGTAAAAATAAGTTGACCGGTTCTCCCAGATCATCCGAGTTTTTAGAGGAAGCTGCCAAGGCGACGGAGCGGTTAGAAAGCAGTAATTGCGAGACAGTGGAAATCACAAGTCACGACGGTATCCGGCTTGTGGGGCATTGGTATCCATGTAACAACCCAAAAAGAATAATCATTGCTATGCACGGCTGGCGTGCCTCCTGGTCGCAAAACTTCGGTCAGATTGCAGACTTCTGGCACGACAGCGATTGCAGCGTCCTTTATGCAGAACAGCGTGGTCAAGGAAGCAGTGGCGGTGATTATATGGGCTTCGGACTGCTTGAACGTTATGATTGCCTGGATTGGATCCACTGGATCAATATGCAAACCGATTGTAAACTGCCCATTTATCTCGGTGGTGTGTCCATGGGGGCCACCACCGTGCTCATGACGGCCGGACTTGATCTGCCTGATAATGTCCACGGAATTGTAGCAGACTGCGGTTTTACTTCACCGCATGCCATCTGGAAACATGTCATGAAAAACAATCTTCATATACCGTATTCCGGCATTCATGCGGCCGTAGCCAGTGAAATCTGCCGAAAGAAGATGAATATAGGGACAAAAGATTATTCTTCTACAGATGCAATGCGTATGTGCAAGGTGCCTGTTTTGTTCATTCACGGGACGGAGGATCATTTTGTTCCCATTGAAATGACATTTGAAAACTACAAGGCCTGCACCGCTCCTAAACGGCTTTTCGTCGTCCCCGGGGCAGAACATGGAATGAGCTATTATACAAATAAAACGGCTTATGAAAATACCATAAAAAAATTCTGGGCAGATTATGATCATATCACAATAACCCCTGATATTTGTAAAGGTTAATAGGTAGGAAACAATATTTCAATATAATTCTGCATTTCCGAAAAATGCCGATGTTGGGATATGGCATTTATCCGGTTTCAAAAGAGAATTGTTCAGCCTCCCGCTTGTGAGTAGGTTAGTGTATATCACTTTTCCATGGTGTTTGAGACACCTTAACCTACGACGTTCCCATACACCGATTTCAACCTCTTTTTCGGCAGATAACTTCAAACGGGCAATAGAATAATCACCTCGCAACTCATTCTAAAGGCAATTTGGCTAATTATAAATTCTGTTTTCCATTGTGTAATCCTCCAAATATACTGATTTTCCTACAAATCAATCATTCCGCTGATTAAAAAATCTGAAGGGAGAAGCTACTTCCTTATTTATCCTCTCCCTTCGGCGCGTTCTTTTCTCTCTCAGATGGCCGAAAGATTGTCGCATCGGTGTTTTGGCGGCAGAGATATGTTGGTCGGTATGAGATGCCCTGTGCGCGCTGCCCTGAAACTGACCTTCGCACCCCGCAAAAACGGCAGGTTCATCTTAATAAAAAGCCCTGCAAAAGCAGGACTTCCGTTAGAAAAATCATAACCACCGGCCGTGCCGGTGATATGCACAAGCCCCCTTGGGGTATGCCCTTGGCTGAGCCTATAGGCTCGTCGAAAAGTCTGCCAACCGCACGACTATCACGGGCCACCCCTAAAGGGGCTTTTGCTTGTTTGCCCTCTTTTACTGGCTGATCCGTGAACGGGTTTCACCGTATAAATCAAGACAACCACCGGATTACTGGCTAAATACACATACGTTTTTTATGTTCAGATAAAAATGGTTTTAGTTCTGTAATGCCACCAACTGAGGAGCCATGGTATAAAATCATTTCATATTCTCCTTTGCGGTGTTGATAGAGGCAATTAGAATTCTACGAATTGTACCACACTGATTATATAATTCTTTTGCCATTTCTCTGTCAGCCAAATCCGATTTTACAAATAATTCAATCCAATATTCTGTTTCATAACATTCTTTGATCGATATTTGAAGTTTCGCAACGAAATCGGGTTTGCCATGAGCATAATTTGCTTCATGAATATTGGCACCAATACTTGTTGCGGCGCGTTCTAATTGATTAACAAGTGAATAATGCCTCCTCACACTCTCGCAGAGTTTTATAACTTTTACAGAGAAATCCATTGATAAATCAACAAGTTTATTTTCATTTAATTGGATCACCTCTATGAACATTATAACACAGTTAATGAAACATTGCTGCGCAATATGAAATAATCCTTACGGATTATGAAATATTTTGGCTTACGCCAAAATATGAAAAGGCCAATTTCATTGAAAAAAGCACTTCCGAAGAAGTGCTTTTTTCTGGCAGGGGCAGAAGGACTTGAACCCTCGGCACGCGGTTTTGGAGACCGCTGCT
>CAYZTR010000033.1:0-24104 GCA_964481575.1 uncultured Eubacteriales bacterium
ACAATCCTTTTGCTTTTCGGGGTCAAGGCGATTGTACTTCCGTGACCTTAGGAGGGGTTTGTTATATCCATTTAACTAAGGAGGCTTTTAGCGAAATTCTATTGAATTTATTGTGGTCTTAACTCCATATCAATCCCTTTCCCTAAAAAGGTGGATGTTATAATATGTTCTTGAGCGTTTCTTGTTCTGCCCCTTGTGCTAAGGTAACAGGTGCAAAGAGTATTTTACAATATTCTGTTCCCTTTGTCAACGGCGGCCGGGCGAGAAATTTCAAATTTCATGCAGAACAGTCTTTCCTCAAAAAACGCCCATTGCCGGTTCCCCATAAGGGGGGCAATGGGCGCGTTTGATTGGAGTCACTGTACTTACCGTTTCTGCCAAAAGGATTGGTTTATTAGCAGAGTTCCCTTAGTCTTTATCCATCAGAGTGGCGTTAAAGTAGGCGTAATCGGTGCGGCCTTCCCGAACGGCGGCAATGGCCGAGCGGGGATGCTGATTCAGGCGGCCGGTGCAAAGATAGGGGATATCATAACCCCATTGCACACCGCTGGCCTTCAGATCCAGCATATACTCCTCAATAAATTTGAGAATGGGGGTCAGGTGGTACTTGGGATTCCGCAGGAAGCCAATGAGCAGCTCGGAGGCACAGTTTCCGGCGCCGCGGCCCATGCCGCAGACTGTGGCATCCAGCAGGGATGCGCCCAAGGAACCGCCCTCAATGGTATTGGCAAAGGCCAGCTGCTGATTGTTATGGGCATGGATGCCCACCAGCTTGCCGTATTTCTCGGCCCAATCCAGGTATTTTTCCATCAGTTCATCGATTTGCTCCGGGTACAAAGCACCGTAGCTGTCCACCAGGTAAATGGCCTTGATAGGGGTTTTGCCCAGCAGTTCCAGTGCCTCGTCAATATCCTCGGTCTTAGCGGTGGAAATGGCCATGATGTTGCAGGTGGTCTCATAGCCCATTTTGTCGCAGTATTCGATCATTTCAATGGCCTTGGGAATGGTGTGCAGATAGGTGGCGATGCGCACCATGTCAATGGGGCTGTCAGCCTTGGGGCAGATATCCCGCTGATAGTTACAGCGTCCTACGTCAGCCATGACCGAAATTTTCATGTCGGTGTCATTGCTGCCAACGATGGTGCGGATATCCTCGTCTTTGCAGAATTTCCATTTGCCGAATTCCGCTTCATTAAAAATATCCCGGTCGGCCTTATAGCCAAACTCCATATAATCAACCCCGGCCTTGACGTTGGCCTCATACAGGGATGTTACAAATGCGTCGGTAAAATAAAAATCATTGCACAATCCGCCGTCTCGCAATGTAGCATCCACAACTTTAATGTCGGGACGGTAAGACATCAGGTTTCCCTTTTTCTCCATAGCAAAAACCTCCTGTTCATTTCCGGCAGCAACTCGAAAATTTACCGCCAGACGCTGGGATGTTGAATAGTTTAGCACATAAAAGCGCGAAAGTCAAGAGGACAGTGCAAAAAAGGGGTATTTTTCCTGAGGCAGATCCCGTTCCGGACATTTATGCGTTGATTTCAGTGGTTTGGCAGCATTCCTGGGCCGCAGCAATCAGAGCCAGTGAATCTCCCAATTGGGAGAACAATGCGGCCAGAACGGCCAGTTCCGTTTGTGTTTTGTCTTTGGCAATGGCAGCAGCCAGGGCACTTACAACAGCGGGCAATGTGCAGGGGGTCATGATCCATCACCTCCTGTTTCATTATACCCGTCCTCAAAAGGGTTGGTTCCTAAGGAAACCGCCGTTTGACAAAGGGATAAAAATGTGTTAAACTGCTTAGGCAACGAACAATTTGCCGAACAGGGAGCTTCCTTTATGAAAAAATTGACCGATCAAAATGCGTTTTTGGTAGGGATTCTGGCCCATGATATTACCCAGAAGCAGGAGGAACTGCTGGCTGGTTTGGGGCTGACGGCTACCGGCGCCAAGGTCATCGGGTTCCTCTATTCCATGGAGGGGAAACCGGTGTATCAGGTGGATGTGCAGAATTATATGAAGCTGAAAAGCGCCACGGTCACCGGCGTGCTGCAAAATTTGGAGCGAGACGGTTTTTTGCTGCGTCAGGCGGTGGCCGGGGATAAGCGGCGAAAGTCTCTGGTATTGACCGATCGGGGGCAGGCTGCCTGTGATGAGATCTCCCATGCTTCCTATCTCATTGAGGAGGCTTTGACACTGGGATTTTCCATCTCTGACAAGATGTCCTTCCATGCGCTGCTGCAAAAAGCCATCAATAATATGAGCCGCCGTCGTTCTTTTCAGGAATAATCCGCATTTTATGCTTGACAAAATTTCAAGATGGTGATACCATAATGTACAATCTGAGGAAAAACGAGGAACGAAGCCAAGTAGCGTTCCGGAACTGCTGCAAAGAGAGCGGGCGGTTGGTGCGAGCCCGCAATGCGCCGGAATTATGAATTACACTTCGGGAGTTGCCCTTTCGGGCCGGGTGGCGCCGTTATGCGCTGTGGGTCTCTGACCCCGTGAGGCCGATGCCGTCTGGTGTCGGTGAACCTGAGGTGGTACCGCGATACGTTCGCCCTCAACTGCGATTTTTGCAGTTGGGGGATTTTTATTTTCAGGAGGAAACCAACATGACATTATTTGACGAATTGAAAGCCCGGGGTCTGGTGGCTCAGACCATTGACGAGGAAAAAGTGCGGGAGCTGGTCAACGGCACCGGCGCTACCTTTTATATCGGGTTTGATCCCACCGCTGACTCCCTGCATGTAGGGCATTTTGTGGCCATGGTGGTTATGGCGCATATGCAGCGGCATGGACATCATCCCATTGCTCTGTTTGGCGGCGGTACCGGTATGATCGGTGACCCCTCCGGCAAGACCGACATGCGCAAAATGCTGACCAGGGAAGAAATTGACCATAATGTGCAATGCTTTGTGAAGCAGATGGGTTGCCTGGTAGATTTTTCAGAAGGCAAGGCTACTATGGCCAATAATGGCGACTGGCTGCTGGATCTGAATTACATCAACTTCCTGCGGGAGGTGGGGGTCCATTTCTCCGTGAACCGGATGCTGGCGGCGGAATGCTACAAGCAGCGGCTGGAACGGGGGCTCTCTTTCTTTGAACTGAACTATATGCTGATGCAGTCCTATGATTTTCTGGTGCTGAATCGGAAATATAACTGTGTGATGCAGCTGGGCGGTGACGATCAGTGGAGCAATATGATCGGCGGCGTGGAGCTGATCCGTAAGGCTGACGGTAAGGAAGCCTATGCCATGACCTTCAATCTGCTGCTAACCTCTGAGGGGAAAAAGATGGGCAAAACGGAAAAGGGCGCCCTGTGGCTGGATCCCAATAAAACCTCTCCTTATGAATTTTATCAATACTGGCGGAATGTGGCCGATGCCGACGTTATCAAGTGCATGAAGATGCTGACCTTCCTTCCTTTGGAGGAGATCGCCCAATATGAAACTTATGAAGGGGCCCAGCTGAACCAGGTCAAAGCCAAGCTGGCCTATGAGCTGACCAAGATGGTGCACGGCCAGGAGGAGGCAGACAAGGCCGAGTCTGCAGCCAAGGCGCTGTTTGCCGGTGGGGCGGACAATTCCCAGATGCCCACCACTGCTTTGACCGAAGCCGATCTTACCGACGGCAAAATTGGTTTGCTGGACCTGATGGTGAAAGCCAAGCTGGTGCCTTCCAAGGGAGAGGCCCGCCGCAATGTGCAGCAGGGCGGCGTCAGCGTCAATGACCAGAAGATTACCGATCCTGCCATCCAGTTCAGCAAAGAAGACATTGGCGACGGTCTGATTATCAAGAAGGGGAAAAAAGCTTTCCATAAGATTACGTTATAAGAAAAAAGTAATTGGTACAAAACGCCTCACCGTGTTTCGGTGAGGCGTTTTTTGCGAGCAATGCTGGCGTTTTTAGGAGATGGATTTGATGACAAGATTGTCTACATAATAAGCACCGGTGTTAGCCCAGTACATTCCCACGCAAACGTTGTTGACCGTTTCGGTTACTGCCCGGGGGGACAGTCCGCTTTTCAGCAGCACACCGTCGGCATACAGATCATACTGCTGGTTGTTCAGATCCAGTACCACCTTCATATGGATCCAGGTTTCAGCTGTGTAAGTTTTGCAGGGAACCACCGAAGTGCCGTTGTTATAGCTGATGTAACCGTTATTATTGATGTTAATAGATACAATTTCGGTGCTGTCGGTCCGGATGTAAGGGGCGTAAATGGCAGCGTTGGTTGAGGTAGGCAGCACGTCCATTTCCACGGCCACAAGGCCGTTTGCATCGGCGAAACTGTAGATTGCCAGGAAGGATGGAGAGGCGTTGCTGCTGTGGTCAATTTTCAGTACCCTATTTTGGGGGTTCAGGGGATCGGCGGTCACAGTAGTATTGGCAGAGGACGCGTTTTGAAAGGTGAGATTTCCGGGGGTTTCGCCTAAGGTATAGGATTCGTAATTATCGGTAAGAATGGGGGTATATCCGGTTACCACGGAAAGCTCCTGTGACAGGCAGGTTGTTTGATCCTCGGTGGCCAGACCCAGGGTCAGGGTGTGCTGTCCGCCGGACAATTGGACAGTCAATTGTACGCTGCCGCCGTTGGCAGTAGACATGGCAGCCAACGTTTCTTCTGTCAAGGGACTACCCAGCAGGGCATAGCCGTTGTTATCCAGGGTAACGGTGCTGCCGTCAGGGCAGATCACCTTCTGGCCGGCCAGGACGTTGCCACCGTCCAGAAAGCAGTAGAGAGACTCCGCTGGCAAGTGTCGTAGGCTGGCAAAAATGACAGTCAATTCGCCGGTATCTTCCGTGCAGGTTGTGTCGAAGGTCACTGTGCCGGTCAGGGGGATGAAGCCGTGATACCGATTGGTGACGCCGGCGGCCTCCATAATGGCCAGCGCGTCTTCGCTCCAGTTTCCATCGGTCACCAGGGTGGTATTTTTCAACTCGGCTTTTCCGTCTCCCCAGATGCCGCCGTCAGGATCGGCATCGTTGATTCTGGCGTTCTGATTGGTGTAGTTGTCATAAATGTTGTTGTTGACGTTTTTGGAACAGATCCAGTTGGGGGCGGTGTCTATAACATTTTCATAAACCTCCACGAAATCCACCGCTTCATCCAGGTAGATGGCGGCAAACTGTCCATACTGTCGCTGGAGAAAGTTGTGGGCAATGATGGTGGGCGCACTTGCCTGCTGGCCGCCCAGATCATAAATTGCCCCGCCGTCATACAGCTCGGTCATAACATCGTGAATGTAGTTGTATTCAATCCGATTATTGGCGGTGCAGGCAGTTCCCAACAGGCGCATCCGTTTCCAGCCCCAGCCCAGGTGGATCCCAGAATAGGGGAGATAGGCCAGCTCATTGTGGGTAATTTGGGTGTCCACCACATAGGCCAGACCAATGGCGGCGGCGGAACGGTACTCCACCCCCAGATTGTGCATGTAATTATCATGGATGCGGTTGCCCAGCAGGGTTAGGCGGTCATCAGAGGGATTCCAGTTGTCGGTGTCATACATATCAATGTCGCCGATCTGGACGCCACTTGCCGAGCCATCATAAAAGGTACAGCCGACGATTTCATTGTATTGGCAGCCTTTGTCCATGTAAATGGCGGTATTGCCCAACTGCCGGAAGGTGCAGTCGGAATAGACAATATTGGTGGCAAACTGCATCTCCAGGTTACCGCCGGTCATCCGGTCATCATACTTGTAATCATCCAAAAGGTAGTCCGGATTGGTGGGGTCGTACTTTTCCCGCAACACATTATTTTGCACATCAGCCAGACCGTAAATGCTGGGGTCGTTCCAGGTGGCTTCCTGGAAGGTCAGACCCTGGAAGGTAATATTGGAGGCGGGATGATCCAGATCCCGGCCTGCGACGGTCAGCAGTTTCTCCAAAACCGGTACTGTGACTTGCGCTGTGGCCAGATCCTCCCCCGACCGGGGCATGTAGTAGAAGGTGTAGGCGACGCCGCCAATGGCGCCGGTGCGATCCAGATACCATTCCCCCGGGGTATCCAGCAGTTCGTAAGCGTTTTCATAGTACCATGGCGTGGTGGAGGAGGTGCCACCTTTATTCCGGCACCACAGCCAGGAGGGCTGCTGCATGGTGATGGTTGCGGTGCTGCCGGAGACGGAAATAGAATCCACCATGCAGCGGGAGTTGGTCCAAAGCTCCTGGTAAACCATTTCCATATCGCTGATGTTGCGGAAGGAGGCCAGGAAGGTGTCGGTGGTGGTGTGCCCGGTTTCATCATAGGTGGCGTTGGCCAGACCACCTGCACTGCGGGCTCGGGTGGCACGTACGCCGTTGACATATAGCTGACGGGTTTCGATTTCGCTGCCGAATTCCGCCTGGTAGATGCCTTTGTCAGCATCAAATAGCGTCCAGCCTGTGACAGCGGCGCCGCCGCTGAAGATCACTGCCTCCTCCCGGTAGGCGCTCCAAATAACCGAATAGCCGTTCTGCCCGGAATCCCGGTCATCCAAGCACAGTGGTTCCTCCAGGGGATAGGTTCCGCCCCGGAACAGTACCTGAATGTCTCCGGTCATGTGGCTGGTCAAGGCCCGAACGGCCATCTGGGCCCGGGCGGCGGTGGCATAGGGGCGCTGCCAGCTGCCGTCACCTGTGGTATCGTTTCCGTCCGTTGCCACAAATATTTTGGCATATGCATCCGCATAAACCTGTTGCTCCAAATAAGAGTCCAGCTGGCAGCCGCAGGCAGTGCTCAGCAATCCAAGCACCAGCAGACAGCTTATGATTTGTTTCCACATTTTCATGGTTTGTGCCTCCTTATCCTTGCAAAATTGCTTTCCGTAGCAGCACCACATCGGTCACAGACAGGGTTGTGTCGCCGTTCATGTCCCCAATTGCGTTAAATCTGCCGGCAAGAATTTGCTTCCGCAGCAGCACCACATCGGTAACCGAACGCTGCCCGTCCTGGTTCATGTCCCCCGGTAGTGTTTGGGAAATTATATCCTCCTCTACCTTCAGGGTAAACAGCAGCCGGTCATCCACCTGATCATAGACGCTGTACAGGGTGGCGCTGTCCTGGGCGGTTTCGGTGCAATAAAAGCCTGCCGTTACCACGGAGTCCAGCAGGTAGGTTTTCATCTGTGAAAACTGGTCGGCCGTCAGGGTGAAACTGCCATCTGGCTGCTCCAGCAGATCGCCGCAGGTTTCAGCGATAGCTACTACCTGGTCGATATTTTCCTGAATCCGGGTCAGCTGGGCATCGGAAAAATTGTACTGGGTCTCCAGTTGGGCCACCAGATCCCGGTATGCTTTTCCGACACCGGCGGCTTCCAAATGTTGTTCCAGTGCAGTTAGGCCCAGAACGGTGGCCGGTAGCAAACAGACCGCCGTCAAAATCCCGATCAAAAGAAGCGTAGTTTTTCGTCTCATCAGATATTCCCCCTTTACCTTATTACTTTTATCCTACTAAAAACAGCAATTTTAATCAACAATTTTTGGTTAATACAACAAAATCTGATATTTTTACAGCAATATTGTGTAAAAAGAAAGCCCTCCTTTAAAAAGGAGGGCTGCCAGTGGTTTGGATCGGCAAGCGGGTCAGGATAGCTTTGCCACAAAAGCGTCAATGGACGCGTCGTCGGTCAGATCGGGGGAACCGGGATTTTCATAGAGCGTCCAGGTTTCCTGGTGTTCCCGGGAATCGCCGGGAGCTACCTTGGATAACTCGCCCAGGGTCTCGAATTCCAGGAACAGCTCATTGGTGTAGGTCTCGTAAGAACAGCCATAGTCAGCGTAGACGCCATTGGGGTGGTTGGGGGTGTATTGTTTTTTGAACACGGTATCCTTCAGCAGGTAATAGCCGGTGCCGGCCAAGGTATCAAAGGACATTTTAAAAGGCCCGCGGTTGGTGTCCTGCCGCAGAGAAACATATTTGGGGCTGAAATGCAGCCGGGGGTCAGAAAAGTCGCAGTAACTCCACATGCCGATGCAGCGGTTGGGCAACAAACCGGTGTCGTTGGTATTTTGGGGGATGATTTCTACTCCGCCAGGTGCCATCACCGACAGAGCCCAGACGGCGAATTCTTTTTCTGTGTCGCCGATGTTGGTGACCTTGTGGGACAGGGTCATTTCCGGCCGCTCCGGATCCATCTGCACCGTCATGACGAACTGTACGCCGTTTTCGGCCTGAGGCGGTGGGGTCAGGATTGCGCCGTTCTCGATGATTTCATACGCCACAGGGTTGTTATCCGGATAGGCGGTTTCCGGAGCGGATTCCGGGGCGATCCACATCCGATGCCCGCCGTAAATGTTCCACTGGGCGCCGGGGTAATAGAAGCTGTCATACAGGGGTCCCTGGTTATGATGTTCCCGTTTAACATCGTTGAACATCAGGTTGGTATCGCTGTCTGCCCGGTTCAGTCGGATAACCCGGGGGCCAACCTCCAGGGTGAGCAGGGCTTCGATTTTACCATTGGAAAGCTTTAGGCATTTGCCGAAGTTTTCGTAGGCGTCCAGTGTGGTAATGGTGACTGACATGATACATTCCTCCAAAGTGATACTTTTTGTTTGAAAGCCGCAGCAGGTGCGGCGGATTTATAGGCGGTATGGGGCGTGGCTGCGGATGACCTGATACCGGTATTCTTCCAGGGCTTCCGGTTTTTCCTGCGCCAAACCGAACATGGCGGTTCCCCGGTGTTCAGCGTTCAGCAGGGCTTTGGCTTCCTCCCCCAGTGCCAGGATCTCTCCGGTGCGGGCCACTATCGGGACGGCAGCTTTGCCTTTGGCGGCCGCCAGTAGGGTGGGCCCTTCGTCTCCCATGCCCAGGATCCGCAAATAGGGAAGCGGCTGGTTCCAGAACCGACCGTCCAACTCCAGAAAGGCGGCCAACAGCAGCCGACGTAACCGGGCGGTGGGATAGCGCTTGGTTTTTAAACGATCCAGCAGTCCGGAAAAATCCGACGCGCTCTGCACAGCGGTAAAAAGACGATGTTCCAGCCCTTCGCTGATGTCCGGCAGCTGGGCAAAGGTTTCCTCCGACAGCATTTTCAGTTTACATAATATTGCCGTTTCCAGTTGGGAAAAATGGGCAAACCGGCCGGCTTCCCATTCCTGCAGGAAAAGGGTACGGCTTTCGGCTGGAAGCAGTTGAGCGGCGGCTTTGGGATTCACCGCTGCCTTGGCCCGGATGGCGCCGGCACTGGGGTAAATCGGATGGTCAGTTCCGTGGCCTGCTCCCACACGGGGAATTGTCAGAAAATGGAATTCGGCTTTCAGACGTCGGGCGGCCAGGAGATATTCCAGACCCAGGGTATCATTGGGGCAGGTCAGCAACCCGGCCAAAGTGGATCCGCCCAGGTCAGCAACAGCCTGCTGCCGTGCTGCCGCAAAGCCTATGCCGGTTTCCAGGTGGGTAGTCAGCCGAGCGGAAAAGGCGGCAGTTTCCAACAGATCAGCCAGGGCGGTTAGGGCTGCCGCATCTCCTGATTCGCTTCCGAAGGAGAGGGTGTTTACCATCCCCAGCTGCTGTAGGGCACACACCCCGCCAAAGGCAAAATTCTGCGCCGTGGACATGGCGTAGGGCAGGGGCAGCTCCAGCACCAGATCCGCTCCGGCAGCCAGGGCCATGCGGGTGCGGCAGGCCTTGGAGACCAGGGCCACCTCCCCGCGCTGGGTGAAAGAACTGCCAAGGATTACCACCAGATGGGTGGCACCGCGACGACGAGTTTCCTCCATATGCAGTTGATGTCCCCGGGTTAGGGGATTGTATTCGGCGATGATACCGGCAACATTCATGGCGGTTTGCTCCAAAAATCTGCAAAAATGGCTTGAAAACAAGGGGAAAATGCGGTACAATAATGCTGTTATTATGGCAGCAGTTTTCATGAGGCCTTGTTTCGGTTTTCATTGTATCAAATTTGCCGCCGGAATGCAAGAAATATCTAAGACCAAATGATTTCAGGAGGAATGGTTGTATGAAAATTTTAGTGATCAATGCCGGAAGTTCATCGCTGAAGTATCAGCTTATCGACATGGCGGATGAATCGGTCATCTGTAAAGGCAACTGTGAACGTATCGGCCAGGAAATGGGCGTCTTTTCTTTTAAGAATCCCGCTGCTGGGATCAAGGAAGAAAAGGAAGTTGCCATGGCCAACCATACTGCTGCCTTTGAACAGGTGAAGGAGGCCCTATTGGCCCCCGGTCATCAGGCGGTTTCTGATCTGTCTGAAATTGCTGCTGTAGGTCACCGGATCGTTCAGGGCGGTGCCCGCTTCAGCCAGTCGGTGCTGGTCACCGATGAAGTGGTGGAGGGTATTGAAGAGCTGGCGCCGTTGGCCCCGCTGCATAATCCTGCCCATGTGCAGGGAATCCGCGCCTGTCAGGCTGTGTTTGGGGATAGCGTGCCGGAGGTAGTCGTGTTTGATACTGCTTTCCATTCCACCATGCCCCAGAAAGCTTTTATGTATGCCGTGCCTTATGAGTATTATGAGAAGTACGGTGTTCGCCGTTATGGTTTCCACGGTACTTCCCACCGGTTTGTCACCGGCGAGGTGGCCCGGATGCTGGGCAAAAAGCCAGAGGATCTGAAGATTGTCACCTGCCATTTGGGTAACGGCTCCTCTTTGGCTGCCGTCAAGAACGGCAAGGTTGTAGATACCTCTATGGGCCTGACCCCACTGGGTGGTTTCATGATGGGTACCCGTTCCGGGGATATGGATCCCTCTGTGGTGACCTTTATTGCCGAAAAGACCGGCAAGACCCCCGAGGAAATGAGCGCCCTGCTGAATAAGCAGTCCGGTATGTTTGGTATCTGCGGTTTTTCTGACGACCGGGATGTTTGTGCCGCCGAGGAAAAGGGTGACGAAAAGGCTATCCTGGCGCACCAGATGCTGGCATATGAGGTAAAGAAGTTTATCGGCTCTTACATTGCTGCCATGAACGGCGTGGACGCCATTGTCTTTACCGCCGGATTGGGGGAGAACCAGCCTCGGCTGCGGTATCGTATTTGCGAGGATATGAGCTATTTCGGTATTGAAATTGACGAAAAGGTCAATAATGAATTTATCCACGGCAAGGGCGGCGTGGATGGCGCCGGCCTGATCTCTACGCCCGATTCCAAGGTACCCGTCTTTGTGATCCCCACCAACGAGGAGTTGGTCATCGCCCGGGACACCAAGGCCATTGTGGAGGCTCTGTAAAGGATGCGTGCCGGGCAAGTCCCCGGGGCCGGTGGATTGGTTTCTCTGTCCCGTGTGATTTTAGGCAGCAGTTATTTGGGCTCCGACATTGATCGGGAGGCTTCCTTTCAGCTGTTGGATACCTATTATGCACTGGGCGGCAGGACGCTGGATACCGCCCGGGTTTATGCCGCCTGGATCCCCGGCGGGGAGGGCGCTGCCGAGCGCACCATCGGGGACTGGATGTTGGCCCGGGGCAACCGGGCTGAGATGACGGTTATTACCAAGGGCGGCCATCCGCCCCTGGCGGATATGCATTGCAGCCGGTTATCCCGGCAGGAGATTACAGCGGATCTGGAGGCCAGCCTGCAGGCTCTGCAAACTGACTATGTGGATGTATACCTGTTACATCGGGATGATCCGGTGCTGCCGGTGGAGGACATTATGGATACGCTCCATGATCTGGTATTGGCCGGGAAAATCCGGGCCATCGGTGCTTCTAACTGGAGGGCAAGCCGCATAGCCCAGGCCAACGCCTATGCTGCGGCAGCGGGGAAGACCCCCTTTTCCCTTTCGGAAATTCAATGGAGTCTGGCCAAAACTTCTCCGGATGCCTTAGGGGATGATACTTTGGTAGTTATGGATGCCGCCGAGTATGCTGCCTACCGGGAAATGAAAATGCCGGTGTTGGCCTATTCCCCGCAGTCCAAGGGCTTTTTCTCCAAGTGTATTGCCCAAGGGGTGGGGGGATTAAATCAAAAAATTATGCAGCGGTATGTTACCCCGGAAAACCTGGCCCGTTTGGAACAGGTGAAGGAGACTTGCCGGAAAACGGGACTTTCTCCGGCAGCGGTGACTCTCTGCTATATCACCTGCAATCCGTTGAACGGATTTGCCATTGTGGGCTGTTCCAATCCGGATCAGCTACGGGACAGTATGACCGCGGCTGATGCAGTGCCGGATATCTCCGGCCTTTTGGACTTTTGAATCAGGTAAGGAGTGCTTTTCATGTTGTTACAAGACGCAAAAGCCGCTATGCAAAGCGGTGAATACAAGGCGGATTTGAATCTGCTGTACGGGGAGTCGGAGGTTTCCGCTGCCCGGTATGCTGCCGCTTGCGATGAATTCGGCAAGCTGTTCGGCAAGGAGCGGGATGTTTACTTTTTCAGCGCCCCCGGCCGCACCGAGGTGGGCGGAAACCATACCGACCATCAGCAGGGCTGCGTCCTTTGCGGCAGTGTGAACCTGGATGTAATTGCCGTAGTATCCCCCAACGCGGATAATGTGATCCGGATTAAATCTGCCGGGTATGAAATGGATACAGTGGATCTGACCGATCTGGATGTACACCCGGAGGAGAACGGGAGGGCCATTGGCCTGATTCGGGGTATGGCTGCCGCTATGGGCGCCAGAGGGTTCCTGGTGGCTGGTTTTGATGCCTACACTACCTCCAATGTATTGAAGGGCTCCGGCCTTTCATCTTCTGCCGCCTTTGAGGTGCTGGTAGGTACCATCATCAGCCATCTCTGCAATGCAGGTGCGGTGGATGCCGTTTCCATTGCCCAGATGGCGCAGTATTCCGAGAATGTTTATTTCGGCAAGCCTTGCGGGTTGATGGATCAGATGGCCTGCTCGGTGGGCGGTTTTACCGGAATTGACTTTGTGGATCCCCAACAGCCGGTGATTGAAAAAGTGGAATTTGATCTGGCTACCCAGGGGTATAGCCTTTGCATCGTAGATACCGGTGGAAATCACGCCGATCTGACTCCCGATTATGCCGCCATTCCTGCTGAGATGAAAGCTGTGGCTGCTCTGTTTGGGCAGCCGGTGCTGCGGAAGGTGGAGGAAGAAGCCTTTTTATTGTCCTTGGCTACGGTTCGTAAAGAATGCGGTGACCGGGCGGCCCTTCGTGCCTATCATTTCTTCCGGGAGAATGCCAGGGCTGTCGCCGAAAAAGATGCTTTAAAAGCGGGAGATTTTTCCGGGTTTCTGCATTTGGTGCGGGAGTCGGGGCTGTCTTCTTTCCGGTTCCTACAGAATGTGTATTCCACCCATGCGCCGGAGGAGCAGGGGATTTCTCTGGCTCTGGCCATTGCGGAGCAAGTGTTAGGGGATCGGGGCGTGGCCCGGGTTCACGGTGGCGGCTTTGCCGGTACCATTCAGGCCTTTGTGCCTGATGACCTGCGGGAGCAGTTCCTCAACGAAATGGAAGCCGTATTTGGTGACGGAAAATGCCATGTGCTCCGGATCCGTCCGGTGGGCGGTTATGCCCTGACGGCACAGGCGGAATAAAGGGAATATTTGTGATGCATTTTATGTTTGTGATGCATTTTATGGAAAACAAGGCGCTGTATAAGCGTCTGGTTTCTTTTTTGTATTATGAAAAGTATGCTGTTTTGCATTTTTCTCGCATGGTGCAATTGCCATTATTTTCTTTTTTCGTAGATCTTTCATGCCCTTTACATTGACATTACATTTGAAATGTGTTAAAATTTAATGCAACTTTTGTCTGAATCTGGGGATTTTACTATCGTATTATATTGTACCGCAGAAGATAAATGCTTTGCGGAAAGGGGGTTGCTTATGTCAAATGAACTCTCGGTTTTTCGCAGTGAAAACAAGTATTTGCTCACATATGCAGCCGCCGCCTCCCTGCGTGGCAAGCTGGATCAGGTCCTGCAGCGGGACGGGTATTCAGGGGAGGGCGGCTATCTTGTCCGGAGTTTGTACTTTGATTCAATCAACCATATTGATTTTTCCACCAAACTGGCTGGGACGGAAATGCGGAAGAAGATTCGGCTTCGGATCTACAGTCCGGATGATCTGTCCTGCAAGCTGGAGGTCAAACAAAAAAACGGGGATTTGCAGCATAAAATCAGCCTGGTGATTACCAGGGAAGAAGCACAGAAGTTGATCCGCGGCAATTGTAGCGTTCTGACCAGATATTTTTCCCAGTCAGAACATGCCGTTTATATTTATAAAACCATGGTCCTGGGGTGTTACCGTCCGGCTGTACTGGTGGAATATGATCGAATCGCCTATGTTTATCCCAGGTACGACACCCGCCTGACTTTTGATATGCGGGTCAGGAGTTCGGAAAGTAATTTCGATTTGTTCAGCTCTGCGCCGATGTATACCCCTGTGCTGTCAGATCAGGTGGTGCTGGAAGTGAAATACAACGAAAAGCTGATGGGGTTTATCTCCAATATCCTCCGTCCGTACCATTTGAACAGATTAGCGGTCAGTAAATACTGCGCCGGAAGAAAACAGTTTTACGATTTTAATTATTAAGGAGAATCGGCCATGTCAAAAGAAGAGATTTTTCAATATTTTTATACCAACAGCGCCAATCTGGGAATAAAATCTACTGTGGTTCTCATGCTGGCCGGCCTTTTGATTGGGGCCATCATTTATGTGACCTATTTTGTCAGCTATCGCGGCGTGGCTTATAACCGAAAATTCAATATTTCTCTGGTGATTACTCTGCTGATCTCCATTGTCATTATGTTGATGATCAGCAGTAATATTGTATTGTCTTTGGGTATGGTGGGCGCCCTGTCCATTGTTAGATTCCGTACCGCCATTAAGGACAGCCGGGATACCATCTTTATTTTCTGGTCCATTGCGGAGGGCCTTTGCGTTGGTTCCCGGAATTTTAAGCTGGCCTTGATTACCACTCTGTTTATAGCCCTGATTCTCATGGCTACCAGCATGGTTCCCAACCTGTGGAATAAATACCTGCTCATCGTCACCGGGGGAAAAGAAACCATAGATGTTGCGGATTTTATGAAACAGCTGGAACCATTTGTCCTGCAAAGCAAGCTGCGGACAGCCAATAAGGATGAGGAACATCAGGAATTTATCTTTGAGCTCCGGACAAAGGGAGAACTGAATCTTTCGATGATTGATACTCTGTCAGCAGTGCAAGGGGTTAAAACGGTCAACTGGATTGTGGAGACCGGCGAAACGGTTGGCTAAGCTTATGAAGCTGGAAGTCAAAAAGCTGTTGCTGTTTTGCGTTCTCCTGGCGTTTGTATGTTCCTGTTTTTATTTTCTGGTGGAGGACAGCTATAATTTAAGCAGTGCCCTGTCCCATGTGGAGGGCGATGCCATTGTTTTCAGTCAGGATACCGGGTGTTATAATGACACCCTGACAGTTACGCTGCGGCCGGATTTGGAGATTCCTCTGAGTGCTAAAATTTATTATACGCTGGATGGGGATGATCCCAGTGTGTCCGGGCAGGAATATCGGAAAGGTATTACCCTGGAAGCGGCGGAGGATCAGATGCGGTTTTATCCCTTGAAAGCTGTCATCTATTACCGCGGTGAGTACAGCGCTGTGGCAGAACGAACCTATGTCATCGGCAGCGGTACGGTGCAGTTTACCATGCCCATGGTTAGTATTACCAGCTCTCAGGTTAGTTTGTATGACCCCGAAACGGGGATCTTTGTTCACAACAGTGAGCGTGGAGACGAATGGGTTCGGGATGCACATATTACCATGTTCAACGAGGCAGGGAGTATCCTGCTGGATCAGAAGGTGGGGTTGGCCGTTTCAGGCGGTACCTCTGCCAGACAGCTCGTTCGGTCTCTGAAAGTGGTGGCCGATGAAAGCTATGATCCGAATCATGACAAACTGGAGTTGAATTTCTTCGGTGCTGAAACATCCGCTTCCTCTTATTCCTATGTGGAGGAATACAACAGCATCCGCCTGCGTTCCGGCAGTCAGGATACCGATTACGGCAATATCCGTTCCAGTGTTTTGAGCCGCCTGGCGGAGGAAAGCAATTTTGACGGTTGTACCGGAACCCAACGGTGTGCCGTTTATCTCAACGGATTGTTTTACGGTATTTTTGATATGCAACAGAACTATTCTTCCTCTTATTTGGCTCGCCGGTTTGGGTTGTCGTCTTCCTCTGATGTGTTTAAGTTAAAGGGTGCGGAGCAGGACGTGTTTACTGCTGTGGGGGTTGCGGATTACTTTGATTTAGATCTCAATGTGCCGGAAAACAGGGCGCTCCTGGAACAGGCTGTGGATATGGACAATTATTTGCTCTATTATGCCATCAGCATTCTAGTCAACAATACAGACTGGCCGGGCAACAACTTTGAAGTTTGGAAAAGTGTGGGCGCCTATGACCCTGATAATCCTTATTCAGACGGACGCATACGTTTTCTCCTGTACGATTCGGATCTGATTTATTTTACAGAGGGGAACGAGTTGTGGTTCGAAGACTGCATTTCCGACACCTTTGTTTCCTTGATGGAGGGGAATGTCCGCGGCGTTGGCTCTACCTTCCCCAAGGTGATGCAGTCGGACTATTATCGCGATAAATTTCTGACCGTTGTATCTGATCTGCGAAATACCTCCTTTGCCACAGAACGGGTGCTGGAGATTGTGGATGAGGAATGGACCATTGTCTACCAGGAGTATTTGAATCAAAAGGGCGCTGCCTATACGCATGAGATGGCAGAGTATGTGGAGTTGATGAAAAGCGCTGTTCAGCAGCGAGAAATCGACTTGGATGCGGATTTCGCCGCCTACTTTCAGAGGAAGGAAACCTATCCGGTTACCATTTGCAATACGGGGGCAGTGTCTCTTTCCTGGAATCAGATGGAATTGTATCAGGGGGAGACTTACGAAAATTCCTATTACTACGGTGTTGAATTCACTCTGGAGGCCACGGCCTATCCCGGCCACCAATTTTGTTATTGGACGGTTAACGGCGAACCGATTTACGGTGAAAGCCTGACCTTGTCGGATGCCTTGTTGCAGCAGGAGGAGCGCCTGGTGGTGGAAACGGTGACCCGCCCCTTGGAAGGACCCTGTCTGATTCTCTCCGAGCTTTCTGCTAAGCAGGGAACTGATTGGATGCGGGTGACTAATGTTGGCCAGGAATCGGTGGCATTGGATCGTTATTATTTGTCGGATGATGCTGGAAATCTGCGGATGTTTCAGCTGCCTGCGGTGACACTGGCCCCGAATCAGTCCATTGTTATTAACGGAAAGCGCAATTACTACGCAGTGGGGGACTATATCTGTAATTTCAGTTTGAATGAAGAGGAAGTTCTCTACCTGACGGACGGTACGGCGGTGATGGATCGTATGGCGGTTCCGCGCATGAGTAAACAGGAGAGCTATGGGCGGTATTACAACAGCACGGTTATGAAGTATTTTCTGAATCCTACGGAGGAACGGAAATCGGTCTCCTGATGAAAATAGAAGAAGATAAAAAGGAGGGCCTCCGGAAAATTCTTCCGGAGGCCCTCCCTTGATCATAGGATGTTTATACCAGATTTGCTTTCTGCAACCGGCGACGCAGAGGGAATCCAGCTGCGGTGGCCACTACCATTTTGATGAGATCCAGGGGAATGAAGGGCAGTACGCAGTAGCCCATGGCGGTAGCCAGGTTGTTACCGGACTGGATCATATACCAGGCCGTGCCAAAGGCATACAGTACCGCCGTTCCCACGATTAGGGACAGGAACAGGAGCACCAGGGACAGAACCACATTCTGCTGCTTTTTGGCCAAAAGATCGGCGGCAATGCCAACGATTACTGCCGTGAATAGGTAGCCGATGAGATAGCCGCCGGTGGGGCCCACCAGTTTGGCTACGCCGCCGGCCGCACCGGAAAATACGGGAAGACCAATGGCGCCCAACAGCAGGTAAAGCAGTACGCTCAGGGTACCACGCCACTTGCCAATGAGAATGGCCGTCAGATAGACAATAAAGCTGCCCAGGGTAATGGAAATGGGGCCGATGGGGATGCTCCAGGGCGCTACGACGCAGAGCACAGCCGCCATAAGCGCGGTGACACACATATCCTGAATGGAAAATTTGGATTTTGTTGCAGTAGACATAAAGAATCAACCTTTCATTTTAATGCTGACTTCGCCGGAGGATAAATGGCGCAGACCGGCGGATGTTTCTACCACCAAATGTCCCTGACGGTTAATATCAATTGCTTTCGCCGGGTAAATATCGCCGCCCCGGTGGACGGTGATCTCTTTGCCCAAAACAATGGAACGACGTTTGCTTTCCTCCAGAAAAGACCGGGTGCTGCATTGTTCCAGAGCCGGTTCCAGCCGGTTTAGAATTTCGGCAATGAGCCGGTTCCGGGAAACAGCCTGTCCGCAGGCATTGGAAATGCTAGTGGCGATTTCCTGCAGTTCCGCAGGGAACTCCATGGGAGCCACATTGATGCCAATACCGATAATAGCGTAATCGACACCGCCGGATTCCAGATCCATGGTTGCTTCGGTGAGAATACCGCAGACCTTTTTGCCTTGGATGAACAGGTCGTTGACCCATTTGATCCCTACGGAAACCTCTGCCACAGCTTCAATGGCCTGGGCCACAGCCACTGCGGTGCAGGAGGTGTACAGACTAACAACTTCAGCAGAATCGGTAGGGCGTAGCAATACGGATAAATAAATGCCGCTGCTGGCCGGGGAATAAAATCCACGCCCCCGCCGTCCTTTGCCGCCAAGCTGACTGTCTGCAATGGCGGCGGTGCCGTGGAAGGAACCTTCCGTCGCCAGCTGTTTCAGATAATTGTTGGTGGAATCCAGCACTGGAAATACCCGCAGATCCTGCCCCAGCCAACGGGTGGTCAGAGCCGGGGTGATCCGTGGCTCTGAGACGGTATCGTCCGACAGGGTCAGCCGGTATCCACGGTTTGTGACGGCTTCGATCTGGTAGCCGTCCGCGCGCAGGGACTGTATGGCCTTCCAGATGGCATTTCGGGTAACATGACACTGACCGGCCAGCTTACTGCCGGAAATATCCTTTCCGGGTTGAGTGGCCAGCGCCTTTAACACTTCTTCTTTTACTGACATCAAGCTGGTACCTCGCTTTCTGACAACATAAAGTATACGCCAACTACATCATATTGTCAACTTTAAATTTGATTTTGGGTGACAATTTTTTACATAAAAAACCAGGTTGTTTTGTATCTTCAGCCTTGCAAGATGGGCCGGAAGGTGGTATCATATACCCAACCTGCCGCCAGGACAGGAGGGTGCGTTTGGCAGAAAATTGCCCCGTATTTGAATGGCCATGTCTGCGGCCTTTCACAAGGAGGCTTTGTAATGCAGGGGCTACCCTTTATTTGTGCGGCTAAGAGGAATCTTCTTTCCGCGAAAGGAGGAAAAGGATGGATCAGGCTAAAATTGACCGGATCAATGCGTTGGCGCATAAATCCAAAACACCGGAGGGGCTGACGGAAGCTGAAAAGGCCGAGCAGCACGCCCTGCGCCGGGAGTATATCGAGGCCTTTAAGGCTTCCCTGATCGGGCAGCTGGATAATACCTATATTCTGCGGCCAGACGGAACCAAAGAAAAAGTTAAACCAAAAGGAGCAAAGCCATCATGATCAAGCACGTTGTTTGTTGGAAATTGAAGGAGGACAGCCCGGAAGCCCGGATCCAAGCCAAAAACATGCTGCTGTCCATGAAGGGGAAGGTGCCCTCGGAACTGATGCGTACCATGGAAGTGGGGACAGATTTTCTTCGGTCTCCCCGATCCTATGATGTGATTCTGCAGGTGACACTGGAGGATGCCGCCGCATTGGAGGCCTATCAGAACGACCCTTATCATGCGGGTGTGGTGAAGCCCTATATGGCAGAAGTTACTGCCTCTGGGGTTTCCATGGATTATCTGCTGGATGAATAACCATCATGGGATGTTCCCTGAAAATCAAACTGGAAAAGCCACCTGAAGTAGTTCGGGTGGCTTTTTTGGATCTGCTTTGTAGGCGTTACTTTGAAGACTTTTACAATTGATTGCCGTTCCGCAGGACGGTAATCAAAACGGTAAACTTATTGTTTTCTTCCTTGTAGGTTAAGGTGCCCTGATATTTCCGCACAATCCGGCGGACACTTTTTAAGCCGAATCCATGCTTTAAATTATCCCGCTTGGTGGATTGAAGTTCCGGATTTCGGGAAAGAACAGGGGCGGCTACGCTGTTGGTGATTTGAAAGGTCAGAATGGGACCGCGCCGATCCATTTTAACCTCCACTGTGCGGGGGCCCGGCGCCGTTTTGGCGGCTTCAATGGCGTTGTCCAGAAGATTCCCCAGCAGGATGGAAATATCCACATCCTCCATGCCGTCCAGTTCGGCAGCGGATTCCACATGGGTTTGGATCTCCTGACGTCTTGCCTGCTCCAGCTTGGTATTCAGAACAAAGTTGACAGTTTCATTGTCGGTTTGAATATACCGGGCGGTGGAGGTGACGCTGTCGGTAATTTCCCGGATTTTTTCCATGGCTGCATGGTTATCTCCAGCGTTCAGGGCGGATTCTACTGCCAGCAGCGTATTTTTCATATCGTGACGGATGGAGCGCACCTGGGTGTACAGGGCTTGCACCTCTTGGTTGTGCTGTTGCCGGAAGCTTTGCTCCTGTTCCAGCAGACGGAGCCGCGACCGGTCAGCCTGGTTTTGTACCGTGCGTATGTAGAGGGCATAAGAGGACAGGCAGGCCATGGTGACGCAGGCAGTGGCAATATAAATGGCGCTAATGTGTTGGGCCGGTACCGATTCTGCAATGGTCAGCAGTTCCAGAATGGCTACTATTGAAATGGAAGGGATCAGGAGCAGCATCAGCCATTCCTTCCAGCCGGAGTCAGCATCGGATTTTCGGCGCACAAGTTTCAGCAAGATCCGGGAGACAAAAAACCAGATGACCTGCCCTGAAACCAGCACCATAAAACGGGTGGCGCCAGGAACAGAGGCTTCGGTCAGGTTGGCGTGAAAAAGCGCGGCGATGATCAGCATAATGGTCACAGTGCAGATCATCATGGTGATCTGTGCGGTAACTACCACCGCCAGTTTTTTCAGCCAGCTGCCCTTTAGGGCCAGCAGGGCGCCGCCGAACAGCACCAGAAGCTCCACTAATGTGCTGAGGGTGTGGGAAGGACCCCAGAAGGTAAGGACGCTGATTACTGCAAAATAGGCCGTGGTGATGCCGGTCAGAGATAGGAAGCCTACCCGGCCCTGGTATTTGCAGCCCAGCCATCCCGCAGTCATGGAGACCAGGACCGCCGATTCAAACAGATTGATAGCCAGTTCCAAGATGAACCACGGAATACTCATAAGCCCCTCCTGATGTAGGTCTGATATTGCGTCACGATCTCCCCGAATTTGTTTTTGCTGATAGGCAGGATGGCGCCGTTTTCCAGCAGCACACCGGCATGTGTGATGTTTTCTATGGCAGCAGCTCGCACCAGGTAGCCTCGATGAATGCGTAAAAATTCCGGGGAGGGAAGGTCTCGCTCCAAGTCGGAGATTTTGCCCCGAAAGACAATGGGATCCCCCTGGATCAGATGCAGTTCCAAATTGTTGTGAACCGATTCTACATAAAGAATCTGACTTTTGATGATTTTGGTTTGCTTGCGGCCGGCTTTGATACACAAGCTGGTGTTGGATCGGTGCACCATTTGAAAATAGCTGTCCAATACTGCGGGGAATTCCTTGTCCCATTGGGCTTTCCGTATAAAATGAAAGGGATGAAAGTTCAGGGAACGAAAGACAAAATCCTCCATGCTGGAGACGAAAATCAGCTCGGTTCTGGGGCTGTTTGCCCGGAGCGCTTCTGCAATCTGAAATCCGTTGATAGTTGGCATATCAATATCCAGCAGCACCAGATCAAAGGGCGTCTCTTTATGGGCCGCCTGAAAAGCCGCCCCAGCCGTATAGGTCTGGAGCTGGGCCCGGATGTTTCCATTCAGAAGATATTGTTCCAAATCGGTCTTGGCCATCGCCATAAAGGCATGATCGTCATCGCAAAAAGCTATTCGCATCCGGTTATCCCCCTTTTTCACGGTTTTTGTATTGCAAATTGTAGCATGAAATCAATGGGTTTGACAACCGTTTTGGGATAAAAAGGCCTGTTTGCGGGATAAAAAGTTTCTGCAAAAAATCCTGTTGCCCAACGAACCCGGTGCGGCAGCAGGATTTTGACCCATGTTATTCTTTTTCGTGATTGGCGTTGAGCGTGCTGGCCAGTTCGGGCCAGCGGGAAGCAAGATATTCCAGCTCATCGTCGAACGAACGGTCCACCACCTTTTTCTTTTTATAATCCAGTGGCGTAGTGTCGTAATACTTCTGGAAGGCCCGGTGAAAGGTACGGACGCTTTGAAACCCCGATTGATAGGCGATTTCATCCATGCTGTAGGCAGTGTTCCGGATCAGCCGGGCCGCATGCCGGGCCCGGAGCAGATTTAGATAATGGTTAAAGCTGCAGTTCAGATTGGCATTGAACAGCCGGGAAAGATACCCCTTGGAGTAACCATAGTAATGGGCGATACCTTCAATGGTCAGGCTCTCTGTGTAATGCTGCTCCAGATAGATCAAAATCTTCCGAATCAGGTCGCTGGCGCCGGAACGGTAGTTTTGATCGGTGAGACCCAGTTTTTCAGACAGAAGTCCCAGCAGAACATATAAATATCCTTTTAGCATCAGGGAGGTGTCGGATTCGTCAAATTCTGCCAGATTGTAGATGACCTCCCGGAGCCGCCGGTCATGGTCGCCGGCCGGAAGAAAGGGAGTGGCAAAGGTTTTTCCCTGGGATTGCAGGATGAAACTGTTGACCATATCCGTAGGGATCAGCAAAATCTTGCAGTGACTGGAGACGGGAGTATTATAGGTATGAATTTCGTAACTGTTGGAAACAGCCAAATCCCGGCGGTGCAGGACGCGGGTCTGCCCGTTGATGGTGATTTCCATGCTGCCCTTCAGCACATAGACTACTTCAATGTTGGAGTGAAAGTGCGGGTCGCACCAATTATTGGTACGGTCCAGACAGGCAAACAGATTGTCCTGATCCCTGGAAAGCTCGAAAAAAGCGTTCATACCGGACGGTATCCTCCCCTCTAGACAGTGTATTTTTTGGCCAAATTGATGCATGTTTTGTACTTTTAATACTATCAAACTTGCGGTATAATGTCAATAGTGAAATGGTGTTTTTTACGGGACGCCATTCAAATTATCAGCTTGGAGGTACTTCTATGAAACGATGTATTGTGAGCCTGGCCCTTTGTTTGGGGTTGCTTTGCTCCGTCTTTGTTTCCTGGCCCTCTGCTCTGGCGATGGACAGCACTGGCCCCACCGGGGCGGAACCCTGGTTTACCACGGTATATCAGGCGGAGGATGCAGCGGTGGACGGTGCATCGGTTGCCCACCGGCTGGACGATTTTAACGGCACCGGTTTTGTCCGGAACTTTCAAAGTACCGGAACCCTGACCTTTACGGTGACGGCGCCAGAGAGCGGAAACTATGCCTGCCGTGTTCGATACGTGAATGGCGGCAGTGCCGCTGAAACGATGCAGGTGTTGGTCAACGGCGGAGACGCCGGAAATGTATCCCTGACCTCCACGATCAATGAGACCACCTGGGCGGAGCAAATGACCCCTGTTTCCCTGGTGCAGGGGGAGAACACCATTGCCTACGTCAATGTGGATGGGGCGGATGTGGCTATTGACCAGATTTCTCTGGCTTTTTTGTATGAAGCCGAGTACGCTGAACTGACGGCCAATACAGTGCAGAGCAACCATATCGGTTATTCCGGTACCGGTTTTGTGGGTGGTTTTGAAACCAATTCCAGCGTTCTGACCCAACATGTAACCATGCCCCAGGCGGGGGATTTTACCATGCGGGTCCGGTTTGCCAATGGACGTGCCAATTATCCCAACAGCATTAAGCTAGCAGTGAACGGAGAGGAAGAACAGATTTCCTTCAATCCGCTGCGGGATTGGAATAACTGGGCGGAGTATGAAATGACCGTCAGCCTGAAAGCGGGAGACAATACCATTCAGTTCTATAAGACCAGCAGCGTGGATGGCAGCGTGAACTTGGATTACATCACTCTGAATCCGGTGAACTGGCAGTATGTAGGCACCGTATCCAAGGTCAGCCGTACCAATAACGGCACTACCCTGGTATTTTCCGGAGA
>CAYZTR010000034.1:0-15915 GCA_964481575.1 uncultured Eubacteriales bacterium
ATGCTCAAAAGAAACAGAACCGTCTGCAACCTCATAAATGGGATGCTCCGGATTGAACAGGGTGCTTTTCTCCGACAAAATTTCCGCAATCCGCTGGGCAGATTCCACCGCCATGGTAATCATGACAAATATCATGGAAAGCATCATCAAACTGCTCAGCATCATAAACCCATAGGACAAAAGCGATGAAAGCTGGCCCACATTCAGCTTCAACCCCTGGGATGTGATAATCAAATAGGAACCAAAGGACAGGATGAACACCATCACCACATAGAGGCAGAATTGCATCAGCGGATTGTTCAGGGCAAGAATCCGTTCTGCTTTGGTGAAGTCGGCGCAAACATCCTCGGCTGCCGTATTGAACTTTTTCTGCTCATAGGTCTCTCTAACAAAAGATTTCACAACCCGCATTCCTTTGATGTTTTCCTGTACCGAACTATTCAGCCGATCATATTTCTTGAACACCTTTTGGAACAGCGGCATGGTTTTGTAAACAATCCATGCCAGCCCCGCAATCAAAAACGGCACCACAAACAGAAACACCCATGCCATCCTGCCCCCCAATACAAAAGCCATAATAAAGGCAAAAAGCACCATGAGCGGCGCGCGGATCGCACTGCGGATAATCATCATATAAGCGTTCTGTACATTGGTAACATCGGTGGTAAGACGTGTTACCAGGGATGAAGTCAGGAACTTATCTATGTTCTCAAATGAATACTGCTGAATACTGTGAAACATATCATTGCGGAGATTTTTGGCAAGCCCGCAGGAGGCCGTGGCACAGGTGGAACCGGCCAGCCCCCCAAATATCAGCGACAACAACGCCATAACCACAAGAATCACCCCGTACCGGATGATCACACCCAGTTCACATCCGGCATTGATCTGATTGACCAAATTGGCAATCAGGAAGGGAATGATGCACTCCATCACCACTTCCAAGGATACCAAAATGGGCGTTGCAATGGCCGGTTTTTTGTACTCCCGTATACTTTTCGCAAGTTCTCTTATCATATTGGTTGACCATTCCTTTCCAATGCGTTTTGCCCGCTTCCCTTTAACCGAATCTTTTCTTTGTGCATCACCGTCAGATAGATCATAAGTAAAACAACGGCTGTCGCATTTTCAGTAATGGGCTGGCTGATTACAATACCGTCAATTTTCAAAAGATTTGCCAGCAAAATCATGACAGGGGTAAGCAGAAAGCCCTTGTTGATGATTGTATTAGCCATGGAGATCTTCCATCTTCCAATGGATTGAAAAGCCGCATTGAACAATTCACAAAAACCGAAGCCGATGATGCAAAAAATCCAGATCCGCAGATAGGAAACTGCCACCGGCACCGATTCTCCCGAAGGAATCAACAAATTTACAAGAAAGGTCGGCGCAACAGCAGTGAGAACCTCACAGGCAAGAACCCAAATTGCCATGACAGCTATTCCGCCGTTGATAATGGATTTTACCCGCTTGAGAAGTCCGGAAGCGTAATTATAAGCCACTACCGGGCGAAGACCCTGGGCAATTCCCACGCAAATCTGCATAAAGGCATTCCCGATTTTCTGCACAACGCCCCAGGCCGCCAGCTCCACCTGGCCACCGAACAGGTTGAAGTAATAATTTCGGACAAAATCGCAGAGATTCATGCACATCAGCACTAGACCTGCAGGAACCCCCACTGAAAGCACCTTTGCACAGATGCCGTCCCTAACATGAAAATACCGCGGATAAAAGCAAACCACCGTGGTTTTCCGCCGGAGAAAAAACATAAGCAGATAAAAGGCAATGGAAATATAGTTTGCGATACAGGTGGCAAGACCGGCACCGGCCACGCCCATATGAAAAAGGAAAATGAAAATCGGATCTAGAATAACGTTGAGCGCGCCGGCACCTGCAATGCCAATGGCAGAGATTTTGGATTCCCCCTCCGCCAGGAACAGTTGGGAAAACACTTGTGACAGCACCAGCGGTAAACATCCGATATGGAACGTCCAAAACAGATAATCCTTGCAGAAGCCCACCGAGTTTTCATCTGCACCGATTAAGTATAACAGTGGTTCTTTAGCAACCAGCAAACCAAAAGACAAAAGCATGGTTATCCCGCCAGCGGCAAAGACCGCAAATGCGGAAAAGATTTTGGCACGCTCCTGGTCTCCTTTCCCCAGCTCCGACGCCATATTGGCATTGGCGCCAACGCCGAAAACCGTACCCATACAGGAGATCAGCATAACCACCGGAAACGTGATGGTCATGGCAGATATTTGAAAAGTATCTCCGGTGCGGCCCACAAAAAAAGCGTCAGCCAGGTTCAGAAGTAGAAAGGTCAACTGACTGAGCGCAGCAGGAACTATGAACTTCAGCAGTACCCGCGGAATGGAATACTTGGTAAACGCTTCTTCCTGTAAAGAGCGTATTTGTGCTTCAGTTTTAGGCAAAGAAAATCCCTCCTTGACAGCAACTCAAATTTCAGTTATAATTATAACATAGTAGTTAAAAACGATCAAGTACGCAGTTCAAACTTACTTAGTATGTCAGGAGCTACTATTGCTATGGGAGAGATAAACACGACAGCAGATGAAATGCTGAAAGAAATCAATGCTATTTTAGATATTCCGGAAAAGAAAGCCCATGTGGATCAAATCATACCTTTGCTTCACGGGAAATGGGAGCTGCAAATCATGATGGAGGTCTGCAGAGCGGATGTACTGCGATTTGGGGAATATAAGAAACGGCTTCCCAAGATTACGAACAGCGTATTAACCGCAGCGCTTCGCAATTTGGAAGCATGGGGCTTGATTTCCCGTACTCAGTACAATGAGATTCCGCCTCGCGTGGAATATACACCTACCAAAAAAGGAAAAAGTCTGCTACCAGTCTGCTATGAAATTATCAAATGGGGCGCAGAACACAGTTTGGAACCCACCGGCCAAACCTCCCAGGGAGAAACACCCCTTTTATAAAGCAGCCTTTGTCTTCTGATACATTTTTCATTATACTGCAAAAAGACAAACCCGAACCTTTCACCGAGCAGTGAAATATTCGGGTTTGTGCTTTTGGGGGACAGTTGTTTATAACGGATCTTAAACGCGAGGGGCAGACCGTAAAAAAGAACCTCAACTACGCAAATTGCGTGTCGAGGTTCTCGACTGGTGCGAGTGACGGGACTTGAACCCGTACGTCGTTGACACACGCACCTCAAACGTGCCTGTCTGCCTATTCCAGCACACTCGCATAGTTTTTTTAATCTCATATCAGTTTCTCAAAGGTGCTGGATTATTATAGCACTGTAGGCGGCGGTTGTCAACGTTAATTTCTCAAAAAATCAGGGATTTTTCAGCAAAGCACCACTTCTCCCCCCTATCAAGTCAGCAAAATACAATAATTTTTTCATGTTTTATCATAGTTTTTTTATAGAATTCTCCGGATCTGTTCCTATATAATAAGTTTATCTGAAAGGAGGCATTGTTATGCAAAAACAACTGCTTAATAAAATGGTTTCCCTGCTACTGGCCCTTACACTGGTACTTTGCGGCATTCCCATGGCCGGTGCGGCAGCCAAAACCTCATCTGAATTCATCGGCAGCGTCCGGGTGGGTGGCAACCCGGCTTTTGACTGTGACACCGTCATCAATGCAGACGACAGTCAGTGGCGATGGCTCAGCTATCCAGGCAGCCGCATGGTGGAGCGTCCTGCTCAGGTCTATGACGGCGGCATGAGCCTGAACCTGGGATTGTTTGTAGACGGTGTGCGGGAATTTAATAATGTACAAAAAATCGCAGTCGCCTCAGCCGGACAGACTGCCGCCGACTGGAGCAGCTGTGAAACCGCCTGGTATCCCTACAAACTGACGGCCGATGCTGTTTATGGCACCACCGCTCTGCATTTGGATGAATTCTTTATAGATCAGAACACGTTCTGCCGGTACTACACCTTGCTTGATTGCACCGACGCCGATATGACCCTGTCGGCCAAAGCGGAAGGCATCCTCCAGCGAGAGGACGGTATTCTGCTCCTGGAAACAGAGCAGTACTACTTGGCCTATCAGATTCTTCTGCTCCGGCAGGATGGCACAGTTTCCCAGCGGGTTATCCCCACAGTGGATGATAACGGGAACTGGGCCGCCACCCTGCATTTCACCGAAGACACCGCCCAGGTTGCCTTTCTGCTGACCCTGGGCGCCAAAAACTGCAACGACGGCGTTACAGCGGAAACCGTCGCAACACAGGCCAAAGAAACCGGTATGGGTTCTATCCCGGAAAAATTGGTGGCCACCAAAGCTTATTGGGATCAAAAGCTGCAGGCCGTTCCCGCCCCTACCGTTTGGGGCATCCAATCTCTGGAGGCAAACGGCATCACCCCTGAGGCTCACTACCGCGCTTTTTATGCCGCTTGGGCGTTCCAATACCAAAACATCCTGGAACCTACTCCGGAAACCGGATTCCAGGAGTATCAGATCACCCTGGGAAAGGCATCCATGTGGAGCAGTGGCAACTACGACGCTCCCAACAGCTGTTCCTGGGAATCGCTTTACAGCATCCAGCAAATGTCCTATGTGGAACCGGAAATTGCCTGGAGTGCCATGAAGGGTTTTATTAACAGCATCCAGCCGGACGGCACCCTGGGCGGCGAATGTCTCCCCTCCCAGAAAGCCCACACCCTGCTGCTGACCTATCAGCATCTGGCAGCCATTACGCCGGCCGCTGATCTGCCTGCCCTGCAGGAGGAACTGGCCGGACTGTATGAAAAGGTCAAAACCTATTTAAAATGGCGGGCAGAGAATCCGCGGTGGATCTACGGTGCATATAATTACCCCGATGAGAAGGACATTTCCTTTGTCTCCGAATGGTACACAGATGTGGACTATGCCAGGGAGATCTGCCGAATTCTGGGTAACACAGAGGATCTATCTCTGTGGCAAGCCATGACCGACGAAATGGACACCAATATTCGGACCTGGTTCTTTACGCCCATGGAGGGAGACGATCCGGATATCATCTACAACACCTATTTTGCCAACACCGGCACCCACTACACCTGGGATCGACCCACCAATGTCCCCAACTATGTCTACTCTTTGCTGGTGGCCAACATTCCCGCAGATCTGACCGCCCGGCTGGTAAAAAACTATCTGGCATTTGAGGATTCTGCCAAACCCATTCTCGGCTTCACCTTTTATAAATATGGAGATGGCTGCAATATTGCCTACGGTCTCCTGGAAAAGGTGGCAGATTTCCCGGAACTTGGCAATGCCTGGCAACGGTACATCAACGCCGCCCTGCGGGAAACCATCCGAAATGTCCAATTCACCGAATGCCTCAACGCCAATGACACCACTTCCGGCACGGAAGGGGTTGTCCCCTCCTCTTTTGGCGCTTTGACCATGGTGGACTTTACATACATGAATAACGGTGTACGAATTGATTCCGGTATTCTGGCAGAATTCCAGACACCGAAGCTTCAGTCCACAGAAGGCACCAACCCCATCCTGACCGTTCATGTGGGTGACAGCATCACCCTGCCGGTGATAGTTCCGGTACAGGACACAGAAGGCAACGACCTGGCCACATCGGTCACCTGGGAGGAAATTCCCACTGAGATTGCCGGGGAGTCTGGCACAGTCACCGTACAGGGCAGGCTGACCTATAATGACATGCCAGTTACTGCAACCGTCACCATTAAGGAAGCGCCGGAAATTGTTTCCTCTTCCGATCGCTTCACTCTCCGGGTGGGCGAAAGCCTACAGCTGTCGGTATCCGGCACCCAGGCCACCTTCGCCGCCAAAAACCGCCTGAATAATACCATAGGCGTCAGTGATTCCGGTAAGGTACTGGCCACTGATCCGGGACGCGCTGTGGTCACCGCCACCTTGGCATCCGGCGAAACTGTGGATGTTACTATTGTGGTGGAACCGGTAAACATGGTAGACCTGGCTTTTGGCGGAACCGCCACAGCCAGCAGTCAGGCAGACAGCGCCCGGAATCCGGAGAAGGCACTGGATAATGATACCATTTCCATGTGGCGCGCCGGGAATAATGAAAATAGCCAGTGGTTCCAGGCAGACTTGGGTAAATCCGTCCGGGCCGACGGAGTGGCCATCACCTGGTTTGAAGGCAACCAGCCCCAGAGCTTCCGTTTGTTGGCCTCTCAGGACGGCAACAGCTGGCAGGAAATTTACAGTCGCAGCGCAGCCGTTTCTTCCGGCAAATCAGACTTTACTGAAACAGCGGTACTGGATACACAGGTGGAAGCCCGATACTTCAGGATAGAGTCCAGCCTAGCCGGAAATAATGCCATTGGCATCACCCAGTTCCGGGTTTTTGGAACCGTAAAAATTCAAACGATGGTCAGTGACATCTCCTTTTCCGCTGCCAACACCATCACAGGCAAAAGCGAAACACTGGCACTGGCTCCCATGGTGACGCCTGCCAACGCCAGTGACCCCAGGCTGATATACACCATCACCGACTGGAATGGTCATCCCACAGCAGCGGCCACCGTATCGGCCAGCGGTGTAGTGACACCACTGAGCAACGGCCGAGTGCGGGTCACAGCCACGGCTGCTGACGGCTCCGGTATTTCCGCTTCCCATGACATTGTCATCACCGGTCAGGATATTATCAATGTAGCCCTGAAAAAATCCGTCTGGGCCACCAGTGATGGCAGCGATTCTAAAAACCTGGCGGTAGACGGTGACCGTACCACCCGGTGGGGTTCCGCCTCTAACGCGCCTCAGGAATCGGAATTCGGCATTGACCTGGGCGTCGATTGCAACGTGTCGGCAGTTGCCTTTTATTTTGATTCCGGTGCCTATCCGGTGGACTATCTTCTGCAATGCTCCGAGGATGGTCAAACCTGGAACACGCTGAAATCTGTCACCGGAAACGATTCCGACCAATCCTACCTGACCTTCCCCACCACAGTTTTCCGGTATATCCGCATTCTATCCTCCTCTACTACTAACCAGGAATGGGCTTTCTCCATTTGGGAGTTTGAAGTGTACGGCGTCGAGGCCGGCGAAAACAACAGCCTACAACAAATTGCCGATGGCCTCGCCATTCCTGTGCCCCAGCCCGGTGATACATACCTGGATCTTCCCCTGTTGGACGGTTATACGATTTTCATCGCTAACTCCGAGCAGCCGGACGTCCTGTCCACCGACGGTGTCATCCTTTCCGGAACACAGGATATACCGGTCAACCTGACCATCGCCGTGTCAGACGGCACCGAAACAGTGTATCGGCAGGTGTCCCTAACTGTCCCGGCCATCGTAGTAACACTGCTTCCGGGCGACCTGAACGGCGATGGCCAGTTGTCGGTCACCGATGTGGTTCTGTTGCGAAAAGCCATTTTGAACAATGCCTTGGCCACCGAGCAACCAGCCGGTGATCTGAATCAGGACGGCAGTTTGTCAGTCACCGACGTGGTGCTGCTCCGGAAGGCCATTTTGAGGAAATCATAATATTTACAGCCCAAAGGCCGTTGCAGAGTATTTGTCTGCAGCGGCCTTTTTTCACCCTGCGAAAACACCTTGTACCTGAAAAACCTATTTTCCCACCCTATTCCCGGCCGTCAAATAATCTCCGTAACTCCAGCAATGCCCGCTTTTCAATACGGGAGACTTTCTCCGCAGCAATTGGAAATCATTGCCCCTAAATATGCTTTCTATGCGCTTTCTGCTTTAGGCTTCTTCTACAAACGAGGAAACCAAGCATTTTTTGATGAAATTGTTTAAAATTTTATAAAAAATATAGAATTTATTGTATACAAAACTCGAAATATGTGATATAATCGTAATTATAAGCAAGGAAAGGATCGGATTGCTATGCTTCTTTTGGCGCATTTAACCAAAGACGGTAGATCACAGCCGGCCCAGCTACACTGTCGCAATGCAGCAACAATCGCTTCCAAGATGCTGGATAGAATCGGCCTTTCCCATACTGCGTATTTGGCAGCATTGCTGCATGATGCAGGCAAGTTTAAAGCAGAATTTAAGGAGTATCTCCAAAATGCTGTTCAAGGGCGCAAGCCTGTAAAACGCGGCAGCATCAACCACACTTTTGCCGGCGTTCAGTTTGTCTTGAACAACTGGCATTGTCCCGGCCGGCATGATTATTCTGATATCACAGCGGAGCTGCTGGCTTTTGCAATCGGCGCCCATCACGGTTTATTTGATTGTGTGGACGAAAAACGGGAAAGTGGTTTTCTGCACCGGCTAGCCAAAGACGGTATCGGCTATGAAGAAGCCACACATAATTTTCTCTCCCAGTGTGCAGATCAAGAACAACTCCACTCTCTGTTTCAGCTGGCCGTAGAGGAAACGACGCCGATTTTGGAGAAAATCACCGATCTTCCACCACCTGGAAAGGATATTCAGGCAAACCGTGAGATCCATTTTTATGTAGGGCTCTTAGAGCGTATGCTCCTCTCTGCTGTCATTGAGGGAGACCGCAAAGATACGGCAGAGTTTGCTGATCACACTGTTTTTGCAGTATGGCCGGATAATATGTGCCCTATATGGACAGCGTGTCTGGAACGAATGGAACAAAAGCTGAAGGAATTCCCCTCTGACAAGCCAATTCAACAGGCTCGGCAGTACATATCGGACTGCTGTGCCGCTTTTGGTGACCGGCCCAGCGGTATCTACCGGCTGAATGTACCAACCGGCGGTGGAAAGACGCTGTCCAGCTTACGCTACGCCTTGGCCCATGCAAAAAAATGGAACAAATCCCGCATTGTGTTTACAGCACCGCTGCTATCCATTTTGGACCAAAATGCACAAGTCATCCGGGAGTATATCGGGGATGACCGCTTGATTCTGGAGCATCATTCCAATCTGGTTGCACCGGAAGAAAAGAGCGATCAACTAAACGACATGGAGCTTTTGACTGAAAACTGGAATGCCCCGATTATCATTACAACGCTTGTGCAGCTACTACATACCATTTATTCTGGCAAAACCAGTTCTATTCGCCGCTTTCATGCTTTATGCAATAGCGTCATCGTCATTGACGAGGTACAGACGGTTCCCAACAAAATGTTAACTCTGTTTAATTTGGCAATAAATTTTCTGGTGGAAATATGTGGCGCCACCGTTGTCTTATGCTCTGCCACACAACCAAGTTTGGAAACCGTACCTCATCCATTGCTGCGGATTCCCCGCGACATTGTCCCACCGCAGGAGCAGCTATGGCGTGTATTTCGGCGCACAGAGATTCAAGACGCCGGCTGCAGCCGGCTGGAAGATCTGCCCCAGTTGATTACAAACAGTTTGGCAAATACCAACAGTTTGCTGGCAGTATGCAACAAGAAAGAGGAAGCTGCGTTTTTATTCCAAGCGCTCTCCGATACTGGGATTTTATGCTTTCATCTATCCGCATCCATGTGTACGGCCCATCGCCGCGAAGCTCTGCGCGCGCTTAGGATTGCACTTGCTGAAAGCAAAAAGAAGGGGCCAAAGGTGGTTTGTGTTTCTACCCAGGTCATAGAAGCAGGTGTGGACATTTCCTTTCAGCAGGTTCTCCGCCTGGCCGCCGGAATGGACAGCATCATCCAATCTGCAGGACGCTGTAACCGCAACGCAGAAAGCGACACGCCTGCTTTGGTACGTATCGTACAGTGTATGGACGAAACGTTGACCCATTTGCAGGATATCCGTCGGGGACAAAATGCCACGGTAGCTTTGCTGGATGCGTACAAGAAAGCACCTGAGCGATTTCAGAATGATCTGGCAGGAAATGAAGCAATTGCTTTCTATTACCGACGGCTCTACCAGAACATGGATCCGGGATTTCAGGATTACACCGTAGCGGAACATGGCTCCATTTTTAACCTTTTGGCTGACAATCCTCGATATGCCGATACAAATTGTGCAGGATCAGGCAGCTATTTTCTGCATCAGGCCTTTCAGCTTGCCGGACGCCTGTTTCAGGTGTTCGACCAGGAGACCACAGATGTTCTTGTGCCATACGGGAAAGGGCTGGCGCTTCGTGAAGCTTTGATTGAAGAATGTCAGGCCTATGGCCATCGGAATTTTCACTGTATCGCAGAACTTCTGGAAGAGGCAAAGCCTTATACCATCTCTCTTTACAACTATCAACTGGAGCAGCTGAAACAGCAGGAGGCGCTGATTCCGCTTTTAGATGGTAACGGATATGCATTGACAGACGGCTTTTATGATCAGCAAACCGGCTTTTCCCTGAAAAAGGGAACCAATTTTTGGGAGGTGTAACATTGAATACAAAATATCCAAACATCGTTGAATTTCAGGTAACCGGCGACTATGCCCTGTTTTCCGATCCAATCATGCGTGTTGGCGGTGAAAAATGCAGTTATCAGGTACCAACCTACGAAGCATTGAAGGGCATTCTTTCATCCGTCTATTGGAAACCAACACTAATCTGGTACATTGATGCGGTGCGAATCATGCATCGCATCCAGACCGAAACAAAAGGAATCCGTCCCATCCGATACAGTGGCGGAAATGATCTGGCATATTATACCTATTTAAAAAACTGCTGCTACCAAGTGCGGGCGCATTTTGAATGGAACGAAAACCGCCCGGAACTCATAAACGATCGCAATGAGAACAAGCACCATCAAATCGCCCTGCGCATGATCCAAAAGGGCGGCCGCAGGGATATTTTCCTGGGGACCAGGGAATGTCAGGGGTACGTAGAACCCTGCGTATTCCACTCCGGCAAAGGCTACTACGACGATCTGCAGGAGCTGAGTTTTGGCCTGATGTATCACGGTATCACTTACCCCGACGAAGCCTATTCTCAGCAAACGGAAAACAAAATGACCGCCCGGTTTTGGTATCCTGTCATGAAAAACGGCATCATTTCCTTCCCCCGTCCTGAGGACTGTCCCGGGCAGAAGCCACTGCGGAATATGGAGATGAAACCATTTGGCACGACATTTGAGAATTTCAGCGGACTTCGTGAATTTGGGGAGGTGGATTAAATGGGACTGATGCAGCGTGCATACGAAACCTATTGCGCCATGGAAGCTGATTATGTAGGCCGCTATGAGGAGGGACAAACAGAACCGCTGGCCCCCATCTCACATATGATTACCGCCGCCCAAATTGAAATCACACTGGACGCACAGGGCAACTTTATCCGCGCAGTCTCTGTGGATAAGTCCGAGCCGAAAATCATCATTCCGGTGACAGAGGAATCCGCAGGACGAACCGGGTACAGCGCAATAAATTGCCCGCATCCGCTGAGCGATAAACTAAAGTACCTGATTGCGGAAGACAATCATTACATTCCTCAGTTAGAACGATGGGCAATGTCAGCATACCATCACCCCAAAGTGGAGGCCGTTTTATCCTATGTGAAAAAGGGTACGGTGTTTACCGATTTGCAGCAATTCGGGCTCATCAAAGAAACAGAAGGGAAAAAGGCCGCAAACGAAGATAACTTGATTCGCTGGCGTGTACTGTCCCAGGATGGCGAATATCCGGAGGAATGCTGGAAAGACCGCTCTCTTTTTCAGTCTTTTATAGACTACTATGCGACGATACAAAGTGCGCCGGAGGTCTTTTGCATGGTTTCCGGTCAACAGGACAAGCTGGCCGGCCAACATCCAAAAGGAATCATAGCCTTGAATGGAAACGCCAAGTTGATTTCCGCCAACGACTCCAGCGGTTTTACCTACCGGGGAAGATTTACGGATGATCAGCAGGCTGCAACCGTCAGTTATGCGATTTCCCAAAAGACGCACAGTGCGCTACGCTGGATCGCCGTCAACCAAGGGGGGTCCTTTGGCGGGCGAACCTTTCTCTGCTGGAATCCCCAGGGAATCCGGCTTCCGCAGCTAGGCAGCCCCATGCTGCGAAAAATCACAGAAAAACAGGTAACCCCCTCTGAATATAAACAAGAGCTGCAAAACACCCTGAAGGGCTGGAAAGAGCAGCTGCCCCCGGATGCTTCCGCCATCATCGCCGCCTTTGACGCGGCAACCACCGGTCGGCTGGCCCTGACTTACTACAGCGAACTCCAGGCCTCCGACTTTTTGGAACGCCTGCATGCATGGGATGCCTCCTGCTGCTGGTGGAACAGACGTTATGGCACGCAGTCCCCCTCCCTGTTCCAAATCGTAAACTTTGCTTTCGGAACACCAAGGGCGGAAAATCAACAGACAAGATTTGAGACAGATGACCGTGTTATGCGGCAGCAGATCCAACGCTTGATTTCTTGCCGAGTGGACAAAGGCAAACTGCCGCTGGATATTGAACAGGCTCTGGTAAAACGGGCATCCAATCTGCAAATCCTGGATTCCGGGCAGCGGGAGGCTTTTCTCTTCACCGCCTGCGCCGTTATCAAAAAATATCACTTTGACCGAAATGGGGAGGAATGGAAAATGGCACTTGAACCAAACAAACAGGATCTCAGTTACCAATACGGCCGTCTTCTGGCCGTGCTGGAAAAAATCGAGCGGGACACCTATGACAAAGACGAAAACAGAGAAACCAACGCCTTTCGGATGTTATCCGTCTATGCACGGCGGCCACAATATGCCAGCCAAATCATTTGGGAACAATTGAGAAAAGCCTATTATCCCCGCTTAAAACCAGGTTGTAAAATTTTTTACGAACGTCTGATCGGAGAAATCATGGAAAAGATCTCACTCTTCCCGGCAGTTGAGCAAAACCGTCCGCTAGGTGACACCTATCTATTGGGCTACTATCTCCAGCGCAACGAACTTTATCAATCTAAAACGGAACAAAATGAAACGGAGGAATAAACAATGAGCATTCTACAAAACAAAATTGACTTTGTCGCTTTCATTTCCGTCACCGGCGCCAACTGCAACGGTGATCCGCTGAACGGCAATCGCCCACGTACCGATTATAACGGCTTGGGAGAAATATCCGATGTCTGCATCAAGCGCAAGATTCGCAACCGTATGCAGGATCTGGGCAATGCCATTTTTGTACAATCCAGCGACCGCAGTGACGATGGATGCGACAGTCTGAGCCAACGTGCATCTTCTGTCATGAAAGGGATTAAGGACCGGGAGGAATATGCCCGGATAGCCTGCGAAACTTGGCTGGATGTCCGCGCCTTTGGGCAGGTATTTGCTTTTAAAGACGCGAAAGGCCTTTCCGTAGGTGTTCGTGGCCCCGTTTCAGTTCATCAAGCTATCAGTCTGTCCCCTGTGGATGTTGCATCCATGCAAATCACCAAGAGCGTCAATGGTGAAAAAAAGGAAAAGGGAGAAAACCGCGCCTCAGATACCATGGGCATGAAGCATTTCGTCCGTTTTGGCCTTTATGAAATTAAAGGCTCCATCAATGTGCAGCTGGCAGAGAAAACAGGATTTACAGAAGCGGATGCTGAAACGGTCAAAGAATGCCTGCGAACACTGTTTGTCAATGACGCTTCCTCCGCGCGACCGGACGGCTCTATGGAAGTGGTAAAACTTTACTGGTGGAAGCACAACTGCAAGGATGGCCAGTATTCCAGTGCAAAAGTGCACCGCACCGTCAAAGCTACACTGAAAAAACCGGATACAATTCCAGCAGGTGTGGAAGATTACAGAATCACTGTGGATCCGCTGCCCGGTCTGGAGCCGGAGATCATCGATGGCGTATAACGAAGGCGACTTTCTCCAGCTCTCCGGTCTGCAACATTTCAAATTCTGCAGAAGGCAATGGGCGCTGATCCATATCGAGCAGCAGTGGTCGGAAAACTACCGCACTATAGACGGGGCTCTGATGCACAAAAATGCCCACGATCTGCAGTATACCGAAAGCCGCGGTGACCGCTTCATCGTCCGGGGGATCAGCGTCTTTTCCTCCACCCTCGGGGTTTCCGGACAATGTGATGTGCTGGAATATCATAGGGCGGCAGATGGAATCCCCCTACGGGATAAGGACGGACTGTGGCAGCCCTACCCGGTGGAATACAAACGCGGGAGCCCCCGAGACGACACCGGCGATACCCTGCAGCTTTGTGGCCAGGCCATGTGCCTGGAGGAAATGTTATGCTGTGATATCGCCGAAGGGGCTTTATATTACGGCGAAATTCGCCGCAGGATAATGGTCTCATTTACAGAAGAACTTCGCTTTCAGGTTCGGGAAATGCTAAAAGAGATGCACGAGTTATTCAGCCGCAGATATACGCCTAAGGTTAAGCCCAGCAAATCCTGCAATGCTTGCTCTTTAAAGGAACTCTGTCTTCCAAAATTGATGAAAAGCCGCTCTGTTTCCAGTTATCTGAAAGAGGCCATGGAGGAACAACCATGAAGCAGCTTCTAAACACATTATTTATCACATCAGAAGATATTTATTTATCTCTGGATGGAGAAAATGTGCTGGCTAACCGGGAGAAAACGGTACTTGCACGCTATCCCCTCCACACCCTACAATCCATTATCACCTTTTCCTATCCCGGTGCGTCCCCTGCTCTGATGGGCGCCTGCGGAGGACGCGGAATTAGCCTTGCCTTTTGTACGCCGAGAGGTAAGTTCCTTGCACGGGTCTGCGGCAAAAATGCCGGAAATGTGCTTCTACGACGAGAACAATACCGGGTGGCAGATGATCCCGGCAGAAGCTGCCTGATCGCCCGAAATATGATTTTTGGCAAACTCCACAATTCCCGCTGGAGTATCGAGCGTACCCGCCGAGATCACGGAATGCGCGTAAATCAGGAACTGCTTACCAACTCCAGCTTAGAGATACAGGAGCTTCTGCCACCGGTGACAGAAACAACCGATCTGGATAGCCTGCGTGGCCTGGAAGGCGTAGGGGCAGCATCATACTTTCGTGTATTGGATGAGATGATTCTGAATAAAAAAACCGATTTTTATTTTCAAGGGCGCAATCGCCGCCCCCCGTTGGATCGAGTCAATGCCATGCTTTCCTTTGTCTACAGTCTCCTTACCAACGACTGTGCATCTGCCTTGGAAAGCGTGGGATTGGATGCTTATGTAGGTTTCCTGTACCGTGATCGTCCCGGTCGAACCTCCCTGGCGCTGGATTTAATGGAAGAATTGCGCCCTTGCATGGCCGATCGCTTTGTATTAACAATGATCAACAATCGCATGATTAAGCCCACAGATTTTCAAACACAAGACAGCGGCGCTGTTCTATTGACAGATGATGGACGGCGCGTATTTTTAAAAGCCTGGCAGGAGAAAAAACGGGAAATACTGACCCACCCCTATTTAGGTGAGAAATTAACCTGGGGTATGGTGCCGTATATTCAGGCTCTTCTACTGGCCCGATACTTGCGAGGAGATCTTGACGCTTATCCGCCCTTTTTATGGAAGTGATGCAATGCTGGTACTGATTACTTACGATGTAAACACAGAGGATGCTGCCGGTCGAAAACGACTGCGAAAAATCGCAAAGGAATGCGTCAACTACGGTCAGCGGGTCCAGAATTCTGTTTTTGAGTGCCTGCTGAATGACGCGCAATGCCGAAAGCTACAGGCAACCCTCTGTTCGATGATAGACGCTAAAAAAGATAGCCTACGATTTTATTATCTCGGCAAACAATACGAGAAGAAAATCCAACACTTTGGCTGCAAAGAAACCTATAACCCGGAGGATATGTTGATTCTCTGATTTATGACGTAACAGTACAGTTTTATTGGTTTCTGCCACCTGAATAGGTTCCACACCCCTTTACATTTTACAGGAACCAGGTGTCACCGGTAATAGAAAATTGGTTCTTTGTTGCAGCGCTAACATGTATAAAAATGGATCATATCTACATTTTTGTAAATGCAATTGCGAAGTAAAAGTACCCACGTTTTCGCCAATAGGTTCGCACCAGCTTTTTCACATAAAATCACAGGGCTTTTCCCAAAAAAGTATTTTTTACTATGATATAAGACTTTGTTACACGTTGTAACTTGTAGACTTTTACCAAAGATGTGCTACCTTTTTGTGCATCTTTGCT
>CAYZTR010000034.1:15925-23029 GCA_964481575.1 uncultured Eubacteriales bacterium
GCTCCCCACACGGGGAGCGTGGATTGAAATATGGGCTTATCAAGTGTGATAATCTTTGTCTGGAGTCGCTCCCCACACGGGGAGCGTGGATTGAAATGTCGAAAATTGCCGGATCAGCAATGCGGATAATTTGGTCGCTCCCCACACGGGGAGCGTGGATTGAAATCGATGCCACTGGTAGTTTTCCCAATAATGGTTAGTCGCTCCCCACACGGGGAGCGTGGATTGAAATCTGTACCGCTTTACCACCTGCGGAGCGGATAGCGGTCGCTCCCCACACGGGGAGCGTGGATTGAAATGTAGGCTGCGACGCAGACTACAAGCGCTGGGCGAGTCGCTCCCCACACGGGGAGCGTGGATTATAATGCTTTGTTTTGTGATTTTTATTATTCGCAAATATGGACGATGAATGGTCAATCTCGTTGTTCCATATGACATTTTCATCATCCTTGCAGCGTTATTCTAAAAACAGCAAATGCCCATTCCCCTTGATTTTAGGTCTCCCGAGCATGTAGCATCAGGCTCGGCCGTCAAACAATCTCCGCAACTCCAGCAATGCCCGCTTTTCAATGCGGGAGACATAGGAACGGGAAATTCCAAGTCGTTTGGCCACCTCTCGCTGGGTCAGCTCCTCCCGACCGCCCAAACCATATCGCAAAAAAATTACCGTCTGCTCACGGGGCGATAACTTCTTCAAATATTCCCGTAGCTGCTCCGATTTGATCTTCAGATCCAGGTCATCAGCAATGGTATCCTCCTCGGCCACAATATCCAAAAAGGTCAAAGTATTTCCATCCTTATCTGTATCTACCGGATCCGAAAACAACACATCATTGGCAGACTTTTTGGTGGACCGAAAATACATTAAAATCTCATTTTCAATACACCGGGCCGCATAAGTGGCCAGGCGGATATTTTTCTCGCTATGGAAGGTGGAAACCGCCTTCATGAGTCCGATGGTACCAATAGAAATGAGATCATCCGGATCGGCTCCGCTGGCGCTGTATTTTTTTACGATATGGGCCACAAGACGCAGATTGTGCTCCACCAACTTATTGCGAGCCGCCTCATCCCCAGCCTCGGTTTTCAACACCAGCTCCCGCTCCTCCTCAGCTGACAATGGTTTTGGAAACGATCCGCCCCCTGTCACATGGAGCGCAAAATAAAATAAATTAGAAAAGAACATTTGCAATAACTGCAACAACATGAAAATTCCCCCTTTGGGGAAATTTATGCCGCGCTGCAGCATGCATTGCCAGTCCCAAAAAAGAAAAACATACCGCTCTGCACTGCATAAGCCAGCTATCACTGCGAAAAGATGGCTGTCATAATCTGCTGCTTCTCATCATAAAATGCAGCAGATTCTATGATGAAAGGGCGATGTTTGTGATTATTATCAAAGTGAAACCCGGTGACACCCTTTGGCAGCTATCAGAAAAATACCAGATACCGCTGGCGGAAATTCTGGCCGTCAACGGGTTTGAAAACCCGGATCAACTTTCGGTGGGACAAACGGTGCTGATCCCCACCCAGGATTCCATTCACATTGTGAAACCCGGCGAATCCCTCTACAGCATTGCCAAAAATCGGGGGATTTCTCTCAATCAACTGCTACAGGCGAACCCCGGACTCACCGCACCTTACACCATCTATCCCGGAGATGAATTGAAAATTCCGGCCATCGGGCAAAAGCCACGACGCACCATCGAGGTCAACGGCTATGTTTATCCCGGGGTGCAGGAGCCTCAACTGGCGGGTGCGTTGCCCAACCTGACTTACCTGGCCATTTTCAGCTATCAGGCCCGGGCGAACGGCAGTCTGATACCCATTGATGACGAACCGCTGATCCGGCAGGCCAAAGCCGCCAGAGTAGCGCCTATGCTGGTGGTTACCAATACCACAGAGGGCGGCGGCTTTGATTCGGACATTATCCATGCGCTGGTCACCGACAGCGTTGCTGCCAATCGCCTGTTTGAAAACCTATTGGGTGTACTCAATGCAAAGGGATACTATGGACTGAATGTTGACTTTGAATACATCCCGGAAACCGATCGGGAAGCCTACAACCGTTTCCTGGCCAATATGCATCAGCGCATTAGCGTGGAAGGCGGCTATCCGTTTTTTACAGCCTTAGCCCCGAAGGAATCCGATGAGCAACGAGGGCGGCTCTATGAAGCCCACGACTATGCCTTCAATGGGCGCATTGCCGACCGGGTCATTCTTATGACCTATGAGTGGGGCTATCTTTACGGCCCACCCCTGCCCGTGGCACCCATGGATGGTATCCGTCGGGTACTGGATTACGCTGTAACACGAATCCCATCAGATAAGATTATGATGAGCCTGCCGGGGTATGCCTACGACTGGACCCTTCCCTATCAGCCGGGTTCCGCGGCACGTCATCTGTCTATTGTCCAGGCCACTCAACTGGCTGCAGAAAAGCATGTACAAATCCAGTTTGATCCCGAATCCATTACCCCGTTCTTCACCTATGTGGAAAACGGACGGGAACATATCGTCTGGTTCGACGATGCCATTTCGGCCGAAGCCAAGCTGCTGCTCATCGATGAATATGATCTGGCCGGCGTTAGCTACTGGACCCTGAACCAGTTGTGGCCCCAGAACTGGGCAGTCTTACGCAGCTTATATAATGTAAAAAAAGTGCTATAAACAAAACGGATCCCGAACAAAAAAAAGAAGGCCGCCTGCACCAATAAGGTGTAGACGGCCGATGTCGATGAATATTTATTGTTCCTTTGCGCTACGCTTGATTTTACGGAGTGCCTTGACAGCTTGCTTTTGCCCGTCCTCATCCAGGGTGGTCTTGCGGCCGACAGAACCGGCGCAACGCATCAATTCCACCTGCAGCACGGTGTCAACAGTATGCTTGCCATATTCGTCCAAAACAGCGTAAGCAGCACCCACCGCATCGGCCTGCTTATTGGCGTCATCCAAATTTGAACAACAGTGCGGATCGATACCCAGCTCATGGCAAATTTTCAGAACTGTATTGTAGGAACTACCGCCAACACCGTTCTTCAATGAACTGACAATGGTAGACTGAGGAATACCAATGGACAAAGCAAAATTGCGGACACTGCGATATTGTTTGGAGATTTCCTCTTGTACCATCTGGGTTAAAATATCCATACTCTTTACACCTCGTTATAAAAATATAAAATAATAATACAAACTGTATTGCATTTGCCATTATTATAATACGATTTACAAAATCTGTCAATACCTCATCCAGACCGGTAAAACATCAAAAAAGCACTTGCAAATTCTTATTTTATGCGAAATTTCGGAATGCATATTTTAGAATTTTATCCAACTGTTCAAATAGCATACAAAGAAATGATTTTGATTCAAAAGGAGGAGGACTATAAATCAATTATTTGTGAATGCAATTTAGAACCATCCAAAATTTCTTTCGTCAAAACGGCAAAAAGAAAGAAGATCGTTTGTACATTTCCGTCAAAACAAAAAAATAATCGAGTTCATTTTCTTTCAGAAAAAGTGAAACAATTTTAAAAAGCAAAGCAAAGCGAAACATCATACCAAAAAACTAGATCTTTTTCTTTGTTGCAAGCAATAAAAAAAGCATCAAAAAATCGTACTAATTTTAGCGTATAATTTTTTTACAATTTTTTTTCGAAAAAGAAACGAAAAAGGCGCATCCACCTTACATACAACCCGTAAATCATTTATGTTATTATTCCCATATTTCTTCATGATTATACCTTCTATTTCAATTGGTAATACAGGCAAAATGCCAAATTTTTTAATTCATCCTATCGCCCAGTGGCAATCCGCTGAAACAATTCGCTAAAAGTCTTTTACCACACGGCAAAAACAAAGCAGCCAACATCTGCCTAATCTTCGACAAATAATTTGATAAGCGTTACAAATTCTCTTCAATAAGATGCGTTTACATAGATATTGGCAAATACTCGCGAACTTTTACAGAAAAACCATGCTTCTTGCAGAAAACAGAAAGATATTTAGGCAAATTATGCATTTTTCGAGGCAAAAAACTTGCATTTTACTGCAAAATATGATATAATAATTTTAATGTTACTGGTTTACCACAACGTTCTCTGGAGAGTCTCCGGATTCGGGGCGCCGAAGGTGTACAGCGGCACACAGCCGCCAAATCTCTCAGGCAAAAGGACAGAGCCAATCGCCGTACGGTCAAACCGAATTACCAATCCGGCCAGCTTCATTTCTTTGCTCAGAGTCGCGGTGTAAACCGGCGGCTCTATTTATTTTTCCGGACACATTTTACGCCCGGACTTAGGAGGAAGAATATGAAACGAACCCTGACCACACTACTGACCTTTCTGATGGGAATCCTATTGATCTGCTCCCTGGCGGCCTGCGGCAACGTGCAAGACGATACATCCTATCAGGCAGAACTGACGCTAACCAACAGCCTGGTAAAATATGATATTACCTCTGTGGTTCTTTCCACCGATTCGGGTTCCAGTGAAAACCTGGTACTCCGTACCGACGAAAGCGGCCAGATGCTGGACAGTCTGGCACCAGGTGAATCCATTTCCACTACCCTGGAAAAGACAGACGCGGTCTCCACCATGGATGCTACAGTAAAATTTTTGGATGCTGCTGGTACAGAACATACAGTTGAACTTGCAAACGCAGATATCAACGCCTGCAAGGACGGCGGCATCATTAACCTTTCAGTTTCCGGAGATGCTGCACAGGATGCCGAAGGCGTTTCCATTGAGCAGGAACTTCAAACCATTGAAATCTCGGTTTCCTGCCATGGCGCCGTTTACCACTGGATCAACCAAACCCTGGTACAGGTTGACGGATTCGTGTGGGGCTTATGGATGTGCATACTGCTCATCGGCACCGGCATTTTCCTGACTGTACGCTGCAAATTCCTGCACTGGCGAAACCTGGGTTATGCCATCAAAAACACCCTTTCCAAAGAAGCCCGCACCACCAAGCGTGGCTCCGGTGATGTGTCTCCCTTTGCGGCTCTGACCACAGCGTTGGCCGCCACCATCGGCACCGGTAACATTGTCGGTGTTGCCACGGCTCTGGTTTCCGGTGGCCCCGGCGCTCTGCTTTGGATGGAAATTTGTGCCTGTTTCGGGCTTTCCACCAAGTTTAGCGAATGTATGCTGGCCATTAAATACCGGGAGGTCAATGTTAAGGGTGAAATGTCCGGCGGCCCGATGTACACCATGAAAAAGGGCTTCAAACATAAAAAGGTTGGCACGGTGCTTGGCTGGCTCTTTGCCCTGTTTGCCGTGATCGCCTCTTTTGGCATTGGCAACCTGACTCAGGCCAATTCCATTTCTTCCTCGCTAAACACCACCTGGACGGTTCCTGCCTGGATCACCGGCGCGGTACTGACAGTACTCACCCTGGTAATTATCGTTGGCGGAATCAAATCCATTTCCAAGGTTTCCAGTGTTGTGGTTCCGGTCATGGCGATCTTCTACATCATTGGTGGAATTATCGTCATCATCGGCAACTACAAGAATATCCCCGGCGGCATCGCCAACATTGTTTCCATGGCATTTGGCTTCAAGGCTGTAGCCGGCGGTCTGGCTGGCACCATTACCGCTTCCATGATGCAGGCTGTGCAGAAGGGCTTTGCCCGAGGCTGCTTCTCCAATGAAGCCGGCATGGGTTCCGCAGCCATCACGGCGGCTTCTGCCACCACCGATCATCCGGTACGTCAGGCTTACATTAACATGACCGGCACCTTCTGGGATACCATCGTGGTTTGCACCATCACCGGTCTGGCCATTGCTTCTTCCGGTGTATTGGGCACGGTAGATCCTTCCACAGGTGCAAATTACACCGGCGCGGCTCTGACCATCGCAGCTTTCCAGACTGTACTGGGCAAAGTCGGCGGCTGGATCGTTACCATCGGTATTGCATTGTTTGCTTTCTCCACCATCCTGGGCTGGGAGTACCACGGGGAAAAGGCCTTCGAGTACCTGTTCCACGGGCCTAAGTTCAACATGATCTATCGGGTAGTGTTTTCCCTGATCGTTTTCGTCGGCGCAACCACCACGTTGGACATTGCCTGGAACTTCTCGGATATTGCCAACGCATTGATGGCCATTCCTAACCTGATTTGCCTGCTGGTCATGAGCAAGGAGATTGCCAGAGATATGCAAGATTTCCAGTCCATCCTGTTAAAGGAAAAGAACGAAGCCAAGGCTGCAAAAATTGCAGCGAAAGCTGCCAAATAAATCTCCGTGGGAATCCAATGCCAATGCGGTACTGATCGTTCTTTGCAAAAGATATGAATTAAACGCCCCTGAAAGGCCACTCGCTTTTTAGGGGCGTTCTTCTATATACAATTCCCTTCCCCTGTTGGAATGCTGAGATTAGATATCCCCCGCCAGCATTACCGCTGCCCTTCTCAGGCTTACAGGCGATGCGCTACTCAGAACGCTAGTAAAGACAAAGCCGCTCCGAATCCGGGCATCGAAAAAGCGTTGCAACAGATGACTTCCAAGGCTAACTCCGGCCAAAACATTTGCAAAACACATTGTTCTAACCGTCAGCGCATCAAGAATGCCGGATGCACAACCCCTTTTCTCATAAACCTCGAAACCCAATAAAGAGAATACAATACGGCTGTTCTGTCCGCAAAAGAGTCCAAAATCACGGCAATGCAAAGAAGAATTGAAAAGTCATAACGCAAAAAGGGACTGCAACACTCACGTGAAGCAGCCCCTTTTTCAGGAGAAATTCCGAACGCTTAGTTCAGTTCAGCAAAATACTTAATGGTACGAACCATCTGGCTGGTGTAAGAGTTCTCGTTGTCATACCAAGAGACAACCTGCACCTGATAGGTATCGTCATCCAGCTTGGCAACCATAGTCTGAGTAGCATCAAACAGAGAGCCATACCGCATACCAATCACATCAGAAGAAACGATTTCGTCCTCGTTGTAGCCGAAGGACTCAGAAGCCTGCGCCTTCATAGCAGCGTTGACAGACTCCTTGGTCACGTCAGTGCCCTTAACAACGGCCACCAGAATGGTAGTAGAGCCGGTGGGAACGGGAACACGCTGGGCAGAGCCGATCAGCTTGCCATTCAGCTCGGGGATAA
>CAYZTR010000035.1:0-22730 GCA_964481575.1 uncultured Eubacteriales bacterium
ATCACCAGCAATCAGATCGAGGCTGCCCGTATCGCCATGACCCGTTATATCAAGCGTGGCGGTCAGGTTTGGATCAAGATTTTCCCCGACAAGCCCATTACCGCAAAGCCGGCCGAGACCCGCATGGGTTCCGGTAAAGGTTCTCCGGAGTACTGGGTTGCCGTTGTAAAGCCCGGCCGCGTGATGTTTGAAATCGCCGGCGTTCCCGAGGAAGTAGCCCGGGAAGCCATGCGGCTGGCCGCCAATAAACTGCCCATTCAGTGCAAGTTTATTACCAAAGAAGAAAAGGGTGGTGAGCAGTAATGAAAGCGACTGAAATGAGAGATAAGACCACCGAAGAGCTGAACGCCATGCTGGCCGAGCTGAAAGAGGAGCTGTTCCATCTGCGCTTTCAGCACGCCATTAACCAGCTCGACAACCCGCTTCGACTGAGAACCGTCAAGAAGGACATTGCTCGTGTGGCTACCGTCATCAACGAGAAGAATGCCGCTGACGGCGCCAAGTCCTGAGGAAAGGGGAAGAAGCTATGAGCGAAAGAAATCTTCGGAAGACCAGAGTTGGTATCGTCACCAGCGATAAGATGGATAAAACCGTCGTCGTCTCCATTAAGGATCATGTAAGGCATCCGCTTTACAAGAAGATCATCAATCAAACCTACAAGCTGAAAGCCCATGATGAGAACAACGCGTGCGGAATTGGCGATCGTGTAAAAGTCATGGAAACCAGACCGCTCTCCAAGGACAAGAGATGGCGCGTGGTCGAGATTATCGAGAAGGCTAAGTAAGGCCTTTGGTTAGGAGGAAAACACTGTGATCCAACAACAGAGTTACCTCAAGGTTGCCGACAACACCGGTGCAAAGGAAATTATGTGCATCCGTGTTTTGGGCGGTTCCGGTCGGAGGTATGCCAACATTGGCGACGTGATTGTCGCCTCTGTCAAGAAAGCAGCTCCCGGCGGTGTTGTGAAGAAGGGCGATGTCGTTAAGGCAGTCGTCGTTCGCTCCGCCAAGGGTCTGCGCCGTAATGACGGTACCTACATCAGATTCGATGAGAATGCTGCTGTTATCATTAGAGAAGACAAGAGCCCCAGAGGCACCCGTATTTTCGGGCCTGTGGCGCGTGAGCTCCGGGAGAAGGACTATCTGAAGATTTTGTCCCTGGCCCCCGAAGTACTCTAATGGGGAGGTATTGAGATGAATATCAAAAAAGGCGATACCGTTGTCATCCTCACCGGTGACAAGAAAGACCGTGGCCAGACCGGCAAAGTTCTTGAGGTCAGCCCCAAAGAGGGTAAAGTAATTGTAGAGGGCCTGAACATGGTTTCCAAGCATGTGAAGCCCCGTAAGCCCGGAGATCCCTCCGGCATCATCAAAGCCGAGAGCGCCATCTATGCCTGCAAGGTGCAGCTGGTTTGCCCGCATTGCAAAAAGCCTACCCGCGTTGGTCATAAGATCAGCGAGGACGGCAAAAAGAGCCGCGTTTGCGTGAAATGCGGCAAGACCATCTGAGTGAAGGAGGACATGACATGGCAAGACTGAAAGAACAATACGTCAAGGAAGTCGCGCCTGCGCTGATGAACAAATTTGGCTATAAGAGCGTCATGCAGATTCCGAAGCTCGACAAGATTGTTATCAACGTTGGCTGTGGCGAGGCCAAGGAAAACTCCAAGGCCATTGACGCCATCAGCGCCGACATTCGTGCCATCACCGGGCAGCAGCCGGTGGTTTGCAAGGCCAAGAAGTCTGTTGCAAACTTCAAGCTGCGTGCCGGGATGCCCATCGGCGTCAAGGTGACCCTGCGCGGGGAGAGAATGTATGAATTTATGGATCGTTTCTTCAACATCGCCCTGCCCCGGGTGCGTGACTTCCGGGGAATCAACCCCAACTCTTTTGACGGCCGCGGCAATTATTCCGTGGGTGTCAAGGAGCAGTTGATTTTCCCTGAAATCGACTATGACAAGATCGACAAGGTCCGCGGTATGGATATCAACTTTATCACCACCGCGACCACCGACGAGGAAGGCCGCGAGCTGCTGACGCTCTTCGGCGCTCCTTTTGCGAAGTAAGGAGGGACAGGACATGGCGAAAACTTCAATGAAGATCAAGCAGGCGCGTCCTGCAAAATTTTCCACCAGAGCGTACAACAGATGCAAGATCTGTGGCCGGCCCCACGCCTATCTTCGTAAATATGGTATCTGCCGTATCTGCTTCCGGGAGCTTGCTTATAAGGGCGAGATTCCGGGCGTGAAAAAGGCCAGCTGGTAAAGCAAGGAGGTTGACGGAATGCAAATCACCGATACGATCGCCGATATGCTGACCAGAATTCGCAATGCCAGTTCGGCCAAGCATGATTCGGTGGATATTCCCGCTTCCAATGTGAAGAAGGCAATTGCTCAGATTCTGTTGGACGAGGGTTATATTAACGGCTTCACCGTCGAGGAGGACGGGAAGCAGGGAGTCATTCACATGCAGTTGAAGTACGGCTCCAACAAGTCCCCGGTTATCACGGGGCTGCGCCGGGTGTCTAAGCCCGGTCTGCGGATTTACACCAACGTAGAGGATATGCCCAGAGTCATGAAGGGTCTGGGAATTGCCATCCTCTCTACTTCTAAGGGTATCATGACGGATAAGAAGGCTCGTGCCGAAAAGGTCGGCGGCGAAGTCCTGGCGTTCGTTTGGTAAGGAGGTGCAACGAAATGTCTCGAATCGGAAGAAAGCCCATTGAGATCCCCGCCGGTGTGGAGGTGACCGTCAATGGAAATGTAGTGACTGCAAAGGGCCCCAAGGGTACCCTGACCAGCGAATTCCACAAGAATATGTCCATCACCAAGGAGGGCAATGAAATTCTTGTCACTCGTCCGGATGATACCAAGGAGAACAGATCGCTGCACGGCCTGACCCGTACCCTGGTTGCCAATATGGTAGAGGGTGTTCATGCCGGCTTCTCCAAGAAGCTGGAGGTCAACGGCGTTGGTTACCGTGTCCAGAAGCAGGGGAGCAACCTGGTGATGAACCTGGGCTTCTCCCATCAGGTTACCGTCTCGGAAGTGCCCGGCATTTCCATTGAGGTGCCCGATCAGAACACCATTATCATTTCCGGCCCCAGCAAGCAGCAGGTAGGCCAGTTTGCCGCAGAAGTGCGGGAGAAGCGTCCCCCCGAGCCGTATAAGGGCAAGGGCATCAAGTATGCTGATGAGCACATCCGCCGCAAAGAAGGTAAAGCCGGTAAGGGCGCAAAGAAGTAAAGGAGTGCATGAAACATGGTTAGTAAGCCTGATAAAAACAAGGCGAGACTGCACCGGCACGTTCGTGTCCGCGGCAAGATCAGCGGCACGGCAGCCCGTCCCCGTCTCAACGTATTCCGCTCCAACAGCAACATTTACGCCCAACTTATTGACGATGTAAAGGGTGTGACCCTGGCCGCTGCCTCCACCACCGAGAAGAACTTCGAGGGCCTGGGCAGCAACAAGGAAGCAGCCCGCAAAGTTGGACAGTTGATTGCCAGCCGCGCCGCTGAAAAGGGCATTACCGAAGTGGTCTTTGACCGCGGCGGTTACGTCTATCACGGCCGCGTGCAGGAGCTGGCCGAAGGTGCCCGCGAGGGCGGCCTCAAGTTCTAAGAAGGAGGAGGAGTACTTTTGGCTAATTTTGACGCAAGAAAGAAAGAAAAAACCCAGGACGATATGCTGGAAAAGGTGGTTGCCATCAACCGCGTCAGCAAGACCGTCAAGGGCGGCCGTGTCATGAAGTTTTCTGCGCTGGTCGTCGTTGGGGATGGCAAGGGTACCGTCGGCTTCGGTCTGGGCAAGGCCGCCGAGGTTCCGGACGCCATCCGCAAGGGGATCGAGGATGCCAAGAAGAACCTGATTCAGATTTCTCTGAAGGGTACCACCATTCCCCACGAAATCATCGGGAAGTTCGGCGCCGGCCTGGTGCTGATGAAGCCCGCCGCCCCCGGTACCGGGGTAATCGCCGGCGGCGCTGTCCGTGCCGTGGTGGAAACCGTGGGTATTAAGGACATCCGTACCAAGTCCCTTCGTTCCAATAACCCCTGCAACGTGGTGCGGGCCACCGTCAACGGCCTGGCCGCTCTGCGGGATGCGGAGCAGGTGGCAGCCGTTCGCGGCAAGTCCGCCAAGGAAATCTTAGGGTAAGGAGGCACAGCGAAATGGCAAACGTGAATGTGAAACTGGTCAAGAGCCTGATCGGCTCCAAGAAGGATCAGATTGCCACTGCTGAGTCTCTCGGCCTTCGTAAGGTTGGGGATTCCCGGGTACAGCCCGACAACCCCCAGACTCAGGGCAAGATTAAGAAAATCATCCACCTCGTCGAGGTAACCGAAGCGTAAGCAAGGAGGTGCGAATCTATGAAAATTCATGAACTGTCTCCCGCGCCCGGTTCCAACCGGGACGTGAAGCGGATTGGCAGAGGTCATGGCTCCGGCAACGGGAAGACCGCCGGTAAGGGTCACAAGGGCCAGAAAGCCCGTGCCGGTCACGGCATGCGGCCCGGCTTCGAAGGTGGCCAGATGCCTCTGCAAAGACGGATTCCCAAGCGTGGGTTCAACAACATTTTCCGTAAGGAGTTTGTGGCGGTGAACGTTTCCGCGCTGGAGGTCTTTGACAACGGCGCAGTGGTGGATGCCGCTGCTCTGCAGGAGAAGGGGCTGATTTCCAAGACGCTGGACGGCGTTAAGATCCTGGGGAACGGCGATCTCTCCAAGAAGCTCACTGTAAAGGCTAACGCATTCTCCGGCACTGCGAAGGAGAAGATCGAGGCCGCAGGAGGAAAGGCCGAGGTGGAATAAGATGTTTAAAACAATCAGAAACGCCTTAGCAATCCCTGATTTGCGCAAGAAGTTTTTGTTCACGCTGTTTATCATCATTATCTTCCGGATCGGTTCCGTCATCCCGGTTCCCTATATTGACGTTGCCGCTCTGAAGAGCTCCATGGCTTCTTCCACCAACGATTTCTTCAATTATATTTCCATCCTGACCGGCGGCGGTCTGGAATATGGCGCAATTTTCGCCATGTCGGTTACTCCCTATATCAACAGCTCCATTATTATGCAGCTGTTGACCGTTGCAATCCCGGCCCTGGGCCGCTTGCAGCAGGAAGGGGAGGAGGGCCAGAAGAAGCTGGCCCAGCTGACCCGGTACGCCACTGTGATCCTGGGTCTCATCCAGGGTACCGCTTACTACATCTATTTGCAGAGAAGCGGCATGGTGGACGCCACCGGCGCCGAGCTGTGGTTCGCCGCTGTGGTCATTATCCTGGCCTTTACCGCCGGCTCCGCCCTGATGATGTGGCTGGGCGAGCAGATCGACAACAAGGGGATCGGCAACGGTATTTCCATCCTGTTGTTCTCGGGTATCATTTCCCGTGGTCCCCAGGCCTTCATGACCCTGTATGAAACGGCCAAGCTGGGCAGAGGCTGGCTGGTTGCCGCCATCGTGGTGGTCTTCCTGCTGGTAGTTGCCTTCATCGTCTGGATGACCGGCGCTGAGCGTCGGATTCCCATCCAGTACGCCAAGCGGGTCGTAGGCCGGAAAATGTACGGTGGCCAGTCTACCCATATGCCCATCAAGGTGAATATGTCCGGCGTTATGCCCATCATCTTCGCCAGCTCTATCCTGTCCGTACCTACCATGGTGCTGTCCTTCATGGGTACCAGCCGTGCAAGCTCCACCTGGTATAAGTTCTTCGCGCTGTTCAGCTACAGAGGCGCCCTGTATGCCGTCCTGTATTTCGTGCTGATTATCGCCTTTGCCTATTTCTATGCAACCATTCAGTACAATCCCATTGAAATGGCAAACAACCTGCGGAAGAACAGCGGCGCGATCCCGGGCATCCGTCCCGGCAAGCCCACTTCGGACTATATTGCGAAAATCCTGTCCCGGATTACCCTTATCGGCGCTTTGTTCCTGAGTGTGATCGCCATCCTGCCCATCATCGTGGGTAACGTTGGCGGTATCTCCATTGGCCTGGGCGGTACTTCCCTGCTGATCTTGGTCGGCGTGGCCATTGATACCGTGCAGAACATCGAGTCTCAGATGATGATGCGTCATTATAAGGGCTTCCTGGATTAAAGGAGAGTTGCAGTATGAATCTGATTCTGTTAGGAGCGCCGGGTGCCGGAAAAGGCACCCAGGCCGAAAAAATCAATGAAGCCCTGTCCATCCCCCAGGTTTCCACCGGCAACATGATCCGCGAGGCCATCGCCGCCGGTACTGAAATGGGGCAGAAGGCCAAGGCTTTGGTGGAAGCCGGTAAACTGGTTCCTGACGAGGTCGTCAACGGCATCGTCAAGGATCGGCTGAGCCAGGAGGACTGCAAAAACGGCTTCATCCTGGACGGGTTCCCCCGTACCATCCCGCAGGCCGAGGCTCTGGATGCCATGGGTATTCGCATTGATCGGGTGATCTCCATTGAGGTGCCTGATGAGAAGATCGTGGCCCGGATGTCCGGCCGCCGTACCTGTCCCAAGTGCGGCGCCACCTACCATCTGGAATACAAGCCCAGCAAGGTGGATGGGATCTGCGACGCTTGCGGCAGTGAATTGACCATGCGGAAGGATGACCAGCCCGAAACGGTGCTGGATCGCCTTGCCACTTATCATTCCACTACCGAGCCGCTGAAGGAATACTATCAGCGCAGCGGCAAGCTCCGCACGGTGATCGGTCAGGAAAAGGTGGAGGATACCACCAAGCTGACCCTCGCTGCTTTGGAGGATTAAGCATGATCGTGCTGAAAACCGAGCGTGAGCTTTCGCTTATGCGGGAGGCGGGGCGTATCTCCGCCGCAGCACTGCAGCTGGTCGGCCAGGCGGTCGAGCCCGGGGTTTCCACCCTGGAGCTGGACCGCTTGGCGGAGCAGTACATCCGGAGCCAGGGGGCAACCCCCAACTTTAAGGGATTGTACGGCTTCCCAGCCACAGCATGTATTTCTATCAATGACCAGGTGATCCATGGCATACCCAAAAAGACCGCGATTCTGAAAGCCGGTGACATCGTTAAGGTGGATCTGGGCGCGGAATTTGAAGGCTATAACGGCGATAACGCTGCCACCTTCCCAGTGGGGGATATCTCCCCGGAAGCGCAGGGGCTGCTGGACGCCACCCGGGAAAGTCTCTATGCAGGGATCCGGGCGGCTCGGGCCGGCGGACGCATCGGCGATATCAGCGCTGCGGTTCAGTCGTATGTGGAAGCTCGCGGTTACTCGGTGGTCCGCCAGTATGTCGGCCACGGAGTAGGCGCAAAACTGCATGAAGCACCTGAAGTACCAAATTTCGGCACCGCCGGGCACGGTGTTCGTCTCCTGCCTGGCATGACTCTTGCCATTGAGCCCATGATTAACATGGGCACCGAAAAGGTAAAAGAGCTGTCGGACGGCTGGACGGTTGTGACCCTGGACGGCAAACTCTCCGCCCACTTTGAGCATTCCATTGCCATCACTGCGGATGGCCCTGAGATCCTAACCCGTGCTTAAAGGAGGCAGATTATGAGTCTGAACCGTGGATGCGTTGTGCAATCCAGGGCAGGACGGGATAAAGACAGGCTTCTGGTTGTGGTCGGAACCGCGGCGGGAATGCCCCTGGTCTGTGACGGCAAGGAGCGTCCTTTGGAACGGCCCAAGCGCAAGAATGCAAAGCATCTGTGTGCTACCCGGTATACCCTGTCTGAACTCCAGATGTCCACCAACCGAAAATTGAAATTTGCCCTCCGTACCCTGGCGGAGCAACCAAGTCAAGAGGAGGCCCAAGACCGTGTCTAAGGCAGATATGATTGAAATTGAAGGTACCGTTGTCGAAACCCTGCCCAATGCTGTATTTAAAGTGCAGATTCAAGGCAATCACATTATCACGGCGTATATTTCCGGGAAGCTACGTATGAATTTCATCCGCATTATGCCGGGTGATAAGGTGACCGTGGAGATGTCGCCCTATGATTTGACCAAGGGACGCATTACCTGGCGTACCAAATAATTCAAGGAGGTAATCTAATATGAAAGTCAGACCTTCTGTTAAAAAAATGTGCGATAAGTGCAAAATTATCAAGCGCAAGGGAAAAGTAATGGTTATCTGTGAAAATCCCAAGCACAAGCAGCGTCAGGGCTAAATCCTGATGACGAAAATATGGAGGTGCTTTAATCATGGCTCGTATTGCCGGTGTTGACCTGCCCAGAGAAAAGCGGGTCGAAATTGGCCTGACCTATATCTATGGTGTGGGCCGCAAAACCGCCAACGATATCCTGGCCGCCACCGGGATCAACCCCGATGTCCGGGTCAAGGATCTGACCGAGGATGATGTTTCCAAAATCCGTGAGTACATCGACCACAACGTAATTGTGGAAGGTGACCTGCGCCGGAATGTCGCATTTGACATCAAGCGGCTCATTGAAATCGGGAGCTATCGCGGAACCCGCCACCGCAAGGGGCTGCCCGTGCGGGGCCAGCGTTCCAAGACCAATGCCCGTACCCGCAAGGGTCCCAAGAAGACCATTGCCAACAAGAAGAAATAAGTAGAAGGGAGATTTCGTTATGGCTCAAAAGAAAGTTGTTACCCGCCGCCGCCGCGAGAAGAAAAACATCGAGCGGGGCGCCGCCCATATCCAGTCGACCTTCAACAATACCATCGTCACCATCACCGATACCGAGGGCAATGCGTTGTCCTGGGCTTCTGCCGGTGAGTTGGGCTTCCGGGGTTCCCGGAAATCCACCCCCTTCGCCGCTCAGAGCGCAGCTGAGACTGCCGCCAAGGCTGCGATGGAGCATGGTTTGAAGACGGTCGAAGTATACGTGAAAGGTCCCGGCGCCGGCCGTGAAGCTGCCATCCGCGCTTTGCAGGCTGCCGGTCTCGAGGTCAGCATGATCAAAGATGTGACCCCGATTCCCCACAATGGCTGCCGTCCGCCTAAACGTAGAAGAGTTTAATTGGAGGTGTAACACAACATGGCTAGATATACCGGTTCTGTTTGTAAGCTGTGCCGCCGTGAAGGTCAGAAGCTGTTCCTGAAGGGCGACCGTTGCTATTCCGATAAGTGTTCCGTATCCCGCAGAGCCTATGCCCCCGGCCAGCACGGCCAGGGCCGCAAGAAGACCTCTGAATACGGACTCCAGCTTCGCGCCAAGCAGAAGGCAAGACGGTACTATGGCATCCTGGAAAGCCAGTTCCATCATTATTTTGAGATGGCGGAACGGAAGCAGGGGATGACCGGTACCAACCTGCTGACCATCTGCGAAAGCCGTCTGGACAATGTGGTCTATCGGGCTGGCTTTGCCAACTCCCGCGCCGAGGCCCGGCAGCTGGTGACCCACAGTCATTTCTCTGTCAACGGCGTCAAGACCAACATTCCTTCCTATCTGCTTCGTGCCGGCGATGTAGTTGTCATTAACGAGAAGAGCCGCAGCTCGGAGAAGATTAAGGCTGTTCTGGAAGCCAATGCCGCCCGTCCCAACCCCCAGTGGCTGGATGTGGACGCTGCCAACTTCCAGGTGAAGGTTGTCAACCTGCCCCAGCGTGAGGAGATTGATGCTCCCATCGACGAGCAGCTCATCGTTGAGTATTACTCCAAGTAATGGCTGACCCTTTCCTATCAAAACGAATGGCCCTGCATTTAATTTTAAAGGAGGTTTCTAAATGATTGAGATTGAAAAACCCAGAATAGAAACTCTCGATATGCCGGCCGACGGCACCTATGGTAAGTTTGTGCTGGAGCCCCTGGAGCGGGGATTCGCCATTACCGTTGGGAACAGCCTTCGTCGTGTTCTGCTTTCGTCTCTTCCCGGCGTGGCCGCCACATCTATTAAGATTGACGGCGTTGTCCATGAGTTCTCCACCATCCCCGGCGTTACCGAGGATGTGACCGAGATCGTCCTGAATATCAAGCAGCTCCATGCCAAACTGCACAGTGACGAGCCCAAGACCGTCTTTATCGAAGCGGAGGGTCCCTGTCAGGTGACCGGCGCTTCCATCAAGGCGGATTCTGAGGTAGAGGTTCTGAACCCGGAGCTGCACATTGCAACCCTGGGCAAGGATGCCAAGCTGAACATGGAGATCGTCCTGGATAAGGGCCGCGGCTGGGTGCCTGCGGAGCAGAATAAGCAGAATCCTGCCGTCATCGGGGTGATCCCCGTTGACTCTATCTATACCCCGGTGGTCAAGTGCAATTTCACCACCGAACCCACCCGCGTGGGCCAGAACACCAACTATGAAAAGTTGAATCTGGAGGTATGGACCAACGGTACCATTACCGCAAAGGAAGCCGTTTCTCTGGCTGCCAAGATCCTCACTGAACATCTCAACCTGTTCATTGCCCTGTCCGGCGACGTGTACAACGGCGACCTGATGGTGGAAAAGGACACCAAGGGGAAGGAAAAAGTCCTTGAGATGACCATTGAAGAGCTTGATCTTTCGGTACGCTCCTTCAACTGCCTGAAGCGAGCGGGTATCAACACGGTCGAGGACCTGATTTCCAAATCCGAGGAGGATATGATGAAGGTTCGGAATCTCGGCCGCAAGTCTCTGGAGGAAGTGATCCACAAGTTGGATACCCTGGGATTCACCCTGCGGAGCGAGGAAGAATAATTTTTCAATATTACCCATTTGGTAAAGGAGTGAGTATAAATGCCCGGTACCAGAAAACTCGGAAGAACCACCGATCACCGGATTTCTATGCTGCGCGGCATGGTTACCTATTTGCTGGAAAACGGCAAAATTGAGACCACTGTGACCCGTGCCCAGGAGGTCCGTTCGATGGCTGAGAAGTATATTACACTCGCTAAGGTGAACAACCTGACCACCAAGCGTCAGGCCATGGCGTTTATTACCAAAGAGGACGTCGTGAAGAAGCTGTTTGACGAGATCGCCCCCAAGTATGCCGATGTCAACGGCGGTTATGTCCGGATTACCAAGACCGGCCCCCGCCGCGGCGACGCTGCTGAGATGGCCATTGTCGAGTTAGTGTAATTTGACAGGCGAATGCCTGTGTCAAAACAGTCCTGCTTTTGCTGTGGAGCAAAGGCAGGGCTGTTTTGCGTTATGAGAATGGCTAAAGCTGCAAGGGTAGTTGATGTTGCAAGGGCGGTTGATGTTGCGGAGAATGCTTGGAGTTGTGCGACTGGTTGATGTTGCAGTGGATTCGTTGGTTTCCAGCGAGTGATTGGTGTGCAGAAATTTTTGTGCCAATTCCGGCAGCCTTTCCCTTTGTCCGTCTCGCTTGCCTTGCTCCATCCCCCCAGGGGAAGCCGGATGCCGCCGCAACGTTTCACGAAACCTGCGGCAGTGTCCGCCAAGACAAGTTCAACTTTCCCAATGAAAGCTCCTTCCCAATCAAACTCGTTCCAAATGGAAGCGCTGGAGCCGATACAAGGCCCTTTTCTGCAAAGAAATGACACCGCCCGATCCCACTGTAAGCTGCGGGTATTCCCTCTGGGTTAGCTTCATTTTATCCTAATATTTTGTTTATTTGTGTATTTTTTGGCCAAAAGCAAACGGGGATTGTCTTGCCTTCTTTTTTTGCTGTTGTATAATAATAATTAGAAATTCTGTTTTAATTGCAGAAAATTTAGGAGGTATTACAATGCGCATATCCAAGCGATTCCTGTCCCTTGCACTTTGCCTTACCATAGTGTTGTCCATGTTTACCGTGTTGGGCATCGTTTCCACCGCCGCAGAGGATGGCGATTTGCTGAATTTGGAATTTAACGATTTGGCAGATACCAATGGGAATGTGACCATTGAAAACTTCGGTGTTTTTGCCAGCGAGGGCACCGACGGAGGGCTGACCGGCACCGGCTCCGTTTCTCTGAATGGCACTTCCAAAGGCTGGCAGAAGTACGGCGGTTTTTATCCCACTTACGTCAGTGGCACCCGCCCGGTTTACAATCCCTTTGCCGCGGCCGGTGATTCTGTTACGGTGGAAATGAGTGTGAAACCTGTGGCTACTGCAACCGGTACTTATGTCCTGTTCGGCGATGACTGCGGCGATTTTCTGATGTTCGTTTTGAAGGTTACCGGCTCTAACCTGGAGCTTTATGTGAATATGGATGCCAGCAGCCTCAGTGCCCTTGACACCTCTTATACCGTGACCAAGACGATGGAAGGTGCCGCGCCGGCGGTGGGCGAATGGTCTACTGTCACCTTGACCCAGGAAAAGGTTGATGACGTGACCACCACCATTATTTATGTTAACGGCGTTGCAGTGGGGAAATACGAGGATATCATTCTGATGGCTGAATATTTGCAGGTCGGCAAAGACAGCGGCAGAGACGATTATTTCAGCATTGGTTCCCTTTGTACGGCCAAGGGCTGGTTGGCTTTGAACGGTGAAATCGACTACTTCCGTGTATCTGCCGGTGCCAAAACCTTTCGTTCCCAGATTGACGCCGCAGCAGTTGCAGCAGTGGAGGCGCTGATTTCCACCGCCGCGGCCGCAGCCAACGGTTCTGATGCCCAGATGGAAGCCTGGGTGGCCGCAAATGCTGCCTATCATCAGTTAAATGTGGACGAGCAGGAAGCGGTATCCAACGCTGCGGATCTGGATACAATCAAAGCGGCGTATATCCATGCCACTGGTAACCTGTTGTCTCTGGAATATAATGGTACCCTGGCGGATACCTTTGGCCGTTACGTGCTTACCAGCCTGAGCGACCTTGCCAGCGAGGGCACCGACGGTGGTTTGACCGGCAACGGTACCGTTGCCCTGAATGGCAATTCCTGCAGTTCCTGGGATAAAAAGGGCGGTTTTACCCGCCGGGATTATTCCACCGATCCCTTTACTGCTGCCGGTGATTCTATCACTGTGGAAATGCGTGTGAAGCCTGCTGCCTATGCAGAGGGGAAGAAGCACATTCTGTTCGGTGATAACTGGGGCGGCAATCTGGACTTCACGTTCTATGCGGCAGATGGCAATCTGGTGTTGTATGTCAAGCTGCGGGATACGGAAGTGAATCAGCTTGGAGATGCTGCCGTCACCGCTGGCACCTGGACGAAAACCATGGAAGGTGCCGCGCCGGCGGTGGGCGAGTGGTCTACCGTCACCTTGACCCAGGAAAAAGCCGACGGCGTTACTACCACCATGGTGTATGTCAATGGGGAAGCGGTGGGCACCTTTACCGATGTTGTGCTGTTGGCTGATTTTGTGCGGGTTTGCGCGCAGAATAATTATGATGATTTCATTGGCATCGGTTCTGCCTGCACCTATAGCGGCGAAAAGACCAATGTGGCCTTCCACGGCGAAATCGACTATTTCCGGGTTTTTGACGATGTCAAGACCTTTGCGGCCGATCCCCTGACCGAAACAGCCGCCGGCGTTTCCTCTGTGCCTGCCGACGTAATCGGTACCTACGACCTGACCTGGAATGTGGATGTGACCAACCGTCTGGATGATGCGGACGCACAGGATTTTGTGGAGTTCAATGCCCAGTATACCATTCTGGATACCGGTGTTATCATCGCTGCCACTGCCGGGGATGCGGAAGACGCCAAGGCCCTGGCCGCTTCGGAGGATACCGCCATTGCCGGTAAGGCTTATCAGGAATCCTTTGGCACCACCCTCTACAGCCACTTCAGCTATCGCCGGATGAATGTCGCTGCCGGCCGTACCCGCTATGTGGTAGCCTACACTGTCTACACCGACGGGGAGAACACCTACTACGCCTACGCCGATGCAGTAGCCCTGTTGGCCGAATAATCTGTTGCCGGCGCAACTGTCACTTTTTCGATCCCCCGCAGGCCCAGTCTGCGGGGAATGTTGCCAAATCGTCTTGCCAAGCGGTTCAGCCAAACAGCCTTGCCAAATCGTTTTGCCATACAGTTTTACAAAAATAGTTCTGCCGGGCAGTCTTGCAAGTATTTTTGCTGGCGGCTTTTTCCCTGTTGCGTTGTGGCGACAAGGCGGTTGCCGGAGATCATTGGTTTATTTTCATTAAAATGTTGGCAAAGTTTATCGTTTTTTGTCCAAAGAATCCCAGAAATTGACCTGGAGCTGATGGTTGATTGCGTTATAATAAAGATGTAGAATTCTGCCTTCGTGCAGAAAATTTAGGAGGTATTACTATGCGCATATCCAAGCGATTCCTGTCCCTTGCACTTTGCCTTGCCATGGTGTTTTCCATGTTTGCGGCGCTGGGCATCGTATCTTCCTCTGCGGCTGCTTCCTGCGTGCTGGAGTTTAATTTTAACGATTTGGAGGATGGCAGCATTTCCGACCGTACCGGGCATCTGACGGTGTCAACTCCCAACGGCACCGTGGCCGGGCTCAACAGCGGCGATACCGCCCTGCAGTTTGACGGGTCGGACGAGACCTTCCTCTGGGCGGCCCAGCAGTATGATCCCTTGGCCCAGTGTACCGACGGTATGACCATGGTTATGTGGGTCAAGGCCGACAGCGTGGGCGGCTGGAGGCACATTTTCAACTACGGCAACGCCAATGCCCACTTCGGCGGGGAGTCCGTTGGCTTCACCGGCAACTACCTGTTTATGCAGCTGGATGACACCAATAAAAATCTCCGGCTCAACGCATCCTATAACACAGCGGATAATAGCGACGGTTCCCTGCAGAAGTATGGCAACGGGACTACCTTCGGCACCGGCTTTGTAGGAGAATGGAAGATGGTAACCGTCACCGAGGATGGCAACGGTACCTTTACCTTCTATGAGGATGGCCAGCTGCAAAATTCCTTCACCCTGGAATACACCCTGCCTAATATCGTGGCCCGCTGCCTGGAGCGGGATCCCGATGGGGATTCCACCAACTATTCCCTGTTCGCCCCCCAGGGCAGCCTGTGGGAATCGGATAACGGCTTTGTTGGCGCTGTCCAGTCCTTCTCCATTTATAACGGCGTCCTGACCCAGACCGAGATTGGGGCGTTGTACGATAGCGCTTTCGCCATTGATTCCAATGTGATTGCCTCGGTGGAAACACAGATTTCCAACGCCGTGTCTGCGCCGGCCGGATCCGACGTGCAGCTGGCGGCGCTGAGCGCCGCCACCCAGGCTTATGGCGGTCTGAATGTCAAGGAGCGGGCTGCCGTCTCTAACGCGGCAGATCTGGCGTCGGCCCAGACCGCGTATCTGAATGCTTCCGGCAATCTGTTGTCCTTTGAATTCAACGGCTCTCTCCAGGATCTCTTTGGCCGCGCCACCTTGAACGGCTATGCAGCCATGGGCGGCATCTCCGGGCAAGGTACCCTGGCGCTGAACGGTACCAATCCCGGCTTCTGGACCAAAGCCGGCGGCTTTTACCGTCGGGATTATAACCCCTTTGCCGATGCAGATGCGTTGACTGTTGAAATGGCCGTCAAGCCTGCAAGCTATTCCAGCTATACGGATTTGATTGGTTATTCTCACGGGGATTCCCATAAGTTCCGGCTCCAGGCTTCCGATACCGGTACGCTGCATGTGTTTGCCAAGGTGAACGACGGAACCGAGATCCATGTGGAGATGCCGGATGCCGCTCCGGCTCTGGACCAGTGGTCTGTCATTACCCTGACCCAGGAAAAGGCGGACAGCGTTACCACCACGTTGATCTATGTCAACGGTGCCTTGCAGGCTGCCAGCACCGATCTGCCCTTGCTGGGAGATATGATGCGGACCGGTACGGAGGATGATGTGTTCTGTATTGGTACCTCCGATCTGAGCACCCCTTCCTTCAACGGTGAGATTGATTATTTCCGTGTGTTTGCGGGCGTCAAGACCTTCTCCACCGATCCCCTGGTGGAGACAGTCAGCGGAACGGCTGTTGTGCCGGCGGATACCGGCGCCTACGACCTGACCTGGAACGTGGATGTAACCAACCGTCTGGATGATGCGGACGCACAGGATTTTGTGGAGTTCAATGCCCAGTATACCATTCTGGATACCGGTGTTATCATCGCTGCCACTGCCGGGGATGCGGAAGACGCCAAGGCCCTGGCCGCTTCGGAGGATACCGCCATTGCCGGTAAGGCTTATCAGGAATCCTTTGGCACCACCCTCTACAGCCACTTCAGCTATCGCCGGATGAATGTCGCTGCCGGCCGTACCCGCTATGTGGTAGCCTACACTGTCTACACCGACGGGGAGAACACCTACTATGCCTACACCGATGCCTCTCCGCTGGTGGCGGTTGACTGATTGGGCCATTTCTGGAATACCCGGTAAGTTCATACAGTTTTCAAGGATCCCCCGCGGACAAACCGCGGGGGATCCTTCGCAGGGAAAGCAGATAAATGTTCCTTCGGCAGCACCGCATACAGCAATTACCGTTACCGGTTAACGGGTGTCGTTGCTGAAAGAACCCGGTATGCCATGTTTTATATGACCTATCAGGATGAAAACGGCCAGAATAAAACGGTGCTGCTGCCTGATACCAGTGCTCAAAAGGCAACAACCGGTTAACCGGAAGGGCGTGCAGCCTGGAACGCTACGAAACGCCGGATATGGAGATTCTTCTGTATCAAAAAGACCTTATCACAACAACATCTGGATTGGGAACCATTCTGGATCACAGCCAGGAAGAAGACAAGGTCTACGAGGATCCGGACTTTTTTAAAAACGGATGTTTGGAGGAATCACAAACCCGCCCCCTGCTGCATTTGCAGCAGGGGGCGGGTTCTGCATTATATTGTGATGTGGTAATCAAATAATTCTTTGGCGAACCAAACTTCCGGTACGGTGAATTCCCGGCCGTTTAAGGGCGCCAGGATACCGGCGTCGGTGGTGAAGTGAAATTGCAGCCGGTAGGAATACAGGGCCTGGCATTTGAATCCCCTGCGCTTGTCGGCGGCGTTTTTGCCGTACTTGCCGTCCCCCAGCAGGGGGTGGCCAATGGCGGCCATCATGGCCCGGATCTGGTGGGTGCGCCCGGTCAGCAGTTCTACCTCCAGCAGGGACAGCCCGTCTTTGCTGGCCAGCACCCGGTATTTGGTTCGGGATTTTTTGGCTCCCTCCCGGGGCGCTTTGGAGACAAAGACCTGGTTTTTTTCTTCATTTTTTTCCAGGTAGCCCTCCAGAATGTCCTGCCGCTTCTGGGGTACGCCGTGTACCACCGCCAGATAATATTTGTCAATTTCCCGGGCCTTGATTTTGTCGCACAGGATCCGCAGAGCCGCGGGATTTTTGGCCGCCAGAACAATGCCGCCGGTGTTCCGGTCGATCCGGTTGGCCAGCGCCGGGGGAAATGCGTTTTCCGCCGCAGGATCGTATTCCCCCTTTTGGTACAGGTATTTCTGGATTCGCCCGATGAGGGTATCCCGGAACTCCTTGTCATCCGGGTGCACAATCAGCCCCTGCTTTTTGTCCACCAGCAGGATGTTTTCGTCCTCGTAGACAATGTCCAGCTGGCTGCCTGCCGAGAGGAAATCGTATTTCGGCGCCGGCACGTCAAAAAATTCGTCGTTAATGTACAGGGTGACCTTGTCTCCCGCCGCCAGTCTGGTGGAGATTTCCGCCCGCTTTCCGTTGACCTTGATGCGCTTCAGCCGCAGGTATTTGTACAGCAGGTTTTTGGGCAGCATGGGCGCCGCCTTGGCCACGAATTTATCCAGCCGCCCGCCGGCCTGTTTGGCGTCCACTTGAAATTCTTTCATAGGTTCTTTCCTTTCCGTATATCCTGCCGCTTCTCCGGGCTTTGCCGCCCGCGGGCCATGCCGTGCCCCGCCAGCTGCCCCCTGCCGGCGTTTGACCGGATGCGGAAAATCCGCGCTGCTCCTCCCCGAAACAATAAATATGGCTTGACTTTTCCCCGGAATCCGTGCATAATAGAACAAGAACAAACGTTCTGATTTGCCGGGCCTGCGTAGCACTCTTTTTGCAGTGGGTTGCGGATCCGGCTTTGTCCGGGAACGCAGATTCATTTTTTGCCGCGGGGCAGTGTTTTGTTTTTTCAGCGGGGCAGAGCGTGTTTTTTTCAGCGGGGCAGCAGATCCCTCTTAAGAACCGAGGCTGCGGATCGGGGTTGTCCGGGAATGTGCGTAAATTTTTGCCGCCACACGCCGGAATCCACCGTTGTTTCCGCATTTTCCCCATTATACTCCATTTTCCCCCTTTTGAAAAGGGGGAGTTTGTGGTATACTATACTGCGTATGAAAAGGAGGTGTCGGGGATGGATCATTTTGAATTGGTGTCGGCATACCGTCCAACAGGGGATCAGCCGGAAGCCATCCGGGATCTGGTGGCCAGCATTAACGCCGGGAACCGGGAGCAGGTGCTGCTGGGAGTCACCGGGTCAGGTAAAACCTTCACCATGGCCAATGTCATTGCCCAAGTGAACCGCCCCACGCTGGTGCTGGCGCACAATAAGACGTTGGCCGCCCAGCTTTGCAGCGAATTCCGGGAGTTTTTTCCAAAAAACGCCGTGGAGTATTTTGTGAGTTATTATGATTACTACCAGCCCGAGGCCTATATCCCCGGGACGGACACCTATATTGAAAAGGATTCCGCCATTAACGACGAGATTGATAAGTTGCGGCACTCGGCCACCTGCGCCCTGTCTGAGCGGCGGGACGTGATTATTGTGGCTTCCGTGTCCTGCATTTACTCTCTGGGTTCCCCCATTGATTACCGGAATATGATTATTTCTTTGCGGCCGGGCATGGAGATGGAGCGGGATTATTTGCTGCGGCGGCTGGTGACGCTCCAGTACGAGCGCAACGATGTGAACTTTGTCCGCAACAAGTTCCGGGTTCGGGGGGACGTGGTGGAGATCTTTCCGGCCTATTCCGGGGATGACGCCATCCGGGTGGAATTTTTCGGGGACGAAATCGACCGGATCACCAAAATCAACACCCTGACCGGCCAAATCAAGGAGGATCTGGCCCATGCGGCGGTGTACCCCGCCACCCATTACATTGTCCCGGCGGAAAAGATGGAGGAGGCCTGCAAGGAGCTGGAGGCCGAAATGGAGCAGCGGGTTCGGTATTTCCGGGAGCACGATCAGCTCATCGAGGCCCAGCGGATCCGCCAGCGTACCGAGTATGACGTGGAAATGCTCCGGGAGATCGGCACCTGCAAGGGGATTGAGAACTATTCCCGCGTGCTGTCCCGCCGGGAACCCGGTTCCACCCCGTTCACCCTGCTGGACTATTTCCCCGAGGACTTTCTGCTGTTTGTGGATGAGTCCCATGTGACCCTGCCCCAGGTGCGGGGCATGTACGGCGGCGACCGTGCCCGGAAGGAAAACCTGGTGAATTACGGCTTCCGGCTGCCCTCCTGTTTTGATAACCGGCCATTGAATTTTGACGAATTTTACGGCCATATCCATCAGGCGGTGTTTGTTTCGGCCACCCCCGGCCCCCTGGAGCGGGCCAATGCCGCCTGCATCGTCCAGCAGGTGATCCGGCCGACCGGTCTGCTGGATCCGGAGGTGATTGTGAAGCCCACCGAGGGTCAGATTGACGATCTGGTGTCTGAAATCAACAGCCGGGCCGCCAAAGGGGAACGGGTGCTGATTACCACCCTGACCAAAAAGATGGCCGAGGATCTCACCGAGTTCCTGGAGAATTTGTCCATCAAGGTGCGGTATATGCACCATGATATTGATACCATGGAGCGGATGGAGATCATCCGGGATCTGCGGCTGGGGGAATTTGACGTGCTGGTGGGGATCAACCTGCTGCGGGAGGGGCTGGATCTTCCGGAGGTGTCTCTGGTGGCCATTCTGGATGCCGACAAAGAGGGCTTTCTCCGGAGCGAAACCTCCCTGATTCAGACCATCGGCCGGGCCGCCCGGAATGCCGGGGGTCAGGTGATTATGTACGCCGACAGCGTTACCCCTTCCATGGAAACCGCCATTGTGGAAACCGCCCGCCGCCGGGAGATCCAGATGGCGTATAATGAAGCCCACGGTATCACCCCCAAGACCATCGTCAAGGATGTCCGGGACATCATCGAGATCCAGGGCAAAAAGACGGTGGAGGCCAAGACCGGCCGCCGGCTGAACAAGGGGGAGAAGGAGCAGCTGATTCTCCGGCTGGAGCGGGAGATGAAGGAGGCAGCCAAGCTGCTGGAATTCGAGCATGCCGCTTATCTTCGGGATCGCATCGCAAAGCTGCGGAAGGAAAAATAAGCCGGCCGCTGTACCAGGCCCCGTTCTCTATCCATTATATCAAAGTAAAGAGGTTCCATTGCTATGGCACAAAATAAAATTATCATTAAAGGCGCCCGGGAGCACAATTTGAAAAATATTGATCTGGAGATTCCCCGGGATAAGCTGGTGGTGTTTACCGGTCTGTCCGGCTCGGGGAAATCCTCCCTGGCCTTTGACACCATTTACGCCGAGGGCCAGCGGCGGTATATGGAGTCGCTGTCCTCCTATGCCCGGATGTTCATGGGCCAGATGGAGAAGCCGGATGTGGATTCCATTGACGGCCTTTCCCCGGCCATTTCCATTGACCAGAAAACCACCTCCAAGAACCCCCGCTCCACGGTGGGAACCGTCACCGAGATTTACGACTATCTCCGGCTGCTGTACGCCCGTATCGGCATTCCCCATTGCCCGGTCTGCGGCAAGGAGATCCGGCAGCAGACGGTGGATCAGATTGTGGACAAGGTGATGGAGCTGCCTGAGGGCACCAAACTGCAGATTTTGGCGCCGGTGGTGCATGGCCGCAAGGGGGAGCATCAGAAGGAGCTGGATGCTGCCCGGAAATCCGGTTTTGTCCGGGTGCGGGTGGATGGCAGTCTGTATGAGCTTTCGGAGGACATCAAGCTGGAGAAAAATAAAAAGCATAATATCGAGATCGTGGTAGACCGGCTGACCGTGAAGGCGTCCTTCAAGACGCGCATGGGGGACAGCGTGGAAACCGCCTCCAACCTGGCCGGCGGCCTGGTGGTGGTGGACGTCATCGGCGGGGAGGAGTTGCTGTTCTCCCAGTCGTATGCCTGCCCGGAGCATAATGTGACCCTGCCGGAGCTGGCGCCCCGGATCTTTTCCTTTAACAATCCGGCAGGCGCCTGCCCCACCTGTACCGGCCTGGGGGTGTTTTTGAAGGTGAATCCCGACCTGGTGATCCCCAATCAGGACTTGTCCCTGGCCCAGAGCGCCGTCAAGGCCACCGGCTGGGGGGTCAACGGCTGGCGGGGCGCCGAGGGGGGCACCATTGCCCTGTGTTATTACAAGGGCCTGGGGAAGCTGTATGGCTTCACGGTGGATACCCCCTTCCGGGAGATCCCTGAAGCGGGGAAGCAGGCGCTGCTTTACGGCACCGGGGAGCAAAAGATCACTTTTCAGCGCAGTAAGGAGTGGGGAGGCGGCTCCTTTACCTCCAAATTCGAGGGGATTATCCCCAATCTGGATCGCCGGTTCCGGGAAACCAACAGCGACTGGATGCGGGCTGAGATTGAAACGGTCATGAGCGAATGCGACTGTCCCACCTGCCACGGTACCCGGCTGCGGCCGGAGGTGCTTTCGGTGACGGTGGGAGGCAAGAATATTTATGAATTCTGTGCCATGTCGGTGCGGGAAGCCCTGGAATTTCTGGAGGGCCTTTCCCTGACCCCCCGGGAGCAGACCATTGGCCGCTTGATTATGAAAGAGATCAAAAGCCGCCTGGGTTTTTTGAATAATGTGGGGCTGGATTACCTGACCCTGTCCCGCGCGGCGGGCACCCTGTCCGGCGGGGAAAGCCAGCGAATCCGTCTGGCCACCCAGATCGGCTCTTCCCTGACCGGGGTGCTGTATATCCTGGACGAGCCTTCCATCGGCCTCCACCAGCGGGACAACGACCGGCTGCTGGCCACGCTGTGCCGGCTCCGGGATCTGGGCAATACCCTGATCGTGGTGGAGCATGACGAGGATACCATGCGGGCCGCCGATTTTATTGTGGACATCGGCCCCGGCGCCGGGGTGCATGGCGGGGATATCGTGGCCGCCGGAGATTTGCAGACCATTTGTGACTGCAAGGAATCCATTACAGGTGATTATCTCACCGGCCGGCGGAAGATTCCCGTTCCGGCAGAGCGGCGCAAAGGCAACGGCAAGTTTCTCACGGTGAAAAAGGCCGCCCAGAACAACCTGAAAAATATCACGGTGAAGATTCCCCTGGGGAAATTCGTGGCGGTGACCGGGGTGTCCGGTTCGGGCAAATCCTCCCTGGTGAACGAGATTCTCTATAAAAAGCTGGCGGCGGAATTAAACGGCGCCAAGCTCTTTGCCGGGAAGCACGACGGCATTGACGGTCTGGAGCATCTGGATAAGGTCATTGACATTAACCAGGCCCCCATTGGCCGCACCCCCCGCTCCAATCCGGCCACCTATACCGGCGTGTTCAACGACATCCGGGCTTTGTTTGCCGAGACCAAGGATGCCAAAATGCGGGGGTATAACGCCGGGCGGTTTTCTTTCAATGTCAAAGGGGGGCGGTGCGAGGCCTGCCAGGGGGACGGCATCCTGAAAATTGAGATGCACTTTCTGCCGGATGTGTACGTTCCCTGCGAGGTTTGCAAGGGCGCCCGATATAATCGGGAGACCCTGGAAATCAAATATAAGGATAAAAGCATTTACGATGTGCTGGAAATGACGGTGGAGGAAGCGATGCACTTTTTTGCCCCGTTGCCCAAGATTCACCGGAAGCTGGAAACCCTGTACCAGGTGGGGCTCAGCTATGTGAAGCTGGGCCAGGCGGCCACCACCCTGTCCGGCGGCGAGGCCCAGCGGGTCAAGCTGGCCACCGAACTGTCCCGCCGGGCCACCGGCCGCACCATCTATATTCTGGACGAGCCTACCACCGGCCTGCACACCGCCGATGTCCAT
>CAYZTR010000036.1:0-22585 GCA_964481575.1 uncultured Eubacteriales bacterium
ACCTGGACGGCCCAAACGGATCCGGAACCCGATGCGGCAGTGGTGGCTGTTGTTTCCGCGATTGAATCCCTGCCGGATTATGAGGAAATGACCGAAGCAGCCTTGGCAGATGCCCAAGCAGCCAAAGCCCTCTACGATGCTTTAACCGACAATCAAAAGGCGGAGGTCGGTACAGATCTGGTCGATCGTTTGGAAGAATTGTTGACCTGGACGGCCCAAACGGATCCGGAACCCGATGCGGGAGTGGCGGCTGTTGTTTCCGCAATTGAATCCCTGCCGGATTATGAGGAAATGACCGAAGCAGCTCTGGTAGATGCCAAGGCGGCCAAAACACTTTACGATGCGCTGGACGAGGCGCAGCAGGCGCAGATCGACAATGACCTGATTGCCAAGCTGGAGCAGTTGCTGGCCTGGACACCGACCACCTTCCTGCTTGGAGATATGAATAGGGACGGCAGTTTGTCGGTAACCGATGTGGTGCTGCTGCGGAAAGCCATTTTGAACAATACCTTCGTTGAAGACGTGCCTATGGGTGATATGAATGGGGACGGCGCCCTGTCTGTGACCGATGTGGTCTTGTTGCGGAAAGCCATCCTTGCCCAGAAATAATTTCGTTTAGGAAATCGACCGATCTGCTGTTTAGCAGGTCGGTCGATCTGTAATTGCAGGTATGATTTGACCTTTTACGGGAATCTTAGAAGTGAATAGCAATTCAACTGGGAACAGGCCAGCTACCCATAACAAAGTTTCCTGCGGCAGAAAATCTATTGACAAAATCCGGCAAATATAGTATAATCAGGAAACAAAATACTCGTGGGGGAGTAGTAAGCGTGCAGTTTCTGCACGTAACAAGTCAACATCCTGGCCGCAATGGCCTGGCTTGTTTTAAATTGCGAGACTCATGTATAACTTTCGTGCTATACTTGATGTCCTCCCCAACTTTTCTTGCTCAAGTATTGCCAATGGTTATGCTTGAGTTTTTTTGTTTTTTTTATACTTTGAAAGATAGGGAATGATTGTTTTGGAATGGAGCATTTTGTTTTTTCTCAACAGTATTTTGCTAGGGGCCGGACTGGCTATGGATGCCTTTTCGGTTTCCTTGGCCAATGGACTGCAACAGCCTGGGATGCGGGCAGGTAAATTGTGCGGAATTGCCGGTGCGTTTGCTGCCTTTCAGGCAGTTATGCCCATGATTGGTTGGATTTGCGTCCATACTATTGTGGAGCGGTTTCAGGCATTTGAGCGGTTGATTCCCTGGATTGCGTTGCTCTTGTTGGAATACATTGGCGGAAAAATGCTGCTGGAAGGAATTCGGAACCGGGGAGATGCTGCTGCGAAGGAAAAGCCTATGACCTTTGGTGTTCTAATGCTGCAGGGGGTGGCCACTTCTATTGATGCTCTTTCGGTTGGTTTTACAATTGCCGCTTATGACTGGATTATGGCGGTGGTATGCGCTCTGCTTATCGCGTTGGTTACCTGGATAATCTGTTTGGGCGGCCTGACCATTGGAAAAAAATTCGGAACCAGGTTGGCTGGTCGAGCCGGCATTCTGGGGGGCATTATTTTGATTGCTATCGGTTTGGAGATCTTTATTAGTGGAATTCTGTAAAAGAAGGTGTACGCGATGAAATCATCCAATCATTTTGAAACCTTGTCCATAGGGGAAACCTGCAGACTTTTACAGTCTGATCCGCGGGAGGGGCTGACGCAACAGGAGGCGGAACGCCGCTTGCAGGAAAATGGAAAAAACAAGTTGCAGGAAAAGAAGAAGAAATCCTGGCTACAGGTTTTTCTTTCTCAATTGCAGGATCCGATGATTTATGTGCTGTTTGCAGCAATTGCCGTTACCATCGGGGTCTCAATATATGACACTATAAATTGGCTGCGGGCGGGGAATCCTTTTGATTTTATACAGTCCGGAGACTGGCCGGATGTGGTGATTATTTTGGCGGTGATCCTGCTGAATGCAGTGATCGGCACTGTGCAGGAGATCAAGGCCCAGTCTTCTCTAGAGGCTCTGAAGCAGATGTCCAGCCCGGAATCTACTGTGATCCGGGAGGGAAAGCGAATTCGCATCAAATCAGAGAATTTGGTGCCTGGCGATCTGGTGGCGCTGGAAGAGGGTGATACCATTGGGGCGGATCTGCGGCTTTTGGAATCCTTTAATTTGAAAGTTAACGAGTCCAGTTTGACTGGGGAGTCCATGCAGGTGGAAAAGGATGCCCGGCTGGTATTTAGTGAGGCACTTGGCGTGGCTGACCGCACCAATATGGTGTATATGTCCACACCGGTAACCTATGGCCGCGGCATTGGCATGGTAAGTCAATGCGGCATGCATACTGAAATCGGAAAAATTGCTACAGCCCTGGAGGATGAGCAGAACGAGCAAACACCTTTGCAGAAGGTGCTGGCCAAGCTTTCTAAAACCTTGGGACTCCTGACACTGGCCGTGGTGGTTCTTGTATTACTGGCAGATCTGATTTGGATCTTTGCAGATGGAAAGGGAGGTGAAATAGCTTCCTATATGGAGGCGATTTTGTCTGCCATTTCTTTGGCTGTTGCCGCAATTCCTGAGGGGCTGCCCGCGGTGGTGACGATTGTGCTGGCCATCGGGGTACAAAAGATGGTGAAAGCTAATACCATTGTTCGCCGATTGCCCGCGGTGGAGACGCTGGGATCGGTATCGGTAGTATGCTCGGACAAAACCGGAACATTGACCCAAAATCAAATGACGGTGGTAGAGGCTTATTGCAATAGCCAGGTTATTTTGCAGGAAGCTTTTTCGGCGCAGACGGCAGATGAATTTTCCTTATTGGCTGCGGGGTTGAGCCTTTGCTCCAACGCCACGGTGGACGAGGGAATATATGGAGATCCCACCGAAATTGCATTGGTGTATTTTGCCAATGCGTTGGGACTGCACAAAGGGCGGTTGGAGGCGGATTCGCCCCGGGTGGATGAACTTCCCTTTGACAGTGACCGTAAGATGATGACCACGTTGCATGAAGCGGATGGAACACGCATCGGCTATACCAAAGGGGCATTGGATTCAATTCTTCAGCATACTACACGAATTCGGGAACAGGGGAATCTTCGCCCCATCACCCAGACGGATATTGACCGAATTTATCAGGTGAACCAGTATTTCAGTGATAAAGCATTGCGGGTGTTGGCTTTGGCTTATCAGACCAGCGGTCGGACGCAGGAAGTGGATCTGATTTTTGTGGGCCTGGTGGCCATGGTGGATCCGGCCCGGCCGGAGGCCAAAGGCGCGGTGGAAAAATTTAAACGAGCTGGGATCGTCACGGTTATGATTACCGGGGATCATAAGGATACAGCTTTTGCCATTGCCCGGGATCTGGGGATCTGCCAGGAGAAAGCGCAATGTATAACTGGTGCCCAGGTGGATGCTATGACACCGGAACAACTGCGGGAATCCTGCAAAACTGTCCGGGTGTTTGCCAGAGTTTCCCCCGAAAACAAGGTGCAGATTGTCAAAGCGTTTCAGGACAACGGCAATATCTGTGCCATGACCGGGGACGGTGTCAATGACGCACCCAGTTTAAAAGCGGCGGATATCGGGATTGCTATGGGAATCACCGGCACTGACGTGGCCAAGGGTGCGGCGGATATGGTACTGACGGATGACAACTTTGCTTCCATTGAAAAGGCTGTGGAGGAAGGCCGTGGCATTTACGCCAATATCAAAAAGACCATTTACTTCCTTTTGTCCAGCAACATTGCCGAAGTTATGGCTATGTTTTTGCTGATCTGCATTGGGATGCCGGCACCGCTGATTGCCATTCATTTGTTATGGGTCAATCTAATTACCGACAGTCTGCCAGCGGTTGCCCTTGGGATGGATCCCAAATCCGCTGATGTGCTGGAGGAAAAACCCCGGGATCCGGGGGAAGGTATTTTTGCCAATGGTGGCATGCGTGTAGTTGTTGGTTATGGCCTTGCTCTGACTTGTGCAGTTTTGCTGGCGTATTTTTCTGCTGGCTGGCTCAATGGCGCCCATACTTTTTCGAAAATGAAAGCCCTGTTTACCACTTCCCCGGAGTTACTCCATCAGGCACGAACCATGACCTTTACGACCCTTGCTTTCAGTGAGCTGTTCCATATGCTTGGTATGCATAATACCAGACAATCGGTTGTGCGGGTGTTCCGCAGCAAAAACTGGATGATGGCCATTGCCTTTGCAGCCGGCCTACTGCTGCAGCTGCTGGTGGTGGAAATCCCCGCGGTGCGTTCTGTGTTTTCTGTGGCAGATTTAACCGGCGCAGAATGGCGGATCACGATACTTTGTTCTCTTGTTCCCCTGATTGTCCATGAAATCGCTGTTTTTGTTGGCCGAATCCGAGCCAGGATAGCAAAACAATAAGCAACAGTCCCCCAGGGCTTATGGCCGCTGGGGGGTATTACTTTGCATTAAAATAGTTAACAGGTACTCACGGAATTGGTATAATTACTATACAATAAAACGTTTTAATTCGTCTGTGCATTGATGGAGTGTCCAGTATCAGTCCCTCCATCTGGGAGATGACAGCTTATGCGAACGGTATTAGGGTGGCGCCGGATGCAACAGATTCCTCTGTTCCACTGGAGGAGGGGTCCTATCTTCTATATACCGTGCCGGAAGGAACTTGGAAGGTGATGGCCTTCTGCTGTGTAAAAACTGGAAATGGCGGTATGGATTAACTGAACCCTGCGTCAGTGGCTGCTTTTATTGAATTGAATTATGAGCCACATTATGAGCATTTTCGCAAATATTTTGAAAACGGTACCATTACTACCGCCTTTTTTGACGAGCCGACCTTTTGGCCTTGGGGGACTGACTACGGTGCACCGGGTGCTCGACTCTGGACACCGGTTTATCATGAAAAATATGCCGAAATGTATGACGGTGCAAGTCCCGTACTGTACTATCCGTCCTTGTGGTATGATGTTGGGGAGGAAACCACGCAGGGCCGCAACCAGTTGCAGGATGTGCGAACCCAGATGTTTGCTGAAAATTACATCGGACAAATTAATACCTGGTGCCAGGAGCATGGGATTCGCCTTACTGGGCATATGCTGCTGGAAGAATGGGTGAATCCGGTTGGGCTGCATGGGGATTTGATGCGGGTGTTTCAGTATCAGGATATCCCCGGCGTGGATGTTATCGGTGCGTATGGGTATACGCAGGAGGCTTATAAAATCATATCTTCCTGTGCCTATAACTGGGATAAGGGATGGGTGATGTCTGAATCCTACGGTGCCATGGGGGCGAATATGGATCCCAAGGTGCTGTATAAAAGCGCGATGGATCAGTATGCCAAAAGGATCAATTTGATGATTCCCCACGCTGTTTGGTATGATGATACGCCGGAGACAGTGGATTATCCTCCTGAGCTGTCCTATCAGAACAGCCGGTATGCCAGTGAACTGGCTGCGTATAACAATTACATGGCCCGCTTAAATACCCTGCTGCAGGAGGGGCGTCATGTGGCGGATATTGCCATGCTTTATCCCATTGATTATCTGGAAGCCAGTTTCCTGTTTAACGGTACGCCCAACAATCCGGAGGATGCTGATTATATGCAGGTTAGGGAGACCCTTTCTCTTTCCCTTCGCCAGGATTTCACCTATCTACATCCCTCCGTTCTGGATGCACGGTGCACCGTGTCAGGGGATACGCTTTCTTTGAACAACCAGGTCAATTATGAGAATTATAAGGTGCTGATTCTTCCCGGCACCAAAGTGATCAGCCTGTCGAATCTGGAGAAAATTCAAGCTTTCTATGAAGGCGGCGGTAAAGTGATCGCCACCACTACGCTTCCGACCCAGGTCACCCGTTTGGAGGACAATGAAGCAGTTCGCTCCATTATGGAGACGCTCTTTGGCCCCGATTATGATACGGCTTCCGGTGAACTGGAGCGGCACAATGCTGCCGGCGGAGCGGCCTTTTTCCTGGCCTCTGATTTCCAGTCAAAGCTGGGCGGTGTGCTGGATCAGATTCTAGAACAGTATGATGTGGAAATTTCAGATGTGGGTAGTCTTTCTTATGGCAATTTCAGCTATATTCACAAGGTGAAGGACGGCGTGAATTATTACTTCTTTGCGAATCCCAGCGATACTTCCATTGAGCCTGTCATTTCCATTCGCGGAGAATTGAAGGATCCGCAGATTTGGGAGCCGGCCACCAGAGAACGCTATACCGTGTCTTATACAGTGGAGAATGGAGTGACGACGCTGCAGCTTCCGCTGGCCCCGGTTCAGTCACTCTTTGTGGTAGATGCTGCCCTATTACCGGGAGAGCTGAATCAGAATGGCGTGTTGAGCGTTACTGATGTTGTATTCCTGCGAAAGGCTGTTCTGGAAAACCTTAATGCTACCGATGTGCCTATGAGCGATCTGAATGGGGATAATACTCTAACTGTAACTGATGTGGTGCTGCTGCGGAAGGAAATTCTGAATCATAACTAAAAGATATAAGGCCGGCAGTGTAAGGATTGAATCCAATACACTGCCGGCCTTTTCGATGAAATTTGCTTATTTGCCGGTGCTGCCGAAGCCGCCAGTACCCCGGTCAGTTTTGTCCAGAGTTTCGGCCTCCTCAAATTCCGCTGAAAGATAGGGGAGGATCACTAGCTGCGCGATGCGATCCCCATTGGAGATGCTGCGGGGCTGGTCGGTGTCATTGTGAAGAGCGACGATATATTCCCCCCGGTAGTCGGAATCGGCCACACCCACACAGTTGGCGGGGCGAAGCCCCTGCTTGGCTGCCAAACCGCTGCGAGCGAAGATGGCGCCGAAATATCCTTCCGGCACGGCAATGGCCAATCCGGTCCCGATTTTGGTGGTAGTATGTGGAGCAATTTCTACTGTTTCGGTATCAAAACAGGCATATAGGTCATATCCGGCGGCCTGGTCGGAGCCCCGGGAGGGTAGTTTTGCTGTTTCTTTTAGCTTTTGAATTTGCACTTTCATGCTACAACAACCTTTCTTAAATTTGAAGTTAATTCACTTATCGCCCTTCCCGCAGATACTTGCTTTCCCATAAAACGGTGGTGCCGGTTTCCAAGGTGCGGGGCAGGTCGATGAGTCGTTGATTGGAACTGCCCCGGAATTGCAGGGAAATATCCTTTAATTCTTCCACAAATTCCCCGTCCACCAGCACATCGATGCAGTGGAGCATTCGATCTGTGTATACGCAGCGGGCTCGGCTTTCTGACAACAGATCGGATTCCAGGGTGTATCCGGTGTAACACCAGATATCCTTTTCAGGAAATCTGGTTTTGGCTTCCTCAACCAGCTCTACCAGCGTTGCTTGGTTTTCCGGCTCAAAGGGCTCGCCTCCCAGCAGGGACAACCCGTTGATATAGGAAGGCGCCAATGCCTGCAGGATCTGTTCCTGAGTGTCGGCAGTGTACGTCTGGCCGTAATGAAAATCCCAGGTCATGGCGTTAAAACAGTTTTTACAGTGGTGGGTGCAGCCTGAAACAAACAGGGAGACCCGCACCCCCAGACCGTTGGCAATATCGCAGGGTTTGATTTCTCCGTAGTACATAAGGCATCTCCTTTGTTGCGGGAGGATCGAGTCAGAAAGGGGGGATCGGCGAAGCCGGTCCCCCTTTTCATCAGTTTACAGGTGGAGTACCCGATCCTGAATCTCTTGGGTACGTCCCTGATTCCAGAACTGGGTGCCGATATAGCCGCAGGTGCGGCGGGCTACATTCAGCTTGTTCTGATCCCGGTTGCCGCACTTGGGACATTCCCAAACCAGCTTGCCGTCTGCATCCTTCACAATTTGAATTTCACCGTCAAAGCCGCAAACCTGACAATAGTCGCTTTTGGTATTCAGCTCAGCGTAGGTGATGTTATCGTAAATGAACCGCATAACCTTCAGGACAGCCTCCAGATTGTTCTGCATGTCGGGAACTTCCACGTAGCTGATGGCACCGCCGGGGGATAGAGCCTGGAACTGGGATTCAAATTTCAGCTTGGTAAAGGCATCAATTTCCTCAGTGACATGGACGTGATAGGAATTGGTGATGTAGTTTTTATCCGTGACGCCGGGAATGATACCAAACCGCTTTTGAAGGCACTTGGCAAACTTGTAAGTAGTGCTCTCCAGAGGGGTGCCGTACAGGCTGAAATCAATGTTGCTTTCCTCCCGCCACTTTTTGCAGGCATCATTCAAATGCTGCATGACCTGTAGCGCAAAGGGGGTGGAGGAAGGATGGGTGTGGGTGTGCCCGGTCATGTAAAAGACACATTCTGACAGGCCGGCATAGCCAAGGGAAATAGTGGAGTAGCCGCCATACAGGAGCTTGTCAATCTTTTCTCCCTTTTTCAGGCGAGCCAAGGCGCCGTACTGCCACAGGATGGGGGCTGCATCAGACAGGGTGCCCTTCAACCGGTTGTGACGGCACATTAGGGCTCGATGGCACAGTTCCAGGCGCTGATCCATGATATTCCAGAATTTGTCAATATCCTTGCCGGAGGAACAGGCCACATCCACCAGATTTAGGGTGACTACCCCTTGGTTGAATCGGCCGTAGAACTTGGGCTTACCGGTTTCTGGGTCATGATAGACCGTCAGGAAGGAGCGGCAACCCATACAGGTGTAACAGTTGCCGTCCTTCAGCTCCTTCATGACCTTTTCAGAAATATAATCAGGTACCATCCGCTTGGCGGTGCATTTTGCGGCCAGCTGAGTCAAATAATAATACTCGGTACCAGGATCCACATTGTTTTCCGACAGAACGTAGATCAGCTTGGGGAAGGCCGGGGTGATCCAGACTCCGGCTTCGTTCTTGACACCCTGATACCGCTGGAGCAGAACTTCCTCGATGATCATGGCAAGATCCTTTTTCTCCTGCTCGTTCCTGGCTTCATTCAGATACATGAAAACGGTGACAAAGGGGGCTTGTCCATTGGTGGTCATGAGGGTAACCACCTGGTACTGGATGGTTTGCACGCCGCGGCGGATTTCATCCCGGAGACGCTCCTCCACAATTTCATGGATGGTTTCGGCATTTGAATTAGAGCCGAAACGGGCGGCTTCCGCTTCCACCTGCTGACGAATCCGTTCCCGGCTAATCTGGACAAAGGGAGCCAGGTGGGTCAGGGAAATGGATTGGCCGCCGTACTGGGAGGAAGCTACCTGCGCGATAATCTGTGTGGCAATGTTACAGGCAGTGGAAAAGCTATGGGGCTTTTCAATGAGGGTGCCGGAAATCACTGTGCCGTTTTGCAGCATGTCCTCCAGATTTACCAGATCGCAGTTGTGCATGTGCTGGGCAAAATAGTCAGCATCATGGAAGTGGATGATACCATCCTCATGCGCCTTGACGATATCTTCCGGCAGCAGCAACCGCTTGGTGATATCCTTACTGACCTCACCGGCCATGTAATCCCGCTGAACAGAGTTAACAGTGGGGTTCTTGTTAGAATTTTCCTGTTTGACTTCTTCGTTGTTGCATTCAATCAGGGAAAGAATCTGGCCATCGGTGGTGTTGGACTTCCGGACCAGTGCCCGGCGATACCGATAGGTGATATATTTCCGTGCCACGGAAAAGGCCTGCTTCCCCATGATCTCATTTTCCACCAGATCCTGAATCTCTTCCACTGACAGAGCTCGACCCATGGTATTGCAGACATCCTCAATATGGGAGGAAATTTCCTGGATTTGTTCAGCAGTGAGCCGTTCAGTTTCCTTCACTTCATTGTTGGCTTTGGTAATGGCAGCGATGATTTTAGTAATATCAAAGGCCATTTCGGTACCGCTTCGTTTAATAATCTTCATGTTTAGAATCCTTTCTGAAACTGCATTGTTTCCTGTAACGACAGTATGTTCACCGATGAAAACAAAATTTTACGCAACTAAATCTGGGGGTTAAATTCCACTTGAGCATGATTGATTATACCACATCTTGTGTGAATTGCAAGAGCAAAACGCAAGAAATTGAAATTTATTTTTTTTACACCGGAAAGACTCTGTGAAGTTGCACAGAAAAAAGATTACAATTTTGTAACCTTTTTTCAAGTGCCAAAAAATCGGTGCATTTTTTAGTAAATCTGCTTGTATCTCCCAAAGGGATGATGTATAATAATCAAGCTGCGACGTTCGGGAATCAGGACGATGCGTCAGCGTGGGAAGGTCGATTGGAATGAAATATTTGAAACAGTTTTGCATCATACTTATTATTTCCCTGCTGGGAGAAATTTTGCACGTGGTGGTACCCCTTCCGGTGCCGGCCAGTGTTTATGGACTGGTTCTGATGCTTCTGGCACTTTGCACGCATCTGATTCGTTTGGAGCAGGTGGAGGAAACCGGTCGCTTTTTGATTGAAATTATGCCCATTATGTTTGTTCCAGCTGCCGTAGGTATCCTGGCCAGTTGGGATGCTGTCAAGGCCATTTGGCTGCCGGTGCTGGTCATTACGCTGGTTTCTACTGTGGTGGTGATGGTTGCAGCCGGATTGGTGACCCAGGGGTTGATGGCGCTGAAGCAGAAGAAGGGGGCGCAAGACATTGCTGAATAATTCTCTTTTCTTTGGCGTTGTGTTGAGCCTGCTGGGATATCTGGTGGGAATGCTGCTGCAGAAGAAATTCCGGCTGGCGGTATTTAATCCGTTGCTGATTGCGGTGATTCTATGTGTTGCTGTTGTAGCGCTGCTGCCGGATTCGGTGTTGTCTTATGAAGTGTATGCCCAAGGGGGAAATTACATTTCCTTTTTCCTGACGCCGGCCACTGTTTGCTTGGCCATTCCGCTGTATCAGCAGCTTTCTCTGCTGAAGGAAAACTGGTGGGCTATCCTTGGAGGAATTCTCGCCGGTGTCTTGGCCAGTGTATGCTCGGTTTTGGGACTTTCCCTGGCGTTTGGTCTGTCGCATCAGGAGTATGTGACCTTACTACCTAAATCCATTACCACAGCCATCGGTATGGCGGTTTCTGAGGATTTGGGCGGAATTGTTCCTGTGACGGTGGTCTCCATTGTGCTGACCGGCGTGTTTGGTAATATGATTGCTGAAACGGTCTGTAAGCTGTTCCGCATACGGAATCCCATTGCCCGAGGAATCGGCATCGGTTCAGCGGCCCATGCCATCGGTACTTCCCGCGCTATTCAGATGGGGGAGGTAGAAGGCGCTATGTCCGGTTTGGCCTTGGCCATTTCCGGTTTGCTGACTGTTGTGGGTGCATCTATTTTTGCAGAAATTATGTAAACCGATAAATGTAAAGAATGATTAATTGTTTTTCGTGTTGTTATGGTAACTTGGGGGTAATGATATGCGATACCAAACGGTGATATTTGATCTGGACGGAACTTTGCTGGATACGCTGCAGGATCTGACCGATGCGGTGAATGCTGCCCTGGCTGGCTGTGGTTTGCCGGTACGTACCCTGGAGGAGGTTCGGGTCTTTGTTGGCAACGGGATCCGAAATCTGATGCGCCGTGCTGTACCTGGTGGAGAAGCAAATCCGGCTTTTGATGCGGCTTTTGCCGCGTTCAAAGCGTATTACGCTGACCATTGTCGGGATCACACTACCCCTTATCCCGGCGTGCCGGAATTATTGGACGCCTTAGCCGCGGCTGGCGTAAAGGTGGCCATTGTTTCCAATAAGGCGGATTTTGCCGTGAAGGAGCTACAGGCTGCCTATTTTTCGCAGAATGTGCCGGTGGCCATTGGCGAGCGGGATGGAATCGCAAAAAAGCCGGCGCCAGATACGGTATTTGCTGCGCTGCAGGAATTGGGTGCTTCGGTGGATACTGCGGTCTATGTTGGGGACTCCGATGTGGATATTGAAACGGCACAAAACGCAGGGATGGACTGTATTTCAGTGGATTGGGGGTTTCGGAGCCGCGATTTCCTTCTGGCCCATGGTGCGCAGGTGATTTGCAGCGATACTGCTCAACTACTACAGACCATTTCTTGACAAATTTCACAATTTCACCCGATTTTGTTCTAAAATATTTTTTAGAAAGTTTGCCGTCGGGGGGATTGACAATTTAAGATATAGATTTATAATAGGCATGGTCAAAGGTGACCCGGTTTCGGGTGACCTTTGACTTTTTTATTGCTTTGTAAGGAGGTGTAACCTATGGAGGATATTGGCACACGGCTTATGGAGGAGCTGGAAAACAATCAGGCTTTTCTTCGCTTTTCCATTGGAAGTTTTCCGGTGGAGATTCCAAAGTCGGTGGTGGTGACCTGGATCATCATGGCAGTGCTGGTATTGGCTTCCATTCTTCTGACCCGCGGACTGAAAATTATGCCCGGTAAGGTTCAATGCGGGGTGGAAACAGTGGTGTCCTTCCTCTACAACTTCTTCTACGACATCCTGGGGGAGAAAGGCAAGCGGTATATACCCTATTTAAGCACCGTCATGATTTACCTGGTGGTTGCAAATATCATCGGTGTGTTTGGGATCACGCCGCCTACCAAGGATCTGAATGTCACCGCCGGGCTGGCGATTCTGAGCATTCTTCTGATTGAAGGCGCCGGCATTCGGGCCAGAGGGATGAAGGGCTGGCTGAAAAGCTTTGCGGAACCCATTCCGCTGATTGCGCCCCTGAACCTGCTGGAAATCATCATTCGGCCGCTGTCTCTGTGTATGCGGCTGTTTGGTAATGTTCTGGGTGCATTCGTGGTCATGGAACTGATCAAGATCGTGCTGCCGCCGGTGGTGCCTGTGGCCTTCAGCTTTTACTTTGATTTCTTTGACGGCTGTATTCAGGCTTATGTTTTCGTGTTTTTAACCTCTTTGTTTATCAAGGAAGCCATCGAGTAAGAACAAACTTGTTTCATCGGGGCTGATGCCCTAAAGAATTGGAAAATTTTAAAAGGAGTGTATAAATCATGAGTGTAACTGCGTTGATTGCCATTGGAGCCGGTATTGCTGTTTTAACCGGTGTAGGTGCCGGTGTTGGAATTGGAATTGCCACCGGAAAGGCTACTGAATCCATTGCCCGTCAGCCGGAAGCCAAAGGAGACATCAATAAAGCGCTGCTGTTAGGCTGCGCTCTTGCCGAAGCCACCGCTATTTATGGCTTTGTTATTGCCATTCTCTGTATCCTATTCCTGAAATAAAGGTCGCTGATTACCATGCAGGCACAAACGATTTTAGTCATTAACTGGAATCTTTTTTGGACGATCTTCAATATTCTGGTTTTATTCGTATTGCTTCGGCTGTTCCTGTTTAAACCGGTTCAGAAAATGATGCAGGCCCGCCAGGACAAGATTAAAGCCGCGTTTGATGAAGCGGAAACCAAAACAGCTGAGGCAGAAGCCATGAAAACCGCCTATGCAAATGAATTGGAGGAGGCCGGCAAGGAAGCCGCCCGAATCCTGGAGGATGCAAGGAATCAGGCCAGAAGCGAATCCGGTCAGATTCTGGAGCAAGCCCAGGCACAGGCGGATAAAACCCTGGCAGATGCCCGGATTACCATAGCGGAGGAGCAGGAGAAAGCCCGCAGGGCATCTCAAAAGGAAATAGCTTCTCTGGCTATTTTAGCAGCCGCTAAGGTGATGGCGCAAACGCCAGATTCCCAGCCGGAAGAAACCCAAATTGAGGATTTTATTGCAAAGGTTGGTGCTGAGAAATGACCGGCATCGCATCCCAATGCGCCAGAGCACTGTGGAATCTGCATCTGCCGAAAGCGTCTGTCGCCGGGACCAGGTCGCTGTATTGCGGCAGCCGGGAATTGCAGAGGGTTTTGACCTCTCCAGCAATACAACGTTCGGAAAAGCTGGCTGTGATCTCTCGGGTTTTCCCGGATGACATGCAGCCCTTTTTGCAGACACTGTGCGATCTGGATCAAATTTCGGTTCTGCCGGATGTGTTGGACGCTTATGATACGCTACAGGCCCAGGCAGCGGGTGAACTGCAGGCGACCTTGCTGTATGTGCAGCGTCCTTCGGAGGCCCAACTGGCTGCCATGCAGGAGATGCTCTGCCAAAAACACGGTGCCAAATCTGTTCGGCTGAATTTACAGGAAAGCCCCCAACTTTTGGGTGGTTATGTCCTTCGAGTGGGGGACGTCCAGTATGATGACAGTTTTAAAACCAAACTTGCAGCTTTGCAAGGTTCCTTAAGTAAGGTGTGATACTATGGAACAAAACGAAATTATTTCGGTTCTGAAGCAGGAAATTTCTCATTTTGACCGCCGTATGGAGGTGGATGAGGTGGGAACCGTCCTGCAAATACACGACGGTGTTGCCAGCGTGTACGGCCTAAACAATGCCATGTACGGCGAGCTGGTATCCTTTGAAACCGGTGTCAGCGGTATTGTGCAAAATATTGACCGCCAGACGGTGGGCTGTGTGTTGCTGGGCAGTGACGCTGGGATTCAGGAAGGAACGCAGGTGAAACGCTCCGGCGCCAAGGCCAGCGTTCCCGTGGGTCAAAACTTCCTGGGACGTGTGGTCAACGCGCTGGGACAACCTATTGATGGCAAAGGAGATATTACGCCGGACGGATATAATCCCATAGAACGGGAAGCCCCCAGCGTTATCTCCCGGAAGTCGGTCAGCGTCCCGGTGCAGACCGGCATTTTGGCCATTGACGCCATGTTTCCCATTGGCCGGGGTCAACGGGAGCTGATTATCGGCGACCGGCAGACTGGAAAAACTGCCATTGCCATTGATACCATTGTGAATCAAAAAGGCAAGGACATGATCTGCATATATTGCGCCATTGGCCAGAAAGCCTCAACGGTGGCCAAGATCGTGGGGAATTTGCAGAAGCAGGATGCCATGGCATACACCATCGTCCTGTCCTCTTTTGCCAGTGAACCGGCGCCGCTCCAGTATGTGGCCCCCTATGCGGCCACTGCCATGGCCGAGTATTTTATGGATCAGGGCAGGGATGTGCTGGTAGTATACGATGATTTGTCCAAGCACGCAGTGGCCTACCGTACCATGTCCCTGTTGCTGAAGCGGTCTCCCGGTCGGGAAGCCTACCCAGGTGATGTCTTCTATTTGCATTCCCGGTTGTTGGAACGCTCCAGTCGTGTGGATGAGGCCCACGGCGGCGGTTCTATTACCGCGCTGCCCATTATTGAGACCCAGGACGGTGATGTGTCTGCCTACATTCCTACCAACGTGATCTCTATTACCGACGGTCAGATCTTTCTGGAAAGCGATCTGTTTAACGCCGGTATCCGGCCGGCAGTGAATGTGGGTCTGTCGGTTTCCCGCGTGGGCGGCGCCGCGCAGAGCAAAATTATGAAAAAGGTGTCCGGCAGTTTGCGTATTGATCTGGCGCAGTTTCGAGAGATGGAGGTGTTTACCCAGTTTGCTTCCGAATTGGATAAGACCACCAAGGAAATGCTGGATCACGGTAACGCCCTGGTGGAGCTGTTGAAGCAACCGTTGTTGCATCCCATGCCCCTCCATCAGGAGGTGATTACCGTTTTTGTGGCACAGAATAAGCTGTTGCAAAATGTAAATCTGAAAGCGGTAAAGGCATTTATGGCAGATTTGTTGGAGTATTTTCGGTTTAAGTATCCGGAGGTATTAGAGGAGATTGATGAGAAGCAGGTCTTGACCGATGCGTTGGCTGAAAAGATTACCAAAGCAACTTTGGAATATCAGCAAAGCAGGTGATACGCCGTGGCAAATGTCAGAGAGATCCGTAACCGGATGGACAGCATCCGGGATATTATGAAGATCACCAACGCCATGTATCTGATTTCTTCTTCTAAGCTGAAAAAAGCCCGGAAAAGTCTGGAAGACACCCTGCCATATTTCAACCGAATCCAGGAAACCATTCTGCATATTCTGAAGCACACCGCTGATGTAGAACACGCCTTCTTTGACGTGAGACCGTCTATTTCCCAGGAAAATCGGCAACGGGGTTATATTGTGATAACAGCGGATAAAGGTCTGGCCGGATCATACAACCATAACGTGCTGAAGCTGGCAGAAGAATCCATGACACACGGAGACAAGGATCATCTTTATGTGGTAGGTCAGTTGGGCCGGATGTATTTCGCTCACAAGCGGGTGCAGCTGGAGCCGGATTTCCTTTACACTGCCCAGAATCCTACCCTTTACCGAGCCAGAAGTATTGCGGAGACGGTATGCGACCAGTTCCTTTCCGGGCAGCTGGATGAAGTGTATGTGATTTATACCAAAATGGTTTCTCCCGTAAAATCGGAACCTCAGATATTGCGGTTGCTGCCTTTAACCCGGGATAACTTTACCGATACTCCCAGCACCCATCATCATACTGCGGCTGTGTTTTCCCCCTCTCCGGAGCGGGTCATTAACCACCTGGTGCCGGATTATTTGAAGGGATTGCTGTACAGTATTCTGGTGGAGGCCTTTGCCAGTGAGCAAAATGCCCGGATGACCGCCATGGATTCGGCCACCCAAAGTGCAAGGGACATGATCCGGATTTTGTCCCTACAGTATAACCGGGCCAGGCAAGCTGCCATCACCCAGGAAATCACCGAAATTGTCGGTGGAGCCAATTGTTTAAACAGCGGAGATGATACGATATGAGTGAAAAGTTAACGGGCAAAATCGTCCGGGTTATGGGTCCGGTGGTGGATGTGGAATTTCCAACCGGTCGTCTGCCAATGATCCGGGATGCCCTGGAAGTGACGGTGGATGGTCGGCGTCTGGTGATGGAAGTGGCCGCCCATATGGGAAGCAGTATTGTCCGTGCCATTATGTTGGCATCTAGTGAAGGCATGAAAAAGGATCTGGAAGTAACGGCTACCGGCGCTTGCATTCAGGTGCCGGTGGGGGAGCAGACGCTGGGACGGATGTTCAATGTTCTGGGAGATGCCATTGACGGCGGCCCGCAGCCTACCGGGGAACGGTGGAAAATCCACCGTCCTGCTCCGACCTTCGCGGAACAAAGCCCTGTGGTAGAGATTCTGGAAACCGGCATCAAGGTCATTGATTTGCTGGCTCCCTACGCCAAGGGTGGAAAGATCGGTTTGTTCGGCGGCGCCGGTGTGGGAAAAACTGTCCTCATTCAGGAGTTGATTCATAATATCGCCACTGAGCATGGTGGATATTCCATCTTTACCGGTGTGGGAGAACGTTCCCGGGAAGGCAATGATCTTTGGGGTGAGATGCAGGAATCCGGTGTTATCCAAAAGACAGCACTGGTATTTGGGCAGATGAATGAACTGCCGGGAAGCCGGATGCGTGTGGCCCAGACTGGGCTGACCATGGCTGAGTATTTCCGGGATCAGGAGCACAAAGACGTCCTGCTGTTTATTGACAACATCTTTCGGTATGTACAGGCCGGTTCGGAGGTTTCGGCTTTGCTGGGGCGGATGCCTTCTGCTGTGGGGTATCAACCTACCCTGGCCAATGAGGTGGGGGAGCTGCAGGAGCGGATTACCTCCACCAAAAACGGCTCTATTACCTCGGTGCAGGCGGTATATGTTCCGGCAGATGACCTGACCGACCCCGCCCCTGCCAATACCTTTACCCACTTGGATGCCACCACCGTGTTGTCCCGGAAAATCGTAGAGCAGGGAATTTATCCTGCCGTGGATCCTTTGGAATCCGGTTCCCGGATTTTGGAGCCGGATGTGGTGGGCAAGGAGCATTACGAAGTAGCCCGCCGTGTCCAAGAGATTCTGCAAAAGTATAAAGAGCTGCAGGATATTATTGCCATTCTGGGAATGGAGGAGCTGGACGAAACGGACCAGCTGACTGTTTTCCGTGCTCGCAAGATTCAGAAGTTCCTGTCTCAGCCTTTAAACGTGGCCGAAGGGTTTACCGGGATTCCCGGTCGGTATGTGCCTCTGAAAGAGACCATTCGGGGGTTCAACGCCATTATCAGCGGTGAAATGGATCGTTATCCGGAGGCAGCCTTCTTTATGGCTGGCGGTCTGGATGACGTGGTGAAAAAGGCCAAAGAGATGGAGTGATCAAGGATGGCAAAGACCTTTCAGCTGGACATTATCGCCAGTGATAAGAATTTCTTTTCCGGCCCCTGCGAACAGCTGGTTTTTGATGGATTGGACGGCCAATACGGCGTCCTAGCTGGACACGAGCCTACAGTGGCTGCACTGGCTGCCGGCGAACTGCGTTTTTTGGCAGACGGTCAGTGGCATTATGCTGCTGTCAGTGACGGCTTTGTGGAGATTATGCCATCTTTTGTAAGTATCCTGGCGGATACTGTGGAGCGTCCTGAGGAAATCGACATCAAGCGTGCCGAAGAAGCCAAAGAACGCGCCCAGGAAAAGCTTCGGCAAAAGCAAAGCATCCTGGAGTTTTATCACACCCAGGCTGCGTTGAATCGGGCCATGAATCGCTTGAAAGTGACCGCCCGTCACGGCCATTAAATGAAAACCGCAAGAGAAACGGAGTCCCTGCCATTTTGCAGGTGACTCCGTTTTTCGTTTGACTATTTTATCTATGAATCGAATTGAAATTGATTTCATGGTGATTGGAGAATGGCAGTGTGCTGTATTTCCCCTTGCAAACAGTAGGGCAATTTGGTATAGTTACCATAGAATTACTGAGTATAGGAGGAATGTATTATGCGGAGAGCGGAACGTGCGGTGACGGATCTTTCCCGAATCCTGGCTTTTTTGAATGCCTGCCCTGTTTGCCGGTTAGGGCTGGTGGACGAAGGGCGTGCCTATGTGGTGCCTTTGTCCTTTGGCTTTGCCCGGCAGGAAGGGAAGTTGATTTTCTATTTTCATTCTGCTTTGGAGGGGCGAAAAATAGATTTGCTGCGGGCGGATTCCCAGGTGACTTTGGAACTGGATCTGGCAGGGGAGATTCATGGGAAGGAGACCGGTTGCTCTTATACCACTACCTATTTTTCCCTGATGGGGGAGGGCAAGGTGGAATTTCTTGACGATCCTGCACAGCGGGAGCTGGCGCTTCGGCAGCTGCTGGCCCACTACGGCGTTACCGGCTTGCCGCTTGAAGAATCTGTGTTACAGAAAACCGCCGTCTTTTCGGTGACGCTGGATCAGTATACCTGCAAAGAAGGGGCTTGAAGAAAATGCAAACTTTGGATTTATCCGGTATCTGGGAAATGACCTGGAAGGGAGGCACTGTTTCCGGAGAGATCCCTGGGTCGGTTTATTCCTTTTTGCTGGAAGCCGGGAAGATGCCCGATCCGCATTATGGGGAAAATGAGCTGGAAGTGCTGCCGCTGATGGACGAGGACTATACCTTCTCCCGGAGCTTTACCCTGCCAGACTCGTTTCTGGGACATCCGATTTGCTTGCAGTGTATGGGGCTGGATACGCTTTGTACACTTTGGCTCAACGGGCAGAAGATTGCTGAAACGAAAAATATGCACCGTACTTATGAATTCGAGGTAACCAAGTTGCTGCAGCCGGGAGAAAATCTGTTGGAAGTTACCTTTGCTTCTCCGACCCGGTGGATTGCCCAAGCCTATGCCAACGACCCCATCGGCGGCACCGGGGATGCCATGGTCGGCTTCCCCCATCTGCGGAAGGCCCACTGCATGTTTGGCTGGGATTGGGGCCCCCGTCTGCCGGACGCTGGGATTTGGCGGGATATTCGGCTGCTTTGCCTGGATTCTGACCGGGTAGAGGATTTGCATATCCGCCAGCTCCATCAGGATGGCCATGTTTTTTTGACTGTGCATCTGACCCATGCCGGAGCCGCTGTAGAAGAGATTACTCTGACGGATCCACAGGGTAAGGCGATGGTTCTGCGAAATCATGCGGAAACTGATGTTTTTGCTCCACAGCTTTGGTGGCCCAACGGCTACGGCGATCAGCCGTTGTATACTGTAACGGCGGTATTGCGGAATCAGGGTCGGGTGGTGGATCAGGTGGAAAAGCGCATCGGCCTTCGCACTGCTACCGTCACCCGCCGGACAGATGTTTACGGAGAGGGATTCTGCCATACGGTCAACGGGGTGGATATTTTTGCTATGGGGGCGGACTATATTCCAGAGGACAACCTACTGTCCCGCATTACACCGGCGCGCACCCGCACCTTGTTGGAGCAATGCGCGGCGGCCCATTTTAACTGTATCCGGGTATGGGGCGGCGGCTATTATCCTGACGATGCCTTTTACGATGCCTGTGACGAATTGGGACTGCTGGTGTGGCAGGATTTTATGTTTGCCTGCGCCAACTATCGCTTGACACCTGACTTTGAAGCGGAGATTCGGGCTGAATTTGCCGACAACATCCGGCGGTTGCGTCATCATGCCAGTCTGGGGCTTTGGTGCGGTAATAATGAAATGGAAATGTTTCAGGAGGATCATCACTATGGCGGGGATGCAACGACGCAGGCGGATTACCTGAAGATGTTTGAGGAGATCTTGCCTTCTTTGTTGGCTGAATATGATCCGGATACCTACTACTGGCCGGCATCCCCCAGCTCCGGCGGCGGGTTTGATGCGCCCAACGACCCTAATCGGGGCGATACCCATTATTGGGAGGTATGGCATCAGAACAAGCCTTTTTCGGAATACCGGAACTATTTCTTCCGTTATGCTTCTGAGTTTGGATTCCAGTCCTTTCCAGCCGTAAAAACCATTGCGGCTTACTGCCCGGCAGAGGAACGCAATATTTTTTCCCGTACTGTGGAAATGCACCAACGTAATAGCGGCGCCAATGGTAAAATCTTAAATTATCTCTCCAAGACCTACCGCTATCCCACCAGCTTGGATGCACTGGTGTACGCCTCCCAGTTGTTGCAGGCAGTGGCGATTCAGTACGGCGTGGAGCATTGGCGACGCAATCGGGGACGCTGTATGGGTGCGGTCTATTGGCAGCTGAATGATATCTGGCCCGGGGCCTCCTGGTCTTCTATTGACTATTTTGGGCGATGGAAGGCCCTGCACTATTTTGCCAAACGTTTTTTTGCACCGGTTATGATTTCCTGCCAGGAAGTGGGGGAAACCGATTGCCGCCCCAGCCTGGTGGCACAGCCTTCCCCGGTGAAACTGTCCGCCCGTCTGTGCGTCTGTAATGAGACACAGTCGGCGGTAATCGGAACGGCTCATTGGGCGATCCGTGACCCGAGCGGCAGCATCATTTCTTCCGGGGCGCAGGAGGTAACAGTGCCGCCCTTGGATCAGGTGTGGCTGTCTACCATGCCTGTGAATGCGGATCATTGCCGGGACTGGTATCTGTCCTATGAATTTCGGGTGACCGGAGAGAGGGTTTCTTGCGGCAGTGTGCTGTTTACTCCGCCCAAACATTTTAAATTCCGGGATCCCCATTTGACGGTAACCCGTCAGGGACGCCAGTTGACTGTTCGGGGCGATGCTTTTGCCCGCCATGTGCAGATTGATTCCCCGGACAGTGATTTGCTGCTATCGGATAATTATTTTGATTTGCACGGCACTGAGCCGGTGACCGTAGAACTGCTGCGGGGTGACCCGAAAGAACTGCGGGTTTGCTCCACATTTGATATCAGATAAAAATGGCCCCCGCAAATCGGAAACATCTGGTCTGCAGGGGTCGTTTCGTTGTTTGTGTGCTGGTTTACAGCCGCTGGGCAATGGCTTCCAAGAACTGTTTGGAATTGACCTTCTGCTTATTCTCCAGCTTGGAGATCGCGTACAGATCGCCGGTCATAATGCCGGATTCAATGGTGTCAATGGTGGCCTTTTCCAGTCTGTCAGCAAAGGCCATGAGCTCGGGCAACTTGTCCAGCTCGCCCCGCTTCCGGAGGGCACCAGACCAGGCGAAAATAGTGGCTACCGAGTTGGTGGAGGTCTCCTGGCCTTCCAGATGTTTGTAATAATGTTTCTGGACGGTGCCGTGAGCAGCCTCGTATTCATAGATGCCGTCAGGAGAAACCAGAACGGAGGTCATCATGGCCAGAGAACCAAAGGCGGTGGAAACCATGTCGGACATGACGTCGCCGTCATAGTTCTTGCAGGCCCAGATGTAACCGCCATCGGAGCGGATCACACGGGCTACGGCATCGTCAATCAGGGTATAGAAATAGGTGATGCCGGCGGCTTCAAATTTCTCCTTGTATTCTTTTTCATAAATCTCGGCAAAGATGTCCTTGAACCGGTGGTCGTATTTTTTGGAGATGGTATCCTTGGTAGCGAACCAGAGATCCTGTTTGGTGTCCAGCGCGTAATTGAAGCAGGAACGGGCGAAGCCGGAAATGGAAGTATCCCGGTTGTGCATGCCCTGGATGATGCCATCCTCGTCGCCAAAGTCGAAAATGGGTTCCCGGACTTCCTTGCCGTCCTTATCGGTCCAGCAAAGCTCGGCCTTCCCGCCGCCCTTGACAACAATCTCAGAGTTTTTATACACATCGCCGTAGGCGTGACGGGCAATGGTGATGGGCTTGGTCCAGGTGGGGATGTAAGGGGTCACACCCTTGACCAGAATAGGAGCCCGGAATACAGTGCCGTCCAAAATGGCACGGATGGTGCCGTTGGGGGATTTCCACATTTGAGACAGGTTGTATTCAGGCATCCGGGCAGCGTTGGGGGTGATGGTGGCGCACTTGACAGCTACACCGTACTTCTTAGTGGCGTAGGCCGAATCAAAGGTCACCTGATCTTTGGTTTGCTCCCGGTATTCCAACCCCAGATCATAATATTCTGTTTTCAGATCCACATAGGGAAGAATCAGAATATCTTTGATCCATTGCCAGAGGA
>CAYZTR010000037.1:0-21184 GCA_964481575.1 uncultured Eubacteriales bacterium
AGACACCGCCCTTTCACGGCGGTAACACGGGTTCGATTCCCGTCCGGGTCACCATAAAAGCAGACGGCAATCCTCCGTAGAGGATTGCCGTCTTTTTCTGTTGGCTGTCTGGCCTCCAAACAGCATGCGGAACCCAGCTGTAGCCCAGGTCCGGGTTCCCACGGAGCGCCGCAAAAGGGATCCGCGTCAGGGGAGCCGTCCTACCTTGCCAGAATAGCCTTGGCAGCAGCACCACATCGATAACCGATAGGGTCTGTCGGCTCATATCCTCCAGCCACAGCAGCGCAGGTTTCTCCTGCACGACCCGGGGAATCATCTAACAGGCCAGCTCCCATTATCCGTCGCTGTCCATGCCATCGTTTTTCATTTGCAGAACAATCCCACCCCCATCGACATAAATCATCAGCCCCTGACCACGTTGGAATCACTGGGCCCACAGCCCTCAAAGCAGTAGCGTCAAAACCAGAAGAATAGTAACGCCGCATTTGCCGCAGACGCGGAAATCTGAAAAAATTGTGAAATAATTTTGCCCTGCACATACACAATTATTCTTGCAAATTGATGCGGAAAATGCTACACTGAGTCCGGCACACGCGGTGAAACCGCCACGGCGGACACTCCACCGACTCGATGCCGTTGTTTGTCAAAGCAGGCAGCAAATCCCCCACCACCCGTGTGATCGGTGCATCCCAGCCGATTGTCACCTACACCGGTGACGAAGTCACATTGCAATTTTGAACCCAATATATCCGTAACACAGCTGCAAAAACGAAACATGAAAGGAGTTGTTAGGATGAAATTCATTTCCTGGAATGTGAATGGAATTCGCGCCTGTTTAAACAAAGGCTTCCTGGAAGCCTTTGAGGCGCTGGACGCAGATATCTTCTGCCTGCAGGAAACCAAGGTGCAGGCCGGCCAGGTGGAACTGCCGCTGCCGGGGTACCATCAATACTGGAACTACGCCGAAAGAAAGGGCTATTCCGGCACAGCGATTTTCACGAAACGTCAGCCCCTGTCGGTTACCTATGGCATGGGGATTCCGGCGCATGATCAGGAGGGCAGGGTCATCACGCTGTCGTTTCCCGCGTTTTACTTGGTAACCGTCTACACCCCCAACGCCCAGAATGAACTGGCCCGGCTGCCCTACCGCATGGAATGGGAGGACGCCTTCCGGACGTATGTGAAGGGGCTGGAGCAGGAGAAGCCGGTGGTCATCTGCGGGGATCTGAACGTTGCCCACCGGGAAATTGATTTGAAGAACCCAAAAACAAACCAAAACAACGCCGGATTCACCCCCCAGGAACGGGAAAAGTTTTCCACCCTGCTGGAGGCGGGATTTGTGGACACCTTCCGCTTCCTGCACCCGGAGGAAACGGGGGCCTATTCCTGGTGGTCCTACCGATTTCACGCCCGGGAGAAAAACGCCGGATGGCGCATTGACTATTTCCTGGTGTCGGCGGCTTTGCAAGATAGAATTACGGCGGCCGGCATACACCCGGAAATTTTCGGTTCAGACCATTGCCCGGTAGAACTGGTACTGGAATAGACAGGCGCCGGATATGTATTATATTTATATGGTTCGCTGCCGGGACAACTCGCTGTACACCGGTATCACCACCGACGTAGCACGGCGGATGCGGGAGCACACGGAACAGACTCCCGGATGTGCCAAATACACCCGCTCCCGGCAGGTAGTGACGCTGGAGGCCCTTTGGAGTACCGACGGACGCAGCGCCGCATTACGACTGGAAGCCGCCATCAAACGGCACACCAAAGCCCAAAAGGAGCAGTTGCTTTTGGATCCAACCTGTCTGGCAGCATGGGATTTTCCCGGCCCCCAGGCAGCCTGCTATACTCATCACCCCGGCGTAACCCTGGAAGCCTGCCTGTCAGCGGGCACAGCCCGCGGTGGGCAGAACTTTCCGTTAGATCAATCTCCTAAACCGTCCCTTTAAAAATCTATCAGATAAACAAGCGGGAAACCGGCATCGGTTTCCCGCTTTTGCATGGATACTATGGAATTTGCCGGAGGAGAGCCGGAAGCTGATCCAACCGGTGAATCTGATAATCCACCGGAAGATCCGGAGAATAGGGCTTCCCCAGGGGGTTGAACCAGCAGGTGCAAATCCCGGCGTTCCGGCCACCCTGCATATCGGAGGTCAGGCTGTCCCCCACAATGACCGTCTCACGCCGGGAGATGCCGGGCATCCTGGCAAAGCACCGGTCAAAAAAGACGGGGCTGGGTTTGTCAGCCCCCATCCGCTGGGAAATAAAAATGTCCCGGAAATACCTGGCGATTCCGGCGCTGGCGATGCGCCCGTCCTGTACCACAGCCGTACCGTTGGACACCAGGTACAGCGCATAGGACTGCACCAACTGGTCCAACAGCTCCGGCGCACCCGGCACAAAATAGTGCCCCACAGCCAACCGCTTCTCATATATTTCCATGGTGGTTTCCGCCGAACGAACCAAACCCAGCTGGGCATACAACTCCCGGAACCGCCCCACCAGGACCTGCTCCCGGGTCAGTTTTCCTTGCTCCAGCAGCACCCAGTGCTGCGCATTAATCCGGCTGTACAGGGCAACGGCTTCCGGCGTGGGCTCCACCTCCATTCGGCGAAGCGCCTCGGCTACAGCCTCTGCCTCCGCCCGATGGAAATCCAGCAGGGTGTCGTCCAGGTCAAACAGGATCGCACGGATCATACGCTGCCATCTTCTCCATCGGCCAGTCTGGCCGCCCGGTCAGCAATATTCTGATTAAAATCCAGCAACCGGTGGGTATATTCGGTGTTCATAAAATCCGAGGTGAGGATGAAATCCGCCGTTGCCTTGTTGTTGGCAATGGGAATGTCATACACCTGAGCAATGCGCAGCAGCGCTTTCACATCCGGATCATGGGGCTGCGCCGTCAGGGGATCGGAAAAGAAAATGACGATATCAATTTTCCCCTCCACAATCCGGGCGCCGATCTGCTGATCCCCACCCAGAGGGCCGCTATTAAATCCGCGAATGGGCAACGTCGTCCGTTGGGCGATCATCCGCGCCGTGGTGCCGGTTCCGAACAGAAAGTGATGTTTCAGCAGCTCCGCGTGATCCAGACACCACTGGATGATTTCTTCTTTTTTATTATCATGGGCAATGAGGGCAATGTTCTTCTGTTCGCCGATGACTGCCGTTTTGTAGGTTTGGGTAAAATTCATAGTATACCTCCTGGAATTATTGCATCAATCTATCCGGAATGATTGTATCATAGAATCCGTACCCGGGTCAAGCATGGTTCTGTAAAAGGAAAGCATAAATTGGTGAAGCCCCGGCAGCATCAATGATTAGGGTCTATTGCATTGCCCGGCTGTAGCATGCCAGCCAATGCCCCTTCCCGCACAACCGGTTTCAATCACAGCAAAAGCTGCCTGTGTTCTTGCCGTTGATTGCCAAGTCGAAGAAGATGCCCTTGTGTATTGCAGCCAAGTATCCGGTCTGTTCGTACTGCGCTCGGTAGTGCTTTCGATAAACTCCAGCGTCTCGCGTAGCTGCAGCATAGCGGCGAACATGTGCTTGCAGTTATAACTGCAAAAACAGGAGCAGACCAAATTGCTGATCTGGCCGCCCCGGTATGTAAACTCCACCTCATATACCTGGCTGCCCTCCACGATGGCATACCCCCGGGTACCGTCCATACAGAGGTATCTGACCTGATTCTGCATGTAATATTCATGACCGCGTTCTGCAATGACATTGCTCACATGCATACCGTTCAGGTCATTCAATTAGAAAGAGGTATCATCACTGCCACAGATATAATCGCCCTGGTCTCCCGTGGGTACCCGAAACCAGGTAATCGCCTTCCTGGGCGGCAACACGGTGGAATCGAAGGTCACAAAATGGGAACCAGCCATGAAAAATTGCCCGGTTACATTGGTATCCACCACTGCGATAACCCGCTTGTATGCGGACACTTTTATTTTGAAGTTGTAATTGACCTAGGTAACACGGCCGCAAAGGCCTTCCAACTTGCCGTCCACATAAACCAGACGCCCGGGACACAGATCAAACCGGTCGTTGTAATAGGCCAACGTCATATTGCGGCCAGGGAAATAAACCTGCATCACCGACCTTCTGGGAATCACCGCTTCCTGCGATACAGCACTGACTGTCTCCACCGGGGTCCGCGCCGGATGCTCTGCCGTAAAGCCAATCTTAAATGCCATATAAGGTTCTTCCTTGCGTATGATTGTTTGTTCTGCAGCCATTTTACCGCAAACATGTCCAATAAAACGCCTTTTACAGCAAAAGAATCTGATTTTCCCAATATATATTTGATCGAATAAATCTATTTTTTGAAATTGTTATATACCAACATAAAGTGCTAGAAAAGCGGTTAGAAATTGCGGAGAAAAAGAGGAACTTAGAAAAAATAAAAACCGCGCAACCTTTACAGTTACGCGGTTATTCGATGTCAAAGGACTATGAAAAAGATTTTTCGGCATTTCGGCGGGTTGAACTCAAGTATTTTCGTCCGTTTCCAATTGCTCTATATACTCTATTTCAACTATCCCATTACATTTTTCTTTATCGCTATTATGTATTCCTGTTACCTTACATTTCATGGGAGGTAACAGAACTTCACCGTCTTCATTATGACATACAAATTGGTCTAATTCCAAAACATGACTACCGGCTGGAACGGTAATTTCATATCTATAAAAATTACAGTCTATCTCATCTTCTCTATACGGAATTAATGATGCTGATGATATAGTTTTTATACTGATTATATCATTTACAACAAAATAAATCGATTTATATTGGCGAGAATACGGATAGGTATTATAGATTTTATTATTTTCATCGACCCAAGCAGTTCTGTAAAGCAAAATTTTACTTTTTACCGGACGCATCGCTGTGAGAATATTGTAAATATCTTTTCGAGCTGTTTCAATAATTTTTTCTTTTGTGGACTTATTTAAATCTGTAAATAAACGTTTATTAAGAATTTTAAGCCACTTAACATCGTAATCACTTTCTATTTTACGTTGCCCATTTTTATATTCCTCTATTATGTCTTTATTATCCTTATATGCTGTTAACGCACTTCTCCAAAGGTCATCCATATTACCAACCAGTAAATTATTAATAATTGCAAAATCATTTCTGGTATAAAAACTTATTGTTTCTTCAAGAGCTGAAAAGGCTATATCGTCCATATACTAACTCTCCCTTTTTTGCAAAAAATAAACTTAATACCGATTAATAAAATTATATTACATAAAAACAAAATCACAAGTGGATTCCATACTTTATCCAGCAACCACCGGATTACTCGCTAAATACACATACGTTTTTTATGTTCAGATAAAAATGGTTTTAGTTCTGTAATGCCACCAACTGAGGAGCCATGGTATAAAATCATTTCATATTCTCCTTTGCGGTGTTGATAGAGGCAATTAGAATTCTACGAATTGTACCACACTGATTATATAATTCTTTTGCCATTTCTCTGTCAGCCAAATCCGATTTTACAAATAATTCAATCCAATATTCTGTTTCATAACATTCTTTGATCGATATTTGAAGTTTCGCAACGAAATCGGGTTTGCCATGAGCATAATTTGCTTCATGAATATTGGCACCAATACTTGTTGCGGCGCGTTCTAATTGATTAACAAGTGAATAATGCCTCCTCACACTCTCGCAGAGTTTTATAACTTTTACAGAGAAATCCATTGATAAATCAACAAGTTTATTTTCATTCAATTGGATCACCTCTGCGAACATTATAACACAGTTAATGAAACATTACTGCGCAATATAAAATAATCCTTACGGATTATGAAATTTTCTCTTTCGCAGAAAGTGAAATGAAATAAATCCCTTATACACCGCAGTGTATTTCATAGCGTAAGCTATTTTATATGCCGAAGGCATATTTCATAAATCCCTCAGGGATTTATTTCATTGAAAAAAGCACTATAAAAAAGATATTTTCGGCATTTCGGTGTATAGACTTGGACTCTCGCAGGTATTGTTTGAGCGCCTTGAAGCACAAAGTTATCGCTTTTCTTATCCGGACAAACCTAATTGCCTTTTATGACAAATTGCAATAAACAGAAAGTATTTACTTCACGGAACTTTCCTGAGTATATCACGGCAACTCATTCTTATGCTCCATAAGATAATCAATAAAATATTTGCTCGCTATCGGCATGCTGTCCCTATCTTTATAAGCTACCGCAAGAGTACGGTATATCGGTGGATCAACGGACAGGCACACATTATCAAAGTTCGTACGCCGAAGCATAAGCTCAGCTAAAATACTGACGCCGAGTCCTGCTTCTACCATTGTCATAATGGCATAGTCGTCATGAATCGTATATTTGATCTTCGGCTTAATCCCTGCATGTTCAAACGCTGCCAGCGGTTCGCTGTACTGTCCTTCCTCAAGCAAAATGAATGGTTCATCGGCAATGTCGGAAAGTCGGACACTTTCATTTTTTGCAAGTGGATGGCTTTTCGGAAGCACCGCCAGCATTTCACCGTCCTTAATTATTTTTGTCTGCAACTCTGTGCTGGCATAAGGCGTGATAAATCCAAAGTCAATCGCACCTGTCCTGATCCATTCGGGAATCAAGGTATAGTCCCCTTGATGAAACAAAAATTCTACATTTGGATACTGCTCTTGGAATCCTTTAATCAACTGCGGCATCCAGTGGCAAGTGATACTCGAAATTGTGCCGACACGAATAATCCCTGTTTCAAGTCCTTTGATTTCATTTGCTTTTTCCCGCATTGCCTGATACTGATAAATCGACCGCTCAATAAATGGATATAATTCCGCCCCTTCAATCGTCAGCTTTACCCCGTGGCGGGAACGGCTAAGCAGTTTCATAGAAAGCTCCTTTTCCAAAGAAGCAATCATTTGGCTGATGGAGGATTGCGTATATCCTAAAGCGTCTGCCGCTTTTGTAAATCCGCCAAGCTCTATAATTTTCTGTAAAGCTATATATCGGTTCATTCTAAAATCATTTTTCCTTATTTTAATATTAGAAATATTCGTTTTACTTATTATACGACATTGAGTATAATAAAGTCAAGAAATCAGGTTAATGATTGAGGTGACTTATGGAAAAATCAACGATTCAAAAGAAAAACCGTATTCTGCAATACATCATCGCCCTTGCCGCCGGCTGCCTTGTGTTTGCCATTATGCAGGGGATTCACGATAACTATGGCATTATGCTTCCCGGCATTGTGGAGCACTCAGGATTTGACTACGCTTCGGTTAGCTTTGTCATTGCTGTCGGACAGATTTTATATGGTGCGACACAGCCCCTTTTCGGTATGCTGGCCATCAAAAAATCTAACGCTTTTGTGATGCTTGTCGGAATTATCCTGATGGCTGCAGGGCTGATTGTTACGCCGTTCTGCAGCGGGCTGTGGAGTTTACTGATTTTCTTTGGTATTTTACTTCCCGCAGGAACGGGAGCGCTGTGCTTCGGAATCGTCATGGGAGCGTTAGCGCCAATCATAGGAGAAAAGAGAGCCGCTGTTGCATCGGGTATCGTGCAGGCAAGCGCAGGTGTGGGTGATGCGGTGATGTCGCCCCTTTTGCAGCATTTGACAGACGGCTTCGGCGTAACGGTTTCTATGCCCGTATTTAGTATTCCGATTCTGCTAATGCTTCCTGTTGTCTTTTGGCTGGGCGCAAAGAAAAATAAATTTGACAAATCTGTATCTGTACAAGTAGAAGTAAAGTCCAACGCAAAAAAGGAAAAGCTATCCGATATACTGAAATCCGCTTTTCGTGACCGTACATATTGGTGTTTGCTGATTGGGTTCTCCACCTGTGGATTTCATATGTCAATTATTGAAACGCACCTTTTTTCACAGTATGTAGAAAGTGGGATTCCCGGTACTCTCGCTTCGCTTACCTTGACTGTATACGGTATTTTTACGATGCTCGGTGCGGTTATCACTGGATTTTTGGGGCAAAAATTCCGTATGAAAAACATTCTTATGATCGTATACATCACACGAATTTTAATAGCGCTTGCTTTTATTTCTCTGCCAAAATCAACGCTATTTGCCTTTATTGCAACAGGTATGCTCGGACTTACGGGCGATTCCACTGTCCCGCCGACCACGGGAATTATCAGCAATAAAGTCGGCGTAGCAAAAATGGCGGTTGTCTACGGATCTATATTCATAGGACATCAGCTTGGCGCATTTGCTTCCGCTTGGCTCGGCGGTATTCTCGTCAGCACTGCACTCGGTTATACAGCATTGTGGATTGCAGATTTATGTTTGTGTACAACAGCGACAGTTGCCAGCTTCAAAATTCGGGATTGATTGCACTTAATTTTTCTATAGAGATGATGAAAAAGATTCAAACATGTTTCATGTGCTTTTCAACAATAATAATTTGATAGCAAGTGAAAAAAAGAACATATAAAAGATATGTTGTCGTTTTGGTGGGTGGACTTGAACCCTCACAGTTTTTTAATGAAATATTTTGGCTTACGCCAAATTGAAAAAAGCACTTCCGAAGAAGTGCTTATTTCTGGTGCGCCCGACTGGATTCGAACCAGCGGCCTTTAGAGTCGGAGTCTAACGCTCTATCCAGCTGAGCTACGAGCGCAAATACACTTTCCAGCGCGATTTATAGTATAACACCTTGCGCCAAAAATGTCAACCCATTTTTGCCAGCCAATGCACAAACCCAGGAAAAAGTTTGTCCACCGGCACAGAAAAACGCCGGTGCTATTTCATATCATGCACATCCCGCCCCCTTGCACCCATCTTCTAATACCCGCAAAGCAGCCATTTATCCCTGTATAATTTCACAAGAAATCCGTTTTTATCAGCAACTTTTTGTTGACTTGTGCATAAACTGGGATTATAATAACGGTAGAAATCATTTATCGAAATGGTATTGTTTTTCTGAAAGGAGGAAGCCCTATGCCCGGTCACAGAGGCGGCCCCAGAATGCACGGTCCCGGTCCCGGCGGTGGTCCTGGAATGCGCAGTCCCGGCGGCCCCAGAGGCGGCGGCTGGCGCCAACCTCCTCCGCCACCACAGCATTATGGCGGTTTTGGCTGGGGTCCCCGGCGGCGTGGCTGCCTGGGGTGCTGTACCATGCTATTCCTGCCGGCAGCGTTGCTTGCGCTGGCAGGGATGCTTTTGATTTTGATTTTTTAAGAGACGGGTTCCAAAGCGGATGGATCCGAGTCTGCTCCCCTTGAGCGGATTCGGATTTATTTTTCCACTGTATCCGGTTTTTGCAAATACCCACAGGGAACAGAGGCCGATCTAAAGCATCCGAATCCACTTTCCCAGTTGGACTGCCGGCAACTTGTTGTACCGCAGGAAGAAAGAACACCACAGAAGCCTCCGGCGGCACGGGTCTGCTTCTGATGCTGCAAAGAGGTGAATCTACCATGCTGCCCTTCCCATCTCCCCAGGAAATCGCCGCAAGCAAAGCGCAGGTACTGGAACGCATCCGGAACCATCATCTGCGCAGATTTGCAGGTTCCAAAGGAAAAATCTTTTATATTTCCGACGCCTATCCCGGCGTCTGGCTGGAGCATACTTATGATGCGGTGGCCTGGGGCTGCCTTTATCCGGAGGAAAGCGAAATCGCCATGAACCAGGTTCGGCTGTTTCTGGATCATCAGAAACCGGACGGCCAGCTGCCCTGCTACATCTGGAAGGATCAGGTGGGCTACGGTCAGCTGCAGGAGGGGGTTTCCTTTGCCCGGCTTTGCTATGAAACGGCAAAAATGAATGACAATCTGGCCTTTATGCGGCGCTGCTATGAAAGCTGCAAAAAATGGGAGGCCTGGCTGGTGGAACACCGGATGGATCCTGACATAGGCCTGCTGAAAACCTACTGCGGCTATGACACGGGCCATGACAACAGCGCCCGGTTTGCCGACACCAAATATCCCGGCGATATGACCACCGCAGAGCCGCGGGACGCTAAGGTTCCCCCCACGGATGACCCGTTGCTGCCCTTTTACTCGCCGGACATTAACGCAGTATTTTTCAATACCCGGACGGCCCTGGCAGATATGGCCATGACCCTGTCCAACCTGGAGAAGGCGGCCCAATGGCGCAGCAAAGCCGACCAGATCCGGGATCGGCTGTTTCACTATTGTTATGATGCCGAGGATCAGTTCTTTTATGATGTAGACCGGAATTTACACCGGCGAAAGATCAAATCCATCGCCATTACCAGCTTGTTTTGTGAGCATGTGCTGGAGGTATGGGACGCCCAGAAAATTTTCCTCCGTTATTTCGAGGACGCCAGGGAATTTAGGACGCCCTACCCTTACCCCAGCCTGTCGGTTTCCGACCCCCATTGGGCGCAAAATAAGCCGGGAAATTCCTGGAATTTTTACAGTCAGGGCCTGACCGCCCTACGCTCTCTGCGCTGGATGGACCGGTACGGCTTCGGCTACCAGCAAAAGGAAAATATGCGGGCCTGGGTGGCCGCTTGGACTAATAGCCAGAGTACCCGCTTTGGCCAGGAGCTGCATCCCCTGACCGGCGCACCCTCTAACGCTTCGGCGTATTATTCCAGCACCATGCTGTATTATCTGTACGCCCTGGAACGCCTGGGGTATTAGGCACCCAACTATAATAAAAATTTTCAACATTATATGTGGTTTTTGACGATTTTTGACAGAAACAGGGTTGCATTGTGGGAGTATTCATGTTATAATGTACTTATGAGACGGATTACGCATTGGAAATGGAAACTGCTTTTGACCGGCGCCTATGGAATTCTGGTGCTGGGGGCCTATCTTTGCCGAATTCCCTGTTTATATTTGGGGTTGCTGCACATTTCCTGTCCCGGCTGCGGTATGACCCGGGCGTGGCTTTGTGCGCTGCATCTGGACTTTGCGGGGGCTTTTGCTTTTCATCCCATGTTCTGGGCCGTGCCCCTTTGCTACCTGTTTATTTTGTTTGACGGGCATCTGTTCCGCCAACGCTGGCTGAATATTGCGGTGCTGGCCGCTTTGGCCCTGGGTTTTGGGGCGGTCTTTTTCCTGCGGCTGTACGCTCCGCCCCCCTTTCTTTTTGCCGAATAACCTGGCAACAGGTTATATTTTAGGAGGTATGAATTATGTTTTGTAGAAACTGTGGAAATCCCATGGACGATCGTGCAGCGGTCTGCATCAAATGCGGTGTCGCCACCGGACAGGGCGTCAACTTCTGCCCCAACTGCGGTACCCAGACCCAGCCCAATGCAGCAGTCTGCATCAAATGCGGTGTCGCCCTGCCTCAGCCCATTCCCCAGGGCGAGCAAAAGTCCAAGTTGACCGCCGGCCTGCTGGGTATTCTCCTAGGCGGCTTAGGTATTCACAATTTCTATCTGGGTTATGTGGGCAAGGGCATTGCACAGATCGTGCTGTCCTTCTGCTTCGGTATCGGCTATATCTGGGGCCTGATCGAAGGCATCCTGATCCTGACCGGCTCCATTAAAACGGACGCCAAAGGCATCCCTCTCAAGGATTGATATTATTGTAAAAAAGCTGTCTCCGGCCTGCTGGTGGGAGACAGCTTTTTTTCATTTATGAAGATACCGCACTCCAGAGGACAGCTTGCAGGGCGCAGTCATTCCCTTTTCCTTTGCCGGTCGGCCCGGACTGCCTGACGAATCTGGGCGAAGGTAGCCTCCTCCCCCTGCTCCGCCAACATAGTCAGCCAGCCTTCCAGCAGCGCTGAGGTGGCCGGATGAATCATCCGCACCTTTTTGGCCTGAAGAAAATAATCCAGGGCGCTGCGATCAGTATACCGGTCACCCTGATAAATTTTGGAGGCGGCCACACGGTCGCAGAACATCTCCGCCACGTATCGAACAGGCATTTCAATGGGGGTCAGCTGCCGGGTTTTCACATCATAGTCGGTCCAATACTCAAAATGGTGGCGATTGCGCCCTTTGTGATGCAGCCAGGCCCGGGAGTAACCGTACAACTCCCGTTCCTGTTCATTGGGGCTGCGAGATCCTTGGTAATACCGTGCACCGGGCAAAAACTCGGTTGGGGTGTATTTGGAGAGGTCGTGCCGTAGCCCCTGCCATAAGATGCCGGTCCGCCTACAGTTGGCAATGACAGCATGCCGGTGCCGGGTAATCGTGAGAAAGTGTCCCAAAGGGTGCGCCATGGGGGGTGTTCTCCTTTCGCTGGATCCCATGCCATGCAGTCAAACGCCGTTACATGGCATGTTTCTTTTTGCAGTATACCAAAATTCCGTTGAACTTGCAAGCAAAAACCGCACCCGAAGCACCTTTTCAGAGGGGCTGGGCGCGGTACCTTGCTTTTTGTCAGGCGTTCAGGGCTGCGTGGCCGGCGGCGCTGGCATCCCGGATGGCCTGCATAAAGGCCTCCTCCGTAGGATTGCCGGGAACGTAGGTCCATTCCACTACCGAAGCCGCCTTTTTGGCAATGACCGGCAGATCCGCCTCGGTAATTCCCACCTCTTCCATAGTCACCGGCAGGCCGATGGACTTGTTAAAGGCCAAAATCCGATCCCGCTGGGCAATCTGGTTGTCATAAGTCAGCAGGCAAAGCACTCCAAAGGAGACAATTTCCCCGTGCAGGTGAGACTCACAGGCCGGCACCATAGAGGAACCATAGTAGACACAGTGGGCCAGGGAGCTGTTGTAGTAGTAGTTGTCCTTGGGGTCAGGCTGATTCTCATGGGTGGCAAAGTTGGAGACAATACCGGTGGAGATGATAATATCCAGGGCCACCTGTTCCAGGGCAAAGGAGGGGGTGTCATTCCGGCAGTCCTCCAGCGCCTGTTTGCCGTATTCCACCAGAGGATCCGTGCAAACCTTGGCCACACAAGCACCCATCAGGGGTGTGTGATACATTTCCTTATCCCGGCAGGCAAACAGCACCTCGCACTCCTTGGACAACGCATCACCGATACCGGCCCAAAGCAGCTGCGCCGGAGATTCGGCAATAATCCGGGTGTTAATAAAGGTGTGATAGGCGGGAGCCTTCATGTAATAGTACTCCTTGAAGGTAGCGTCCGCATTGTAGATCACCGAAATAGCGGTGCAACCGGCACAGTTGGAGGCCAGGGTGGGGAAGGTAAAGTAAGGCTTATCCAGCATATCTCCCAGCGTCTTGACGGTATCCACCGCCCGGCCGCCGCCTACGCCGAACAGCATATCTGCCGCCTGCACAGCAGGGGTCGCTTTCAGCATCTCTACATTTTCGTACGAGGAGTCGCCGCCATACCAGATGAAATCGGTAATGGTAACGTCGGAACCGGCGATCCCGGCCAGCAGAGCGTCCTTGGCCTTGCTGATGGCGGTTTTACCCCCAATGACCACAGCAGTCTTGCCGTATTTCCGGGTCACATAGGGAATCTCTTTGTAACAATCTGCGCCCACACTGTAGCTGGGCAAAAAGGTGCTGTAACTGGACATGAAAATTACCTCCTATATGTATTTATGATGCAGAATTCTCTTGACCGGCAGTTTCCAGCCGATCTATTTTGGAAGCAAAATAGCTGGCCACAATGGGGCCTACAATCTGATGAATCACGGTGGCGAAAATGCAGGGCAGCACTGCCAACGGATACAGGGCGGCAAACAGACTGCTGGTCAGTGTCACCGACAGGCCGGAATTCTGAATTCCCACCTCAATGGACAGGGTGTTCACCTTTCTCTGGGGCAGCCGGGCCAGTTTGCTGGCCCAATAACCGCCGAACAGACCCAGCAAGTGGTGCAGCAGTACGGCTACCGCCACCAGAATCAGCATCCAGACGGTCACAGTAATATTGGGGTTGCGGTTCAGAATCGTGTCCCGGTTAGGCGCCACACACATGCCCACCACCATGACGATGGCCAAGGAGCTAGCCATCACCAGGAAGGGCTTGAATTTCTCAATGATCTTGTCCCCTACAATGGTATGTACCAACAGCCCCAGCAGAATGGGCACTAACACCACTTCCAGAATGTTGAAGAACATCAGCCAGAAATCCACCGGTACTGTCTGTCCCACCAACAGCTTCACCATCAAAGGGGTCATCAGGGGAGACAGCAGGGTGGTGCACATGGTCACAGTCACCGACAGGGGCACGTCCCCCTTGGCCAGAAAGGTCAGCACATTGGAGGCGGTGCCGCCGGGGACAGATCCCAGAATTACCAGACCCAGCATCAGGGAAACGATGATGTTGGTATCCTGAATCAGCCCGGTCTTAAAGCAGAGCAACCCCACCAGAAAAGCACCCAGGGGCATGACGATGTACTGCCCCAAAATACCGCAAACCACATCCAGAGGCCGCTTAGCGATGAGAACAAAGTCCCGGCCCGACAGAGTGCATCCCATGCCGAACATGATGATGACCAGGAAGATGTTAACCATGGACATTTTCAAACTAACCTGGGAACCCAGGAAGGTGAAATTAGCCTTGGTCAGAACAGCGCAGCCAGCTAGTCTTTTCAGCCAGCCGGGGGTCACCAGCGCTACAGCCACAATCACGATGGTCAGCAGCCACATGTACTTACTGCAAAAATTTGCAATTTTGGAAATTACTTTCATATTCCTTCTCCTCTCCTGCAAACGGAAATATAAAAAAGCCCGTCTCAAAGAACACTTTGAGACGGGCTGATCGACAGTCCGCGGTACCACTCAAATTATGCTTCCGTAAGAAGCATCCCTCACCGGATTCCAACAAATCCTGAACACTAACGCAGTTCCTGCGGGTGACACTACTATTGCACAGCAAATTCGCACCACCGGCTCGGAAGGGATGGGCATTTAGGCACCTTGCAACACCGGTTTTCAGCAACCGCCGGCTCTCTGGAGAAGCAGAATACCTCGCCGCCTTCGTCACAGCTTTTCTATTCCATTGTACGCATATAAATATAGCCCCTTTTTCCCGGTTTGTCAAGAGAATTCGGAAAGAATTTTCGACTTTTTATGACCCCGGTATCACAGTCTGCCACCTTGTTGGGAGAGACGCGTGTCAATGGCGTTAGTCATCGTCGTTATCCTCATCCTCTTCCCGGTCGGCTTCCCTGCAGCCACAGCCCTCTGCTCCTTCGGCACGGGAGGGGAAGAAATCGGCCAAGGGAAACTGGATTCTAGAAAACAGATCGCAGGGAGAGTCAGAGGCATCCGAACACTGCTTTTCCGGAACACAGAAGTCATAAACCGGAATCAGCATCTGCACATTGCGAATCAGCTGCACAATGCTAAACAATCCCAGCGTCACCAGAACCGACTGGCCGTCACTGTCACAGTCGGTGACGATTTCCTTTCCGACCTCGCAGCAAACGGTGCCGGGCAGATTGGCCAAACAGCAGCTGCAATTACAGCTGGGAACCAGCTTTGCCGACAGAGGAATGGGATCCACACAGGACACCACACACTTGGGCAGATTGGTGGTGGGGCGGGTCTGATGATCCAGATCGTTGCTCCGGACAAATTCATTGGAAAACACCTTGACCGAGCCCTCGCTGCCGTATAGAATCACCTTTTTGTCAAAGGAACAGACCCCGCGTACCGGCACCGGCTTGGAATGGGGCGCCACAAAGGCGTCCAGCTTTACCACAAAGAAGAAAGTGAGATCACAGGCAAAAAAGCCGCGATTCAGATGTACAGGTTCCACGTCCACCGTTACGTCCACAACCCTGGCGGTGCGGATTTTGACATTGACGGCTTTCTGGATGACCTCATTGTCCCGGGGATTGAAAAACAGACGCAAATCGGTGACGCAGTCCCGGTCGCAGCAGGAATCGTAGACCCGGCCGGCATCAATGCAGCATGCTTCCCGGAAATTGCCATCGGGCGGGCAATTATTTTTGGTTTCGGGCATAAAACATCCTCCTAAACGTATCAATATGGGTTTTCCCCACTAACAGTCTATGCCCTTGCCCGAATTTTGCGCCAAAAAAGCCGCCACCTCCTGCAAAATTTGCAGGAATGTGCGGCTTTTGCAGGCCCCTTTGGATCCGTAACACCCCAAATCTTGAATTGGATTGGCGCACAATTGAATGAGTGTGCTGATAGGCAGGGGTTCCGTCTCTGCACATCAGGGATCGCTTCGGACAATATTGTTTTGTCCGGCTCTCACGCACCGAAATGGAATAGAATCCCCACTACGGCAGACGCCGCCAGAAATACAATGGGGTGAATTTTTTTGAAAAAGCGCTGGGCTACATAGAGAACAACCCCCAACAGCAGGGCCTTCCAGACAAACAGCCCGCCCAGCCATTGCAGCCAGGCACCGGCATTCTCCAGACCGCCGGGCGCTGCCCAGTTGACCAGGGTAATTTTTGCCACGCTGACTCCGGCGGAAACCACCAGGGCAATCGAGGCCGGCCGCAATCCCAGAAAAGCATCCTGCACCAGTTTGTTGCCTTGGAACTTATCCAGCACCCGGGCAATTACAAGAATAATGATAATGGAAGGAGTAATCAGCCCCAGTGTAGCGCAGATACCGCCCAATACACCGGTGGTGATATAGCCGGCGTAGGTGGCCATGTTAATGCCAATGGCGCCGGGGGTCGATTCGGCAATGGCCACCATGTTGGCCACATCGGCAGCCGTATACCAGCCGGTGGTATTGGCAATGTTATATAGGAAGGGAAGAGTCGCCAGGCCGCCTCCCACAGAAAACAGCCCAACCAGGAAAAACTCATAACAAACCCGAAGGAGCAGCAACCAAAAGCTCATGACTTTTTCTCCCCCTTCCATCTGCCCAGCAGAATTCCTGCAAAAGCCGCCAAAACAACCAAAATGGCCGGAGAAACAGAAACCGGCAGCAAATCGGCAAAGACCGACAGGAGAAATACACCCAGAAAAATCAGAAAGGTGGGCAGATTAAAAATTGACTTTTTCCAGAGCCGCTGAGCTGCATTGACAATCAGAACACAAACCGCCACACGGACGCCGGCAAAGGCATCCTTGACAATTTGGTATTCCGCAAAATTCTGTAAGAAAGCGGCAATGATAATCAATAGAAGAATGGGGATCGAAGCAAAGCCCACCGTGGCCAGAATGCCGCCCAACACGCCCTTGCGTTTGTTTCCCACGAAGGTGGAAACATTGACAGCAATAATCCCCGGCGTACATTGCCCGATGGCAAAGTAATCCATCAATTCTTCATCCGTACACCAGCCCCGGTTCTCCACCAACTCCCGCTGGAGGATCGGCAGCATGGCATACCCGCCGCCAAACGTGACGCTCCCAATTTTGGCAAACAGCAGGAACAGTGAAACATAGTCTTTGAGATGCGCGTTCCAAAAAGTCTTGATTCGATCCGACATTTTGCTTTCCCTCTTTCTTCCCATTGGAATAAATATTATTATCCTCACTGAATCAGTATTGTACCACGCCTGCCGCAATTTTTCCACCCTTGCCGCAAAATTTCTCCGGTTCATCTTCTTATATTTGGAAAATGGCCTTCCGCTCCCCTGCAAAACACCCTTAACGTGATACTGTATCTTTTGTTTGACAAACGCGTCCGAATACAGTATAATATATTATATATTATCAGATGTCGCCCAGTTGGTAGGGTGCTTGGTTGGGAAGCGTGGCCGGGCGGGGAGCCCCCGCGGGCAAAACGGCGCTCCGCGCCAAAAGCAAAGCCCGCCAAAAGCCTTGTTTTTCGGGCGTTTTCGCAAATCTTCAGCATTTTACAAAAAACGCAAAACCGCGTGGAACGCGTGGAATTTGAGCTTTACCACAGTTTGTCCCACTTCCACGCAGAAAACTGAAAATGAATTAAAATCCGGGTGTGGCGCAGCTGGTAGCGCGGGTGGTTTGGGACCATCAGGCCGCAGGTTCGATCCCTGTCACTCGGACCACTGCGAGTGTTTATCTCGGACGAGATAAACACTCGCGTTACTTTACTTCTTATTTCTTTTGTGGTGCTGAATTTTGAAAACCTTGACTCTGCTGAAGTATTTTCCCTCTGTTTCAGCTTGCTGGAACTCGTAATTTCGATTATCGGACTTACAAGAGGCGTTGATATGGTAAGTATAAGTATTGTGGTGGGACTCGGTTGTTATGGGGGAATACCAAACAATAGAGCCGTGGCAAGTAAACCGGAAGCTATACCAATAAAAGAATTCGAAGATAAACCGAGCGGGTTCGATTCCCGCACCTCCACCAATTTGCGGCTTCGTCCGCATACGAAAGCCGCAAGGTAGGGATACTTTGCGGCTTTTTCAATATAAAAAAGGATGGGATTAAGAATGGCTAATTCGATAAAAGATGAAATAATTGATAGAGTTGTAGATTATTTATTGGATTTATTAGCTGATACTTCAAAGGAAGAAGTAAAGAATCTGTTGGATAGAAATAAACAGCAAAGAATATTGTACAAGGTAATCAACAGTTTTGCCAACAGTGTATATTTTAACAACGAATTTAAGAACATTACATATAGAGACAACAAAGATGCAGTTTTATCTATTCCAGACGATGATATTAATGCTTCGAAAACCATTGAACAAATTACTAGTTCTATTTCAGCAGTTATAGAAGAATGTTTCCTGACAGAAGATAAAAGCATGCTAAATACCATCGCGTACCATGTAGCAAACATATATATACAGCGAGCAAAAATGACCATTCAAGTATATGATATTATAGAAACACAGCGAGAGGGATTTGATGCGATATCAGGTAATATATCTGAATTAAAAAATATCGTTTTATCCAATCATCGTTATGAATTGCAATTAAGACAAGAAAAAGAGTATCTATTAAAAAAAGAACTTACAAATGAAGTATCAAATATTATTAGCGAGATAATGAACCATTATCTTTACTTCGTGCTAAAAAAATCTCCTACATTTTCAGGTGAAAAAATGGGTCATTTAGGAGTCGCAATGGCTGAAAAAATAGAAGACACAATAAATCATATTAGTGATTTTGTAAATGATGATTTTTGTCTCGTTCCAATTTGTGTAAGCAAAGCCAATGGATTAGAATTCAAATCAGAAGAGATTAATTATTTCGTATACTCAGAATGCTATTTTAGAAATTTGATATTAAAAAATACTGATAAACTTTTAAAATATAAAGATATAATTGATGTAGAGAATTATGTCTTAATATTGAGGTTAAGGAATAAAATTCAAGGTGTCCTTTTTCCACCGTTATTAGAAATGGGACAAACTAATATTGTGAAATGCAACAATTATTCTATCGATGTAAGTTTTTTCAGAAAAGAAATCTCGGAAATCGGTAAACTTATTGTATTGTTACATAATATAATGCTTTCGTAATTTGTTATGCGAGTCTTCTAATTACTATATCAAAACTTCCTACATCATGGCGTAAATATTGCTTTTTATGCATTCATTATTTAATAAACCGTATTCTTTGTTTACTGCAAACCAATTTTTGAGGGTGCCTTACTCGGCACCCTCTTTTAGTTTCGCCTTTTCTTCTGCAATCTCCGCTTTTATTCGCTCAATCATCTCAGCAAGTTTGATTTCGCACTGTTCTCGGGTTTCGGCATAGACATTGAATTTTTTGCGTTTGCCATTTGGTAGTCTTGGGTAGTAACTGCCTTCCCATAGGTTTTCGTTGATTTGATACAGGCATCCCGTACCGCTTTTGCGTATCTTTCTCGGAATCGGCTTGGGATGGGGCTCTGTGGGCGCACACAGGGCGTTTACGGGCGGTTTTGACGTTTCCTCGGGTGTTTCCCACCTCGGACATTCTCGCGTCTGTCTTGCCGATTTTGCGGTCGATCCGCACCGCTGCCTGCCTCTGCATAGTATCGGTGATGTGGCTGTAAATGTCAAGCGTGGTTGAGGATGAAACATGGCCTATCGTAGCCGACAGCGTTTTCACATCCATTCCGTTTTCCAGAGCCATCGTGGCGAAGGTGTGGCGCAGGTCGTGGAATCGCACGTGCTTGCAACCCGCCCGTTTGAGGAGCGTTGACAGGATCTCACCGATCGAGCCGGGATATCTCGGCAAGTCCGGATTAACCGGCAATGGGAACATCCACCTTGAGTCCACCGTTTCCTTATACTTTTTCAGCACCTCCACGAGAGACGGCGGCAGTACCACCGTGCGGACGGAGCTTTTGGTTTTCGGCACCGAGATTTCGATTTTGCCATTCACCGGGCACGCCTGGCGGACGATATGGAGCTCAGCCGTATGGAAGTTCAGGTCATCCCATTGCAGTCCGAGAAGTTCACCTCGGCGCATCCCCGTGCTAAGCTCCAGCAGAAACAGCTCATAGTATCCGTCCTCTTTGGCCTGAGCAAGAAACCGCTGCAACTCGTCCTTTGTGAGGACTTGCCTTTCGTGCGCTTTCTTCGGCGGCAGCTTACAGCCGATTGCAGGGTTGACCCGTATCAGCCCCTCGGCTACCGCTTTTTCAAGGGCGGTTCGGCAGGTGGTATGGCAGGCTCTGACCATTCTGTCAGACAGCCCTGCACCGTATTTTTCAACATTTTGCCGTCTGCCACTTCGCTTCAGCCGTGCATAGAACTGTTGCAGATCGTTCTGCGTCAGCTTGTTCAGCGGTATCTTTCCAATCTCGGGAATGACGTGGTCGTATATTCTGTTTTCGTAGTTCGCCTGTGTCAGCGGTCGGATGGCAGGCTTCGAATAATTCTCATACCAGAACTCCATCCAATCACCGAACAGCATTTCGGGTTTGCACCGCGTGCTCGGAGGTCGGTATTCCTCTTTCAGTTTTTCAAGTTTCTCGGCACACTCGGTTTTGGTCTTGGCGAGAACATTTTTGGTCTGCGGCAAGCCTTTGTCATCGTAACCGACTACCACTCTGCCTTCCCACCGTCCGTCGTCGCGCTTTCGTACCATGCCGTCGCCCGACGGTCTCCGTTTTGCTATATACATCATCTCCTTTCAGCAACACAACATACCACAACGGTTTTCGGATATCCAGCGACAACGGAAAGTTTATCAAAGAGTTCACATTCATCCGCCCAAGTGACCTGTAATGATATCTGTGAGATTCACTTTTCCGCGGGTGCGGCGCACATTATTAATTGCTTCCCGCCGCATATCTTCCACTTCTTCTTCACTGATATCCGAGAGCGTCGCTATCATCCGCATCACCATTTCAAGCTGAACTGCATAGCGGAACAGTCCTTTTGAAATTGCTCTTGCATTATCCTCGCTCATGTCTGCCACCGCCCTTGCCAACTTGTCCGACAGCGCGGGAGCAT
>CAYZTR010000038.1:0-20731 GCA_964481575.1 uncultured Eubacteriales bacterium
GGGTGAGCTGTGGGGCGTGGCCGACCGGACTGACTATGATCTGACTCAGCATCAAAACACCTCCGGCAAAGATATGACCTACTTTGACCCCGAAACCAATGAACATTACATTCCCTATGTCATTGAGCCCTCTCTGGGAGCTGACCGGGTCACTCTGGCCTTCCTGATCGACGCCTATGATGAGGAAGTGGTAGGCCAGGATAAAAACGGCAAGGATGACGTCCGGGTGGTACTCCATCTGGCGCCTGCCCTGGCCCCCTTCAAGGCGGCTGTGCTGCCCCTGTCCAAGAAGCTGTCCCCCGCCGCCCAGGAGGTTTACGCGCAACTGTCCAAGGAATTTATGGTGGACTTTGACGAGACCGGTTCCATCGGCAAGCGGTATCGCCGGGAAGATGAGATCGGAACCCCCTACTGCATCACTGTGGACTTCCAGACTGTGGGAGACGAGAACACTCCCGCCGATCATTGTGTCACCGTTCGGGATCGGGACACCATGGAGCAGGTGCGTATGCCCATCGACCAGGTGGCCGCCTATCTGCGGAAACAACTGGCCTATTAAAACTGGTCTATGAATAAAATGATTTTCTGCCGCCCGGAATCTGAAATTCCGGGCGGTATTTTGTTGCAAGCCGGGGAAAAATGTGGTACACTACTGTTGTATTAACAATGGTAGGAGGAATGCACCGTGCCGGTAACTGCGCCGCAAACACAATTTTGGACTCTTGCGGAAACTACTGCGCCGGATACTGCCGCCCTGGTGGTAGCTGCCGGAAATTCCACCCGCATGGGCGGGGTTTCCAAACAGTTTTTACCCTTGCTGGGAATTCCGGTGCTGATCCGCACTTTGCTGGCCTTTGAACGTCATCCCCGGGTCGGCAGCATTATCGTGGTAACCCGGGAGCAGGATATGCCGGAATTGCAGCGGCTGATCCACCAATACGAGCTGACCAAGGTCACAGATTTGGTTGAAGGCGGGGCTACCCGGGCGTTTTCAGTGCAAAACGGGCTGGCCCGCTGCAAAAACACCGAATTTGTGGCCATTCATGACGGAGCACGGCCCCTGGTCACCGAAGCTGTCATCACCCGCACCATTGAAGGGGCAGTGCTATACGGGGCAGCGGCGGCCGCCGTTCCGGTAAAGGACACCATCAAGCGGGCGGATGCCACCGGCCAGGTGCTGGAAACCCCCGACCGCTCCACCCTCCGGGCCATGCAGACCCCCCAGACCTTCCGGCTGTCCCTATATCAGCAGGCGGCGGAGCAGTGTGGGGACAAGCTGGAACAACTCACTGACGACTGCGCTGTATTGGAAATGGCCGGCATGCCGGTTTACCTGGTGGAAGGAGACAACACTAACCTGAAAATCACCACGCCGGAGGATATCCTTCTGGCGGAAGCTATACTGAGAGGAAGCAACGGAACATGAGGATCGGACACGGCTATGACGTACATCGGCTGACAGAAGGACGGAAGCTCATTCTGGGCGGGGTGGAGATTCCCTATGAAACGGGGCTGCTGGGGCACTCAGACGCCGACGTGCTGCTCCACGCCATTTGCGACGCCCTGCTGGGGGCAGCGGCACTGGGAGACATCGGCAAGCATTTCCCTGACAGCGACCCCCGCTATGCCGGCATAGACTCCCGGCTGCTGTTGCGGCACACCGGCCGGCTGCTGGCCGAAGCAGGCTTTGCTGTAGAAAATCTGGACGCTACTCTACTGTGTCAGGCCCCTAAGCTGCGGCCTTATATAGATACCATGCGGGAAAACATTGCCGCTGATCTGGGGCTGGCAGTTTGCCAGGTCAGCGTCAAGGCCACCACTGAAGAAGGCCTGGGATTTACCGGACGGGGGGACGGCATTGCCGCCCACGCCGTTTGCCTGTTGAGGTGATCGGATGATAACATCGGATCTATTGGTGGTGGGCGGCGGCGCCGCCGGTCTCATGGCAGCCTGTGCCGCAGCAGAAACTGGCGCATCTGTTACGGTGCTGGAGCGGCGGGAACGTCCCGCCCGGAAAATCCTGGTCACCGGCAAGGGACGATGCAACCTGACCAACAACTGCGACAATGATACCCTGGTGGCCAACGTGCCCCGTGGCGGCCGGTTTCTTTACGCCGCCTTTGCGGACTTTTCCGCAGCTGATACCATAGCATTCTTTGAATCCCGGGGCGTTCCCCTGGAAACTCAACGAGGCAATCGGGTTTTCCCAACATCCATGAAGGCCATGGACATTGCCGACGCATTGGTAGCCGCGGCAAAAAAAGCCGGGGTTCACATCCTGGAGGAACGGGTAACCGCCCTGGAAGCAGGGCAAACTGGTATTACCGGAGTGATCTGCGAAGGTGGGAACCGCTTTGCGGCTGATCGGATAATTCTGGCCACCGGTGGCCTATCCTATCCCGGCACCGGCTCCACCGGTGATGGCTATATTTTGGCCAAGCAGGTGGGACACACAATTACGGAATGCGTCCCCTCCCTGATTCCTTTGGAGAGTGATGACGACTGTGCCGCCATGCAGGGGGTCTCTCTGCGAAATGTGGGAATCACCGTCACAGCGGCGGGGAAAAAGAAGGCGGTCTACACCGATTTCGGGGAACTGCTGTTCACCCATTTCGGCATTTCCGGGCCCACGGTACTGTCGGCCAGCGCCCACCTGAATCGGCCGGAATCGGGAGACTATACCTTCCACATTGATCTGAAGCCGGCGTTGGATACGGCCACCCTGGACGCCCGGCTGCTCCGGGAATTTGCGGCTGCGCCCAACAAGGATATCATCCACGCAACAGAGCCGCTGCTGCCACGAAAAATGGTACCTGTAGTGCTGCAACGGGCCGGGCTGCCCTTCCAGCAAAAGGTGCACCAGGTGACCAAGGCCCAGCGCAGCGCACTGCTGGACACGCTAAAAAATTTTACCATTCATATTTCCGGTACACGTCCCATTGCTGAGGCGGTAATTACCCGGGGCGGCGTCAGCCTCAAGGAGGTGCACCCCGGCACCATGGAATCCAAGCTCTGTCCCGGGCTGTATTTTGCCGGAGAGCTGCTGGATGTGGACGCTTACACCGGAGGATTTAATTTACAAATTGCGTTTTCCACCGGACATCTGGCCGGGAAAAGCGCAGGGGAAAGGAACAAAACCTTATGAGCATTGCAGTTGCCATTGACGGCCCCGCCGGTGCAGGAAAAAGCACCATCGCCCGGAAAGCGGCGGAAATTCTCGGCTACATTTATGTTGATACCGGGGCCCTTTACCGGACCGTGGGCCTTTACCTGCTGCGGCATGAAATCCCGGTGACTTCGGAAGCGGTTGCTGCTGTTCTGCCGGAAATCAACCTGGAGCTGATGTATGGAGAAACCGGCCAGCGAGTACTGCTGAACGGAGAGGATGTTTCTGAAGAAATCCGCACACCGGAGGCCTCCATGATGGCCTCCTCCTGCTCCGCTCTGCCGGAAGTGCGGGCCTTTTTACTGGAACAGCAGCGCAGTCTGGCCAGGACGCACAATGTAATCATGGACGGCCGGGACATCGGCACGGTGGTACTGCCGGAGGCTCAGGTAAAGATCTTCCTCACCGCCACCCCGGAGATCCGGGCCCGGCGGCGGTATGAAGAGTTGCTGGCCAAAGGGCAGACGGTGGATTTTGAAGAAGTTCTGTCTGATGTGATCCAACGGGATTATCAGGACAGTCACCGGACGGTAGCGCCCTTGCGCCAGGCGGAGGACGCCATTCTGGTGGACACTTCCCATCTGGGGTTGCAAGGCTCGGTGGACGCGGTGTTAAAGCTGATTCGGGAGGCGGCGAAATGAAGGATCGCAGTGAAATCTCCGGCATGACCCCATTCTATAAATTCATTACGATAATCGGGCGACCCATTATCAAACTCATCACCCATTACAAGACCATAGGCCTGGATCACATCCCGGAAAGCGGCGGCTTGATTCTCTGCTGTAACCACACCTCCATGCTGGACATTGCCATCCTGGTGCTGACCAACAAGCGCAGGATTTATTTTATGGCCAAAGAGGAGCTGTTTCACGTGCCGGTGGCAGGCTGGTTTTTCCGGATGATGGGCGGCTTTCCAGTGGCCCGGGGGGCAGGCGACACTGCCGCCATTGACAAGGCCAAAGCCATTGTACAGCGAGGGGACATTCTGGGGATTTTCCCCGAAGGCACCCGCACCAAGGACCCTGCCGGGCATCCCGGCAAGGGAAAATCCGGCGTGGCGCTCATTGCCGCTCAAACCGGCGGGGATGTGTTGCCCGCCACCATTCGCTACAAAAACTATCACGGCAAGGTGCCCTATTTCACTACCAAAGCCCTGATTTCCTACGGAAAGCCCATTTCCACAGCAGAGTTGGCCTTTGCCGATGACTCTCGGGCGGAAATTAAACGGGTTGCCGGCCGGATTATGGATGAAATTACCAAGTCCTGGGAGGGGCTGCAGCCATGACCGTTACCTTAGCCAAAACCGCTGGCTTCTGCTTTGGTGTCAACCGGGCGGTGGAATTGGTTTACAGCCTGCTGGAACAGGGAAAAACCGTCCGCACCCTGGGCCCCATCATCCACAACGCCCAGCTGGTGGGGGAACTGGAAGCCAAGGGGGTTCGCACGGTGGAAACCCCAGAGGAAGTGGAACCGGGCTGCACCCTGGTCATCCGTTCCCACGGCGTTCCGGCAGAGATCTACCGGCGGGCCGACGCCTGCCATCTGGAGGTGGCCGACGCCACCTGCCCTTTTGTGGCTAAGATTCACCGCATCGTTGCCGAAGCCACCACCGCCGGCCGGACTGTACTCATCGCGGGCGATGCCACCCACCAGGAGGTGCTGGGCATCCGGGGGCACTGTTCCGGGCCGGTGTATGTCTTTTCGGATGAGGCAGATTTGCTGGAATTGGCTAGGAAGCATCCGGAATTGACAAATTCTCCCATTTCCGTGGTGGCACAGACTACTTTTCATGCAGATTTTTGGGTCAGATGCCAAAAAACTTTAAAAAAGGTCTATACAAACGCGATTATTTTTGATACAATATGTAATGCAACTGCCAATCGGCAAACCGAAGCCAAAGAATTGGCTGCTTCCAATGATGGCATGATCGTCATCGGCGGGCATCACAGTTCCAACACCGTGAAGCTATTCACCGTCTGCAAGGAGCAATGCCCCCACACCATCCATATTGAAACGGCAGCGGAACTGTCCGCAGATTTTTTTCGGGGGATCGATAAAATTGGCGTTGTGGCCGGGGCGTCAACGCCATCCGGTATCATAAAGGAGGTAATAAAAACCATGTCCGAGATTGAAAAGGTTGTCGAGGGCAGCAACGAGACTGCAGAAGTAGTCGAACCTGTGGCCGAGGCCGCAGAACCCGTGGTGGAAACCGCAGAGCCCGTGGCGGAAGCCGCAGAACAGGCAGCAGAAGCTGCAGAACCCGTGGTGGAAGAAGCACCGCAGAAATCTTTTGAGGAAATGACCTTTGAGGAAGCCCTGGAAGCTTCCCTCAACGGCTTAAATCAGGACCAAAAGGTCCAAGGTGTCGTTTTGTCGGTCGGCCCCACAGAGATTCAAGTCGACATCGGCAGAAAGTACACTGGATATGTTTCCGCAGACGAATATTCCAGCGATCCCTCTGTCAAGATGGAGGAAGAAGTCAAGGTTGGCGATGTGCTGGATCTGATCGTTATGCGCACCAATGACCAGGAAGGCTCCGTTATGCTGTCCAAGAAGCGTCTGGACGCCCGGAAGGGCTGGGATGCTGTGGCTGCTGCCAAGGAGAGCGAGGAAATCCTTACCGGTACTGTCACCGAGATCAACAAGGGCGGCGTTGTGGCCATCTACAATGGTGTTCGGGTCTTTATCCCTGCCAGCCAGGCTACCCTGAACCGGAACGAGGATCTGGAAGCCCTGAAGGGTACCCAGGTGGAGTTCCGCATCATCGAAATCAGCCGCGGCCGCCGCGGCCGGGTCATCGGCTCCATCCGCAGCGTACTGCGGGAGCAGAAGAAGGCTTTGGCTGAGAAGTTCTGGAGCGAAGTGGAAGTCAACAAGGTTTACACCGGTGTGGTAAAGAGCCTGACTTCCTACGGCGCTTTCGTAGACCTGGGCGGCGTGGACGGTATGGTTCACATTTCCGAGCTGTCTTGGAGCCGCATTAAGCATCCTTCTGAAGTAGTCAACATCGGCGACACCGTTGAAGTGTACGTCAAGGATATTGACACCGAGAAGAAGAAGATTTCTCTGGGCTACAAGAAGGCCGAGGACAACCCCTGGGTCATCCTGGAGCGGGATTATCCCGTTGGTACTGTGGCCAAGGTCACCATCGTCTCCCTCACTGCTTACGGCGCCTTTGCCCGGATCATTCCCGGAATTGACGGTCTGATTCACATTTCCCAGATCGCCAACCGCCGCATTGAGAAGCCCAAGGATGAGCTGTCCATTGGCCAGGAGGTCGATGCCAAAATCATCGCTATCGACTTTGAAGCCAAGCGTGTTTCCCTTTCGATCCGTGCTCTGCTGCCCGATGCACCTGCTGAGGAGCCTGCAGTAGCCGAGGACGCCGAATAATCCGGCGCTTTCTCAACATAATTGCTTACGGCCTCTGTCCCTGGGACAGAGGCCGTTCCTTTTGGGGAGTTCTTGCGGCAGTATTTTTCCATCAGATTCTCAGATATCATTCTATTCCCAAAATTCGATTAGCAAAAACAGAGCTGCCTCACCTTCTTGGTGAAACAGCCCCTTCTTTTTTCATCAGATATACAACAAATTTACTGCAACCATTGGGTTACTGAGCGGAAGACTTTTGCTCCTGCGGAACTGCCACATCCGCAATCATAACATTGACCCGGCTGACAGCGCAACCGGTCATATCCTGCACCGTTTTCTTGACTCTTTTCTGCACAGCGGCGGCCACCTCGGTCACCTTCACCCCCAATTCCACCGACAGAAACAGATCCAGACGGATCTCCCCATCCCGGCGAAACACCTTGACCCCCTGAAAAGTACCGGTAGCTTTTTGCAGCCAGGCCTTCATATCCGTAGGCTGGGCAGCCATGCCCGCTACACCGGGCACCTCCAAAGCGGCGGTGGAAGCCAGTTTGGTAAAAACGGCGTCGGTAATCACAACATCGGAATGTACGGTTTGAACAGGAAACATCAAGAAAATCCCCTTTCGTGTATTCTCTTGCATTTAGTTTACCACATTTCTCCCGGAACCTCAACTACTTTACCGTAACAATTTTAATATTTTCCGCTTTTACACTGCATTGGGACTGAACTGCATCGGAAATTTGCAGCATTTGATTGTTCAGCAAGTTATCCGCCGCCACCATGACCGTCACGTCATTATCTCCGATGACCACCAGCGACGTCAGGCCTTTCCCGGCCAGCACGGTTTCCACTGCGGCTTCATCCTCCATACGCTTGGTCAAAGCGGCCAGCTGGGTGGAAGCGGCGGAGGTATCCCCGCTGCCAGCCTCCAGCGTATCCTGCAAAACGGCAATGGCCTCCTCTCTGGTTTGGTCCCGATTCTCCCGGGCATTGGCCATTTGCTCCGGCTCCTCCGAGGTACTGGTGGTGACCGAGCCGGTGGACGCCTCCGAAGCAGAACCGGCGCTAACGGCGCTGTCGGTATCCGCCGCCACGCCGGAAACCGTCTCCCCCACCAAAGTGGCTTCCCCCAGATATTTACTGGAGGTGGTGTTATCCGCCACTTGCAGCCCGCCGTTGCCGGCAGTATAGTTCATATTCAGCCAGACGGCCGCCGCCAGGGCCACCACCAGCGTTGCCAAAAGAATCTGCCGTTTCCCAAACACAATGGATTTTCCCTTTTTCATACGATCACTCCATACTTGAATAGACTCCGGCGACGCAAACCCGCCGGGAAGTTACATGCAGCGCTGTCTTGACAGCAGTCTGCACCTTGGAAGCCAGTGCCTCATTTTCTCCGCCTGGGAATACCACCACCACCCCCTGTACGGTTGGCGTCAGCTCTTTGCAAAGCAACGCCACCTGATTTCCATTGGCATCCTCCACCATTACATAGGTCTCGGTATTGGAGCCTTTTTCCGAGGAACCGGTACTATCGGAGGTGGTAGAGGCCGCAGTCTCGCTGCTCCAATCTTTGTCGCTTGCATAAATATATTCGGTTCCACTGGACAAAGTTACCATGACAGTCACATTTTTTTCGCCGGTCATTTTGGTGACCACTGCGGCGATTTCCTGCTCCAACAGTGCCTGGTATTCAGCCACGGTGTATCCGGAACCCGTGGCCTGCTCTGCCGGGGCCGCATCCTCTCCCCCGCCGGTCAAACCGGAAAGGGCCACCAACACCATGCCGACAATCCCCAGCACCACCAGGAACTTTGCATTTTCTTTTTTGCGGAAAAAGCCTTCCAGCTTTTCCCGCAATTCTTTTCCCTTCATTGGGACACCTCCACGGAAACCGACCCGCCCAGGATTTCCTCTACAATCTGTTTTGCTGCTTCCTGCTGATTCAAACTGGTATCGGACAGCGTCAGCAACACCCGGCTGATCGCCGGCAGGGCGTTTTCCCGGCTGATCTCCACCCGCACCCCGGCCTGGGGAATCCCCCGCTCCTCCAGAGAAAGAGAGATTTGCTGCTCCAACGTGGCGGCCACGGTAGTATCATACCAATCGCTGCAATCTGTTTCTGCCGATGGGGTTTCGGTCTGTACCCAATCCTCCACTGCGGCAAAGGAAACGGATACATTCCGAAGGACACCGGACACAAATACTGACAGCAACAACAGTGACGCTAAAAAGCGAACGGTTTTCCCCATTCCCTCCGACGGCACCAGAAGCAACAAAGCGCCAAGTCCCGTCAGCAGCAAACAAAATTGCAGCACAGCAGACCGTATTCCGTCCAATTGTAGCACCTTCCTTTTCTGCATGCACCGGGGCAGATGCCGGCTGCTTTCCTCAAGAGGAAATCTGCCCGCCGGCCAGCACCACCACTGTCAATGAAATAATAAACAAAAAAGCCGTCCAAATCAGGATACCAAGCAGCAGATTCAGCGCCTGTCCCGCCGCCCGATACACCTTATCCGCCGCACCCACCGAACACAAGCCAGCCAGCACCTCCAGCAAAAACAACACACCCCGCCAGAGCACCAGCTGCAAAAAAACAGGCAACAGTAAAAATACCAGGGCCAGAACGCCGTAAGCACCGGCAGAAGCCCGCAGCAAACCAAGACAAGCAGTAACGGTGCCAATGGCGTCCCCGGCCATAGACCCTACCACCGGCAGGAAGCTACCGGCCGCAAATCTTGCAGTTTTCACCGACAGACTGTCTGCCGCGGCAGAGATGGTGGTTTGCACCCCCAGAACACCTAAAAACAGGGTCAGGGTCAGGCTCATCACCCAAACCAAAGCCTTTTGGACGCCCGCCAGAAAACCCTCCAACCGGAAGCTGGTGACAGCCGCCGCCAGCGACAGGGCAAGAAACAGAGTAACCACAGGCACGGCTAACCCCACCAAAACAGTGTTGACCGCTTGGGACGCCAGAAGCAGCAACGTGGAAAAGCTACCAGCCAAGGCTGTGCCGCCGCCTGCCAGAAGAATCCCGGCATATACCGGCACAAAGGAATACAGAAAGGTGCCGGTCCCTGACAGTGCAGTTGACGTATCAGAAACGGTTTGGAGCAGGGGCGTTAAGCCGGTCATCACTGCCAAAACGGTCACATACCCCAGCATACGGTTCTGCTGCCCGCCGGTTAACAGATTAGTCCCCAGACCGGCCAGCAGCAGCATGGCCATGCCTGCCGCCAAAGCCTGTAGCGGTGCCTTGCCCTGCTGGGTCACAATTCGCCCTACAATCTGCAGCATACCATCTCCGGAGACAGAAAGGTCAGCATCCCACAAATCCACACCGTATTCCGACAGCAAGGCCCGGGTTTCTTCCGGAAGGGATTCCTCCAATGCCCCCAAGCCACTGTTCTCCACTGCGTCCGCATACACATCCTGCAGATCAGATGATTCAGACGGTGCCACTGCTCCGGCCTGGAGCAATCCCCCAAAACAAACCAACACAATCCAGAAACAAAACAATACCTTTTTCATTTATCCTACCAATGTATTTAAAAATCCAACAAAGCGCTGTAGCAGAGGCAGACTCAGCAGCAAAATGGCCGCCCGGCCAATGAGATCAATTTCCCCGGCAAGAGCCGTCTGTCCCGCCTCCTTGCAATGCTCCGCGGCAAACCCTGCAATGAGACAAATTCCCACTGCCTTCAGCAGTAGCGTGTAGCTTTCGGTATTACCGGTTTGCTGAAAAATCCCCTGCACCGACTGCAAAACAGGCAACAGAACCGTTAACCCGCGAAACAGCAAAAAGATGCCGGCAAACAACCCGATGAAATAGGCAAAGGTGGGTTGATCCCGCCGCAGAAGAAGGGCAAACAGCCCTGCCACAATCCCGACAGCCGCCGCCTGTATCACCAACGCCATGGCTACAAACCAAAAGCGGATTTGATGGTACTGAACAGCTCGGCGATCTTGGCGATCAGCATGGTCAGCACCACCACCAGCCCGGCCAGGGTGGTCAGCATGGCCTGTTCCTCCCGGCCAGAGCGCACCAACAACTGATGCAGCACTGCCACAATAATCCCTATGGCAGCCACCCGGAAAATAAAATCTACACTCATGGTTTTTTCACTCCCGTGCTATTACATCAACATAATCCACAGAAACAGGCCGCCGAATATGCCCAGCTGCATCCACAGTCGGCCAGATTCCCTGCTTTTGGTACAGTACGCTTCCTTTTGCACCGCCACCTGCCGCAGCCATATCTGCAGCAGCGCCACCTGCTCCTGATCGTCGCTTTTTCCCAGTCTGTCAAACAGAGACAGCAGCAAGTCCCCCGCTGCCGGGAAAAAACCGGTCTGGGTCAGGGCCTCCTCCAGCGCCGCCCGGGGACTGTCTCCCTGGGCCATCGCTTGCTCCCAGGGATGGAAAAAAGGGAGCTGGGAAAAGGTTTGACTCTGCCCGCAGGCCAAAATCGCCTGGGTCAGGGGCAGCTGCTGATAACGGATCTGCTCCAGCAGCCGGCTGCCCAACTGCTCCAACTGGGTAAAAGCCGCTGCCTGGGCTTTAAGAGACCAAGCCTGCCGGAAGGCTGCTCCCACCGTCGCCAGAAATAAGCTCAAAAGCCCCAGCCACTTCGTGTTCCTTCACCTCCAGTTCTTCCACCCGTGCAGGCGCCCCCACACCCGGCAAATAAACGGCAGCCAGCAACCCGGCCGGCAGAATCTGTCTGGCGCGCAGCTGCTCCAGACTACCTGCGTGGGCCGTGGTAAAAACGGTAACGCCACTGGACACGGCCGCATCCACTGCCGCGGTCTCCTGCTGCCCGGCAATTTCATCAAACAGGAGAAACTCGGGGTTCAGGGTGCGAATGGCCAGCTCCATGGCCAAGGTTTTTTCGCACCCGGTGAGAATATCACAATTGGGGCCCAGATCATAGACCGGCCGGCCCTGATACAAAGCCGTCAACTCACCCCGGCTATCCACCACCGTCACCCGTTTTCCTTCCTGCGATAGCTGCCGCGCCGCATCCCGCAACAAGGTGGTTTTCCCACAGCCCGGCGCACCGTAAAAAAAGCAGGAAGGCAAATACCCAAACCGATCCCGCAGGGTGGCCAGCACCGGCGCAGCCACTCCCCGGATCTGCCGTGCCAGCCGGATATTGATGCCGGACACATACCGGTAAGCGGTAATTCGCCCGTTCCGCAGTAGCGGCTCTCCGGCAATGCCCGCCCGATGGCCATACCGCATGCGCAGGAACCCCTGGGCCAGTTCGGCATCGTGGGCATACACCGAATGTTCGCATAACAAATGGAAAGTGGCCTCTACTTGATCCGCCTCCGCAAGAATACTGCCAGGCGATGGCAAACCGCAGGTTGTCCCTCCGGCGGCAACATACCGAGGCCCGGCAGCAGTGGTCAATACCACAGGTTGTCCCACCCGCAGCCGAATCTCAAAGGTGGCCGCCTTCTCCACCCTGGACACCGTTGCCAACTCCTTTCGCAAAGGCGCAGCCACACCATATAACGCACTGTCAAATACCGCTTCCAACGGGATCCCCCTTTCCCGGAACCGGGCATGCACCGAAATACACCCTCCGTTCCTTTGCTTGTCCCTTCAATATATGCCCGCTGTCTCAGAAAAAGAACAAGTTCTTTTTTTACTTCCTTTCTTGCATAATTGTGGTAAATATGATATACTAGTAACATAATGATAATCGGGTATATACCCGTGCCTGAAAGGTCGATCAGTATGGATATCCATCAGATCCAGCAAAACCGCAGTCTTTACCGTGCCGCTTTTGAAGGGGAATTCACCTGGATCAGCGGTTTTATGCGGAATGTTTACCGGTTTGGCAACCGGCCTGCCCTCTTTGATCCGGTGGGCAACACCACCTGGACCTACCGCCAGCTGAACACCGATGCCAACCGTTTAGCCCACGCACTGCAAACCGACGGCATTTCCACCGGCAATGTTGTCATGGTACAGTTGCTTAACTGTCCCGAATTTATCTTTTCTTATGTGGCCAGCCACAAGCTGGGGGCGGTCTTCTGCCCCATCAGCTTCCGCCTGTCCGCAGGAGAAATCGCCTTTTCCCTGGAGGACAGTCAGCCCTCGGTTTTTCTCTTTGATGCATCCGACCTGCCGTTGATCAAGGAAGCTTTGAGCCGGTCTGCTTTTCATCCCACACACTGTGTCCTGGTAGGCGATACCGACGAGCCTCTGCCCGAAGGCTTCCTGGCCTTTGAAGATTATGTCAGTCTGCGTTCGGAAGAGGATCCTGTCCCGGACAACACCCCTAATATGTATGATGAATCCACCCGGCTATATACCTCCGGCACTACGGGACTGCCTAAGGGTGTCCCCCTGACGTCGGCCAACGAGGTGCTGTCTGCCCACGACGTCATGTACAATTTCCCCCTGAACTTTACCGACAAAACCATGAACACCACCCCCTGGTTCCACCGGGGCGGTCTCCATTCCGGCGGCCCCTGCCCTACCCTGTTTGCCGGCGGCTGCGTGGTCATCATGCGGAAATTCGATTCGGATATTTGTCTGGAATGGACCCAGAAATTCAAAATTACCTTCCTTATCGGCGTTCCCACTGTGCTGGAATGTCTGGCGGAGGCCCAGACCCGGGGTGGCTGGGATTTGTCCAGTCTCAACGGCATCGTCACCATGGGCAGCGCCCTGGAACGTGCTGCCTGCATCCGGTATCAGAAAATGCTGACACCCAATATTTTCAACGGGTATGGCACCACGGAAACCTTCTGGAACTGCTTTCTGCGCCCCTTTGATCTGCCGGATATGGCAGGTACTGCCGGCCGCGCCTGCACCGACGATGAAGTGCGTATCGTTAAGGTGCAGGAGGAGGGCCATACCAGCCCCGACGACACCGTCCCCATGGACGGGGAAACCGTCGGTGAAATCATCATCAAAACGCCCAAAGCCTCTTACCAGTATTTTAACAAGGAAACCGAAACTCAGCGCAAATTCTATAACGGCTTCCTGTATACCAGTGATCTTGGTACCTGGGATGAAAACCAGTTTATCTCCGTAGTGGGCCGCAAGGATGACATGATCATCTCCGCCGGAGAGAATATTTATCCCATCCAGATTGAGGAAATTCTCAACGAACACCCCAAGGTCAAGGACTGTATTGTCACCGCCGTGCCCGATCATATGCGGGGGGAAGTGGTCACGGCCTATGTGGTGTCGGCGGACGATTCCATCACGATAACCGAATTGGATGAGTACTGCCAGCAGCATCCCATGCTCTCCAAGTTCAAGCGTCCCCGGTACTATCGCTTTGTGGAGGATATCCCCATCAACGCCACCGGCAAAAAGCTCCACTATAAAATTAAACAATACGCCAAAGATGACCTGTACAACGGTCTCCTGCGCCGGCCGTAACAGAAAAAAAAGGAACGATCCCCACCAAAAGGGATCGTTCCTTTTTAATATAGCCTAGGGAAATCCTGCCGCATTCGGCTTCCTGGCACTATTTTATTCCTCTAAAATCCTGCCGTCGGTGGAAAGGGTCACCACCTGCCAGGGAATAAAGTTCCCGCTGGCTTGCAGGGCGGCTTTGGCAGCGTGCTCCAGGCCGCCGCAGCAGGGCACCTCCATACGGACAACGGTAAGACTTTTCACCTGGTTATTCCGAAGAATTTCAGTAAGCTTTTTGGTGTAATCCACACCGTCCAGCTTCGGACAACCGATGAGGGTAATGCGATTACGAATAAACCGGTTATGAAAATCGCCATAGGCATAGGCGGCGCAATCCGCCGCAATCAGCAAATTGGCGTCATGGAAATACGGGGCCTGCACCGAGGCCAACTTGATCTGCACCGGCCACTGAGCCAGTTGGCTCTTAATAATGCTGCCGGCGTGGGAACGGGTTTCCGACCGGTCCAGAGCAATGACTCTGGCCCGGGAACCGGGACAGCCACCCAACTGGGAACACTCCGGCTTATCGGTGCGCTGAACGGCCTGGGCCGCTTTCACAGCGGCTTCATCAAAAGCCGGCGCCTCCCGTTCCACAAAGGAAATGGCACCAGTAGGGCAAGTCGGAAGACAGTTGCCCAATCCGTCACAGTAATCCTCCCGCAGAAGGGCGGCTTTACCGTCCACCATGCCGATGGCGCTCTCCTGACAAGCCGCGGCACACAAACCGCAGCCGTTACATTTTTCTTGATCTATTGCAATGATTTTCCGAATCATAACAATCCTCCTGTCCGATCCAAAGATCAACAGCATTATAATACCGAAAAACCATTTCGTCCAGTTTTTTTACGCGGAAATATTTAGATGGAGGAATTTTTTATATGGAACCCCACACAATATACCAAGAGGTGGTTTCCATGTACTATGAAAATCTACAGCAGTTGATCCGGAACAGCAACAGTACCCGCCGCTATTTTCTCTCTCTGCCAGTGGAGGTGCAGATGGATCTCCATGGGCTGGATGCCGACATCCATTCCGCCCAAGAGCTGCACCAGCAGGTATATGCCCTGCAAAACTACCGCCGCCACCTGCAATTGGGCCGCTGGAAGGAATAGTAAAACGCACCAGAAGAATCTGCCGCGCTTGTTTGCAATCAAGGTCGCTTTCCAAGCAGAAGCTGTCAGGATCTCATCCTGCGGCCACAGTCAACCGCTCGATGGGTTTTCCTTCTGACCACTGGCGATAGTAAACATCCGTACATTTTTTGAAACGGGCAAAGGTTTTTTGCGCCTGCTCCACATCGCCGTAAACCTTCCAAAAACCGGAACATTTGCAGCCGCCGGCCTGATTTTCGATAAAGCCAATGACATCCTCCGGCGGGTACCCCAGAAACAGGCCAATCTCATGGGGGAATTCCGAGCTGCTTTCCAGCTTGCGGATCAGCTGCACCACGCAGCGATCCGGGTTGTCACAGGCATACCCAAACCGCCGCAGCAGACCATCGGCCCGATCTTCCGTAAAATCCCGCTTCAGTCTGGCCGGACGGTACAGGTACATCAAGGCACGCTGCTGGGAATAGCGCAAAGGCAAAACCCGCACACCTTTCCGGATTAATTTCCGGTTTAATTGGCGGGTACTCTCCCGCAGATCCTGCCAGGTGGCAAAGGGACAGGTAAAAAGATTGCCGGTTTTCAAACCTGCCAACGTGGGGGAACAATGACGAATCACCAATTCTTCAGACATAGGAAACCTCCTTACCCTGCATGGGTCTCTAAAATTGTCTTCAGTGCCGACATGGAGCTGGAATGGGAACGGGCTACAACGGTTCCGGTCCCTTTGGTCTCATGCAAGGCCAGGCGTACCATTTTATGGGACATGGTTCCGGTGAACAATACAAGCAGATCCGGCGTGCCGATCTTGTGCTTCAGGCCGTCCCTCATTTGGGTAAATACCTTGGCCCGGCACCGGTAGCTTTCGCACAAATCTTTATACTGCCGCACCATCCGGTCATTTCCTCCTACAATTACGACACTCATAAACTTCTCCTTTCTTTGGTTAGCTTAAGCTAACTATCGGACAAAAAAATAGATCGTGGGAATTTGATGTGGGGGGCGGGCGACCGCAAGGGCCGCCCGACAGAAACAATCATCGAACCTGTTGGACAGACATGACGGTATAAGCACCAATGTGATTCACCGTATCCCGCAGGGTCTGTTCCGCCACAGGCTCCTTCATACGCACTTTGGCCTGTTTGGCAGAAACATCTACCGTTGCCCAAACGCCTTCCAGCTGATTCAGGGCATTCTCTACCCGCCGAGCACAGCTGCTGCAAACCATGCCGTCAATGGTCAGCAGGGCCTCATGGGGATAGTGGGATTTGTTTTTATCTCCCACCCGAACTCTGGAAACCTGCTCCGCATCCCCGCTGCCGCAGCAGCCGTGAGACAACTTTTTTAAATAGCCTTTCACCACAACAATGGCAAACACCAGAATAGCCAGAATTAAAATGACATACCACAAACCCGGAATCATTCGAAAAGCGGCCATAAGATCCGTACCTCCTAACTAACAATTATTCCATATTTTTTAACGCTTGGGATAAGGAAATTCCCCGTACCTTTCGCATCTGCATCACATGCACCACAGCATAACACCCTGCACCAATAGCCAGCATGGCCGGATAAATCCAGGGAGCGATATAGTAGCTAAGCCAACCGTTGAATTCCTGCATCATAGCATAATAAATCAGACGGATTAAGCTGCAGCTAATCGGCAAACTAAGCAACAGAGACAGCCCTACCACCAAGGCGGTGGAAGTATTATACAGAGCGCCCGCTTCTCCGTCGGTATATCCCAGGATCTTTAGCATCGAGATAAACCGGGCGTTCTTTTCGACAATCAGCTTGGCCAGCAGGTAAATAACCAGCACATACAGCATAACGGAAAAAACGCCAAACATGGGGAAAATAGCACCCATAGAATCCTCCAGCTGATCGGCTATGATGACAAGATCATGCTGTGTAATGACAGAAGCAATCGAACCATCCTCCAGATCGGCCAGTTTCTCATTGGAAAAGTATCCGCTGAAAGCATCCACATCCCAATGAAAAATATGGTGGAAAGTTTCGCTGGGCAAAAACACCGAAAGGCTTGCAGGATAATGATAACTTCCGGCCACGGTAAACGTATAGGACTTGGCCTGGTACTTTTCCTGCAATGTGAGGGTATCGCCCACTGCCAATCCGTATTTCTCCAAATAGCCGTCCGAAAGAATCACACTATTTTCCTCTTCCGGAAAAGAAAGGTTGGGCAGATAGGCGGAATTTTCCCGGATCCCAAAAACGGTGATTTCCTCTCCGGCATCATTTTGCAGGGCTGTAATATCGTATTTCTCGGCTCCCTGTTGCACAGTTTCTACAGGAGCTTTCAAAATATACTGATAATCGGCAATTTTGGAATCCAAAACCTGCGCTTTAAAATGGGAGAGCAACGGAGACATCATCATACCGAATATCAAAAGCACACTGGCCAGGAGAATCCCCACAAACATGGTGAGGTATGCCGTCAGATTTTGCAGGATAATGCGAAGCCGAAACCGCGTGAAAAACCGCCAGCGCGGCAGCCGAACCACCCGTTTCTTCTGCCGCCGTTTTAATTCGTGCCGCAAAAATTGTAAGGGCGGCAGGGACAGCGTGGAAACCAGAATCAGAATATTCACTGCCAAAATAATCAGACAGGGAATTACGGTGGTCAACAAAAAAGCTTCCGCATTCCATACCGTCTCGTAGGTCGGCAAGGAATAACTGTGGTAGTACATTCCCACCACAATCTGCTTCATCCAGGTATACCCCAACACATTTCCAAACACCGCCGCCACCAGCGTCACCGACAAAGGCAGAATCAGATAATGCAGCAGTAATTCCCCTCTCGTATATCCTGAGGCCCGCAAGGTACCGATCACAGAGGCTTCCTGTTCCATGGTATTCCGGGTCGTGACAGCAAACACAAACGCCAGCACCACCATTACGATATACAGCAGCCAGGCAATCATGACCTTGTCACTGCCCATATCGCTGCCTGTAAACACGATGGCCTGGTTATCCTCCCGCATGACAAAATCCGTCAGGATTGACACCTGTGCAGCCGATTCCATCAAATTTTCCGCCAGATCCCTTCTATCCTGCAAGGCAAGCGTTTGATCCAGATTGCGCCAGGCGTAACAATAATGCAGCCCGCTATCCCCCAGGGTATCAAAAGTGTCCTGCGTGACCAGCGCCACTGTAAACTGCTTGGCGTCAAACATCATATCGGTATTGTTCTTAAACAGGGCGCTGTAATCAGAAAGAGCCACCAAACCACAAACGGTAAAGTCGGTTTGCTCCACCGTAAGCTGATCGCCTACTGTGATTCCGTTATTTTCTGCATACAGACGGTCAATGGCTATTTCCGCTGGTGCAGTTGGCAGGGCACCTTCCAGTACACTGGCCCGATTTACGTCCTCCCGATTGGAAAAAAGGCGGATGATATGTGTATTTTCCAACTCCTTATCCAGATAAAACAAGGGGAAAAGCGTAACCGCACAATCCTGTTGGAGTTGATCCAAGAAAGACTCCTCCGGCAGAGCAGCCAAGGAAAAATGCCCATCTTCTATCGTATACTTTGTAAAGCTATCATCGTAAGCCCGCTGCATACTGCCGTCCGCCACCAGAAAACCGGAGCAAAAACCGACAGTCAGACAAAGAAACAAGAACAGAGCAATGTATTTCCCTTTCTCTTGCTTCAACTCCCGGGGCAGCCGCTTCATTAGCGGATCTTTCACCATGGCCACCCCCTACTCACCACTCTAGCTCCAAGGCGGAAATTTTCCGGGAATTCCGTTCATTGTAGCGGATCTTTCCGTCCCGGAGCTTAACAACCTGGTCGGCCATTTGGCGAATGGCATCATTGTGGGTCACCAAAATTACAGTGTTGCCAAATTTCTCATTTACCTCTTCAATAAGTCCCAAAATCTCCTTGGAGGTATGATAATCCAACGCACCGGTGGGTTCATCGCAAAGAAGAATATCCGGATTTTTTATGATGGCCCGGCCAATAGCAGTTCGCTGCTGCTGTCCGCCGGATAATTGACTGGGAATCTTATTCTGATGCTCCCAAAGCCCCAGAACATGCAGGAGGTTTTCCATGGCCAGAGGGTGATCGCTCAAATAAGCGCCCACCTCAATATTTTCCCGCACCGTCAGATTGGGGATCAGGTTGTAGGATTGAAACACATAGCCCAGATGCTTCCGCCGATACTGCGCAATCTGCTTTTCCTGCAATTCCCCCAATGTTTCCTGGCCAATCCGGATCATACCGCAATCGGCTGTTTCAATACCGCCGATGATATTTAACAGAGTTGACTTGCCGGAACCCGAGGGGCCAAGCAAAACGCAAACGTCTCCCTTCTCCACACCACAGGTAATTCCCTGCAGAACTCTGGTGCGATTCTCCCCGGCACCGAAGGATTTCTCAATTTGCTCCAGTTCCAGATACATCCTTGTGTCCCCTTCCTTTCGCATTCGATACCGTACAGCCACCGGCATCATCGGTTAGTTGACACTTACTGCTTCAGCGGAAACTGGGGAGACACAGGTGCATTTTCCTGCATCTCCCCGACAGTTACTTCTGAGAATGGCAGCTGCCGCGCATGGCACAATTGGCACAGCCGCAGCCACAGGAGGATTTTCCCTTTTTCTTATCCCGGATCATCGAACGGATGATCAAAACCACTACAGCCGCCAGGCCCAGCAGAATCAGAATCGTAGGCCAATAAACCGCAAGCCAAGTGAACATGAAAAACCTCTCCTTTCCATCCTTTGGTTCTTTATTTTACAGAAATTTTTTTCGACAAGGTGTTGGACTCTTTATAGGGTCTCACCAGCAGGTAAACCAAGAGAACAACGGCAAAAACTGCGGCAATGACGCCGAATACATCTCCGTTCCCGGTAAAGAGGGAACCCAACTGATTGATAATCAAGGCAACAACGTACGCAAACACACACTGATAACCAACGGCAAACCAAGTCCACTTGGCGCTGTTCATTTCCCGCTTGATGGCGCCGATGGCGGCAAAGCAGGGAGCACACAGCAGGTTGAAGGCCAAGAAGGAATAACCGCTAACGGTGTTGAAGGCCTCCGCAAGGTTGCCGTAGACAGTACCGGTACCGCCATAAAGAATGCCCATGGTACCCACGATATTTTCCTTGGCAACCAGACCGGTGACCGAGGCCACGGCGGCCTGCCAGTTGCCCCAGCCCAGAGGCTTGAAAATCCAGGCGATGGCGCTGCCGATAACAGCCAGGATACTGCTGTCAATCTGATCCTCTTCCAGCATCTGGAAGGAGCCATCCACAAAGCCAAAATAGGTGGCGAACCATACCACAATGGTGGAAAGCAGAATAATGGTGCCGGCTTTCTTAATGAAGGACCAGCCGCGCTCCCACATGCTCCGCAACACATTGCCCACGGTAGGCAGATGGTAAGCGGGCAGTTCCATGACAAAGGGAGCAGGATCACCGGAAAAGATCTTGGTTTTCTTCAAAATAATGCCGGAACAGATAATGGCGATGACACCCAGGAAATAGGCCGAAGGAGCAATCCAGGGAGAACCGCCGAAAATGGCACCGGCGATCATGGCGATAAAAGGCAGCTTCGCGCCGCAGGGAATAAAGGTAGTGGTCATAATGGTCATACGGCGATCCCGCTCATTTT
>CAYZTR010000039.1:0-19942 GCA_964481575.1 uncultured Eubacteriales bacterium
ATAACCGTTTCATCCTCTTCGGCCCAGTGCCGGGTTTTGATGCCCGTGCGGGTGGTGATCCACTCGTCATTGGTTTCCACAATTTTGGCCATATCGTCATTGGTGACAATCTTTTTGGGCAGATAACGACCGGTGCCCACAATTTTCAAACCTGTCATACTTCCTCCTTGGCGGGGATGAACCCGTTGCCCATGGTTCTGAATTTCTGATAGCGGCTGGTGGCCAGTTCCTCAGGACTCTGCTTCATTAGGGCAGGGAGACGAGCCGTCAACACCTGATCCAGGGCTGCAAATACCACATTGGGGTTCCGGTGGGCTCCGGCCAATGGTTCCGGAATGATTTCCTCAATGATGCCGTAGCGGTAGAGATCCTGCGCGGTGAGCTTCATGACTTCGCAGGCTTCGCCGCTGCGGGAGGCATCCTTCCACAGGATGGACGCAAATCCCTCGGGGGAGAGAATGGAATAAACGGCATTCTCCAGCATCCAGATTTCATTGGCCACGCCAAGGGCCAGGGCGCCGCCGGAGGAACCTTCGCCGGTCACAATGGAGATAATGGGAACCTGTAGGGTGCTCATTTCCGCCAGGTTTCGGGCGATGGCTTCACTTTGGCCGTGGGCCTCGGCTTCCAGGCCGGGATAGGCGCCGGGAGTGTCAATAAAGGTGATGATAGGGCGGCCGAATTTCTCAGCCTGCTTCATAAGACGCAGTGCCTTCCGGTATCCTTCCGGATTGGGCATGCCAAAATTGAAGGCCATATTTTCATTGATATTAGCGCCCTTCCGGTGGCCGATGACGGTGACGGGAGTCCCTTTATACATGGCGATGCCTCCCAGAATGGAGGCGTCCTCCTTGGAAAGATGATCTCCCTTGATTTCAAAGAAATCGGTAAACAGGGCGTCAATATAGGCCTTGACATTGGGCCGCTTGGGACGCCGGGCCAGGTAAACTTTATCCTCCGCCGTCAGGGTTTTGCAGGCGGTGAGAATTTCATCCCGCTCCTTGCGCAGATCCTTGCGGCGTTGGTCATATTCAACGGTTTCGGGGCCAGCCTGCAAATCGGCCAGTTCCCGTTCCACAGCGTTAAGCCGTGCTTCCAGATCCTTCAGCATGTTACTTTACCCCCTTTTTGGCGTGCAGCTTCAGCAGCTGAGACAGGGTGTCCTTCAACTGATCTCGGGGAACGATGGCATCTACAAAGCCATGTTCTACCAGGTATTCCGAACGCTGGAAGCCTTCCGGCAGTTTCTGGCCAATGGTTTGCTCAATGACTCGGGGCCCGGCAAAGCCGATGAGGGCGCCGGGTTCCGCTAGGGTAATATCCCCCAGGGTGGCAAAGCTGGCGCTGACGCCGCCGGTAGTGGGGTGGGTCAGCACCGAAATATACAGACCGCCGGACGCATTGAATCGGGCTATGGCAGCGCTGGTTTTGGCCATCTGCATCAGGGAAAAAATTCCTTCCTGCATCCGGGCACCACCGCTGGCGCAGAAAATCACCAAGGGCAGCTTATACTTCTGGGCGTGCTCTACAGAGCGGGTGATCTTTTCCCCTACCACAGCGGACATGCTTCCCATGAAAAACCGGCTGTCCATAATGACGAACATGGCCTTGCGGCCGTCAATATTGCCGGTGGCACAGACAACGCATTCGTTCAGCCCGGTTTTTTCCTCAGTGGCGGCAACCTTTTCCGCGTAGCCGGGGAATTTCAGGGGGTCGTCGGTTTTCAAATCCTTGTAATGCTCCCGGAAGGTGCCGCCGTCCAGCAGGGTGGACAGCCGATAATAAGCCGGGATAGGGAAGTGATACCCACAATCGGGGCAGACATACAGGGTTTTGCTCAATTCTTCTTTTGGGAATTCTTTTTTACACTGTTTACAGGTGGCAGTGGGGATTACAGGCTTGGGCTCCTCTGGGATGGGGGTAGGGGCTGGTTCTACCGGCGGTGCAGCCGGGGTAGCAGCGGCTTTGGCAGCAGCTGCTGCAGCATTCTTTCGCCGATACAGGGCATCCAGAAATGCTTTACTGCTTTTGAAAGGATCCATTGCTTTCTCTCCTTTACAAGAATAAATGATAACATACAACAGAACGATACCGCCCGGCAGGTTGGCTTACATAGGCCAACTACAAGGCGGCGTCGAAAATTGTTCAAATTTTTGAACAATTAACTTATTCCATTATAACAGAAACTGGGAAAATGTCAAGGAAAAACGAGAGAAAGAAGCCTTGTGGCCGGAATAGCAGTTTTATAAAGCAGAGACCGGATGTAAATGGGACTGTTGCTTTCCAGAAGTATCGTTTCGTTTTTCTTGAAAGTATTTTGTGAATTTCCCTAGTTTTCCAATGAAAGTGATTTGTATTTTATTAATTTTTATTGACAAATACAGGAGTTTTCTTTATAATAAAACAGATTTAACGCATAATTAGCGGGGAAGAGGTAGGAATTATGTCAAGTAAACGAAATGCCTGGGCCTCCCGGAGCACCTTCATTTTGGCGGCTATCGGGTCGGCGGTAGGACTGGGCAATGCCTGGCGATTTCCAGGATTGGCCTACAAGCACGGCGGCGGTGCCTTTATGCTGGTGTACCTGGTGGGGCTAGTGCTGTTGGGAATTCCGCTGTTAATGGTGGAAAATGCTGTGGGCCGGCGGATGCAGAAGGGTGCGCCCGAGTCTTTCCGCGGGCTGAAAAAATGCTGGGAGCCGGTGGGCTGGTCAGCCACGTTCAACGCCTTCCTTATCAGTACCTATTATTCGGTGGTGTTTGCCTGGGTGCTGCTGATGGTGGTTATGAGCTATAAGTTCGCCGGTATGACGGGCAATGATACGGCAGCAGGGAATCTGTTTGCCGAGGTGACCGGTACCACCTGGCAGATCTCGGGCCGTTCTATTCCCTGGTCCATGCTGTTGGCTTTGCTTGTGGCCTGGATTCTGATCTTTTGGTGTATCCGTAACGGTGCCAGTTCGGTGGGGAAAGTGGTGAAATATACCGTGTTCCTGCCGGTGATGTTTCTGGTCATCCTGGCCATTAAGGGATGTACCATGCCCGGTGCCATGGAGGGGCTTACCGTGTTCTTCCGGCCGGATTTTTCCGCCTTGGCAGATGCCAAACTGTGGGTGGATGCCATTGGTCAGGTGTTTTACAGCCTATCTATTTGCATGGCCATTATGTTTGCTTATGGTTCTTATTTGGACAGATCCTCCAACCTGGCGGAGGATGTCATCATCATTGCCGTGTCGGATCTGATTGTCAGCGTGCTGTCCGGAATTGTTATGTTTTCTACCATGGGCGGCGTTGGAATGCTGGATTCCATTACCGATTCCGGCATCGGAACTGCCTTTATTGTGTATCCCCAGGCGATTGTGCACCTGACGGATATCGGATGGCTCAACGCCCTGTTCGGTGCGGTGTTCTATCTCATGCTGGTGACTCTGGCTATTGACTCGGCCTTCTCCATCATTGAAGCGGTTTCCACCGCCCTATCGGATAAATTCCACCTGAATCATCGGAAAACCACCTTGGCTGTCTGCGGTGTATCGGGGATGATTTCTCTGTTGTATGCTACCAGTGCCGGCGTAGCTTGGCTGGATATTGTGGACAACTGGTGCAACAACTATAATATGGTGCTTTTGGGCATTGTGGAGTGTCTCCTGATTGGCTGGGGCTTTTCCCTGGATAAGGTGCTGGAGGAAATTAACCGCAATACGCGAAAGTGGAAAATGCCCCGGTTCTGGCTGCGGCTTTCCATCCGTTGGGTGGCCCCGATTTTGCTGTCCATTCTCTTTATCTGGAACATGGTGCAGCTGTTTGCCAAAAACGGCGGCATTTACGGGGACTATCCTCTGTGGGCTGAGATCCTGGGCGGCTGGCTTATGACGGCGATGTTCCTTGCCATTGGATTTATCATGCGGGCCGTGGTGAAGCACAAGAAGAAGGCCGGCTTCCAGGAGGATGATATTTCCTGGGAGGATATGGAACACCAAGGACAGTAAGTGGAACTCAAACAGCCGCTGGGGAAACCGGAGCGGCTGTTTTTGGTAGGATAAGATTCGCTGGTCAGCCCCGACGGAACGCCGGAAACAGGATGCTTATTTTATCCATTTGGAATGCTGGAATCCGCAAGCGGCGGCAGGCCATTGATGGAAGGAGTGTGTATGAATGAAACCATTGTGGAAGCAGAGCGCAGCAATTGCAGTGGCTTCTGTTGTGCTGTTGACATATGCCGTGCCGGCTGTGGCCGGCGTCATTGCGGAAGGGGGAGGCAATATGAAGGAAGCGGCTACCCAACTAACCGTGGAAGCGATACAGACAGGGGAGGTTTCTCCGTTGCTTTACGGTGCGTGTTTAGAGGATGTGAACCACGAGGTTTATGGCGGTGTATACGCCCAGATGATTTACGGGGAGCATTTTGCTGAGGCGGTTCAGTTCAGCGCGCCGGGATTGGCCTCCATTGGCAGCCAATGGCAGGCCTCCGATGGGGTGCTGTCGGCTCCCCTGCAAAGTAACGGCCCCAAGCTGATGCTGGAGGGGTCGGAGGGGGCCACACAGGTTTCTGCCCAGGTTTACATGAATGCCGGTGACGAAGGACCGGTAGGTCTGATTGTGAAGGTGACCGATCCCAAAGCGGGGGCTGACAGTTTTAACGGCTATGAGATTGCCCTTTTGAACAACCTGCTGCGGGTTGGAAAACACCAGTACAATTACAGTCTGATTAGTGAAACGCCGGTGGCTGCCCCGGCCGGTCAATGGAACACCATCCGGGTGGATATGAGCAGCAACAGTATGCGGATATTGATAAACGGCAGCCTGGCTACCACCGTGCCGGTGGACGCCGCGTTGTCTGATGGCGCCGTAGGACTCCGTGCCTGGAATTGCAATGGAAGGTTCCGCAATCTGGTTTATAGCGTGGGGGCGGAGACGGTGGAGGTCGAAATTCCTACGCTGGAAGCTGGAGAGGGAACTACCACCCATTGGAAGCAAATTAAGAGTGGAACAGCAGAAGGTAAGCTGCAGGTGACCGAGGAACAGTCTCTTTCCGGAAACAGCCAAAGCCAGCGCATAACTTTTACTGCCGGCAACGGGACAGTGGGGATTGCCAATCTGGGGCTTAACAGTCAAGGTATGTGTTTCCGGGCAGAAAAGCCCTATGAAGGGTATTTCTATGCCCGATCGACTGACGGTGCCGACCTGACATTGGCCATAGAATCCCGGGACGGACAGATTCGATATGCCCAGACCCAAGTAGCTGTGTCCGGCAGGGAATGGACCAAATACTCCTTTACTCTGACGCCTTGTGAGGATGAGTCGGACGGTCGATTTGTTCTGTTGCTGGAGGAGCCCGGCAGCCTGGATTTGGGGTATGTGTATCTGTCCCCCGGTGACTGGGGGCTGTATCAGGGGTTGCCCTTCCGGTCTGATGTGATGGAGGCGCTGCAGGAGGAGGGGCTGACGGTGCTGCGTTACGGCGGCAGTATGATTAACCCTTCCACCTATCGCTGGAAACAGATGACCGGCCCCAGGGAATTCCGGCCAAATTATGCGGGACATTGGTATCCGTATTCCTCCAATGGCTTTGGCGTCTTTGAATTTATGGAGCTGGCTGAAGCACTGGGTGTTGTGGGAATTCCTGACTTGAACAGTTTTGAATCCCCGGCGGATGTGCTGGATTTTGTCCGTTTTGCTACGGGTACCGATCCGGCGGATCCCTGGGTGCAGCTGCGGGCAGACATGGGACATCCAGCCCCCTTTGCGCTGCCTTATCTGGAAATCGGAAACGAGGAGCGGGTGGATGAAAGCTATGCTGCCAGATTTAACGCCATTGCCGATGCCGTATGGGCTTACGATCCGGATGTTCTTCTGGTGGTGGGGGATTTCAGCTATCATACTTTGATGACCGACCCCGAACAGATTACCGGCGCTGATTCAGGGATCACCGATTTAAAGGGACAAAAGGCGATTTTAGAGCATGCGTCGGCTGCCGGTCGGGATGTCTGGTTTGATATTCACATTTGGAATGATGGGGTTGGTGGTGTAGCGGATTCTGTTCAGGTGGCCATCAGCTACTATCAATTGCTGAAGGCCATGGCGCCGGATGTGGATGCCCGGCTGCCAGTGTTTGAACTGAACGCCAATTCTCATGGCTTTTCCCGGAGTATGGGAACGGCCTTGGCCACTTTGTTAATGGCCCAGCACCCGGAAATCTTTCCTATTGTTTGTTCAGCCAACTGCCTCCAGGTAGACGGGCAGAATGATAATGGTTGGGATCAGGGACTGGTATTTTTGAATCCCAGTCAGGCGTGGTTTGCCCCGGCTGCCTATATGGTGCAGCTGTTGTCGGCTGCTTATGCACCTTGTCTGGTTCCAACGGCTCTGGCAGGGGACACCCAGGGCTTGACAGTGACGGCTGCCTGCTCGGAGAATGGGGAGACCTATTCGATTCTGCTTGTGAATACCACGGGGTCGGAGCGGGATTTGGCAGTGTCTTTGCCTGGTTTAACCGGTGATATTTCGGGCAGTCTGCAAAGCTATGCTGCGGATAACAGCGCCATGAATTCTGCGGCTACACCTGATGCCTGTGTGCCTTCCGTGCCGGTGGCAGACGGTATGCTGCGCTGCACCTTGCCTGTCAATTCCTGCTCGGTTCTGACCGTTACCACCGGATCAGGACTACCGGGGGATATGAACCGGGATGGAATATGCAGTGTGACCGATGTAGTGCTGCTGCGGAAAGCGATTCTTAACAATCAGTTCGATCTATCAGGGGATATGAATCAGGACGGCAGTCTCACTGTGACCGATGTGGTACTTCTGCGGAAGGCCATTCTGGCCCAAGACACAGCCTCCTGATATCCAACGCCCAAAGATAAGAAAAAGCGCAGCCATGGAATTTGCCCGTGGCTGCGCTTTTTGTATATTGCCGGATTAATAGCTGATTTTCCAGTTTTGGAAAATTTTGCTGGATTCCAGAAGATAGGTATAAGGGATGACAATGCTGTCCTCAGTGACGGTTTTATTGGTTTCAAAAATCGGCCAAGGGTTGCATCCGCCGGTTTCCACCTCTACCTGATCCACCGTAAACCGATTTCCACAATTCTGACAAACCAGCGTATTACCCACCTGCTCATAATAACCCCGCCCGGAATCATAACAGATCTGACAGGTATTAAAAGCGGTACGAATGGCGCCAGTACTGTCCATGACGGCGATAATTTCCATATCAATACCGTCTACTGTTACCGGGTAAAATGTTGCGGTTTCGGAAACCTCGCTGATGGGAATAATCAGATCTTCTCCCGGTACAACTTCGGCTGAAGCCACAGAATTTGTTGTAGCTGTAGTGGACGAGCTGACATAGATCCGATCTTCTGCTTCTTCTCCACAGGCCGAAACAAAAAGCAATGTGCCTGTCAACAGCAGAATGAGCAGGATGAACTGGTATTTTCCAACGAATTTTTCAGATGATTTTTGAAACATGATGGGGCCTCCTACTACTAGTTTTTGGGATTTTGCTTGTCTCCTCTGCAAAGGAACACTACCGCAATAATCAGCGCCACGGCAGGCAAAATGCAATGCCAATGGTTCATGAAAAAATTCATGTGAAATTCCTCTTTCTTTTATTCACAACAAAAGCAGTCCATATCATCGTAGTTCTCGTCGCAGCAGAAGTTGTCTACGGAATCGTAGCTTGTTGTATCGCAGCAAAAATTGTTTGCAGTATTATAGGTCGAGTCGCAACAGGTGTTGTCAGCAGCATCGTCTGAACTGCAACAGAAGTTATTTACAGCATCGTAGCTTATTGTGTTATCCTCCAAAGAAGAGGCGGTCGTGTAGCTGTTACTTGCAGGTACGGCGGGAAATGCCGCTGTTTCCTGTACCGCTGATTGGGAATTGAAAGCCGGATTGTCAGATGTTTTTGCTGTGTTTTCCGGCGAATCAGAGGCGCTTGTTACGGTAATGCTGCCGTAAATCATGCCCATCCAACAGCTGTAGGAAAAGGTACCGGTTTCCTCCGGGGTGAATTCAATAACGTTTTCCCCGGTTTGGAAGGTGTACTCTATGTCATATTTTTGAAGCAGGACTTTGTAATTGCAGCCGTTGATACTGCCTTCCGGTGCATCAATGATCCATTTAACCGGCAGTCCGACCTGTACTGTAATATCCGGATAATCTCCCGGTTGCAGTGTACTGCGGACAATTTGCACGCCATCGGTCACTTCTGCAGTACCTTCGGTGATTTCAGTGGAACCGACAGCAGGAGACCCAATGGAAGCATACAGCAGGACTGCGCCACAAATGCAGGCTGAAAGCGCCACGCAGGCAACTCTTTGTACCTTCTTTTTATAGGGCAAGGCGGCGACCATACCCACCAGAGAAAGGGCAAGGACAATTGCCAGCAAATTGGTCCAGGTAAAAAATCCGGAAAGATTGCCACCCTGGGCCAGCATGGCAAGCCCCAGCACCACCACCAGTACCGCGCCTACTTCCGTAACTATGCGGGTAAACCGCCGCCCCAGCAACGACACCAACGAGCCAAAACCAAGCATCAACGGGACAGTACCCAGACTGAACAGCAACATGGAACATGCGCCGGTTATTGGGTTTCCGGAGGCCAGAGCGATGATCTGCATGGATTGCAGGGGGCCGCAGGGCATCAACCCGTTGAGCAGTCCCACCACCAGAGGACGGTTATTCCGGGCTTTGGCCCGGTTTACTTTACGGGTAAAAGCCTTGGGCATTCGGATATTGAACCGGCGTAAGGAGGGGAACAGGCCCAACATGTTTAGCCCCATAATTACCATGAAAACCCCGGCTATTATTTTCAGAATGCCCTGCAACAATGTGGAAATTCCAGCGTCGGTTCCAGTGCTCAGCAGCATACCCGCCAGCCCCAGAAAAAAGCCAATGACTGTGTAAGAAATAACCCGGCCTATATTATATAGCAAGGCCGGCCGTAAAGCAGTGACGCGGGAGGTTTGGCAGGTATCTCTATTCTCCGACGGCAGGCATTGGGAAAGATTGATCCCTCCGCACATGGCAATACAATGCACTGAGGTAATCAGACCGATGACAAACAGCATACCGTACCCCATGGTACTGTCTGCAAGCTGGGAAGGCACCAGCAGATTTAAAATGCCAAAATGGGAAAGAAGCGCAAATAAGGAAAGAATCAACAGCAGAAATCCTGCTGTTTTTTGCAGGGAATAGGCCGGTTTTCCATTGGAAATCCTGTAGCCCAAATTTTCAATAACGGCAGTTATTGTTTGCAGGGAAACAGCAGACGGATGATAGACGATATCTGCTGTGCCGGCGCGATAGCTGACCTTTACATCCAGTACGCCCTTCGTTGCGGAAAGCCTCTGTTGGATCCTGTTTTGACAGTTAATGCAGGTCATACCGTCCAATAACAGACGAATCGTTTTGGCTTCGGATTTCACACGATCAGCTCCTATTGGCAATAATAACCTATATAGTTAATAGGAATTCTAAGGTTATTATACGAAAACAGGATGTTTTGTCAAGGGTTCTGTCCCATTGTTTACAAAATATTTATAGCCGAATGCGATGCAAATGTGCGCTTTCTTTTTTTCTGAATTTGGAATTCTTCCTTGACAGGATTCGGTGACACATGTATAATATCACATGAAACTGATAGGTGATATTTGAATTTCCTGCCCTTTGCAGGCCGCGCTTTGCGGCGAGCCCTGCACAACGGGCAGATTTGTGCAAGAAATAGTGAGTGAAAACAGTATGCTGAATCAATTTTCCAGAACGGAATTACTGGTAGGAAAGGAAGCAATGGAGCGGCTGTCCGCTGCCCGTGTTGCTGTTTTTGGGATCGGCGGCGTCGGCGGCTATACGGTGGAGGCGCTGGTTCGTTCCGGTGTAGGAGCCATAGATCTCATTGATGACGATAAAATTTGTCTGACTAATCTGAACCGCCAGATTTTCGCGACCCGTAAGACGGTGGGGCAATACAAGGTGGATATGGCTGCGCAGCGCATTGCAGAAATCAACCCGGATGTAAAAGTCAAGACGTATAAAACCTTTTATACGCCGGATACAGCTGCCCAGTTCGATTTTACCCAGTATGATTATATTGTGGATGCCATTGATACCGTATCCGGCAAGCTGGCGCTGGTGATGCAGGCCAAGGCGGCCGGTACGCCCATCATCAGTTCCATGGGGGCTGGGAATAAAATGGATCCCACGGCTTTTCAGGTTGCGGATATTTATGACACGTCTGTCTGTCCCTTGGCCAGAGTGATGCGTTATGAGCTGAAGCGCCGGGGGGTTAAAAAGCTCAAGGTGGTTTATTCCCAGGAGCCGCCCATGACGCCCATTGACGATATGGCCATCAGTTGCCGTGCCCATTGTATCTGTCCTCCCGGCACGGCGCGAAAATGTACCCAGCGGCGGCAGGTGCCGGGCAGCAATGCCTTTGTGCCGTCGGTGGTGGGCCTGATCATTGCCGGCGAAGTGGTGAAAGATCTGGCACAGAATATAAGGAAAGGTGATCCCGATGAAACAAATTGAAACGAAACAAGCCCCTGCGGCCATTGGCCCCTATTCTCAGGCCATTGCGGTCGGTGATTTCATTTACACCTCCGGTCAGATTCCCCTGGTGCCGGAGACCGGCGTTCTGCGGGAAGGGGACATTGTCCAACAGACCCAGCAGGCCATCCAAAATCTTTCGGCAGTTCTGGAGGCTGCCGGTAGCAGCCTTTCCAATGTTGTGAAAACTACCTGCTTTTTACAGCATATGGGGGATTTTGCTGCGTTTAACGCTGTATATGAAGGATACTTTTCCGGCAAACCGGCCAGAAGCTGCGTGGAAGTTTCCGCTTTGCCCAAAGGGGCGTTGGTGGAGATTGAAGCGGTAGCAATTCGGAATGCCTGAACCGTCTGCTTTTTTTATGGGAAACACATAACTGCTAGCAGATGATTTTTGATATGCGTTTATAAAAGCTCCTCTGATCGGATTGCTTTCCGGTCAGAGGAGCTTTTTTTCATCGAAGGCGGTGTTATATGGGATTTATAGTTTATTGCTGATCAGGCAGCAGGGGAAAGGTTACGGTTACGGTGGTGCCGATATTTTCCTTGCTTTCCAGCTGCACAGTGCCATTCAAAAAGGCAACCCCGTGTTTTACGATAGAAAGACCCAGTCCAGTTCCGCCCACTGCTTTGGAATGGCTTTTATCCACCCGGTAAAACCGTTCAAAAACACGGTCCAGCTGATCAGCGGGAATTCCCACGCCGTTATCGGAGACTACCAGCTTTGCGTTGCCGTTTTCCGATTCCAACAAAACATGCACGCTACCGCCGTTGGGAGTGTATTTGATGGCATTATCCATTAGATTATAAATAATTTCTTCTGCAATGGCAGGAATGCCGGATACAGAACAGCGAACCGTATCGGTCTCCAGAGATACGCCGTTTTGTTTGGCTACCTGCCGCAGCGTGCGTTCCACCTTCTGCACCAAAGCTGACAGTTCTACCGGCTCCTTTTGGGGAAGAAGGTCTCCCTCCTCCAGCTGGGACAGCTTTAAAATATCCCCAACCAGTGCGATGAGCCGCTGGGATTCCCGGTAAATGTTACCGGCGAAGTGTGCTGTATCCTCCGGCTTTATCAGTCCCTGCGCCATGATTTCGGCAGTGCCGGATATGGCGGTCAGAGGGGTCTTTAATTCGTGGGTCACATTGGCAGTAAACTCTCGGCGAAAGGTGTCTCTGGCCTCCATCTCCTGGGCCAGCTGCCGGTTTTGTTCACTGATGCGGGTCAGGAAGGGCGCCAGCTCCGGATAGGTTTTAGCCAGCTCCGGGTGCTCCAGATCAATTTCATTTAAGGGTTTTACAATGCGGCGGGAGGCCTGATAAGCCAGAAAGGCCGACAGTGCCAGTGCCAGTGCTGTAATAACCAGGGCAGGCCAAAGCATGGACAGTAGCAGGGAAAGGATGGTATACCGGGTTTCAGAAACCCGCAGAACCGTGGAGTCCTGTAGCAACAGGGCGTAGTTCACCGTCTTTTCCGATAGGGTCGTGGAGTAGCGGGTAGAGGAGCCGCTGCCGTTTTGGCGGGCGGCTATAATTTCTTCCCGGTCTGCATGGTTCTCCATGGCAGCTGGGTCGGCAGAGGAATCAAACAGGACGGTGCCGTCCTGGCCCACCCAGGTAATCCGCATGGTGCCGGTGGAAAGCTGCTCCAGATAATTCTGCCCGTCCCTCTCCACTCCGATGGCCATATAAGCCGCTTCCTCTTGCAAGGTGGCGATCGCATGGGAATCAAAGTAAGCATACAGGATTGTCATGATCAAGCCCAGACAAAGCAACAGGGTAACCACTGCCACTGTAAAGCTGGAGCGGAAAATCCGTTTTGTCATTGTTTTTCCTCCGTGGCGCGGTATCCAATGCCCCGTACCGTTTCAATATACTTTCCGGCAACGCCCAATTTCTGCCGCAGGGTGCGGATATGTACGTCTACCGTCCGGCTTTCGCCGTTAAACACATAGCCCCAGATTTCATCCAGCAGCTGTTCCCGTGTAAAGACTCGGCCCAGATTTTGCAGCAACAGGGCCAGCAGCTGAAATTCTTTGCGGGTCAGTGTGACGGAATTGCCGTCTACCAGTACCCGATGGGAGTCCAGACAAAGGGTGAGACAGCCAACACCGAATTCCTGCTGATGGTTTTGGTTGCTGGTGCGCCGCAACAGAGCCTTGACCCGGGACATGAGTTCCATCATGCCAAAAGGCTTGGAGATATAGTCGTCGGCTCCGGCATCCAGACCGGTGACCTTGTCATATTCGGTATTTTTAGCCGTCAGGAGGATGACCGGCAGGGTGCGGGTAGACGCTTTGCTGCGGAGCTTCCGTAGCACCGAAAGCCCATCCTCCTCCGGAAGCATGATATCCAGAATCAGCAGCTCTGGGATAACAGTCTGCATGGCAGTCCACATGGCGGAAGGGGTGGAAAATCCGATAATCTCCAGGCCGGAGGTTTGCAAAGAATAGCAAACCAGCTCCCGGATGCTGTCATCATCTTCCAAAATATAAATCATGGAAATCCCTCCAATTTTACTATGCTATAAGCAGTATACTATGATTTTACAAAAACTGCAAGAGGGGCGCGTTGCCCGTAAATTCTCCTGTCCAAGTTATAGTTTTGCAAATTCCGGTAAAATCCGTCACCGGTGTTTTGTTAAATCCTTGTAAAATGATTGAAAAATACCGGGCGGTAAGCCATGTGGAGTTTGTAGGTATAGGTTCGGCTATGTTAATTTTCGGTGTTAAAGGGTTGCTGTGCTGCTTTGCGTTGGAGAATCTTTGCGGGGTCACCGGTCCATTAAAAAAACAGCTGCCTTCTGCAGGAAAGCAGCTGTTTTACCTTTACTTTTCGTGATCTTCTGTTTCTTCGATGGATTCCACTGTTTCGTCGGGATGATGGCCGGTTTGGCTGTAAATGACCCACTCGGCCACGTTAACTGCATGGTCTCCGATCCGCTCATAGTATTTGGCGATCATCAACAGATCCAGACAGGCCTCGCTCTGGTCGCTTTTTTCCCGGAGCAAAGCAATGAGGTCGGTTTTGATTTCCGCAAAGATGGCGTCTACCGTATCATCGGCAGCGATGACCTTCTGGGCCAGATGCAGATCCTGCCGGACAAAAGAGTCGGTGGCATCGGCCACCATCCAGATGACTGCGTCGGCCATCTTACGCAGCGGAATTTGTTTGCTTAGGGGATTGCCGGCTACAAAGCGGGAGATATCCGAAATATCTGCCGCCTGATCGCCGATGCGCTCCATGTCGGAGATCATTTTCAATGCTGCCGATACCAGCCGAAGATCGCTGGCCACCGGCTGCTGCCGCAGCAGGATGTCGAAGCAAAGGGTTTCAATTTGACGCTCGGTGTCGTCAATTTGCTGTTCCTGCTTGTGAGCTACCTTTTGTAGGATTGTATCCTCCGAAAACAGGGTTTCGGTGGCAGTGCGGATTGCCTTTTCGCAGAGGGAACCCATTTCTGACAGCTCCCAGTGCAGGTTTTCCAATTGCATATTCAGTTTTGCACGCATTATCCAAACCTCCCGCTGATATAATCTTCGGTACGCTTATCTTTCGGATCAGAAAAGATCTGACTGGTGTCACCGAATTCCACTATATCTCCCAACAGGAAGAAAGCCGTTTTGTCTGAGATACGAGCCGCCTGCTGCATATTATGAGTCACCATGATAATGGTAAAGTCCTTTTTCAGCTCCAGGGCCAGATCCTCAATTTTGGAGGTGGAAATGGGATCCAGGGCAGAGGTAGGTTCATCCATCAGCAACACTTCGGGCTTGACAGCCAGAGCCCGGGCGATACAAAGCCGCTGTTGCTGTCCGCCGGACATGCCCAGCGCACTCTTTTTCAGCCGATCCTTAACTTCGTCCCAAATGGCTGCCTGCCGCAGAGATTCCTCTACAATCTGATCCAGTTGGGCTTTTCCGTGGACACCGTGGGTGCGGGGGCCGTAGGCGATGTTGTCATAGATGCTCATAGAGAAGGGGTTGGGTTTCTGGAATACCATACCCACGCGACGGCGCAGCTCCATGGGGTTCATGCCGTCGTAAATGTCGGCTCCGTCCAGCTTCACCGCGCCGGTGATCCGGCAGCCTTCCACCAGATCATTCATCCGGTTTAGAGTTTTCAGCAAAGTGGACTTGCCGCAGCCGGAGGGCCCGATGAAGGCGGTGATGTTTCCTGTGGGAAGCCCCAGATTGATGTTTTTCAGCGCCTGAAAATCGCCGTAAAATAAATCCAGTTGTTCAATTGAGAATTTATCCATAAATGATTACTCCTGTGTACTGTGTTCTGTGCCCAAACGTTTGACCAGTGCTGTGGCGCCCAGGTTGATGCATGCCACCAGGACCAGCAGCACTGCCGCCGTGGCGTAAGCCTCGCTGGTGTAAAGCCCCTCTGACCAAAGGGCATAAAGGTGAATGGCCAGGGTGCGGCCGGATGTCAGGAGATTGCCCGGTACCTGGGGCAGAGTTCCTGCTGTGAAAAGCAGAGCTGCGGTTTCTCCCACAATACGGCCCACGGCCAGGATAATGCCGGAAAGAATCCCTGGCAACGCAGAGGGAAGTACCACCCGGATGACGGTACGGAGTCGTCCTGCTCCCAGGCCGAAGCTGCCTTCCCGGTAGCTGTCAGGAACCGCTTTGATGGCCTCTTCTGCCGTCCGGAGAATGGTGGGCAGTACCATGATGGCCAGGGTCAGGGAGCCAGCTAGAAAGGCGTAGCCCCAGCGGAAGGTTACCACAAAGCAAAGGTAACCAAATAAGCCGTAAACAATAGAGGGAATTCCGGCCAGGGTTTCGGCGGTGACCCGCACGATTTTCACCAACTTATTGCCCCGCTTGGCATACTCTGTCAGATAGATGGCGGCACCAAGTCCCAAGGGTACGGCTACGATCAGGGTCAGCAGCACCATATAGCAGGTGTTGATAATGGCAGGGAGCATGGAGGCGTTCTCGGTGGTGTATGTGAGGGAGAACAGGCTGGGCTTCAGGTTGGGAATACCTTTGGCCAGAATATAAATGATGATAACGCCAAGGGCAAAAGCAGTGATTACTGCCGCCAGCCGTAGCAGAATCCAGAGAATCAGGCTGCCAGGCCGTTTCTTCAAATAGGTCAGTTTCATGATGTCTTATCCCCCTTCTTTACAGCTGAGAACAGCAGATTGATGGCAAGGATAAAAACAAAGAGTACCACGCCGGTGGCAATGAGGGCCTGCCGGTGCAGATCGGTGGCATATCCCATTTCCAACACGATATTGGCGGTCAACGTGCGGACGCCGGAGAAAAGCCCGGAGGGAATGGTCGGCTGGTTGCCGGCTACCATGACTACTGCCATGGCCTCTCCCATAGCCCGGCCCAATCCCAGAATTACCCCGGCCATAATGCCGGATTTTGCCGCCGGAATCATAGCCCGGAAGGAAGCCCGCTCAGGGCTATCACCCAACGCCAGCGCCCCTTCATAATAGGATTCGGGTACCGCCCGAAGAGAGGATTCCGCCGTGATGACAATGGTGGGAAGAATCATGAGGCCCAATAGTAGGGAGGCGGTAAAGACACCTTTGCCGCTGGTGTCAGTTAGGTTTTGTACCAGGGGTACAATGACCTTCAGGCCCAAAAAGCCGTAAACTACAGAGGGGATGCCCGCCAGTAATTCTACAGCGGGCTTTAAAATCTTGTATACCGGTTTGGGGCAGAAACGCGCCATGTAAACGGCTGTAAAAAGCCCGAGCGGAACACCCGTCAGCAGTGCCCCAGCAGTCACATAGATGCTGCCGATAATCATGGGGAAGATGCCGTAGATGTCCTGCCCGGGTTTCCAGCTGGTCCCCAGGAGAAACCGGAGGAATCCGATTTCTCCCATGGTGGGGATCCCGTTTACGAACAGAAAGGCGCAGATCAGAACCACACAGAGGATGGAGGCTAAGGCCGCTACAAGAAAAACGACCCGCATGATCCCTTCTTTCGCTCGTGCCATATGTTCTTATTGGACGTCGTCCCACTTGGTGGTTTCGCCCACCCAGATGGATTTGACCTGCTCGGAGGTAAGACCGTCAATGCCGTTTTCCAGGTTGACGATGACGGCGATACCGTCAGTAGCGATGGTGACTTCAGTCAGGCCCTGCTCCAGCTCGCTGTCCTTCAGGGCGCGGGAAGCCATGCCGATGTCAGCAACGCCTTCTGCAGCGGAGGTTACGCCAGTGGTGGAATCACTGGTCTGTACCTGGATGTCAGTACCGGGGTTCAGGGTCTCATAGGCTTCTGCCAGCTTTTCCATAACGGGGGAAACAGAGGAGGAACCGGCGACAGTGACGGTTCCGGTCAGGCCGGAAGCAGTGTAGGCAGTGGTGTCTTCCAGGGGGATGTAACCGTTATCGCCAACCACGGTCTGGCCCTCAGTGCTGAGAATGTAGTCAACGAAATCCTGCGCCAGTTCACTGTGACCGCCTTTGTAGCAGATGTTGAAGGGACGGCAAACTTTGTAATTGCCGGATTTGATGTTGTCCACAGTGGCTTCGGCGCCGTCAATGCTCAAAGCTTTGACGGAATCATCCAGGCTGCCCAGAGAGACATAACCGATGGCCTTCTTGTTGCCTGCAACAGTGGACAGCATCACAGCGGTGCTGTTGGTCACTTCAGCCAGTTCAGAGGTTTTATCAACCTTGTCACCGTTCTCGTCCTTTTCCTCAATTTCAAAGAGCTCGATGAAAGCACCGCGGGTGCCGCTGCCGTCCTCACGGGTCAACAGGGAAATGGTTCCAGTGGGGAGTTCAGCCGTGGTGGAGGCCGTGGAAGCATCCGAACCGGTGGAAGTGGTAGAATTGGTGGAGGTGGAGTCGCCGCAGGCGGCCAGAGAGCTGAGAATCAGCATAGCGCTTAATGTGCCCACCGCAATTTTCTTGATTCGACTGTTCATAATCATTTTCTCCTTTGATTTTGTTTCATTCCCATTCCTTAGGGTACGGTAACAGTATAAATTTAACAAGTTAAATTTATAATCGCAGTGGGGTAAAATGTTTGTAAAAGCCCGTCACACGGTTTTCCCCCGGAATCTCTTGCGGACAACAGCCGAACATGCTATACTGATCACAGGAATTTATACAGGAGGTCTTGTGGTATGAAACAGCTGCAGCATATGTTGGAGTTTATTCGCCGAAAAACCGACTTTGTTCCAGAGGTGGGGCTGGTTTTGGGCAGCGGTTTGGGAGGCTTTGCCGCCCATGTCCACCCAGTGTGTACCTTTCCTTTCTCGGAGATTCCGGGATTCCCGGTGTCCACGGTAACTGGGCATGCCGGCCAGTTGATTTTGGGGACGGCGGAGGGCGTCAAGGTAGCGGTTCTTTCCGGCCGTGTGCATTATTATGAAGGTTATGAGCCGGAACAGGTGGTGGTTCCGGTGCGGTTGTTAAAACTGCTGGGAATCCGTGTCCTGTTGCTTACCAATGCCGCCGGCGGGCTGAATCCTGCGTTTCATCCTGGGGATTTTATGTTGCTGACCGATCACATTGCCAGCTTTGTGCCGTCGCCGCTGCGGGGAGCCAATCCGGCCGATCTGGGGCCTCGTTTCCCCGATATGTCGGCAGCCTATGCCTCTGAACTGCGGAAGGTAGTGCAGACGGCCGCTGGCAAGGTAGGGCTTCCTCTGCAAACCGGCGTATATCTGCAGGCCCCCGGCCCTCAGTATGAAACACCGGCAGAAATCCGTCTGTTTCGAGCGTTGGGAGCCGACGCGGTGGGAATGTCGACTGCCATGGAAACCATTGCGGCGGTCCATGCCGGATTGCAAGTGATAGCTATTTCACTGATTACGAATCTTGCCGCCGGTATCAGTACAACGCCTTTGTCCCACCTGGAGGTAACCGCTGCCGCTGATCGTGCTGCCAGTGGGTTTCAGCAGCTTGTGGCCGGTATTCTGCGGGAATTGCAGCATCAACAAATACTGCGTCAATCATAAGAATGATACAAAGAAAGAGATTGTTTCTTTCTGGCATAAAGAAAAAGAGCCACCCAATATTGGGCGGCTCTTTCCTTCGCATTTCCAAGAAACGTTTTGTATTTCAAGGGAATGCGTCCCCTCCTTGAGCAGCCTGTCTCTGGCAAACTGCCCTATCGTCACGCCGACCCGGAATGTACGGACTCAGCGGTACGACCAACGATGGTGTGCCTTGCTTTCTAAAGATAGTATACCGTTTTTTCAGGCAAAAAATCAACAAAATGGGATAAAGAGCCTGTTTTACGGGATAAAAAGACGAGATGGTTAGTTTTTTACTGAATTCCTTGTGCGTAAGTGTTATAACTTAGAATTACAATTATAATCCATACATAATATATCATATTTATTCTGAATGCTTTGTCAAGTAAAAAAATAAAAACATCCCCGCCGGTTTCCCGACGGGGATGCAATTGCAAAAAAGGAGAAATTTGCAAAAAAGAGAAATTACTTGGACAGGTTGGCTTTCAGAGTGGCCAGCTGATCACGCAGCTCCTGGGGCAGACGATCGCCGAATTTCTCATTATAATACCGCTCGATCTCCTCTGCCTCAGCAGTCCAGATGTCTTTATCGACTTCCAGGATGGAAGCAACGGTTTCCTCAGAGATATCCAGACCTTCCAGATCCAGATCCTTGGTGGTGGGAACATAGCCGATGGCAGTCTCCTTGGCATCGGCAGTGCCTTCGCAGCGACCGATGATCCAGTTCAAGACGCGCATGTTGTCACCAAAGCCGGGCCAAATGAAGTTGCCTTCATCGTCCAGACGGAACCAGTTGACGTTGAAGATCTTGGGAGCCTTGTCACCCAGCTTCTCGCCCATCTCCAGCCAGTGTGCGAAGTAGTCACTCATGTTGTAGCCGCAGAAGGGCAGCATAGCCATGGGATCGTGACGAACCACACCCACTGCACCGGCTGCAGCAGCGGTGGTTTCAGAAGCCATGATGGAGCCGACGAACACGCCATTCTTCCAGTCACGGGACTGATAAACCAGGGGCGCAGTCTTAGCACGGCGGCCACCGAAGATGATGGCAGAGATGGGAACACCGGCGCCCTTGTCGAACTCTTCGGAGATGCAGGGGCAGTTCTTGGCGGGAGCGGTAAACCGGGAGTTGGGATGAGCCGCGCAGGTGGACTTGTCTTTCTTATCAAACTTGGAAGCATCCCAGGGATTGCCCTTCCAATCCAATGCGTTCTGGGGCAGATCCTTGTTCAGGCCTTCCCACCACACGGTGTTGTCATCCAGGTTCAGAGCAACGTTAGTGAAAATGGTACCCTTCTTGGTAGAAGCCAGCGCATTATAGTTGGAATGTTCGTTGGTGCCGGGCGCTACGCCGAAGAAGCCGTTTTCGGGGTTGATGGCATACAGACGGCCATCTTCACCGATCCGCATCCAGGCGATGTCGTCGCCGA
>CAYZTR010000040.1:0-19741 GCA_964481575.1 uncultured Eubacteriales bacterium
GGTCACCGGTGCCTACGACAAAGCCGCCGGTTTTATTAGCCAGATCCATCAGCACCTGAGTGCGCTCCCGGGCCTGGCAGTTTTCATAAGTGACGCTTAAATCGGCTTCATCGTGGCCAATGTCGGCCATGTGTTGCCGAACCGACGCCGTAATGTCCACTGTTTTCAGAGTGACACCCAGCGCCTCGGCCATCTTGGTGGCGTTGTTTTTTGTGCGGCTGGTAGTGCCAAAGCAGGGCATGGTGACTGCCAGAATATCCTTCCGATCCCGTCCGGCCTGTTTCATGGCTCGTACCATGACTAGCAGCGCCAAGGTGGAATCCAGTCCGCCGGATAGCCCGACAACAATGGAACCGGTGTGCGTGTGGAGAATTCGCTTGCGTAGCCCCTCCGACTGCATATCCAGAATCAGTTCACAGCGGGCGTCCCGCCCGGCTTTGTCTCCAGGAACGAAGGGTGTGGGGGAAATAAACCGAGTCAGCTTTGTATTCTCTTCCCGAAAAGAGAACGACTGGATCAGATACCCGGCTGGATCGGCCGCCGGATAGGTGGTGGTTCGCCGCCGTTCTGCAGCCAAACGGGCAACATCAATTTCGGTGATGGCAGCCTCTCCCTGGAATAGTTTGGTCTCTGCCATCATCCCGGCATTTTCCGCTACCATGCAGTGGCCGCCAAATACCATGTCAGTTGTGGATTCTCCGGCGCCGCAGCTGGCATAAAGATAGGCGCAAAGCAGCCGGCCGGAAAGGTTTTTTACCATTTCCCGTCGGTATTCTGCCTTGCCGATGACCTCGTTGGAGGCAGAAAGATTGGCAATGACAGTGGCTCCTGCGGCGGCATGCCAGACAGATGGAGGACAAGGTGTCCACAAGTCCTCGCATATTTCTGCCCCCAGGATGAATTCCGGCAGATTCTCCGCCTGAAATAGCAAGTCCGTGCCAAAGGGGACGATCTGCTCCCCAAAAGCAATCTCTTGGGTGTAGTCCTCAGCGGGAACAAATTGACGCCCTTCATAAAATTCCCCGTAGGTGGGCAGGTAGGATTTGGGAATCAGCCCCAGGATTTTTCCGCTGTGTAGTACTGCCGCCGTGTTGTAAATTTTATTCCGGTGGGAAAAAGGGAATCCTACCAGAGTTAATACATCAGTTTCAGCAGTGGCTTCAGCGATCTGGCGAACAGAGGCCTGGGCCTGTTCCAGTAACAGCTTCTGGAAAAACAGATCCCGGCAGGTGTACCCGGTGACGCATAGCTCTGGCAGCGTCAAAACCTTTACGCCGATTTCTTCCGCATGCTGTATGGTACGGATGATTTGCTGGGTATTAAAGGCAATGTCTGCCACCCGCATCTCCACCGGGGCGGCCATTACCTTCACAAAACCGTCTTGCATTGCTACTGTCTCCTTGCTGTGCTTACTTTACCTTTATTATAATTCATTTTTTCCAAAAAGCAACCGAATCCAAAGGTTTTTCAAAAATATTGTAACTTATCTCTTGCAATCTGCCTTGGAATGTGCTATAATTCCAAATTATCAGGGAATGTTTTCTGGCAGTATTTATGGGGGCGTAGCTCACCTGGGAGAGCGCAACATTCGCATTGTTGAGGTAGTCGGTTCGAGTCCGATCGTCTCCACCAAAACCCGCTTTAGGCTTGGCCTAGAGCGGGTTTTCTTTATGCTTTTTTCAATTAATTGTATGGTAGCCGGCTTTTTGCAAATACTTACTATAAGATGGTTATCTTGGAGGTGATTATGATGCTGGAATTACCATTAGGCTTAGGAATGGCGCTGGCGCAAAACGAACAGGCCATGGCAAAATTTGAATCCCTGTCTGATCAGGAAAAGGAAGCAGTAGTTCAAAGGACCCACAGCGTTACATCCAAACAGGAAATGAATGAACTTGTAAACAGTCTGATTCGCAACGGCACAGGATTTTGATCCTGTGCTTTTTTGTGCTTCAAAAGTAGGTTCACAGTTCCTATGGTTGTTTTGTCCGTGTATCAGTACAGTTTGATTGCCAAATCTTCCGTTTTCCATACTGCTTTCTTTTTCCGTTTTTTTCAAATAACAGGTGCAATCAGGAAAAAACTATGCTATAATGACCGTAAAGGTTTTGATTATAAGGATTTAAGTTGCTGTGACGGACAGAACCGTCACATGGTAAACCAGATCTATATTTTTATTTCATGTGAGGTTGACACCGTGAAAGATGACTCTATAGCCAAGGAACGCAAAAATTCTATCTTCCTGCAGGGCTCCATTCTGGCTGCTGCGGGTATTGTGACCAAGATTATCGGTTTTCTTTATCGGATCCCTATGGCCAATATTTTGGGGGATCAGGGGAATGGTCTCTATTCCGTTGCTTTCGGAATTTATAACATTGCGCTGACAATTTCCTCTTATGGATTGCCATTAGCGGTTTCCAAGCTGGTTTCTGCGCGTTTGTCCAAAGGACAACCCCGCAATGCTTACCGTGTGTTCTGGGATGCGCTGTTGTTTGCTTTGCTGGCCGGTGCCGTTGCGGCTCTGGTACTTTGGTTTGGAGCAAATACGTTGGCCCAATGGTATAAACGGGACGGTCTTGCACAGCCCCTTCGGATACTGGCGCCTACCACCCTTATGGTAGCCTTGCTGGCTGTTTTTCGAGGCTATTTTCAGGGGCAGCGTAACATGATTCCTACGGCGGCGTCCCAGATTGTGGAGCAGATTTTGAACGCTATTGTTTCCGTGGTCGCTTCCTATCAGTTTGTCCGGGTGTATGCCGGAACTGGACAGCAATTTGCGTTCGGCGCCATGGGTGGCACACTTGGTACGCTGGCCGGCGCTATCGCAGCTTTTCTGGTGTTGCTTATCCTGTTTTACCGCCATAAGGCAACCGCAAAAGGGGAGATTAGCAGAGATACTACGCCGGCTGAATCCAACGGACATGTTTATAAGTGCTTGATCTTGACGGTGATTCCGGTCATTTTAAGCCAGACCGTCTATCAATTGGGATATACTGTGGACGACTATGTGTATGGAAATGTGATGAATCTCCGGGGAATGGGGGAGGCGCTGGCCAGTTCTTTACAAGGCATTTTCAATACCCAATATAATCAGATGATCAATTTGCCGGTTGCCATTGCCTCTGCTATGGCCGCTTCCACGATTCCCAATATTGTTTCTTCCCGAGTAAATGGCAGAACAACTGAAACTTTTCAGAAGATGGATGCCGTGTTAAAATTTAATATGTCAATTGCTTTTCCAGCGGCTGTAGGGCTTGCTGTTTTAGCGAATCCTATTATTACATTGCTATTCCCGAATTGTACGCATCAGGATGTAGCTATTCATTTGCTGCAATTTGGTTCTTCTGCAGTTGTCTTTTATGCACTTTCTACTATTACTACTGCGCTTTTGCAGGGGAGTGATTATATGCGGATCCCGGTTTATCACAGCGCCATTTCCCTGGGCATTCACACACTGTTGATTTACCTGCTTCTTCGGTTTGCGCCTATTGGAGCGGACGGTAGCTTTGGCGTCTATTATTTGCTGATCGGAAATGTTACATTCCCGATGGTAGTGTCTTTGCTGAATGCGCGTTCTGTTTCGAAACGCACTGGATATCACTGGCGTTTGAAGCGCACCTTTTTGACTCCGCTGGCTGCTTCTCTGCTGATGGGGGCGGTGGTTTGGATCAGCTATTTTCTGGTGCATAAGGGAATGTATTTGCTTTGCCATTCTACCAGTTTCTCCAAGTTGATCGGTATGCTGGTTTCCATCATGTTGGGCGTGGCTGCATATTTCTGCTTGATTTTGTATTTTCAGTGTTTTACCGAACAGGAATTGTTGGATTTGCCTTTCGGCCGCAAAATTCTCGCATTGGGCCGGAAGTTCAGATGATCGCCTGCGAGTTGCAAGATGATGTATTTACGTAGATCGGGAGGTTTTATTATGGAAGAAATGGAAGAAAAGAATTTTGCGGCAGACGTGAATGTTTGTCAGTCAGATGCACAGGAGAAGGTGGATTTGCCTTTGGGGGACGATGCTTTGCTGCAGAAGGGCGCCGATGAGGTTTCCGCACAGCCCCTGGAGGAACCGGATGGGGAAATCAAGCCCAAGAAGACGCCGGTGCAGTGGATTCTGGAAATTTTGTCCTATGTAGTTTTAATTGTGCTGGTTTTAGCGGCTATTCTGAAACGGAATCCTGTCCTAACCGTGATTGCTTTTGTCTATCTCTTTTTCTTTTACTTTTGGTCGGATTTGTGTAAGCTTGTGCAAAAGCGGAAATCAAAACAGGCAGAAGAAGATGCTGCCTATCAGCCTGCTTTTGCAGAAGAGCAGGAGGCTGTTGAGGATACCGAAGGGAATGTGGATGTGAATTCTTCCCAAGATACAGCAGAGGATGACCTCACAATGGGGTGAGTGTCATTCCTGTGTAGAATATGCATTAATGGAATGTGAGGTCTGTTTTATGAAACGAATGTTTTGTTTTTGGATGTGCTTTGTATTGTTGTTGAGTGCTTGTGCTGGGACTATGAGTGCCAGCGCCGCGTCTTTTGATTTGGCTTGGGGCAGCTATGCTTCTGCTAATGTGGAAAATTGGGTGAAATCTGCTTCTTCTGCAGAACAAGCCGCCACCTTGCAGGCCTTTTTGACTGCGTATGATAAACAAACGGCTATGGGATTTGATATGGGAACTCCGCAGGGATATACTGCCGGAACGCCGTATACACTGGATACCTATGGTAATCAGTTGTGTATTCAATGGGCTGGTGGTGACAATACTGATAACCCTTGGGGTCAAGTCGGCCGTACTTGGGGGTATATGTCTGCTCCCTTTGCAGGCATGGTATTCTCCGTGAAAGGGACTATGGTTCTGGGGTTTCCGCAGCTGTGGGGTTCTTCTTATACACCCTTGAGCGATGAATTTCAGGTGGATGGTGTAACATATCAATCCCTGGCTGGTCTGACTTTAGTACGGCAAGCGGATGGCAGCATCTCCAGTTTGAATTATTATCCCGGTGTGGGCCTGGATGCCACTGGTAAAACCGTATTGCAAAAAGCCTATGCCACCTTGGCTTGGAATGGTCAAAGTGTCGGCTATGCAGATGGTCTGGCTGCCTCCTATTCCGGGACCTATTATCAAAAATTCCGGCAGACCGGCGGGATCGTGTATCTTTTTGCCGACGGAACGGATACTTATGTGATTTCCGGTGCTATGGTCGAGGCCTGGCTTTCCACCGGCGCAGCGCAAAATCCCTTTTTTATGACTGGTGTACCGATTTCCAATGCATATATTGATGCAGCGGGGAATACCCGTCAGGATTTTATCAATGCCAGCCTGGTTCTTTCTGCGGATGGTGCTTTGTCCATTTTGGATGGTTCTGCTGTGGTTACTGGTGTTACCGGCAAAAATGTGCTGCAATGCATTGTTGACGGAAACCGGATTCTTTTGCTGCTCCAGAGGAGTAATTTAAATGCAATGGATTTGACCATATCTGCTACGGAAGGCGCTGTGTTGAGTAAATCTGCAGGTTCTTTTTCCAATGGAGAAAATGTTACCCTAACAGCCGCGAACGGTATTGCAAAAATCTATACCATTTCTGCGCATCAGGTGATTGAGGAACAATTGGAAGATGCTGCCAAGGTGGCGCAGGTGGATGCTTTGCTGCAGAATTTGCCGGATACCGTTTGGCGTAGTGACTATTCCGCTGCTTATGAGGCGATTAGTGCCTATGATACCTTGAATGAGGTACAGCAGCTTCAGAGTCAGTATTTTGCGAAGGTGGTACAGCTTCGGGCTCAATTGGAGTCTCTGGCCAATACTCCGATCCGTGTAACCTGTGTGGGTGATTCCATCACGGAAGGATATGCTTCTTCCAACGCTGAGCTGTACTCTTATCCCGCTCAAATGCAGAATTATTTGGGTAGCGCATACTATGTAACGAATGCCGGTACCTCCGGTTCCACGGTGTTCCGGAGTTGGGATTATTCTTATTATCCCTATATTTCTTCCGCCAACTATGCTAAGGGGATTACTTCTGATCCTGATATTGTAATCATGATGCTGGGGACCAACGATGCCGCCAATATCAATTGGGACAGCAATGTTAGTAAGCTGTTGGCTGATGGTCAGGCAGCTACGCAGGAGGAAGCACAGCAGTTGGTTTGCAAGATGTTTCATGATGATTATGCTGCCTTAATTGAGGAATATCAGGCCATGGAATCCAAACCCAAGATTTTCATTGCATATCCGCTTTGGACGGATAACGGTTCCAATCGGGAGTATAATAACACGACCTATATTCAGCCCATTATTGATCAATTGGCCCAGGAATATGGCTTAACGGTGGAGAATATGCATGATTACACTGAAAAAACCTATGTGGATAAGGATTACTGGGCCGATACTTATCTGCATCCCAACGATCAGGGATACGGGGATATGGCCGTTCATTTTGGAGATATGATTCTGTCTTACACAGCGTCTGTTCCGGAAGTACAGGTCACAGATGTTCTTCTCGACGGTGTATCTGTCGGAGCGCTGGATACGGATCCGGACGCTGGGTTCGACGCCACAACCGGAACGTATACGGTGGTTTTGGATACCGCTGAATTCCCCCAGATTACTGTCTCCTGTGGAGAAAACGATTCCTATTTTGTAACCACCCCAAGCCGTTCCAATCCAGTTGTTACTGTAACCGTCTTGTCCCAATATGCCATGTTTGGTCTGCAATATACCATTCAGTATGATTTGTCCAATGTCGCACCGGATTTGTTGCTGGGTGACCTGAGTGGAGATGGTGTTCTGTCGGTTACCGATGTAGTATTGCTGCGAAAGGCGATTTTGCAGGGGAGTACCGCCGTAAACGTGCCTGCTGGCGATTTGAGCGGGGATGGTGCTTTGTCCGTTACCGACGTGGTGTTGCTGCGAAAAGCAATTTTAGAAAGTGCTGTCTGAATGCGGCGTTGTCAATATATCTATTATATTATAGGGAGAGTTGCTATGACAACAAATAATCTGCAGACAAGCAAACCAGACCCGCATGTTCGGCCAACCCGGATCCTGGGCGGCTTCGCTTTATTCTTTGCCACATTGATGATGCTGACTTGTACTGCTTGGTATGCTTATGATGATCAAGGGTTTGGCTGTATAATGTTTCTTTTCGGCACCATCATATCTATTTTTGTTGGCCTTGCTTTTATATCACTGTTCACTTGCGGGTCAATCAAGAATCTTACCAGTGTATCTTTGATCTTTTTATTACCAATTTCGTTGTTCCTCGCATTTTTAAGTTTTGGATGTTCCAGCGTTGTTGCCGCCATTAATTTCTTGCTTTTGATTGCTTTTTTGGTTTTGGACATAATGGCTATTGTGTTTTCTTTTAAGATTCACAGCACGGTTTCCGTTTTCAAGGACAAACTGCTGGCAAGTGTTATTATATCCATTGTCTTTTTTGTTGTCATGCTGATATTTACTATTTCTTATTTCTGCGCTGCGTAACTGCGGACGTGTATTAAACACCTTTGTTAACATAAAAAACCGCCCTCCGGCGCTACCAACACCAGAGGACGGTCACCAACACCCTTGCGGGTTCGGTACGAAATGAATCGCACCCATATTGTACCGAAAAATCCCGCCAATGTCAAGGGCGGGATTTTTGCGCCCAAAAAACAGGAGGTACAATATGCCAAAGTATTCTAAACGATGTAACGGATCAGGCACAATCCAGCACCGGAAAGATGTCCGGGCCAGGCCCTGGGTAGCTTTCACACCGGCCAACTATGACGATGAAAACCGTAAAGTGATTCGGGAAAAGATCGGTGCCTTCGCCACCCGGGCGGAGGCTGTTGCCGCCCTGGAAGAATGCAAGATTCATCCTACTACCCGCCTTGGAGCCACGGTAGGGGATATCTATGCGGAGTGGATTTCCATCCACCAGCGAAATATTTCCCGCCAGATGATCCTTGGCTATCAGGCAGCCTATAAACATCTAGCATCTATTCACCAGCGCCGAATCCGTGATTTGCGTACTGCTGACATCCAGGCATGTATTGATCGCTGCGCCGAAGCCGGATTGTCCCACTCCTCCATTTCTAAAGTGCGTATCCTAATTAATCTGCTTTATAAGTATTCCCTGGAAAATGATATCGTCACAAAAAATTATGCCGAATTTTTGAAACTGCCAAAGCAGGCAAAAACGGAAAAAGAGATATTCTCCGGTCCGGAGATTGAAAAGATCAAACAGGCGGCAGAAATATCCACTGCTGGTGCTGCGGAAGTATTGATCATGATTTACACCGGTTTCCGGATTTCGGAATTTTTGGATCTTGCCCAATTTTCTTACGATCGTAAAGCTGGTACTCTGACCGGCGGAAACAAAACAGATGCCGGCAAAAATCGTACTATTCCAATCCACCCGCTGATCCGTCCTTATGTGGATTGCCTGGCTGATGCCGGAAACAATACGCTTGTGGCTGATCCAGCAGGGAAGCCCTATACGGCAAAACGGTTTCGGGAAAAAAGTCTACTACCCGCTGCTGGAGCAGCTTGGTATCCGGCGACTGACGCCCCATGCCACCCGCCATACCTTTGCCACCATGCTAGCTGCCGCCAATGTCCGTGAAGAAGTGGTTATATCGCTACTTGGCCATACAGATTATAATTTTACTGCGGAAACCTATGTGCATCCCAACATCGAAACGTTGTCCGCTGCCGTTTCCGGTTTATAACTTAAAAAACGCCTGGAAATCCAGGCGCTTTTTGAATCAGAAACCCGTAACAACGGGCAAAAATATGGACTTATTTCGACCGATTTCCAAATTGTTTTTCCTTGAATAAAAAGTCCCGAAATCCGCAGTTTTATGCAGATTTCGGGACTCTCTTTGTCTAAGGACTATAAAAAAGATATTTTCGTCGTTTTGGTGGGTAGATTTGAACCCTCACCGAAAATCTCTTGAATGCTCAATTTCAGTAATGTCTGCGATCAGCCGCTTTTTTATTCGTTAAGTGCCTGTTCCACTTCAAGACCGCCGACGAATACCACTTTGATTTTCTCTTTTGACTCGACCACTACGCATTCAAGTATCTGCCGGATAATTTGATCATCGTAGGTCATCGGATGGTTTGTCAGCCTTGGAAAGGCAGTCGGAGATATAAGTTTTATTGATGATGGCGTCGCCCTTGTACCGTTCATTCGAGAGGATGGACTGTATTGTCGAGTATTGCCATTTGGCTTTACCGCCGGGAGAAGGGACGCCCATTTCTTCCAGTAGATTTTTGATACCGCCGAAGCTGTCACCTGCGAGGAATCGTTCATAAATCAGCTTGACGATCTCAGCCTGTTCAGGATCAATTTCCGGCTTGCCGTCTTTGCCTTTTCGGTATCTGAGAAATTTCTTATAGTGGAATGGGACATTGCCTTCTTTGGCGCTCTGTGCCTTGCCCATTTCACATTGGCGCTGATGTTTTCGGATTCACTCTGTGCGATAGAGCCGTAGATGGTGATGTAGAACTCGGCGCCGGGCTGGGTGCTGTGAATCCCTTGTATACGTTCACCCCCAAGTCCTTGAGCATTCGGGTATATTTCAGACAGTCTACAGTGTTCCGGGCAAATCGGCTGATGGATTTCGTGATGATCATATCGACCTTGCCTTGCCTGCATAGACGCATCAATTTATTGAATTCATCCCGCTTCTTTACGTTTGTACCGCTGATTCCTTTATCTGCGAAGATGCCGACCAGTGTTCATTTCGGTTCTGCGTTGATTTTGTCCGTGTAGAATTTTATCTGTACCTCATAGCTGTTAAGCTGTTCTTCCTGCTTAGTGGATACCCGGCAGTAGGCGCCGACACAGGTCTGGCGGTAGGCACTTTTAGTTTCTTCCTGTATGTTGACTGCCGCTGGGATAACGCGTACAACTTTAGGCGGCGTCGGTTGGGTGATGGCTGCTTGCATGACTTTCAGGCTCCTTTCTGATGAATCAGCGTAAGGCATACGCTTTTGTCTGTATTCAGTGTGATGGCTTTGACCGTTCTTGCCACAAGGTCGGCAGAAAATTCAGAAAGCGGGCTTGATTTCTCCAAGTCCGCTTTCATCTTCTTTATGGCATAAGTAGTATGGTCGATGCTTTTGTATTTGAGCGAGAGGCAGCGGAGCATTTTCCGGCGCAGAGCTTCTTTGTCAATCTCTACGCTGTCGAGAGCTCTGCCGATCTCGTTTTCCGTTTTAAGTATCGCGATATCGGGCTTTATTTCGGTATTCACCGGCATTTGAATTCTATCAGGATCAGCCATTACGATGTTCAGCAGTTCCGTAATTTGTGCAAGGAGATTTTCATCTGCGATGACGATCAGCTCCCCGCATTCATGATTCGTGCAACCCCATCGCTGCTTGCATTTGCATCGGCTGTCTTGGTAGCGGTGCATCTCTGCTTTGAACTTCGGGCAGAGGATAGGCGTTTCCAGCTTGTAAATATCAGCGCTGCGGTCAGTTCCTTTCTGTGTATTCCGTCCCGTCTTGGTTCTTTGAATTGCCTCATAGACGGCTTTGTCAAGGATAACGGGGTAGTTGTCTGTGCCAAGGTATCGGCGGTCTTCCAAAATCCGCATAAGCCTTGCTTTATTCCAGCCGGTCACGCCGGGTATATATTCAACTGCCTGTTCATTGAGCTACTTTGAGATCGTCAGCAGCGACTGCCCGCCGAGATAGGCGCTGCAGATTGCTTTGACGATTTCCGCTTCTGTCAGATTCACAGTGATAACGCCGTCCGCATACTGATATCCGAATGGTATGCTTCTGTTTTTCATGCCAAGTGACACCGCCCTTTCTCGTCAATTTTCTCCGTCAGCTCTACACCGCCGATCAGCTTGAAGGTGATCTCCGCATTGCTGTCCACCGTGATGCTTTCAACGATTTGGCTGAGGATTTCCGTATCCGGTTCATCCGCAGGCTCATATTCTTCTATGATCCCATAGAGTTCCTTCAGCTTGTCGAGTTGTTCGTCTTCCTTATCCTCGGAGAGCTTTTTCCTTCGCTCTGAACGCAGGGTGCTGATTTTGTTATTGATTTCAGAGGATTTGGCTGCATAGTCGGATGCGTTCAGTACACCGCTTGTGTGCAGTCGTGTGATGATTAAGTTTTGAGCGGCAAGGTCGGCAATGGCTTTGTCGATCTCCGCGATTCGTCCGTAGTTTTCACTCGTCCTGCTCTGCATAGCCTCCATATCATGGATCAGCGTTCCGAGGAGGGGCTTTCGGTAATCTTTTAGTTTTTCCAGCATGGTGAGGAAGGCGTCATATACGGCGTCTTCACGGACTCTGCGGCTGACGCAGTCTGTAACGCCTGCCGCTTTGCCGGAGCATACCCAATAGGCGGTTCCCGCCGTAAGCAGTCTGCGGAAGCTCTGTCCGCAGTCAGGACATCGGAGGATTCCCGTCAGAGGATAGACCATCTTGCGCTTACAGGAAGGTGTATGCCTTGTTTTCTGTAATTTCTGTGCAGCCTCATATATTTCACGGCTTACGATGGCGGGATTGGCGTTCTCAACATAGTATTGCGTCTTGGCTCCGTGATTCTTAACCTTGCGGAACGGCAGAGTTTCGGTGGTATAGCTTTTTGCAGAAGCGCATCGCCCATATACCGTTCATTGTTGAGAATATAATGGATAGTGGAGTGATACCATTTTTTCTGATTGTATCTGCGGGGGGGGTATTCTCGCGGTTGAGGAGTGTGGCGATGGACTGTTTTCCGACTCCCTGCAGATACAGGGTAAAGATTCGCCGGATCACGGCAGCTTCGGCTTCATATACTGTAAGCTGACCGTTTTCTAATTGAAAACCGTAGGCAGGTGCACAGCAGTTGAATTCACCGGATTCCATCCGCTTTTTATAGCTCCAACGCATATTCCCCGATATGGACTCGCTTTCCTGCTGCGCGGTCATACCGGGGAATGTGACGATCATTTCCATATTCAGTTTGTCGGTGTCAATATCCTGTTCTTCAAAGTAGACGCTGACGCCGAGTTTCCTGAGCATTCTGAGCGTTGTCAGAAGCTCCTGCGTGTTCCAGGCGAATCGGGATACTGATTTCGCGATGATGCGGTCGATCTTGCCCTTCTTACAATCCCGAAGCAATCGTTGCAGTTCATCCAGCTTGTCCATGCAGGTGCCGGTCAGCCCTTCGTCCGCATAGATATCTACCAGCTTATACTGCGGATGCTTCCGCTCGTAGTCCTTGTAGTATCGAATCTGCGCGGCGAAGGAGTGAAGCTGGTCGGCGGAATCGCTGGATACACGGCAGTAAGCTGCGAGACGGATGATTTCTTTTGGCTTTTTGTTTTCAGCCGTAATATTGATTACATTCATTCGGCTTGACTCCTTTCATAGTTTTGCCTTTCGGCAACACATACAATACTGCAAAGGTTCGGAAACATCCAGTGCAAACCGGAAGATTTATCACTTTAGACACAATAAATTTTTGTATCGTAATATTCTTCGCTGATGGCTATAATTCTGTTGTATTCGTCCTGTGTGATAAGCTTCATTTTAAGGAGCATCCGCAGCATATGAATGCTGTAAGTAGTAATCTTCATCCTCGTCCAGCAAGGCCATCAACGGACAGTAGAAAGTGACCTTTGATTTGGCAACATTCATTTTTAATTGGTTGATGCCTTCAATAACATCTGTAACATTTGAATACTGCCCATGCAAAATATTTTGTTCAAGGTCATCTTTAATCTCCTCTCTTGCATTTGTAACGGCAAGATCAAGCTCATATGCATCGTAAAGGCTATCTCGCTCATCTAACAGTAAGATCATATGATTACCGATATCACTGTCGGAATAAAGCTTTACACGGTATGCTTCACATTCTTCATCTCTTAAAAGCAGATGTTCCAGTGAGCTGTAATAGTCTATCGTTTGCAGCTCCTTATATATTTCGTGATAGTGAGCAGTTAAATCGATGACTGCAATTTTACCGTTTATTGACTATCTGTTTATTGGCTATCTGCAAATAAAAAAACCGACCGTATATTCCTAAACGATCGGCGTTGAGGCAACAAAAAAGCAAGTAGAATTTTTAGATTCTGCCTGCCTGATTTTATCAAATATTTTGTTGTGCGAGGGTTCAAATCATCCTTCAAAGGGAAACCAGCCTTTTTACATCTACGATTTTAACTATCGAAAATTTGCCGCTTAAAATGGCGAAACCCCCGATAAAATCGGGGGTTTCAGAGAGGATATCTTTTTCGTCCTCTTTTGATGGTCCGAGTGGCGAGACTTGAACTCACGGCCTCTTGACCCCCAGTCAAGCGCTCTACCAAACTGAGCCACACCCGGACATTGTTGACTCTTTTGTCAACGTTGTTTATTATAGCATACCCCCTTTCAAAATGCAAGTCTTTTTTTAAAAAAATTTGATATAGCCATGAAATCATAATGTATGCTATGCAACACCTATCTGTAACTCTGCCCTGTGCTGTTTTCGTAATAAAAGGAAACAGCTTGAATCCCAGAGGGAGCCAAAGCTCCAATTACTCCCTGCATGATGGTGCTGTTCCTTTTATGCTTAATAGGTAAGAAATGTCAAACAATATGCATTAATTTGAAACTGTAAACTTTGCAAGCGGTGAGAAGGGGAGCAGATCGCAATGTTGTGTGAATGACTAAAATATATTGAAGCATACTATAAATTCACGGGATCTCAGTATCGCAAACAAAAAAAGACTGTCGTTAGAATCTCACCAGTTGCGGGATCTTAGGTTTTCAGGCTTGCCGGCACGATAAGGTGATATATGGAGCCTCCACTTTATAAACAGCATATTCGATTTATTTCAAAATTGTCAAGCAATGTCTGGCTTTTCCAATCAATATCCCGTGTGCAGCGCGGAAACGTCAAGTTTCTATTGATTTTGAAAGAAAAATATGATAAAGTATATCTGTAATTTGCTGTAGGTTCTGCTTTGGTTGGAAAGGGGTAATTCTGTTGAAAAAAATCGTTGTTGCGTGGATTCTGGTGGTTTCTTTTTGCCTGGCCACCTTTTTATCCGGCTGTGCAAAAGCTTCTGATGTAAATGAGATTACGTATATTATTACTGCCGATACCAGCAAGGTGCCTTTTGAGCTGTGGGATGATAAGAATAAATTTGCTGGATTAAATGCGGATATCCTGGATGCCATAGCTGCGGATCAGGGATTCCAGTATAATTTGCAGCCCATTGGTATGGAGGCTGCCATAGCTGCCATGGAAGCTGGAGAAGCGGATGGCGTGTTGGCCTTTGATTTGCCTGTGGACGAGGAAAGTCAGGAGAATTATAACTTTTCTGCTCCTTATTATTTGACACATACAGTTATGGCCGTATTGTCCGGCAGCAATATTTCCGAGTTTCGGGATTTGGCAGGACTGACTGCTGCAGTGATAGCCGGAACGGATAGCGCCACTTTCGCGGAATCCATTCAGGAGAAGTACGGATTTACCCTGCGCTATTTTAATGATGTGACCCAAATGTATGACGATATGAAAGCCGGAAATTCCATTGCTTGTTTTTGGGAGGCTTCCGTTCTATCCTATGTCGCTACCTATATGATCGGTCTGGACGTGGTGACGGATCTGGAGGATTATGTTTTGGATGGCGGGGTGACAGTGCCCCATGCGTTTGCCGTCATGCAATCCAGTGAAAAGGGGCAGCAGTTGCTCGCCATGTATCAGGCCGGCTTAAAAAATATCACCGAGAATGGTCGGCTGGCTGATATTTATGCAGAGTATGGCATTTCTTACGGAGAATCCTGAGCTGTTTTGCCAGCGGCGTAAATTTGCCGGGTATATTTGAGAAAAAATACTTGCATTTCAAAAAGGAATGTGGTATACTACTCTAGCATTTGAAATCGCCAATTCCTTTTGGTGGGTTCAATGCCGCTTGCGACATTGAAGCGGACGTTCCTCTGTCCCGGTATGATGGGAGTATGAACGCCGGAAATGAAAGGAGATATTACAATGAACGCAATTGAACAGCTGACTGCCAGCCAGTTGAAGACGGAAGATAAACCCGTCATCACCATTGGTGACACCGTAAAGGTGCATGTGAAGATTCGCGAAGGTGAAAAAGAGAGAATTCAGATTTTTGAGGGTACTGTTATTGCCCGTAACAACAGTGGCATTTCCGAGACCTTTACCGTTCGCCGGGTGGCTTACGGCGTAGGTGTGGAGCGTGTGTTCCCTGTTCATTCTCCCAATGTGGCCAAGGTGGAGGTTGTCCGCCATGGTAAGATTCGCCGGGCCAAGCTTTATTATCTGCGTGACCGCGTTGGTAAGGCTGCCAAGGTGAAAGAGCAGTTATAAGACCGGAAAGGGGAACAGCCTGCTGTTCCCCTTTTGTCATCATGAAATATATGATCAAAGCAGGAAAGAGGTGTCCTTTTTGGAGAATCTAACACCACAGGATCAAGAATTTCAGAACCAGTCTATGTCTGAACAGTCAGAATCTCAGGTTGTTTCAGAGCCTGCTGTTTCCCGGGACATTCCAGATGTGCCCGTTGATCCGGTTTCTGTGGCGCCGTCTGATATGGTGCTTCCACGCCGGGCCCGGCGGAAAAAGCCTCCTGAGTCGGCGAAAAAAAGCGGCATTCGGGAAGTTTACGAATGGATGGATTCTTTGGTCGTGGCCATTGTGGCCGTGGTCTTGCTGTTTACCTTTGTGTTCCGGGTAGTGGGGGTCGACGGGACCTCTATGCTGCAAACTTTGCAGGATTCGGACAGGGTAGTTATTAGCCATTGGTTTTATACGCCATCTTATGGCGATATTGTTGTTATCTCACGGAACTATCAAAATGATGAAAGCCTGGAAATGACCAAGCAGACCGAACCCATTATTAAGCGGGTTATCGCTACTGAAGGGCAGGAGGTTGACATTGATTTTGAAGCCGGGACTGTAAAGGTAGATGGCCAGCTTTTGGTGGAGGATTATGTCAATACGCCTACGAATGTAAGCTATGATATTTCCTTCCCCGTTACGGTGCCCCCGGGGTGTGTGTTTGTTATGGGGGATAACCGCAACGGTTCCCTGGATAGCCGATCTTCTTCCATTGGTATGATTGATACCAGATATATTTTAGGGCGGGCCTATGTCCGCATTTGGCGAATTCCGGAATCACGTTTTTTCAAGTACGATATTTTTGAATGGCTGGCCTGACGGTTTAGAATACAAGGAGTGAACATCATGGCCGAGATGCAGAATATCCAATGGTTTCCCGGTCATATGACCAAAACCCGCCGGCAGATTCAGGCAATTTTGCCATTGATTGACGCGGTGGTGGAAATTACGGACGCCAGAATCCCACAAAGCAGCCGGAATCCAGAACTTCCGGAACTAATTGGTAATAAGCCTTTGTTGGTGTTGCTGAATAAATCGGATATGGCAGATCCTAAAGCAACTGCGGCCTGGGTTCAGTATTATGCCCATCGGCATATACCAGCGTTGCCCATTGCCTGTAAGACGGGAAAGGGCCTGAATCAGTTCAAGACGGCTGTCAAGGATTTATTGGCCTGGAAGCTGGAACGATACCGGGAAAAGGGAATGGTTGGCAAGCCCTTGCGGGTTATGGTAGTGGGAATCCCCAATGTTGGAAAATCTTCCTTTATTAACCGCATTGCCGGCAATAACCGGGCCAAGGTGGAAAACCGCCCTGGCGTAACCCGAGGGAATCAGTGGTTTTCGGTAGATAAGGAACTGGAATTGTTGGATACGCCTGGGGTTCTCTGGCCGAAGTTTGACGATCAGACTGTAGCAGAGCGGCTAGCTTTTACCGGTGCTATTAAGGATCAAGTTATGGATGTGGAGGCTCTGGCCTGCCGTTTGCTGGAGGTTCTTCTGGCGGACTATCCGGATTTGCTCCGGGAACGGTATCGGGTGGAACCTGCGCCGGAGCAGTTGCCCTATGATCATCTGGAGGAAATCGGAAGGCGCCGCGGTATGTTGATGCGTGGCGGCGTGGTAGATACTGAGCGGGCTTCTGCTATGCTTTTGGAGGAGTATCGGAATCAAAAGCTGGGGAACCTGACTTTGGAGTGGCCTGATGTGTGATAGTTCCAAGGCTTGCTTTTGCTGTTTTTGATTATGGAAAGGCTGTCCCATGACAGTCTTTCGCTTTTTATGGAGGTTTATATGCCGGATTATTCTCTGGAACAGGCCGCGCTGGATCGCGGTTATACCGCCGTTTGCGGTGTGGATGAAGCGGGGCGCGGGCCATTGGCTGGCCCGGTTTGTGCGGCTGCGGTGATTTTGCCCCTGGGGTTGGAAATTCCCGGGTTGAATGATTCCAAAAAGCTGACTGAAAAGCGCCGGGAAGCTTTGTTTGATGCGATCGTTTCTTCTGCCGTAGCCTACAGTGTTGCTTTTGCAAGCGTAGGGGAAATTGAAGAGTTGAATATTTTAAATGCGGATTTTCTGGCCATGAACCGCGCCATTGCCGGTTTGCAGGTGGCTGCGGATTTTGCCATTATTGATGGCAATCAGCCACTGCGCAATGCCGCAGTGCCTAGTGTTTGTGTTGTAAAAGGAGATTCTAAAAGCATGTCTGTTGCTGCCGCGTCGGTGCTGGCCAAAGTCTCTCGGGATCGGCTGATGCTGGAGTATGCCAAACAATATCCTGACTATGGATTTGATAAACATAAGGGTTATGGCACCAAGGCGCATTACGCCGCTCTTAGACAATTTGGCCCTTGTGAAATTCATCGGCCTTCTTTTTTACGTAAGTTTCAGGAGCAGGAATCTTATGATTAAATCACCGAAGAACCGGAGGAATCAGATCGGCGCACAGGGGGAGACCGTGGCGGCCAGATATCTGGAACGCCAAGGGTATGCGGTGATCCAGCGGAATTACCGCTCCCGCCATGGGGAAATTGATATTATAGCGGTAAAACAGCCGTATTTGTGTTTTTGTGAGGTTAAGACCAGGGGCCCCGGATCCTACGGTACACCCGCGCAAGCTGTTGTGGCAGCCAAACGAAAACGGTTGATCTATACTGCTAAATGTTATTATTATTCGCATCAGACCACTTTGCAGCCCCGTTTTGATGTGATTGAAGTAATTTGCAGGAAACCGGGATCCTTCCGGGATGCAGTGGTACATCACATTACCAGCGCTTTTGATGTAAGCCGATAAATTAAGAACAAACTCAGTGCCGACAGAAAATTTCGTTTTCTGTCGGTTTTTCTGTTGCAAAAAAGCAGACAACAGTTTTGGACTGTTGTCTGCTTGTGAAGAATAGTTTGGAACCACAAACGGTAGAGAAAACCGTTTTACGCTTCGGGGGAATCGTCTTCTGCCGGTTCTTCTTCGTAATCAATGGCTAAATCTGTGCCGCAGTTGGGGCAGGCGATTCCGCCAACGTCTACCATGCTTTCGCTGATGCAGATGGTTTCATGACAGGCGGGACATTCCATTTCATAGAACTCTTCGTCGTCGTCATAATCCTCGTCATCATAGTCATCGTCGTCATCATAGGCGCTGCAGCCTTCACAGGGATTGTCATCGTAGAATTCGTCTTCCAGATCAGCCAGATCCTCGTCAATTTCATCCACGCGGGCTTCCAGCTCGGCAGTGCAATCCTCGTTGTCCTCTACAGCAAGAGCCATCTCGTCCAGAATCTCCACGATGTAGTTGATAATCTTGGTCTCTTTAGAATCAGCGAGATCTGCCATCTCAATCATACCTTTTAAATAGGCAACCTTCTCGGATAAAGTCATCATAATAGCTCCTCCTTAGGCGCGGCTCATATACTCACCGGTACGGGTGTCGATTTGAATTACATCCCCTTCATTAATGAAAAGAGGCACACGAATCTCTGCGCCGGTTTCCAGCGTGGCCGGCTTGGTTGCGTTGGTAGCAGTATTGCCGGCAAAACCGGGGTCGGTCTGGGCAACTGTTAATTCTACAAAAGTGGGGGGTTCAAGGCCGAACACATTACCCTTGTAGGAAAGCACTTTACAAACCATATTTTCTTTCACAAACTTGAAGTTATCTCCTAACTGATCTTTGCCAACGGGAACCAGTTCATAAGATTCAGGATCCATAAAATAATAAAGATCTCCATCGGAATAGGAATATTCCATATCTTTCCGATCAATAAAAGCAGTAGGATACTTGTCGTTGGGATTGAAGGTGCGTTCTGTAACAGAACCGCCAATCACGTCTCTGATCTTGGTACGTACGAACGCGGCACCCTTACCGGGCTTTACATGCTGAAATTCAATAATTTGATAAACGTTGCCGTCCATTTCGAAGGTAACGCCATTTCTGAAATCACCAGCACTAACCATAATATCACCTTTTCCGTCGCTGTGTACGACATTAATTTGTCTGCACTGCTGTTACCCACAGAGAATTATAACACAGTGTAGCAGACTTTGTTATTTATTTTACCTGATAGAACGGATTTTTGCAAGCCTTTTTAAGAAATTTCATGGAAAGACTGGAAGAATTTGTTCGGTAAAAGCGTATATTGGGAAACTTATACATATAATATAGGAAACTAAAATAAGTCAAATCAATATATCGTGGCTAAAAAATAGGGGGGTGGCATAATTTGTGGTGCGTAATTTTCCGGGAAATTTTTTTAAAAAAATCTGAAAAATAGTGTTGACAAAAGGCGATCTTTGTGGTAGTATAATCAGGCACTCGATGAGCGGTGCCGATTCGGTAGCTTTGAGAGCGCAACGGACCTTGAAAATTAAACAACGAGCAAGAAAGAAAATGGACCCGAACAAT
>CAYZTR010000041.1:0-19735 GCA_964481575.1 uncultured Eubacteriales bacterium
TTAGGCGCTGGCTTTTATCTAGGCCTTATAGGCCGCTTTGCATGCCACCCCTCTTAGGGGTGGTCTTGACTTGGTGCTGGTTTGTACATTTTAAGGTTGGGCTTCCCGTATGGCGGTTTCCAGAGCCTGCAGGTTATTTATATGCAGTGCGTCGTCCTGGAATAGGGAAGAATAGGCGTAAACGATAATGCCGTCGGTCTGGTTGGACTGTGCGTCCCAGAACTGTTGTGCCAACAAAGCTTCATCCAGCTGCCATTCATTTGTACCCACATCTTCCGTACCGATTTTGTACGCACCTAATCCAATGTACAGGGCGGTAGAGTTTGCACGCGGTAAAGCTGTCCAGGCGGAAAGTAATGCGCTATATGTATAATTCGCCTGGGGATACTGGTAACCGAAATACAACTGCGGCGCCAGATAATCCACTGTCCCGTCTGCCAGCCAGCCGGTAACATCGGCGTAGTAGATGTCATAATTTTTGTCAATATCTGCTGAAGGGCTGATCCCGAAGGGGATCTGTGCAGTCTGGCACAAATGATGGACAGATTGAATCAGGGTAGTGACATTCTGACGGCGCCATTCAGCCAGTGACATGGCATTGCTGCCAGAGGAATCTGCATAAGCTGCATAGGTTGCGGCGTCAAAAGCCGGGTCCGTGGTAGGATAAAAGTAATCATCAAAATGAATTCCGTCCAGATCATATTGCTCCAACAGCTCCCGGATGCCATTCAGCACCAGTGCCTGTACCTGCGGCTCCGCCGGATTCAAATAGATGCCTGATCCGGAGATAACTGCCCAACTGTCATTACTGGGGTCAGCATCTGTCAACCAGCCCTTTCCCGGCGTTCCATCCGGCAGAAGATTTGGGTCGGAGATGGAGCCGGAAATGCGATACGGATTGATCCATGCATGAAATTGCAGGCCATGGGACTTTGCTGTTTCAATCATAAGGGATAACGGATCATAATCAGGTTGTGAACCACCGGAGATCCAGGTCGCCCAAGGGAAATAAGCGGATGGATAACAGGCGTCACCATTGGCCCGCACATGCACAAAAATTGCGTTGAAACCGCTCCCAGCAATATCAGCGAACATGGTTTCAACTTTCTCGCGAAAGGCCGTTTCTGAGGAATCTGACACATTCAGATCCAAATAAGGGATCCACACACCCAACAGGGGAGTATATTCCGGCAGTTTTGAATCCTGGAAGCTGTCCCAAGCTGCTGGTTCATCTGTAGCAGACGGAGAGGGCGTACAAGCTGTGACCAGGCACAATAACAATACAAGATTCCATAATAACAGAGCAAAATGCTGTCTTTGGTGATGTATAGTTATTTTACTATTATGCAGAAACATTAAGCAGCGTGATTTCATAAAATATCAGCCTGCCTTTCTTCAGAAAATTACTTGAAAATTATAACATAAAATTATGAAAAGGGGATAGAAATCTTTATTTCTTTGTGGTATACTATGTAAAAGTGAGGGGTTTCTATGCTTTTTTCGCTTCATTCCGTTTGTCAGGAACCGGGTAGTTTTAATTTATATTGCCCGAAGTGTCATTCTATTGCGTGTTTTTCTGTATTGAAGCTGGGTGCTAAGCTAGTGGCAGGGCCTTTGCCGCTTAAATCCTTACATCAACGGTATACCGCCATATGTAGCGCTTGTGCTGCACGCTTCTCTTTGGATACAAAAGCTGGGAAGCGACTGGATTTAGGTTTACCCATCTATATAACAAAAGAAATGTTAAGCAGTGAGGAAGAATGCCATGTCCTTTTTTAATTCATTCCAAAACTTTCCCAACATGGTACAAATTGTATGAATTGGTTTGGCTATTCTGTTATCATCGTATTTTAACCTTTTTCATTTGGTTATCACCGCGTCGCGGTATAACATATATTAAAATAGCTGTCTTCGGGGCGGGGTGCAATTCCCCACCGGCGGTAATGCGTGTATACGACGAGCCCGCGAGCGTAATGCAGGATTTTGGTGTGATCCCAAAGCCGACGGTATAGTCCGGATGAAAGAAGATGCGTAAATTCTCATACGCAGTTACGCCCTGCTCCCTCCACCGGGGGAACAGGGCGTTTCCTTTTGGAGGCGGCAAAAAGGAGTTTTGCTTTATGATAAAAAGAATCGACATTCGAGCAATTGCTGTAACCGGTGTTATGGCTGCTCTGGGTACCGTATTGATGTACCTGGAATTTCCTATCGCTTTTTTGATTCCTAGCTTTATTAAATTTGATTTTTCGGAACTGCCGGCCTTGATTACCGCCTTTGCTTTTGGTCCGCTGTATGGCATCTCGGTTTGCCTGGTTAAAAATTTGTTGCATGCTATGGTTTCTCAGTCCTTTGGCGTTGGGGAAATCTCCAACTTTATCCTGGGCGCTGTCTTTTGCGGTATTGCCGGATTGATCTACCAAAGAAAGCGTACACGAAAGGGTGCTTTGTTGGGAGCGGCTATCGGTGCGCTTGTGATGGCAGCGATCTCCTTCCCTTCCAACCTGCTTGTGGTTTATCCGATCTATGAGAATTTTATGCCGCGTGAAGTGATTGTGGGCATGTATGAGACGCTGTTGCCTGCTGCTGATCAGTTGTGGAAGGCATTGCTGATCTTTAATGTACCCTTTACTTTTGCAAAAGGCGCCATTGATGCGCTGATCTGTTTTCTGATTTATAAGCCGTTGAGCCCGATTTTAAAGGGAACCGGCCGTTTTGCAAGAAATCAGAGAGTTTCCGACGGAAAGGCTTGACTTTTCCTGGGAAATGCAGTATTATAATCAAGTAAATTTAATACCTTATCAAGAGTGGCGGAGGGATCAGGCCCTATGACGCCCGGCAACCGGATCTATGATTACGGTGCTCCATCCTGCGGGTTTTCCGAAAGATGAGGTTTCATGCGCTCGGTTCGGTGGGACCGGGCGCTTTTTCTGCGAAATAGGGGGTATCCGGGAGCGGTAAGCTGCGTCCGTAAGGTGGAAGGAGAAATATTATGCACAAGCGTTTATTTACATCAGAATCTGTGACAGAAGGACATCCCGACAAGGTTTGTGACCAAATTTCGGATGCAATTCTGGACGCCATGATTGCTCAGGATCCGGAGGCCCGTGTGGCTTGCGAAACCTTTGTTACCACTGGCAAGGTGACCATTATGGGAGAAATCTCCACATCGGCCAAGGTAGATATTCCGTCGTTGGCCCGGCAGGTCATTGCTGATATTGGCTATACAAAAGAAGAATACGGTTTCGCTGCTGACAGCGTCTCCATCACCACTGCCATTGATGCACAAAGTCCTGATATTGCGATGGGTGTGGACAGTTCTTTGGAGGAAAGGACGGCGGCCGGTGATGTGCTGAATCAAAACGGCGCCGGCGACCAGGGGATGATGTTCGGCTTTGCCTGTGATGAAACGCCGGAGTTAATGCCATTGCCCATTTCCTTGTCCCATGCGTTGGCCAAGCGGCTGACTAAGGTGCGTAAGGAGGGAATTCTTCCTTATCTGCGTCCGGACGGTAAAACCCAGGTGACAGTGGAATATGACGGTACTTCCCCTGTTCGTGTGGATACTGTTGTGGTTTCTACCCAGCATGATCCTGATACAGATATGGAAACCCTGCGGCAGGAACTAATGCAGCAGGTGATTCTTCCTACAATTCCGGCTGCATTATTAGATGAAGCAACCAAATATTTTATCAATCCCACCGGGCGTTTTGTTTTGGGTGGACCTGCCGGGGATACTGGCCTGACCGGACGAAAGATCATCGTGGATACCTACGGTGGTTATGCGCGCCATGGCGGCGGTGCCTTTTCCGGAAAGGATCCCACCAAGGTGGATCGCAGCGCAGCATATGCAGCTCGGTATGTGGCGAAAAATATTGTTGCCGCTGAGCTGGCTTCCCGTTGCGAGGTGCAACTGGCTTATGCCATCGGCGTTGCCCAGCCTGTTTCGGTCTTGGTAGATACTTTTGGCACTGCGGTAGTGCCAGAGGAGAAAATTGCTGCTGCTGTTGAGCGCGTGTTTGATTTGCGTCCCTCAGCGATTATTCGCGATTTTGAATTGCGCCGACCCATTTACCGGCAACTGGCTGCTTATGGCCATGTGGGTAGGGAAGATTTGAATCTACCTTGGGAAAAGACCGATCGTGCGGAGGCGATCCGGAAAGCGGTTTTTGCCCCAACGAATCTGCATAATAACATGTAACTAACGTTATGAAAATAACAGAGTATATTGCGTCGAACCATTCAACGGTCGTCCAATATACTCTGTTTTTCTGTTTATAGATTGAAATAACGGTAATGACGGTCACTGTATTATTTTGGCAGTTGATTTGTCCACATTTCTAATAGATGTGTCTGTTGCAGGGGGATTCCGGTTCGGGCTATAATTACAATAAAATGAGTAGGGAGGTTATTCTATGTATTGCTCTGTTACGAGATGTATTTCTGTATTACTGACGATCTTCCTTTTGTTAGGAGGGGTTCCCGTATGTGTGCAAGCTGCCGTGCAGGAGCAACCCTGGGATACCAGTGTTAGTTGGGGGCGTTATCCTGTGTACAGCGCTTTACAGCCCGGTGTCAGCTATTTTACCGGGGAAGAATGGTCTGGCCAGCAAAACTGTGTTGGAGTTGATGGCAATGCTTATAATGCCAACCAGGTGGTGCAAGTCAACCGTTTGGATGCACATACTTCCAAAATTGTGCCTTATGACTCCGTAGAATCGGCAAAGACTGGTGCGGAAACTTCGGATTATACCCTTTCTCCCTATTATCAACTCCTGACCGGCGAGGGGCAAGAATGGTCTCTTGCAGTCTACAAGAATGTCAGTGCTGCCCAAAAGGCCGGTGTAGATACGGAATTCTACAAGGAAGATTATAATATGTCTGTAGCCCCCAAATATGAAGGGGACGGTAAGGTTGGCTCTGCCTCCACCGCTTATTATGGCGGATTTCAGCAGGTGACCCTTCCGGCTTCCTGGCAGACCCAGGGATTTGATTTTCCCATCTACTCCAATTTTACTTATCCCTGGGGCGGTGTATACGGTAATGCCAACCTTCAGTGTCCTTTGGCGCCGACTTTAACCAATCCGGTAGGATACTATCGCCGAACCTTTACGGTGGCGGATAGCTGGCTGTCTGGCGACAAGCGCATTATTCTGTCCTTCCAAGGGGTGGAATCTGCTTTCTATCTTTATGTAAATGGATATCAGGTTGGATACAGCGAGGATTCTTTTGATTCCGCGGAATTCGATATAACCAACTATGTCCATAGAGATGGCAGCGAAAATGTGCTGGCAGTTAAGGTGTTTCGTTGGAGTGACGGTTCTTTCCTGGAAAATCAAGATATGATTCGTTTGTCTGGAATTTTCCGGGATGTTTACCTTTACGCTACGCCTTCAGTCTACTTGCGTGATTATACGCTGGTAACCGATCTGGATGAAAACTATACGGATGCATCCTTGCAGTTGTCTGTGGAAATGACCAACGCATCCACCAATCGGTTTGCACAGGGATTTGCGGTAGATGTGGCTTTGTTTGACGCGGAGGGTAATAATATTTTTGCGGCGGATCCATTGCGTGGTACCATGGAACAGGTGCGGACCGATGAAACCGGTACGCTCCAATTATCTCGCGTGGTGCAGGCACCCCATTTGTGGTCGGATGAAGATCCCTATTTATATACGATGGTTCTGACCTTGTATAATGCAGATACCGGCGCCTATTTTGAAAGTATTGCCCAGCAGGTGGGCTTCCGGGAAATCACTTTCACCAGGACCCAGGTAGATGAAAATTATAATAATATTACGGATTATTATCAAACTGTCTTGTTGAACGGCAAGCCTTTTCAGTTATACGGTGTAAACCGTCATGACACTTCTCCTTATACTGGGCATTATGTTTCCCATGAACTGTATGAAACCGATGCCAGAATGATGAAGGAAACGAATGTAAACGCCGTCCGTACTTCCCACTATCCCAACGATGAATATTTCTACGATTTGTGTGATCGATATGGAATTTTGGTTTTGGCTGAGTGCAATATTGAATTCGGTGCAAACTCAGATGATATGGACACCTATTTTGCCAATGCGGTGCAGGATCGTGTGACAAATCTCATGGAACGGGAAAAGAACCGTACCAGTGTGATTATGTGGTCTTTTGGCAATGAGGCAGGCGGTTCCCCGAATTCCAAAATCATCCATCGTACGATCTCTGATCTTATGAAGTCTTTGGATACAACCAGACCGGTACATTATGAAGCCCTGGATAATAATGGCGGTGTAGATGTAGCCAGTCGGATGTATGCCAGCGTTACCGATGTCTGGAATCGGGGTACCGTTTCCAATCATATGCCGTTTTTGATCTGTGAATATGCCCACGGTATGGGAAATTCCATTGGTAACCTGGAGGAATATTGGGAAGCATTGCACAGTGCTGACAACCTCTTGGGCGGCTTTATTTGGGACTGGGTGGATCAAGCCCTGGCCACCGAGGTGCCGGATGGCAAATTTGATTACTATGCTTCCGTTGGCCAGGAGGAACTGGCAGGCTATTATCTGGCTACTGGCGGTTGCTGGGAAGATGTCATCAATGACGGTTCTGTCTGTGCCAACGGTATCATTAGCGCAGATCGGACGCCGCAGGATGAAGCTGCGGAAGTAAAATATGTTTATTCTAAGGTGCAGTTTTCAGCGGATACCCAGGATATGCTGACCAGAACAGTTCAAATTCAGAACCAGAATTCGTTTCGCAATCTATCTGACTATGAAATCCGTTGGGAATTGCTGGAGGATGGTCTTGTAATAGACTCAGGCTCCATGGTAGTGGATTGTGCGGCTGGGAACAGCGTATCTGTACAGGTGCCTTTCACCATGCCGGAAACCCTGGTTGCTGACGGGGAATATTTGCTGAATGTTTATGCTTCCTTGCGGGAAGCAACTGCCTGGTGTGCGGCCGGCTTTACAGTGGAGACGGAACAATTTGCCGTTCCGGCTTCCGTGCCAAGATTACCGAATGCAACCGGAAATGACTCTGTTATTTCCCAGGAAACCATTGGCAGTACCATTGTATTTTCCGGAGAGGATTTCCAGCTGTCTTTGGATCAGACTACGGGACAGATTCAAAACTATACTTATGCCGGCAATATGCTGATGGAGGAGGGGCCTGCGCCTAATTATTGGCGTGCAACTCTGGATAATGACCGGGACTTTTCCCTGGACACTAAATGGCAATATGCCAACAAAAATATGACGCTTAGATCCTGCCAGGTTTCCATGGAAGAAGACGGTACTGCCGCCACCGTTCAGGTCGAGTGGCTGCTTTCCGGTGCTGGGAATTCCACCCAGTCAGTAACCTATCGTATTTATAATACCGGAGAAATTCAAGTGTCAGCCACACTGAATCCGGACAGTAGCATGGGAGAATTGCTCCGGTACGGCGCAGAGTTGACCTTGCCAAAGGCTTTTGAGAACATTATCTGGTATGGCTATGGCCCTGGAGACACCTTCTGCGACCGTTATCAGGGAAGCCAAAAGGGAATTTGGCAATCTACTGTTACGGATTCCTTCTTCCCATATTGTCGGATTCAGTCCTGCGGAACAAAAACCGGTGTTGCATATTTTGCCGTGGAGGATCCAGAGTCGGATATCGGACTGTTGGTGGTCAGCGACAGCGAAATGGAAGCTTCTGCGCTGCATTACAAAACCACAGAATTGCAAGCGCCTACCTTTACGCTCCAGGATGGCAATTATCTTTACAATTTAGCAGAGGATAATGATTACACCATTCTGGAACTGGACTATGGTTCTCGGGGAACCGGCGGTGAATCCTGCGGCCCCGGACCTCTGGCTGATTATCGCTTGTATAATGACGGTCGCGATTATACCTATTCCTATACTTTGGTGCCTTATACTGTGGCCCAGACAGATCTCTTCACACTTTCTAAATCTTACCGTGATGCGGAATCTTTCAATCTGGATGCCTTTAATATCGCAACCGCTGCAGAGGTGGATACTCTGATCAGCCGCTGTACGACAATTTTGTCTGACGCCCAGCTGCCCGATATCAAAGCGGCAAGATCTGCTTATGACCGGTTGACAGAGGATCAAAAAGCGTTGGTCACAAAATACGATGTATTGACGGCGGCAGAACAAACGGTTCGTACCGTATTCGGAGCCACTGCTTCTGTGCTGGATCGGTCTGGAAACGCCCTTCATGCGGTGATTACAGATTCTGCTGTCATCTATGAGGATGAAACCTCGCCCACCGGGTTTGCGTTGGAAGGAAATTTTGTGGTGCCGTCCAGTACAGTTGTTGATGCCGCCATTTCCGGAGCCTGTACTTTTACGGTTGCCCTTTGGGTGAATCCTGCGGATCTGGCAACTGACAACACCTTCTTTGCTAAAGGTGATACGCAGGTTACACTAAAAACCAATCAGGTTGGGCTGGAGTTCTTCGTCTTTAACGGCGGATGGTATGACATAAATGTGCCTTATCCCACATCGTTCCAGGTCGGCCAATGGAGCTTATTGGTTGGAACCTATGACGGTAGTAAACTCAAGTTGTATTGCAACGGCGAATTGATCGGTGAGCGGGATGGTCCCGCCGGTGTTGGCAGAAATGAATATTCCTTGGGCATTGGGAAGTGCCTAGATCCTGCTTATCCTTCCCGGGTGCTGCGTGGAAGCCTTGCTTCTGCTCAGCTGTATCATACGGCTTTGACACAAACGCAGATTTCGGCCCTGTACAATGGTACCGGTGATGAATTCCAGGAGGATTTGGTATTCTGGTATGATGCCAGTCAGTTTGCGACGGAAGGCGGTACAACTATGGCTGTTCTGGGAGATATGAACCAGGATGATAAATTGTCAGTCACCGATGTAGTGCTCCTACGGAAAGCAATTCTAGCCGGTAAGCAGACCAATTTGGAACTGGAACTTGGTGATATGAACCGGGATGGCAATTTGTCGGTCACCGATGTTGTATTGTTGCGGAAGGCAATTTTACAGCAGACTTAAATCATAGACGTCTGGCCGTCTGAATCAGAACTAGATGTGAAAAAGCAGGGGAGCAACCCTGTTAGGATTGTTCCCCTGCGTCATCAGATTTCTTATTTTGTGCGGTAGTCCATGGGTGTGACGCCCTGGTATTTTTTAAAAATTCGGCTGAAATACCTGCTGTCCATATAACCGACCATGGCGGCAATCTCCCCAATACGCAGGTCCGTTTCCCTTAAGAGCGTGCAGGCCTCCCGGATGCGTGCATGTAAGATGTATTCCTGTGGGCCCATTCCCATGCTATCTCGAAACAAGGTGTGAAACCGGCTGACACTGAGAAATGCATTTTCCGCCAACGCAGCTACGGATAGATGCTGATGCAAATGCGTATGAATATAATGAACTGCATCGGCAATCTGAGAGGGTGCGGAAGAAGGATTGGCTTCCTGATGCACCGCGCGCCCGCAGGCAATCAAAAGTGCTAGCAACCGTTCCTGGCACTGCAGAGAAAATAAATGATCCCGCACATAAAAGCATTGAAACAATCGCCGGAACAGATCCTCCAGGGGCACCTCTCCTGTCAGACTAAGCGGTCGATTGCAGGGGATTCCACATTCCTGTAGTACTTCTGCAGCATCCCGCCCGGTAAAATGCACCCAAAAGTAATCCATGGGTTCGCCGGCTGCTTTATTATAGTGGAACCAGTCTCCGGGATGATAAATGATCATTTGTCCCGGTTCCAGCTGTGCAGTGCAAGGTCTGACGATTTGCACCTTTCCGCGAAGCAGACAAAAGCAATAATAATCCTGACGTACCGATGCGCCCAACACCTCATCCTCGGCGCTGTATTTGGAGAAACCGGCACAATTGACCTGTAGCCGAACTGTAGAATTTTCCCTGTTGTTATCGACATCTGTAATGTCCCGGTAATAGGATTGCGCTTTCATGGGAACACCTCCTGTGTTACGTATACCTAAAGTTTTGGAGGAAACAATGAAAAAAAGACAAATTGTCAATCTTGTGCATTTTATTCGGGGGTGCGAACCCCGCTGTGATATGGATTTAGTGACGCCGGTGCGCGAGCAAATTGCATTGGCCCGGCAGTATGGCTTAAAAACTACCTTCCTCGTACAGTATGATGCGTTGTTGCTGCCGGAGTTTCAGGCATTGCTACAACCGTTGGAGCCAGAGCTGTTTGAAATTGGTGTCTGGTTTGAAGTGGTTGCTCCGCTCTGTCGGGATTCCGGTTATCCTTGGCGCGGCCGGTACCCCTGGGATTGGCATGCGGATGTTGGCTTCTCCGTCGCATATCTGCCGGAATTCAGGGAAGTCCTCGTTGATACACTGTTTTCCAAGTTTCGCCAGGTGTTTCATCGGTATCCCCGCGTATTTGGCAGTTGGGCCTTTGATGCTGTCACGCTGGATTATATTCAGGAAGTTTACGGTTTGGATGCTGCCTGCAATTGTAAAGATCAGTGGGGGACAGATGGATACACTTTGTGGGGCGGCTATTATAATGGCGCCTATTATCCTTCCAGAAACAATGTATTTTGCCCTGCCCAGTCGAATCAACAACAGATACCGGTACCGGTGTTTCGGATGCTGGGAAGCGATCCCGTATTGCAATATGATTTCGGATGCGATCCAGAACAGCCGGTGGGGAGCGTAACCTGCCAGGGGGTGGCAACCTTGGAGCCGGTATATACAGAAACCGGCGGCGGAAATCCCCAATGGGTTGACTGGTATTTTGGAGAGAATTTTTCCGGGAACTGTGTTACCTATGGATACACACAAGCCGGACAGGAAAATTCCTTTGGATGGGACAGCATGAAGAACGGTTTGCAGGATCAGTATCAAAAGCTACAATTGCTGCAAGCTGCCGGCCTGTTGACAGTCGAGACATTAGGGGAGAGTGGACGTTGGTTTCGCAGTACCTTCTCCACAACACCTACTGCATCCATTGTTTGCCGATCAGACTATCAAAAGAGCGGAAAAGCCTCAATATGGTACAATTGCAAAAATTACCGGGTCAATCTCTATTTTGAAAACGGTCTATTCTGGTTTCGGGATCTGTATTTGTTCCGAGAAGATTATCCAGAACGGTATCTAACCGATATTTGCCGGGAAAAGCTGCTGGTTTATGATAATCTTCCAGTGATCGATGGATTGCGTATGTCCGGTAACGGGGTGCGTGCCGGTCTGTATTTGCCGGAAAGTGCGTATTCAGCATTTGATTACCAGGAAGATGGGGAAGTGGCCATTGTGACATTGACTGGTACGGCTTACGGCCATCTACAGATTGAGTTTTCTCCAAAGGGAATTACCGTTTCCTCGACTGAAGAAGCTGACTTATCTCTGGCCTTGCGTGTAGCTGAACAGCAATCGGTGGCAGAAATTGAAGAATCGCCGGCAGGTTATCAGTTCTGTTACCGGGGTTATTCCTATCAGGTACCGATATTGCGCCAACAAAACCAAATCTTCCTTTCTCTATGCTCGACATGATCGCTTTTCTTTCGTACTATTTCGTATTATTTTTTATTTATGTGCAAATTGGTATAAGTATTACGGAATTCCTTGGGTGTTACTCCTTCATGGTATTTGAATTGCTTTAGAAAGAGATTGTAATCTGTTATCCCCAACTCTGCAGGAATATCTGACAATTGCATGCCGGAAACAATTAATTCTTTGGCCTTATCCATTTTGACTTGTGTCATGTATTGCTTCAGCCCCATGTGAAAGTGCCGCTTAAAGAGCAGGGAAAGATAATCCTGATTATAATTAAATCGTTCTTCCAGATCCTTTAGGGTAATGTGCTTATCATAATGAATTCGGATATATTCCTGGATCCGCTGTACCAGTTCATTTCCGTCGGAATGTGGTTCTTCACCGGCCAGCAGAATTTCTGTAATGGCCAGCTGCAGCAGGATGCTGCTACATTTTTTTGGATAACGGGGCGTATTGGTATAATGTAGCAACTGCCGCAGGAGAATCCGCAGATTACTGGTGTTTTTCATGGAGATTTTACGATCCAGCATCGTGGCCGGTGTATGTTCTGGAAATACAAAATGATACCAATAAAAAGAGATGTCCTGGTTGGATGGCTGTATTCCCCGGTGCGGTTCGCCTGGAGCCAGAAAGAGGGCTTCCTGTTCTCCAATATCGTAGTTTTGACCCTGGATCTGCAGTGCAACGGTTCCTTTCACCACAAATATCAGTTCATAGCTATCGATGGTTCGGGAGGGATGGGTCCAGGCACCGTCTGAAACAAATAATCCGCCGGATATATATTCAATCTCAGCTTGCATAAAGTCATTTGATGCGAACATATGGATTCCTCACATTGTTTGTATAATATAATTATTTTACTATATTTTTTCTAGAAATGCAACCTGTGTCCGACTACCTTGTGCTTCTCGTCCGTTTTTGTGCAAATGTCAGTTTTATCTAGCATTTTTGCCAAAAAAAGACGAGAAGGTTTGTAAGGCTTACCTATTGTCATTCTTCTTTTTTTTATGTTAAAATTTAATCGTTTAAAAGTATTTTCAGATCATTGAACGATATTTTATTAGGAGGCTTTTATATGTGCAAACTTTTCCGCAAATCAACTGCATTTGTCCTTGCCTTTGCATTGGTGCTTAGCTGTCTTTCTTGCATCCCTGCTTTTGCGGTGGACAATCAAACTTTGGCTACTGATGTGCCTAACAAGGTCATCGGTGCCAACAGTCCTTCGCCCTCTATACCATTCGGTTCCCGTTTAGACGATACAGATACTGGCTGGAGCGGCGGTATCTATCTGATTGGCGATGGGTGTGAGGTTTCTACCAAGAACTATGGTCTTGGTCTCACTACATTCACAGTGGAATACGATACTAAAATCGTGAATCAGTGTTCCGGTTTTGTGATTGGTACGGATGCCGCAAGCGGTAACTTCGCCATGGCACAGATAAATAGTTCTGATACCAACGGCGCGGCAGTGGCATATCGCCCCCATGTCTGGGCCAATAACAGCGGTAGCTGCATCGAGAACGTGGACTCCGGTTTGACTGCTGAGGAAGGTAAAGGATGGATGCACGTTGTTATTTCTGTGAAGGATACCGGAGACGGCAATGCCACTTTGGATATGGCCGTTAACGGTAAGGCACAGAAGCAGTACACTTACAGTCATTCCCAATTGACGTTGAACTGGTTGGGTGTCCGGCTGTCCGGCGGTGAGCAGGCTTATTATGATAACATCATTGTTAAGGATGCCAGCGGTAATACAGTGATCAGTGAAGATTTTGAAACGCTTCCTACTGTAATTTCCGGGCAATGTGAAGAAAACGCTAGCTTTGATGCTGTTGCCGGTAAGACCCCTACCATGTGGCTGGAACCTGGCAGTCCCTGCGCCACCATTACCTTTGATGTTGACGGTAAAGGGTTCAATAAGTTAACCGGTACGGTCGCCTTCTGTTCCAATGCTTTGGGTGATTCCATGGCTGTGAATGATTACATCGAAGTGTATGTTGGACAGTATTTGTTGTTTAAATCCCAGCCTTTGACGCAGGATCATCCTTCTGAAGATTTTGATATTACTTTGCCGGAGGGTACCACCGCGGTGGTCGTCAAGGCTTATAACGCAGATGGCAACTGCCATAATGATCACATCAATTTCTTTAACACCTATTTTGCTTATGATGCGGATGCTGTCGCAGTTCCTACCGCTGTATTGGATGTCCAGAGCCAGATCGGTAAGCTGACCTCTCTACACTTTTGGCGTGCCGCTTCTGAGATCGCGGTAGTGCGTGCTGCTTATGATGCACTTTCCGCAGAGAATCAGGCGCTTGTCAATAATTACAGCATCTTGACCCAATATGAAAGTGATTATTCTGCTTATGCTGCTATGACCAGAGACAGTGATATTGGCGTTGCCGTTTCCGGATGGGTTACATTGATGCAGAACCGCCAGGCTTGGGTGCCTGTAGCTACTGAGGAAGAGCAAGCCGCTACCCGCGCTGCTATTGCGGATGAAATGAAATATCTCTATCTCATGAAGCAGCACAAAATTGGCGACTTTAACCGCGCATATACCTTTGACAATGAGAACTGGCTCTCCAGTTATGTGTGTGTTGGTATCAATGTGGCTTCCAATTCTACGGATACCGATAATGTAGGTACCGGATTCTTTCATATCGTTAACGGTAGTGTACTTTCGCCTTATCCGGGAATGGCGTTCGGTGTTTATAATGAGTTTGGCTCTGCTTTGAGTTGGAATGACGAACCCATTTCCGAAGTGTTTGTCTATAATAACACGGAATTCCAGCTGTATAAGAATAAGACTATTTATTCTAATGGTACCGGCGGCACTTCCGGCTGGGGTTGGTCTGTTGGTAACGGCGACGATACATTTACCTATTCCTATGCCAACTTCAATCAGTTAAACAAATGGAACGGCAAGGACATGGGTATTATGGCTTGGATGAGCGCTATCCAGAATGCAGATGCTTCCGTTTGGTGGCAGGCTTTCGAAAGTGAAAGCGGCCGCCGTTATATGGTGAACAATACCGATCGTGTTGATGCGTATAACACTTCCTCCAAAACCATGTCTGATCTACTGAGCAACGTTGCTTATGTTTTGGATACTGAACTGGGGAAGGTCATTAGCAGCTACGGTGATTCTGCCTTCTTTGATGCTGCCGGTAAGGTGGTTTCTGCGGAGGATACCGACAATGACGGCGCTGCTGAAGTGGTTGTGTTTGAGAATGGTACCTTGACTGTTGACGGGTTTATTGACTATGAAATTGCTTATAACATTAAGTCCAGTTCTGCCGCAGTCAATACAGATGCTTATGATTTAACCTGGAACACGGAAGTTCTGGACGGTTATCTGGATTCGTTTGAGACGTTCAATGCCACTTACACCATCGTAGATCACGGTGTTATTGTCACTGCTACAGAAGCTGACATGAACGCTTCTGCTGTAACCTTGGCTGAGAATTCAGATTCTGCTGCTGCAATTGCCGGAAAGGCTTATAAGGAATCCTTCGGCTCTACGGTGTACAGCAACTTCAGTTATCGGCGCACTGGCGTAAAATCCGGCGCAACACGCTATGTTTGCTTCTATTTGACCTATGCTGATACGGACGGGAATGAGACCACCATTCTGTCCTCTGTGTCCTCTGTTGCGGCACAGTAATCACTTTTGATTAAGACTTAATTTATCAGTAAATAAATAGACCACCGATGTTGTGTCTCTTGCTGACACGGCGTCGGTGGTTCTTATTTCGCTCTTTTTGTCCAGGTCTCAGAAAATGTACAGGTATTGTAATCTTTTTCCGAATAAAATCGAAACAGTACAGGCCGCAGCCAGCAGGTAACGTGCAGATTACAGAAAACTCTAGACTTTTCTGCCTGCTTATTGTATAATAAAAAAAACTTATGAAAGGGGAGCGATGTTTGTGAACAATCCAAATTTTGCAACGGATTATCCCAAGCTGGGTTTTGGCATGATGCGTATGCCGGAGAAGGACGGCGTCATTGATTTTGAACAAGTATGTAAAATGGCTGATGCCTATGTTAATGCCGGTTTTTGTTATTTTGATACCGCTTGGATGTACCATGGCGGAGAGTCCGAAAAAATGGTGAAGAAAGCCATTGTGGAACGGTATCCCCGGGAAAATATTATCATCGCCAGCAAACTTCCCGGCTGGGATATTAAACAGCCGGAGGATTGCCAGCGAATCTTCGATATTCAATTAGAAAAGACCGGTGCTGGTTATTTTGACATGTATCTGTTGCATGCGGTGGATCATAATATGATAAATGGTTATGAAGCCAACGATTGTTTTGCTTTCTGCCAAAAGATGAAGGCCGAAGGTAAAATCAAGCATTTCGGTTTTTCCTTTCACGATTCTGCCCAAGTACTGGATGATATTTTGACCAGACATCCAGAAGTGGAATTTGTGCAGCTGCAAATTAACTACCTGGATTGGGATAGCGATAATGTCCAGTCCGGACAGTGCTACCATGTGGCACGGAAACATCAGAAGCCCATTGTTGTTATGGAACCGGTAAAGGGCGGCAAATTGGCAGATTATCCGCCAACCTGTGCCGCTCTCCTGAAACAGTGTTGCCCGAATCGTTCCATTGCTTCCTGGGCAATCCGTTTTGTTGCTGGGTTGCCCGGGGTCATGACGGTTTTGTCCGGCATGTCCAATGAAGAGCAGATGATGGATAATATTCGAACCTGTGCTGATTTTCAACCGCTTTCGATGCAGGAAAAAGCTGTGCTGGATGATGTTTTGGCAGAAATTAAGAATTTGCCTGTCATTCCCTGTACCGCCTGCCATTATTGCACCAAAGGCTGTCCTAAATCCCTGATGATTCCGGAGATCATTTCCGCAACGAATGATTATGCTGTAAATGGGGACGGAGATCATTGCCGAAATGCTTATGGCGATATTATTGCAAAAACACCTCGGGCAAAATTTTGCCTGGAATGCGGCCAGTGTAATGCTATTTGTCCCCAGCACATTGATGTGATGCAGGCGATGAAACAGGCGGCCTGGTGTTTTGACAGGGATTGAGATTTCATTTTGTAGGTTGGTTGATAGTATGAAACGATTACTTTCTCTTTGCCTTTTAATGCTGTTGTTGCCGAATCTTATTTCCTGTAGCAAGGAAAAGGAGTCTGCTTCCTATACTTCTGCAGAATTTTTTGCGCAGGTGAATACAGTGTTTGGTACAGATTTGAAATATTCTGATTTTACCGGCTCTGGTTCTATATTTTCTTACACGCATTATCCCAATGACTATACTAGGGAAGATATCTATTTGGGTGTACAAAACGGTCGCATCGAATCTGTCACGGTTACATATTCTTTTATCGGGGATGCAACCGACGCATTTCCGCAGGTCGTTAAGCGTGCTGTTTCTGCCTCCGCGATACAGGCCTTTTTGGAATTGTCGGATTATGATCTTTCTACGGTAGATCTTGCGTGCATGCAGGCAATCTCTCAAGTATATTGTAATTGGCCTGTTGTTTTTGCTGAAACAGTTTCGCCGGAACAAGTTAATGCTTTGATTACGGATGGAGTTTATACATTTGGTGATTGGGAATGTACCATTACAAAAACCATGGGTACTATCACTTTTGCTGCCACATGAGGAATGGAATACCTTTTTCATATTGCTAGTGTTGAGCACATAATTTTCAGGAGGTACCTATGGAAATACGAGAAGATGCTTCCCTCACGGAACCGATCGCTACTGCGCCAACCGATAAAGCGGTACAGCCAAATCGTAAGATGAAAAGAAAAACGGTTGTGCTTGGTGTTGTTGCGGTATGCCTAGTGTTCGTTGTTACAGCGGTGATGTGTTTTGGTGTGATTCCTTATCATGGGCCTATTGCAACAGTGTCCCGCGCAGTTGATCAGACGCTGGAAACCGGTGCATTTGATCTAATTGCAATCCTTTCTACCGATAATTATACGGAACTCTCTCTGAACGGTTCCGTACTTTTTGATTTAGAGAACCGGGATTTGACAGCCGACATTTATGTATCTGTTCGAAACGCGCTGGAGGGGGATACCACTTACCGTTTGCTGATTTATCAAGGGAATGGGGCGTATGTTCAATCCAGTGGAGAAGTGCAATATGGCGATATGTCCACCACAGTTGCCGATATTTTTGACCGGCTGGATACTTTGACCGGCTATGCTACCTTTCGGCAGGATACGCTGGAAACAATTGTGGATCAATATTACTCCTCTCAGCCGGATGCGGTGGATTACCCAGATTTACAGAAACGCCTAAACCGTTTGGTCAGAAAAATGAACCAGCCCAATTGGCTGTCCGAACATTTCAGCTCTTACCGAAAAACCATGAAAGATGGCATAATTACCTATGGTTTGCAGTTCACACTCCAGCAGTGTGTTGCGGCTTTGGGGGATGTAATTCGTCCTGCCTTTTCAGACGGGGACTATTTCGATTATGTCAAATCGGCTTATTTGGCGGGATTGGAGTCCGTGGATCCCATTGTATGTTCTGTGTCTTTACAAGATGGGTTCCTTTCTAATTTTTCTTATAAGGGTATTTATAAAGGTGCAAATGTAGATTTTTACTTATCTTTAAGAGAAATTGGCACCTCCTCGATCACGGAGGAGGATGTGGCTTTCGCATTTGCATCTTTGCAAGAATCTTAAATTAACTTTGTCGCACCGGGTTGAGTGCTCGGTGCGTATTTTTATAATAAAATCCAGCATATTATTATCATCTGGGCTTTTTTACGAACTGAGGCAGCACGTTCTTCCTTTTCAATTCTTATATCCACCAATTACCGCGTTTTATCTATTTTATGGGGATCCGGAAGCCGACATAACAGTACCTGCTTTTCTTTACAAACCGTTCATGCATTTTTGTTGACAAAAGAAGGCGTTCATGGTAAACTTATATCCAGTTTGAGCTTGGATTTGTTAAAAAATATTTCTGGAGTTGTACTATGTCGAAATTTTTACACTACCTGATTGTATTTTTAATTTCTATGGTACCCATTATTGAGTTGCGGGGTGCGATTCCTTACGCGGTTGGATTTGGTCTACCCACCATTCCTTCGTATGTTGTTGCTGTGATCGGCAATTTGCTTCCGGTGCCATTTATCTATCTGTTTGCCCGAAAGGTTTTGCTTTGGGGAAGTACCAAACCGGTGATCGGTAAATTCTTCAGCTGGTGTTTGCAAAAGGGTGAAAAGGGCGGTAAAAAGCTACAGGAGAAAACCGGTCGCGGACAGTTTATTGCGTTGATGCTATTTGTAGGAATTCCACTGCCCGGTACCGGCGCTTGGACTGGTACATTGGCTGCCAGTTTGCTAAATATGAAGTTTAAGGAATCCGTTTTGGCGGTTATGCTTGGCGTGATTCTTGCGGGCATTATCATGGCATGTGTATCTTTGGGTTTCTTCTCAGCCTTGAGCTTCCTGCTGTAAAAAAGTAACGGCCATCGTGAAAGTGTACAATCACGATGGCCGTTTTGCAGAGATAGCCTTATCTTTTTTTGACAGATTGCAAATAGTACAAGGTTCGCCCCATGCCAAAGGCTTTCTTTTGGTACAGATCCAAATGCGAACAGCGATGATCCAGTTCCTGAAAAATTTCGCAAATAGGAGACTGGTTCAGCTTAAAATCAGCGGGAAGATCCGGGGAATACAGCTGTACAGTTTTTCCTTTGATTTTGACTGTCATCCGGGCCAAATTTCTGCCCAACAGCAGCTGATACTGCAACGAGGCCGTTCGGATCTGGTTGTAGGGGAGTGCGGTTTCCTTTTTACCGCCGGACAGCACCATGGCGTCCTTTGTAAAGGAGCAGACACGCGTCTGGACAAACCACTTTTTTGCACCGGTAAATCGGTAAAACAAGAATATGCAAATCAACCATATAATCATGATGACCAGGTAGAAAGCGTTTCCCAATCCCAGATGTGCCAGCAACCAGTTTAACAGTAGAGCCAGGTAATAGGCTACCAGGACTTCTGCCACTAGGGTCAACAGACGAAGGGATTGAAACTGGTTTTCAAAGGAAACAGTTTTATTTTCCATGTTATCAACTCTTTTCGCTCCGACTTCTTTCTATTTTAGCTTTTTTTTAGATCTGTGTCAACTGAAATTTCTGATTCGCACTAATTTTCCGGTTTTATACTTCCTTTACTTAATTTTACCCTCTTTGTAGGTTTGTCAATGATGTGTTACAGATTCGGAAAAGCGAGAAGGGCAGCA
>CAYZTR010000042.1:0-19724 GCA_964481575.1 uncultured Eubacteriales bacterium
CATCAGGTTAAACTGGCGGATGTCAGTGAAGTTGTGGGCACCGCAGGTGGGGCAAGGGATGGTGTGTTCGGCGATGAAAGCTGCCATTTCCTCCTGAGAGAAGGCGTCAATGGGTTTTTCCAGGGCTACGCCGTTTTCGCCGCACCAATCCTCAATGACCTTGTCGGCCCGGAAGCGTTCGTGGCATTCCTTACAGTCCATCAGCGGGTCAGAGAAGCCTCCAAGGTGGCCGGAAGCCACCCAGGTTTGGGGATTCATCAGAATGGCAGCGTCCAATCCAACATTATAAGGATTCTCCTGGACGAATTTTTTCCACCAGGCTTTTTTTACGTTGTTTTTCAGCTCCACACCCAACGGGCCGTAGTCCCAGGTGTTGGCCAGACCGTCGTAAATTTCACTGCCGGCAAAAATGAACCCTCTGTTTTTGCAAAGGGCAACGATTTTATCCATGGTTTTTTCCTGATTTTTCATGTTGTTTCCTCCCGAAAATTCGATATTTGCCCTCCGGCAAAACCCATCGCGAGATCCCTTTTTCAAAAAGTGAGGCTGGCACGGAAAAGCCGTGACAGAGGGTTGCGATTACAGCGTTGAATTAAAGTAATTTTATAGGATTCCTGTAGTGTTGTCAAGGGCGCTGGAAAGATTTTTCCCGAAAAGTTTTTGCTTTGCCCTGTTCAAACGGCGGAGAATATGGTACAATAATCACAGTTTTTTGCGAAAGGATGCTGTGCCCATGGATTTGCCGAGAATTGAAGCCGCCGTGCGGGAAATTTTGATAGCCGTCGGAGAGGATCCGGATCGGGAAGGCCTGCAGGAGACCCCTGCCCGGGTGGCCCGGATGTATCAGGAGGTGTTGGGCGGCCTGGAGGCCGACCCCAAACGGCATTTAAAAATCTTTAACGAAAGTGATAATGATGAGATGGTGGTCGTGCGTGACATTCCTCTGTACTCCATGTGCGAACACCATTTGCTGCCCTTTGTGGGCAAAGCCCACATTGCCTATATTCCCAACCATGGGAAGGTCATCGGCCTGTCCAAGCTGGCTCGGATTGTAGGGGATTATGCCAAACGTCCCCAGCTACAGGAGCGGCTGACCAGCCAAATTGCCGATTTTTTGCAGGAAAATCTGGATCCCAAAGGGGTGGCGGTGATTATCGAAGCGGAGCATCTTTGCATGACCATGCGGGGTGCACGGGCCGCCGGTGCCAAAACCCAAACCTCCGCTTTGCGTGGCTGTATGAAGTCGGACGCCCGCACCCGCAGTGAGACTATGGCCTTGTTAAGTAAGTAATGTGTTGCATCAGAAACGGAGCTATTTTATGAAACAAGCTTGGATTTGCCGGGATAAGATCCTGCCCCTGGGGGAAAAGACCTATGTCATGGGTATTGTCAACGTGACACCGGACTCCTTTTCCGATGGGGGCAGGTGGCTGGATCCCTCCGCCGCTTTGGCGCAGGCCCAAAGGCTGGAAGCCGAAGGGGTAGATCTTCTGGATTTTGGCGGCCAGTCCACCCGCCCGGGGCATACGGAGATCCCACCGGAGGAAGAATGGGCCCGGCTGGAGCCGGTGCTGCGCGCTTTGGATACCCGCCTTCCCATTTCCATTGATACCTATTATCCTTATGTGGCCCAGCGCGCCCTGGCGCTGGGCGTCCATATCATCAACGACGTGTCCGGTGTGGTGAACCGGCCTATGGCAGAGGCAGTTTCTGCCTGTCGGGCCGGTTGGGTGCTGATGCATAACGGGAAAATCCCGGCAGGGGAGGACCCGGTGCAGACGGTTTCGGCCTGGCTGCGGCAGGCCGCCCGGGAGGCAGAGGCATTGGGTGTTGCCCCCGAAACCATCTGCCTGGATCCGGGCATTGGGTTCGGCAAGGATGAGGACATGGAAAACTATGCCTTGATTCGCCGGACAGCCGAGCTGGTGGTGCCGGGATATGCCTATTTGTTGGGTGCGTCCCGGAAGCGGTGTATCGGTTCAGCCGCCGGAGTGCCTGCTGCCCAGCGGGATGCTGGTACCATTGCCGCCCATACCATTGGCATTTGGGGCGGCGCCCATATCATTCGTACCCATGCCGGTGCCCCGGCGGTGCAGGCCGCCCGGGTGGCTGATGCCATTAAAAGGGGGGAGGCTTGAATGGATAAAATTCTCATCAAAGGGCTTACCGTGTTTGCCTATCACGGCGTGAATCCGGAGGAACAGGAACAGGGGCAGCATTTTGTGCTGGATGTCACCTTGACTGCCGATTTGAGCCGTGCCGGCGAGACCGATTGCCTGGCCGATACCGTAAATTATGCCGCCGTCCGGAAGATCATCACCCGGGTGATGACCGAACAGCGTTTTGATCTGATTGAAGCGGCGGCCACTGCCGTGGCTAAGGCCATTCTGGCGGAGGTAAAGCAGGTGCAGAAGGTCACCGTCCTCCTGAAAAAGCCGGAGGCCCCCATGAACGCCGTTTTCGACTATGTGGCGGTGAAAATTACAAAGGAGCAAGAAGCATGAGTATCGCATATCTGGCTCTGGGATCCAATCTTGGCAATCCATTGGAGCAGTTGCAGGGGGCGGTGGAGGCACTGGCTTTGCTGCCTGATACCCGGGTTACGGCGGTTTCCAAAGTCTATGAAACCGACCCCTGGGGCGTGGAGGAGCAGCCGGATTTCTTAAATGCCGTTGTGGAAGTGGAGACCGGGCTTTCCCCCCGGGCTTTGCTGGGCGCTTGCCTGGGGATTGAAAGTGCCGCAGGGCGGATTCGTTTGCTGAAAAATGGCCCCCGTGTGCTGGATGTGGATCTTTTGCTGTACGGGCAGGTGACCTCTGATGATCCGGAGCTGATTTTGCCCCATCCAAGAATGTGGGAGCGGAGTTTTGTCCTGGTGCCTTTGGCTGATATTTATCCACCGGCCACCGTTCCTCTGGAGAAGGTCGGCCGGGCCGGTGTCCGGAATACGGCGTTTGTGCTGCGTTTGCCGGAAGCCTAAGGGAAGCGGCGCAAGGGAAGGAAGAAAGGAGGAGGGGCATGCTTCGTACCGTCACGCTGAACGGCCAGACGTATTCCTATGAATTTCAACGGAAACGGGTAAAAAACATCAACCTGCGGATCCGGCCTGACGGAAGCATTGCGGTTTCAGCCAACCGTCTGGTTCCATTGGCCGCCGTGGAACGTTTTTTGCAGGAGAAGGCCGATTTTATTGCCAGGGCTGTAGCTCGGCAGGAAGCAGCGATGCCTGCGCCTGCAACGCCGTTGGTAACCGGTACGGAGATTTTGCTGTTTGGGGTACGGATGCCCTTGTCTGTGCGTCCAGGTTTGCCTGGGGTGTGCCGGGAAGGGGAGGCTTTGATACTCACCCTGCCGGATCCCGCCGATGAAACGGTAAAAAAGCAACTGATGGACGGGTACATACTGGATACCTTTCGCCGGGAAATGGAGCGCATTTGCCGGCAGATTTATCCGGAATTTGCTGCGTTGGGGGTGGCGTTTCCCGCCATTCGATACCGGAATATGAAATCCCGGTGGGGCAGCTGTAACCCTTCCAAAGGCGTTGTGACTTTTAATACCCGTTTGGCCATGACGCCCCCGTGCTGTATGGAGTATGTGGCGGTGCATGAATTCTGCCATTTTCTCCACCCGGATCATTCCCCTGCCTTTCATACCGCTGTGTCTGCTTTGCTGCCCGACTGGAAGGAGCGCAAGGCCATTCTTAATCGGCCGGATTATTTTTATGCCGGTGCCCAACTGGGAAAGGTCCCCGCCAAGGATTGACAAATTTCAGGCGGGTGTTTATAATGAACTTGCTCCGGGGTATGTCCGGAGCAAAATGATATGTTTTACGCTATGTATCATCCGGGCGAGTTCCGTGTTGTCGGGGCCGCTGGGTGAGTCAGGGAAAGTCCGGTGAAACTCCGGCACAACCGCCATTACCGTTACGGGCCGACGCGCCCCCAGTCGGAACACCTGCCATGGCAATGCGAGGCCGTCACGGCATCTGCCGTGAAACACACTTTTGGGCAAAGGAAAAGTGCGACCGTTTTTCAGCGGCTGTGAGGATTCTGTTTCATAGGGAGGCAGGGTCTTCGTTTGTTGTACGCCGCTGAAAGCTGTTGCGCTTGCCGGTTTGGCAAGCGTTTTTTTGTCCGGTTTTTAGGAGGTAACCAACATGAAACCCATCCGCAAACAACTCTTGACCCTGCTGGCGGTCCTGACTATGGTGCTGGCTGTTCTGACACCCGCCGCTTTGGCCGACGGCAATGCCTGCCATGACGGGGAAGACTGTGCGGCCATGGACTTTGAGAACCTATTTCTGGGGCAGGACTATGATGCGGAACCGGACCCATATCCCTATGCTGAAATTGCTGCTCATCTGCGTGTGAACGCGTTCTGCGCGGATGAGGCACGGATTGCCCTATGAGCCGCCGGGATGCCTTTTCCGGATTACATCCGGTTTTGAATTTTTTCTGGTTTCTGACTGTGTTGGTGATCACTATGCTGGAAATGCACCCGGTATTTTTGGGCATTTCCCTTTGCTCCGCCTGTATTTATGCGGTTTATTTGAAGGGGAAGCAAGCCGTGCGATTCCAGCTTTGCGCCGTGCTGCCTCTGTTGGTGCTGGCAGCGGTGATGAATCCCCTGTTTAATCATGCCGGGATGACCATGCTGTTTTACCTGAATAACGGCAATCCGGTTACCCTGGAAGCACTGTCCTTTGGACTGGCGGCGGCCTGTATGCTAGCGGCGATGATGATCTGGTTTTCCTGCTTTCATGTGGTCATGACCAGTGATAAATTTATCTACCTGTTTGGCCGGATCATTCCCGCGCTTTCTTTGCTGCTTTCCATGGCCCTGCGGTTTGTGCCCCGATTCCACCGTCAAATTCGTCAGGTAACGGCGGCCCAGCGGGCCATTGGCCGGGATGTGTCCTCCGGAACGATCTGGAAGCGGGCGCTGTGCGGCCTGCGGATTCTGTCTGTTACCATAACCTGGGCGTTGGAAAATGCTGTTACTACAGCCGATAGTATGAAAAGCCGGGGCTATGCCACCCGCCGCCGGACGGCCTATGCAATTTATCGGTTTGACCGGCGGGATTGGATTTTGCTGGGACTGATGGCGGCATTGGGCCTGTCTTTTGTCTTATGCCTGGCTACCGGGCAAATTTACATCCGGTATTTTCCCAGGATTCGTCGGAATGCCCTCGGTGGTACGGCAGTACTGGGTTATCTAACCTATGGCGCCTTTTGTAATCTTCCAATGTTGCTGAATGGAAAGGAGGCCTGGATATGGCGTCGCTTGCGGTCCAACATTTAACCTTTACGTATCCGGAAGCGGATGTGCCCGCTCTTTCACAGGTGGATTTCACCGTAGAGGAGGGGGAATTTTTGCTGCTTTGCGGCAGCTCCGGCTGCGGAAAAACCACCCTGTTGCGGCATTTGAAAACGGTGTTAACTCCGTATGGAACCCGAGAGGGGGAGATCCTGCTGGACGGTAAGCCCCTGTCGTCGTTGGACGCCGGTTCCCAGGCAGCCGCCATTGGCTTTGTGCTTCAGGATCCGGAGGATCAAATTGTCACCGATAAGGTGTGGCATGAATTGGCCTTTGGCTTGGAGTCTCTGGGTACCGACCAGGCTACCATGCGTCTGCGGGTTGCCGAAATGGCAAGCTATTTCGGCATTGGCGACTGGTTTTATCGGCCGGTGGAGCAGCTTTCCGGCGGCCAGAAGCAGTTGCTGAATCTGGCTTCGGTCATGGCCATGCACCCGAAGATTCTGGTGCTGGATGAGCCAACCTCTCAACTGGATCCCATTGCTGCCCGGGAATTTTTAGAAACAGTGGCCAAGCTGAACCGGGAACTGGGGTTGACGGTTATTCTGTCGGAGCATCGTCTGGAAGAGGCGATGCCCTTGGCGGATCGGGTGGCGGTGTTGGAAGCCGGAAAACTGAGCCATCTGGGACGCCCTGCCGCTGTGGCAGAGTCTTTGTATCTGTCGGGCAGTTCTTTGTTTGCCGCTATGCCGGCTGCTGCCCGGATTTTTGCCGGAATGGCGGATCCTTTCCCCCTGACCGTGAAGGAGGGACGGCAATGCCTGCTTTCGCAGGTATCTCAGGAAACCAGATTGCCGGAATCCTCCGCAGTAGCTTCCGATACGCCGGTTCTGGAGCTTCAGGATCTCTGGTTCCGATACGAAAAAGACAGCCCGGATGTATTGCGGGGGCTGAATTTGGCGCTCTATCCCGGCGAAATGCTGGGAATTGTTGGGGGGAATGGCGCCGGGAAATCCACAGCCCTTTCGGTATTAACCGGCGCGCTGCGCCCCTACCGGGGCCATATCCGGATTCGGGGGCAGCGTCAAAAGCCCGGGTTTGACGGACACCAGATGGGAATCGGTGCTTTGGTGCAGTCTCCCAAGGCAATGTTTGTCAAGAAAACTCTGGCTTTGGATTTGGCAGAGGTGCTGGATGGCCCGGCCGAAGAAAGGGAGCAAAAGCTGCAGGCAGTGGTGCGGAAAATGCAGCTGGAGCCGTTGCTGGAGATGCATCCCTTTGATTTGTCCGGCGGCGAGCAGCAGCGAGCCGCTTTGGCTAAGGTGTTGCTGACCGGCCCGGAGATTTTGCTGTTGGATGAGCCTACCAAAGGCATGGATGCCGCCTTTAAGGCAACGTTTGGCGCTATATTGCAGCAACTGTGTAAGACGGGGGTTTCGGTGTTGCTGGTGACCCATGATATTGAGTTTTGTGCGGCATATGCCCACCGGGTGGGGCTGTTTTTTGATGGGAGCATCGTGTTGGAGAATGGACCTCGTGCCTTCTTTGGGGGAAATCATTTCTATACTACTGCTGCCAATCGTCTGGCCCGGGACCGTTTTCCCAATGCCATTTTAGCGGAGGAGGTACGGGACTTATGCCAAGATCTGAACCGCGCTCAGTAACCGGGGATGTGCATCTGCCTCATCGAACCATCTTTGCGGCAGTGCTGATCCTGGTGGCTATCCCCGCCGTCATAGCAGTGGGGATTGTTGTCTGGGAAGACCGAAAGTATTATCTGACCAGCCTGTTAATTTTAGTGTTAGCCATGCTGCCCTTTATTTTGAAATTTGAAAAACGGAAGCCGCAGGCCAGGGAGCTGGTGTTGTTGGCGGTGATGACCGCCTTTGGCGTGGCCGGCCGTGTTGCCTTTTATATGCTGCCCCAGTTCAAACCGGTGCTGGCGCTGGTGATTATTACCGGTGTGGCCTTTGGTGGGGAAGCCGGCTTTATTACCGGCGCCATGACGGGCTTTGTTTCCAATTTCTTTTTTGGACAGGGGCCTTGGACGCCATGGCAGATGTTTTCTTTCGGTATCATCGGCTTTTTAGCTGGGCTTTTATTTGGGACCGGCCGGTGGAACCCTAACCGGATTCTCTTATGTGTGTTTGGCGGCCTGTCAGCTGTGGTGATTTACGGACCCATTATGGATACCGCGTCATTGTTTATGTTCGGCTCTGCTGTTACCTGGCAGGGATTGCTGACCATGCTGGCCAGCGGGTTTATTTTTAATGTGATTCACGGGGCGGCTACGGTTGTGTTCTTGGCGGTGCTTTCCCAGACTCTGCTGGAAAAGCTGGAGCGAATCAAGAAAAAATACGGTTTACTGGAAGCATAAGCAGCGTTTGGAATGGGATGTGGCTCATCAAATGGAATGGGGCGTCCCAGGACAAAAAACTTGTCTTTTTTACTGGGGCATGTTATGATAACTTCGAAAACGGTTTGCAGATGTTGCTTGCCTGGCTTATTTTGAATTTTTCTGTACTTTGAGGTTTTTTATGGAACGTTATGCGATTTTCCTGGATATTGACGGTACTTTAACGGCAGGGTCACCGGTGCCGCCTGCTGAAAATGTGGAGGCCATCCGGGCCGCTCGAGCGGCCGGCCACCTGGTGTTTACCAATACCGGCCGCGCCATTGGTTTTGTGCCTAAAGAGGTGCTGGATGCTGTGACTTTTGACGGCTTTGTGGCAGGCGGCGGGTGCTATGTGACCCTGGGGGAGCAGGTGCTCTTTCGCCAGACCGTCTCCCGGGAAGCCTTGCTGGAGATCAGCGCTTTGTTCCTTCGTACCGGCCATCAAGCCATTTGGGAAGGGGAACAGGACACCTTTTGTATGAATACCAGCCAACCGGATCCCTCCTGGCGCCCCGTGACCGCAGCCGCCCAGTTTGGGGTAGGCGGGGCGTATGACGGGATGCCGGTGTCCAAAATTACCATGGCCCCCTTGACGGAGGAAGAAAAAGCCCTCCTGTCCCGGTATTTTAAGGTCATTGAATTTCCCAACTATGCCGAGGGGATTTCCTTGGGCTGCTCCAAGGCGCTGGGTCTCCGAAAGGTGTTGGAGGCCACCGGTATTCCCGTCAGCCATGCCATTGCCATGGGGGATAGCCGGAATGATCTGGATATGCTGCAATTTGCCGGAATCGGCGTTGCCATGGGGAATGCCCCAGAGGAGGTCAAGGCCGTGGCCGATTACATTTCCTGCGATGCGGCAGATGGCGGCGTAGCTCGGGCAATTTATGAATTTGTGCTGAAATAATTTATTGCTTTAAAGTAAAAAAGCTTGACTTTCTTCTTGCGGTGGCGTATAACTAGAACTGTGATCGCTGCCGCAGTTTTTTTGCGGCTATTACAGTAAGGAGTCTGAAACCATGCGTGAAATTAGAACAGTTGCAATTGTGGGATACGGCCTCATTGGCGGTTCCCTGGGCCGTGCTTTGAAAAAATATACGGATTTGACCGTCCTGGCCATTAGCCGGAATGCAGAGGTCTTGCGGGATGTGGAGAAAACCGGAGCCGCAGATGCCTGTGGTGATGCAACGCTGCTGTCCCAGGCGGACATGGTGGTGTTGGCCCTCCCGCCCCAGGTGACAGTCAGTTATTTGGAAGCCCATGCGGCGGAAATGCAGCCCGGCACTTTGGTGACAGAGGTCTGCGGTATCAAACGCTGTGTGGTAGAGCCCTGTGAAAAATTATGTTTAGAGCATGGTCTTTGCTTTTTGGGTGGTCATCCTATGGCCGGCAAGGAACACAGCGGTTTTTATAACTCCACTCCGGATTTGTTTGTCCAGTCCTATTATATTTTAACGCCCACTGCACAGACTGACCCCGCTGCTTTGGACTTTATGAAGGGTCTTGCCGAAAAAATCAAATGTAAGGGTGTCACCGTTACAACACCGGAACACCATGACCAGATGATCGCTTTTACCTCCCAGCTGCCTCATGTGTTAGCCAGTTCTTATGTGAGATCTCCTGAGGCCAGGGAGCATGAAGGCTATTCTGCCGGCAGCTATCGGGATGTGTCCCGGGTAGCCTCTGTGGATGAAAATCTCTGGTGTCATCTCTTTTTGAAAAATAAGGATTTCTTGTGTGAGGAAATCCAAGGGCTGGTGAACCATCTGCTGGATTATAAAGAAGCCATGGAGCAAAACGATGAAGAACGCCTGCGGCAGTTGGTGCTTATCGGCCGACAGATTAAAGAAGGTCTTCCCCAGTAAACAGAGCTTGCCCGGTAAAAAGAAAAGAACGGCAATGCAGCCTATGTTTTGAGCTGTGTTGTCGTTTTTTTGCCCCAGCCAACGCTCCAGCCCAGCCAATTCCAGCCGAAACTTTAGATATCCGGTTGGAATAGTGGTTTTTCCTCTTGAATTTAGTTCTGTTCCGGCAGAACAGGCTGATACGTTACTCATCTAGCTGGTACGCCACCCATCCGGCTGATACCGCTGGCGTCCCTTTTGGTTATCCGTATTGGCAGATGCTTTCGGATTTTTGTTGGTCAAAAATCGTCAGAAAATGGCAATAGAATGTGGGATTGCTTCCTTTACAGAAAATGGAAATGCGGCTATACTAAATCCGTATGGAGTTGCGGCCCTTATGGCAGTTTGCCCGGTTCGGCAAAACCGCAAAGGTTGGGGCCGTTTTGTCCGGCAGAATTGTGCAATTTTTTGTCAGGATTTTTCTTTACTTTTTTGCTCACTCTGCTATAATAGCCAAAGACCAATTTTCGAAGATGGAAAGGAGGGGACGTGATGTTTGAACTTCGCTGGATGTGGCGGAATCTCAAAGGGAAGCGTCCCTATATCGTGGTGGGCCTTCTGTTGTCCTGCATTACCCAGGCCATGACGGTATTCATTCCGGCCTTGTCGGCCGTTTTGGTGGATGATGTCATCAACGGTGGCCAGTATGACAAGCTGGTGCCTGTGCTGCTGGCCATGTGCGGTATCACCCTGGCCCGGACGCTGTTGCGGTACGGTATGACCTACTGCCTGGAGGTTTCCAGCCAGCATTTGATCATGACCCTGCGAAATCATATTTTTGACACAGTGGTGCATCAGGAGCTGAAGTTCTATGATCGGAACCGGACCGGGGATATTATCACCCGGGTTACCGGCGATATGGAATACATACGCCATGTGGCCGCCTGGATTGATTTTACCTTTACTGATGCGGTTTCTCTGTTCCTGGCTACGGTGATTTACCTGATGACGGTTAGCTGGAAGCTGACTTTGATGATGATGGCGGTTATGCCCATCATCGCCGTGATTTCTTATTTTTACACCAAAAAGATTCGCCGGGTCTATGCTGAATTGCGGCACCAGCTGGCCCAGTTGAATACAGTGGCCCAGGAGAATATCGCCGGTAACCGGGTGGTGCGGGCCTTTGCCCGGGAGGAGTATGAGATCCAGAAGTTTAATGAATACTCCCGCCAGTACCGTAAAGCCAACCTGTCGGCCAGCTATAAGTGGCAAATGGTGTCGCCTCTTATTGACCTGATTTCCAACGCCCTGTCCATTATTCTGGTGCTGGCCGGCGGCCTGATGGTTATCCGCGGCAATCTGAGCTACGGCGGTCTGGCCGCTTTTTCCGGCTTGATTGCTTCTCTGGCCAACCCCATGAAAAGCTTTGGTACGGTGCTTAACGATCTCCAGCGGTTCTTTACTTCGGCGGATAAGGTCATTGAAATTTACTATTCTAAACCCATTATTGCCGACCGGCATGACGCCCGGAGTAAGGAGCGCCTGGAAGGGAAGATCACCTTTCAGGACGTGTCCTTTGCCTATGATAAGACCCCGGTGCTGTCCCATTTAAATTTCACTATTCAGCCCGGAGAAACCATCGCCATTATGGGACCTACCGGTTCAGGCAAAACCACCCTGGTAAACCTGATTCCCCGGCTGTACGACTGTACCGGCGGGCAGGTGCTGTTGGATGATGTGAACATCCGGATGTGGAAACTGGATACCTTGCGGAAATCGGTGGGTATGGCTACCCAGGATGTTTTTCTGTTTTCAGATACGGTGAAATCCAATGTGGCTTATGGGGATGTGTCCCTGCGTCACGAAGAAGTGAAGGAATTTGCCCGTCTGGCTGCTGCTGACGATTTTATTGAGGAACTGGAGTCGGGCTATGATACCGTCATCGGGGAACGGGGCGTTGGCTTGTCCGGCGGACAGCGGCAACGGATTGCCTTGTCCCGGGCTCTGGCGGTTCGGCCACCCATTCTCATTCTGGATGATACGACCAGCGCAGTGGATATGGAAACCGAGCATTTTATCCAGAACAGCCTGCAGCACTTGGATTTCCCATGTACGAAGCTGATCGTCGCCCAGAGAATTTCTTCGGTGGAGCAGGCGGATCGCATCTTTATTCTGGATCACGGCACCCTGGAAATCGGCACCCATGAAACCCTTGTGGCCAAGCCGGGGTATTATCGGGACATCTGCAGATTGCAGAATGTACCGGTGCCTCCGCTCCCGGAAGAAGGAGGTGAGGGCTGATGGCAAAACGGAATAAATTTGACCAGGACGAAAGCTATGAGGAGAAGGTTTCTGTCTCCCATTTAAAACGCAGTCTGGTGTATGTGAAAAAGTACAAGTGGCAGATGGCCCTGTCTCTTGCTCTGTCCCTGCTGGCCTCTTATATCTCCCTGATGGGGCCGCGAATTATCCAGCGTGCCATTGATGAGGCCATGCCCGCAGGAGATACCCACCTGTTGTCCACTTTGGCGGTGATGCTGACCGGTACCATTATCATCAGCCTGTTGTTCAATACCATCCGGAATCTGATTATGGTGCGGGTGGGGCAGAATATCATTTATGACATCCGGTCTGACCTGTTTGCACATTTGCAGGCACTTTCCTTTACCTATTACGATACCCGTCCCGAAGGAAAAATCCTGGTGCGTGTGGTGCAGTATGTGAACAATGTGTCGGATATGCTGTCCAACGGTATCCTGAACATGATTATTGAAGTGTTTAATATCATTTTTATTACTATTTTCATGTTCCGTACAGATGTCCGTATGGCCCTGATGATCGCTGCGGGTCTGCCGGTGTTAGTGCTGGTTATTTGTCTGATCAAGCCGGCCCAGCGTAAAGCCTGGCGTGTGATTAACAATAAAATTTCCAATATGTCTGCCTATATGTGCGAAAATATCGAGGGTGTCAAAATTACCCAGATGTTTGTCCGGCAGGAACATAATGCTGAGACCTTTCGTGGCTTGAATCAGGTGCTGAATAAGGCCTGGATGAAGGGCATCTATATCTCCAACCTGGTAGGGCTTTCGGTGGATAACATCGCTCAGTGGGCCACGGCTTTGATGTATATGGCCGGGATTTGGTGGTTTGTCAAGCCGGGGCAGGCGGTACAAGTAGGCGTTATTATTGCAATGGGTACCTATGCCAGCCGGTTCTGGCAGCCCATTACCTCCATTGCCGCCATTTATAATAATCTGATTAACACCCTGTCGTACCTGGAACGTATCTTCCAGACTATGGATGAGCCGGTGGAAATCTGCGACGCAGAAAACGCTTATACGTTGCCTCCTATTACCGGTAATGTGGAGTTCCGGGACGTGACCTTCTCTTATGAACCGGGAATTCCCATTTTAAAGCATGTCAGTTTTCAGGTGCAGGCGGGTCAGTCGGTGGCCCTGGTGGGCCCCACCGGAGCCGGTAAATCCACCATTGTCAATCTGATTTCCCGATTTTACAATGTGGACAGCGGCCAGGTGTTGCTGGACGGGCATAGTGTCAATGATGTGACCGTCCATTCTCTCCGGAGCCAAATGGGCATTATGCTGCAGGATTCTTTTATTTTCTCCGGTACCATTGCCGATAATATCCGGTATGGGAAGCTGGATGCCACCGATGCGGAAATTGAGGAGGCAGCCCGCCGGGTGCAGGCGGATGAATTTATCCGTCAGATGGAACATGGCTATTACACGGAGGTTAATGAGCGGGGCGGCCGCCTGTCCCAGGGGCAGAAGCAGTTGATCTCCTTCGCCCGGACTTTGGTCAGCGACCCGGCCATTCTGGTGCTGGATGAGGCAACTTCTTCCATTGATGCCAAGACGGAAGCCATGCTGCAGCAGGGAATCAATGAGCTGCTGAAGGGGCGCACCAGCTTTATTATTGCTCATCGGCTTTCTACCATCCGGAACTGTGATCGAATCTTCTTTATTGATGATGGCCGAATCGTTGAGGCCGGCACGCATGAGGAATTGATGGGCAAGCAGGGCCGGTACTATGAACTGTGTAATTCACAGAAGGATTTCGTGGAATAAAAAAATGCCGCTGCAGGACAGATTCTGCAGCGGCATTTTTCATGGAGCGCTTGCATTCATCAGGGCGGTTTGTTATAATGAAGCTGCAATCAGGATGTCGCAGGAAAGGGTACCGGACCGTTGGCCGATTAGAAGGGATGTGCATTTTCTGCATAAACTCGTTTTCGAAGGGAAACGAGTTTTCACAGAAAGGCGTGGGCCGGGTCGATTACAAATAAGAGGATGTGTTGTATATGAGGAATGTACGGAAGGTTTGTTCTTTGTTATTAAGTATGGCGTTGATGGTGGCCACATTGGGCTGTGTCAGCGCAGTGGGAGGCAGTGTTCAGCCGGTGCAGAGGCTGGAAGCTGAAACCAGCGGCACTGTGACCGGGCAGGCCAAGGTGGTGTCAGATTACAATTCTGCTTCCGGCCGGGGAATTGTAGGGTATATTGATGACCCGGATTCTACGGTGACGTTTCGCCTGTTGGCGCCGGTTGACGGCAACTATCGGATCCAGCTTTGCACCTCCAGCGGGACGGACTGCACCGCCGCTTCTTTTTCTTATTATGTCAACGGGGACAGTGCCAATGCCCAAACGGTTGCCTTTTTGCCTTATGGTTGGGACACCTGGACGCTGTACAATGTGACGGTTTCCCTCACCCAGGGGGAGAATACTTTCACCGTCGCCCATACCGGCCAGCCGCTTTCCTATTCTCAGCTGGACTATATCAATTTTTATGGATGCCCTCTGCCAGATATGCAATTGGCTTTGGGCGGCCAACCGCTGGAGAACTTTTCTTTGACTCAAACCGAATACGATATCCAGGTCACCGGTACCGATCTGCCTAAAGTCGGCTATGTAACCACCGGGGATCTGTCAGCCTATGATGTGCAGATCCAGCAGCCCACGAAGGTCAATACTGATGGCAGCGTTACCTTTATCCTGCAAAGCCATCCGGAACTGTCGGTTTCTTATGTGATGCATTATTATGACAGCACCGCCTTCCGCAGTCAGGTGGTGAATACCGGGGCGGATCCCTTTGTCACCTACCGGAATGGATTCTATTATTATATGAATACCGATGGCGGCGCTTTTTATGTCTGTAAATCAGATAGCCTGGCAACTTTGAACAGTGATCCGGTTCTGGTTTATACCCCCGGGGAGGGAGAACCCGGTGACGGCATCTGGGCGCCGGAGTTGCATTATATTCAGGGCGAGTGGTATATTTACTATACCGCCTATTTTGCGGGGCAAGCCAATGAGCAGCACCGTACCTATGTATTGAAAGGTACCTCTCAGGATCCGCAGGATCCCTTTACCTTCCAGGGGAAGCTGTCTGACGGGACAGATAAGTGGTCGATTGATACCACTGTTCTGCAGCTGAACGGGGAGTTGTATGCCATCTGGTCAGGCTGGGCCGGAGATACCGATGGGCGGCAGGATCTGTATATCGCCCATATGGATTCCCCCACCCATATCGACTCCCAGCGGGTGCTTCTCAGTACCCCCACCCTGGAGTATGAAACCAAATCCACTTCTCCTTATGTCAATGAAGGTCCCGAGATCCTCTATGGACCCAATGATAGTGTTACTTTGGTCTTTTCAGTCAATCATTATCTGAGTCAGTATTATGCGCTGGCCACCCTGACCCTGGCATCTGGCGCGGATCCTTTGGATCCTGCCTGTTGGATCAAGTCGGAAGCACCAGTGTTCCAGGGCCTGGGCGAGCAGGGGATCACTTCGGTGGGACATTGCTCTTTTGCCCCTAGCCCCGATGGTACCGAAACTTATATGATCTACCATGGCCGGGAAGGGATGACTGCTTCCAGTCCCCGGGAGGTCTTTGTGCAGAAGATTTCTTTGCAGAAGGACGGTACGCTGGAATTCGGCAGCCCGGTGGGGGCCGATACCCTGGTAAAGCTCCCCAGCGGCACCAACAGTATTCCCATGGTTACCTATGAGGCAGAAAATGCCAGCGTGACCGGTGGGGCGCAGGCGCAATATGCGGATTTCCCTTATTATTCCGGCGGCGGTGTTGTGAAATTCCTGGAGGAAGGTGTCTCCGGGGAGGATGCTGCCATAACTTTTACAGTATGGGCGCCCTCCGATGGAACCTATCAGTTGGCGATTTCGGCCAGCGCCGATCAGCCGGGTACAGGCTTGTCCCTGACGGTGAATCACTCTGCTTCTGATTTGCTGCCGGTGGTGAACCGCAATGCCGGCGGTGTGGATACCTTCTTTTGGTATACGAGAACCGTACCGCTCCAGGCCGGAGAGAATACCATTCGGCTGGAAAAGAGCAGTCAGTATGCCTGTGCTGCACAGGTGGATTGCGTCCGCGTCGCTTCCATGTCCATGGAGGAATTTGCCGAGCAGGCGATCCTGGGAGATATGAACCAGGACGGAAGTTTGTCGGTGGCCGATGTGGTGCTGTTGCGGAAGGCGATTCTGAGTGCCAGCGATGCGGCAGTAGGGGATATGAATCAGGACGGCATCCTCTCTGTTGGGGATGTGGTGCTGCTGCGAAAAACCATTTTAAATGCGGTGAATTAACAGAAGAAACGAACCCCCGCCGGCAACGCTGTCAGCAGCGTAGCTTGGCGGGGGTTTTTGCAGATTGGTTACCAGGGATTGTTCGGGTCAGGATCGGTGGGATCCCAGCCGCGGTTGGGGCTGGTAAGATCCAGATAAATTCCCTCCGGCTTTCCCAACGGCCCCGGATTTTCGGCGTCATCGTAGATTTCCACCGTTGTGCCTTTGGGGCAATTATCATAGATCCATTTGGCGTCGATACAGGCCAGACGGATGCAGCCCAGGGACGCAGCTTGTCCCAGTTTGTTGTATTCCTCATATTCCAGATCACTTTTGTTTTGAGAATAGTAGGGAACTGAGTGAAAAAGGATGTGCCCGGTGATACGGGTGGCATATTGGCCGTAAACATTTCCCTGTAGTGCCCGCCAGGTGTATTTGTCGCTGGTAGTAAAGACGCCCAGGGGCGTGGCGTCGCCTGTGGAGCAGACCATAGCCTTGACTGGCGTATCATAATCGCCGTTTTCGTCCGCCTGATACACTGTGACACAGTTCGCGGCCCGGTTGATGCGGATGAGATAGGGCATGGAGGCTGCTTTGCTGGTGGCTAGAGCGGAGGAAACGGTTGCCTGAGAGTTGGAGGTTGCGCCGGTGGCTTTGGAAGTCGTGCTGGTTACCGTGGAGATTACTGGTTTTTCCTGAACGGTCAGTTCTGCTGTAACGGTGGCAGTGTTGCCGGTTTGATCCTGGGCCGAAAGGGTGACAGTGTATTGGCCCGGTGTTGTGTATGTTGTTTCATCGGTTAGCGTCACGCTGCAGTCGCTGCCGTCAACCAGGTCGTTTACTGATTCCACGAAGTCTGCCGCCGTGTAGGATTCCCCCTCCCGGATGGTGACCGCCCGGGTGACCATAACCGGCGGCTGGGTGTCCTGCACAATCAGAAGACTGCTGTATGTTTCCGGTTCGTCCTCTGTCCATAGGGTGACAGGGTAGCGTCCCGGCGGACAAGGATCTGTCAGTTCCTCCGGCGTGTTATAGGTCACTTGCAATGTTTTGCCGGCCCAGCCTTTCCATTCCAACACATATTGCTCCGCTGCCGGTATCAGATCCACGCCGGCTTCTATGGTTAGCTGGGTCTGAAAAATCGGTGTCTGTGCGGCCCTGTGCCGTTGGATGCTTTCCCGGATTCCGATTCCCAACCCAGCTGCCAGCAGGATACAGAATAGAAGAATTGCACATAGTGGCCGAATTCGCTTTTGCTTTTGTGTTTTATTCATGCTATTTTCTCGTTCTCCTCGTTTTGTGCTTTGTCGATTTTATTATGTCACATGTTTGGGAAAAAAGCAAGTACGGCCGTAAAAACTTGCAGGTTTTTCCCGGATTTACATGGTCGCCGCTGCTTTGGAAAAGATATACTTGAAATACTAAGTCTGATGTGGTAAAATAAGGCGTAAATATATGTCCCCCCCTTGGACGATTTTAATAAAATGGAAGTTTAGAAGTATGAATATATTTGTGAAATTCCGGAAGACGGTTTTAATGCTGATGAAAGGGCTCATGACTCTTTCTGTGATTTTGCTGTTCACCAATACCTGGTTTAATTTCTATGAGGAAGCGATTTTCGAGCGCAAGGGTAATTACGTGGTGATGCTCTCGTATATCGCGATTTTTCTGGCGGTTTCTATCCTGTACGGGGCTTTTAAGATCGGCTTCAAGCGATTGCATGAAGTGATTTATTCGTTCTCCCTGTCGGTGGTTTTTACAAATTTCATCATGTATCTGGAACTGTGCCTTATCGCCCGGGAAATGCTGAATCCGGTGGCCTTGCTTGGGACGACCGTGGCCCAGTTTGTGCTGATTTTCCTGGGCGCTACCTCTATGAATACCGTTTATTTCAAATTGTATAGCGCCCGGCATATTCTGGCTATTTTCGGCCCCAATCAGGCGGACCGGGATATTATCCGCAAAATGCGAACCATCCGGGAAAAATATGATATTTCCAAGGGTATGGCCATCGATGCCCACTCTATTGAGGAGATCAAGGCAGAGATTGATAAATTTGAAGCGGTGCTGATCTGCGATTTCGATAAGGAACTGAAGAATGAGATCCTGTGGTATACTTATTCTACCCGCAAGCGCATTTATTTGCTGCCTAGCGTCAATGATATTGTCATCAATAATTCCTATCAGACCCAGATCTTTGATACACCCGTGTTAATTTGCCGCAACGGCGGCCTGTCTCAGGAGCAGGCCATTCTGAAGCGGGCCATGGATCTGACAGCCGGAATTCTCGGCACTATTATTGCGTCCCCTTTTATGGCCATCATTGCCCTGGCTATTAAGCTGTGTGACGGCGGTCCGGTTCTCTTTAAGCAAAACCGTGTGACCCAGAACGGCCGAATTTTTAATGTGTATAAGTTCCGTTCCATGATTGTGGACGCAGATAAAGACGGTGCGCAAAAGGCAGTGGATCATGATAAGCGCATTACCCCGGTGGGGCGGATAATCCGGCCGTTGCGGCTGGACGAGTTGCCCCAGCTGTTTAATATCTTAAAAGGGGATATGTCCCTGGTGGGGCCCCGCCCGGAACGAACCGAGAATGTCATCGAATACACCCGGGATTATCCTGCCTTTGAACTGCGTCAGCGGGTGAAGGGCGGCTTGACTGGTTATGCCCAGGTCTATGGTAAATATAATACTACCGCCATTGACAAGCTGAATATGGATTTGATTTATATTGAGAATTATTCCATTTTGCTGGATATCAAGCTGATTATCATGACAATTAAGATCATGTTTATGAAGGAGTCCACTGAGGGGTTTGATGAATCGGCCAATGCCAATATACAGAAAAGCTCCAAAAAACTTAATGAATCGGAAGAATCCTAAGTGGGGCTGGCGCAAAGTTATAGAAATGGTTGATGCGCCGCTGGAAAATTTTGTGCCATCTGCCAAAAACGAAAATTGTTAGTTAAAAATTTGGCAAAATCCTTGAAATATGGAATCTTTCGGGTTAAAATAGAGTCAAATAAAGGACAAGGGGCGGGTTGCCCTGCGTGCTTAAAATTTAGGAGGTTATTCCAATGGTTAAAGTTGCTATTAATGGTTTTGGCCGCATTGGCCGTCTGGCTTTCAGACAGATGTTCGGCGCAGAAGGTTATGAAGTTGTCGCCATCAACGATCTGACCAGCTCCAAGATGCTGGCTCATCTGCTAAAGTATGATACTGCGCAGGGTAACTATGTTGCCCAGGGCCACACCGTCGACTACAACGAGGGTGAAGGTGAGGACAACTACATTGTCGTAGATGGCAAGAAGATCGTTATCTACAAGGTTCCCAATGCAGCTGAGCTGCCCTGGGGCGAGCTGGGCGTAGACGTTGTGCTGGAGTGCACTGGTTTCTACACCTCTAAGGCTAAGGCTCAGGCTCATATCGACGCCGGCGCCAAGAAGGTTGTTATTTCCGCTCCTGCCGGTAACGATCTGCCCACCATTGTTTACAATGTAAACAATGAGATCCTGACCAAGGATGACACTGTTATCTCCGCTGCTTCCTGCACCACCAACTGCCTGGCTCCCATGGCTAAGGCTCTGAATGATGCGTTCCCGATCCAGAGTGGTATCATGACCAC
>CAYZTR010000043.1:0-19572 GCA_964481575.1 uncultured Eubacteriales bacterium
CCCCATTGCACTGAATGCTACGGATGAAACGGTCACCCTGGAGGCGGAAGAGGCCATTCTACTGGGAAATGCAGTTGTTGTGAACCCTTATGACAGCAGTTATCATAGCGGTTTGGGTTATGTGAATAATTTTCGAGAGCTGGGCGATGGTCTTTCCTTTACATTGAACACTATGGCTGCTGGAGAATATACCCTTGTGTTGCGATACAGCAATACTGAAGCGGATGCTTCTATGACGGTACAGGTCAATAGCAGTAAGTATCAGGCGGTTTTCCCAAGATGCGCCAATGATAAGGTTTACTATTATGTTTATGTGACCGTTCCCTTAGAAGCTGGGGTTAATGCGCTGGAAATTTTCCGGGATACTGGGGACTCTTGTAATGGCGTCATATTGGATTCCCTTAGCTATGATTTGAATGCAACGCTTCGAAAGCAATCTGACCGATTGGTGAACGGCGGCTTTGAAGATACTGTGAATCAAATGAACGGTTGGACCTATACGTTGGTTAGCGGTACTTCTGGCTACGGTGTGGATGATAATGATTATGCTTTTGGGAATCAAAAGTTTTACTTCTTCTCAGGTGACCCCTATGTGCAGCAGATTTCTCAAACGGTGGCCGGTCTTGAAAACGGGGAGTATTTGCTTTCCGCTTGGTTGAAGGTACGCAATGCGGATCCTGATGATTGCCGGATTATTTTATCTGATTACGGTTCCAATGAAACGGCTGAAGTGTCCCAGAATGTCACCTGTGATTGGAAGCAATTTGCTTTGCGCGCCAATGTGACCAATGGGCAATTGAAGGTGACCTTCCTGGTTGAAGGCCATAACTTCTGTTCTGTGCAGATTGACCAGGTGGAGCTGTATGCGCTTTCCGGCAGCCAAAATGATGGCGGTGTGGCTTATTTGCAAGAAGCGATCTCTGCTGCCGGGGCGCGGGATTTGAGTGGATTCTCAGCTGCCAGTACGTCCAGGTATCAGCTGGCTGTTTCAGAGGCCAAAGCTATTTTGGCCCGGACAGATGTTTCTGCCGACGATTATTATACCGGACTGAAACTGTTGAATCAGGCAGCGGCGCAGTTACGGGAGGATGCCGCCGACACTACACCTGATCCGGATCCCAACCCCGAACCCGGCCCGGAGCCTGATCCGGATCCTAATCCCGAACCTGGCCCGGAGCCTGATCCGGATCCCAATCCCGAACCCGGCCCGGAGCCTGGTCCGGAACGCCAACCCGGCGACATGAATGCCGATGGCAAGCGATCCGTTACCGATGTAGTACTGCTACGAAAGGCTATTTTGAATGGCGCCTATGACGCGATTGGCGATATGAACGGAGACAGCAATCTGTCCGTTACCGACGTGGTGCTGTTGCGGAAGGCCATTCTCAATCAGAGTTGAGTTTCTGGTGTCACTTACAGTAGAAATAACGGCAAACTAGAATAACGGCAAACAAACGCCCCGATGCGAAAGCGTATCGGGGCGTTGTACTTGATTTATGGTGTTATGTGTGCTTGATTTGTTCCAGAAGCGCCAGGCATCCCGCCGTAATATCGTCAAACGTTTGGTCAAAATCACCGGTGTACCAGGGGTCGGCAATGTCCCGATTGCTCCCGGCCAGAGACAATAGCAAGTGAACCTTTTTCTGGGGATCCTCCGGCAGAATCCGGCGCAGGTTTCGCCGGTTGTTTTGATCCATCAGCAGCAGAACATCATAATTATCATAATCCGCCTGGGTGATTTGCCTGGCCCGGTGGGGGAGGACAGGGATGCCTTCTGCTTCCAGCTTGGCCCGGGCCGGTGGGTAGATGGGGTTGCCAATCGCCTCCCGGCTGGTTGCACAGGAATCAATGAGGAATTCTTTGGCTGCTCCCCGTTGTTCGACCAAATGTTGCAGTATGCACTGGGCCATAACCGACCGGCAAATGTTGCCGTGGCAGATGAAAAGAATGCGGTGTACCATGCCTTAAAACCCCAATGTTTCCCCCACCAGAAGGACGGAGATCTTCTTTGGTGGATTGCAGCGGCGGATGATGGTCATATAATTGCAGATGCAGTCAGACGCGTTGCAGTCACCGCAGTGTCCAAGCTGGAGACAAGGGGTTGTGCCGCCGAATCGTTGTTTGTTAAGGGGTGCAGCTTCGTTTCTGGCCCGGAGGATGGCGCTTTCCAAATCGGGAACAGCCTTGTTGAGACCGGCGATGATCAGCACCTTTTTGGGGCCGTACAGCATGGCGGCGACCCGGTTGCCGTTTCCGTCTATGTTGACTAATTGCCCATGATAGGTCAAAGCGTTTGTGCTGGTCAGATAAGTATCGCACAGCAAGGCCCTGCGCATGAGCTGGGTGCGCTCCTCCGGCGTTTTTGCAGTGTCCCGGTCAATGACCTGCCGATTGGTTTTGACCCAATCCAGGAGGCCGATTTGGGAGACTGTAGCCGAGCCGCCCCAAGCCACCATATCCTCTTGGGGAATCATGGATTGGGCCAGCGCCAGGGCTTCTTCTTTGGTTTCACAGTAATAGGCGGCAAATTGCCGTTCCTCCAGGGCGTGCACAATGCGGGCACCCAGCATACGGTTTCGTTGTTGATGTTCTGCAGAAGCCATATCATTCTCTCCTTTCTGTCTTTTTTACAGTGCTTTTTTCATACGCAGTTCAATGTGATACACGCCGGGTTCCTGCCAAGGAAGCAGGGAAGTGCCTCTGGGCAACAGTGTTCCGTTTACCCGGATGCCTTTCAGGATGCTGCCGCTGCCTTGAATTGTCAAATGCAGCTGCATTCCGCGAATGGTCAGTCCATCCAGCTGCGCATCGGCCATCCGGTTAGGGATGCAGGGACGGAAGGACAGCCCTTTCTGGCAGGGATGCAAGCCGAATATGCCTTTGTAAATGGCCCCCAGATAGGCACTTGCAGACCAGGTCTGATGGTGGCAGGAAGCCCAGTGCTGCCCGCATTGCCAACCGCCGTCCGGTAAGCCGGTCTTGGCGTGATAGATCTCATAAAATTCACCTTGGGTATTTTCCACCAGTTTGGTCAGACTCCGCAGGGCTGCTGTCACCAGATCTTCCTGGCCGTTTTCGGCGGCGGCCATAATATAGAGACCGTTGATAAAGGGCCAGATCAGGTTGTTGTGCCGCCCGGGCTGTTCTTCGGAAAAGAGTCCCGGAAAAGCCGGCACAATGGAAAGAATACCACGCGGAGAGGTTTTTAGACGATGCAGTAGCTGCAGGTTTTCCGGTTCATTGACCAGTCCGAACAGCAGGGCAAAGATGGAACCGCAGGCCTCCTGATAGCGGGCAGCCGTGCCGTTAGGATAGCGGAAATAATAAAAGGTGCCGGTTTCCTTGTCCCAAAGCTGTAGGTGGACCGCTGCCTTTAACCAGGTGCGCTTTTGTTCCCAATGGGCGGCCGAGGCGGAATCGTCCAGGGCTTGTGCCATTTCCGCAGCCACCTGATAAGCGTGATAATACAGGCAGTTGGTAGACAGGGACATAATCTCCTTTACAGCAGGATGATCCCCCACAAAGGAGGAATTGTTTCCAGCTGCATGCAGATTCAAAGGATAGCCGGCAATGCCATCGTTGAAAAAGGAACCGCCGGTGAACAGGCCAAAATCAGAATTATATCGGGTTTCTTCCAGGGTTTCCAGAGCTGTGGAAATGATCTGGTATGCCACTGGCAGGAAGGCGTCATCTCCTGTGGTGATCCAGTAATCATAAGCGCCGGTGGCCCAAACGATTTTGTCCCAGCTCTGGTTATCCAGCTGGATAATATAGCGGCCGCTTTCATCCTTTTGGCAAACGGCCAGCAGAGTGTTCCTGGCTACTTCCGGCTCCAGCAGACTGCCGGCACACCAGCTGTTGATGCTGGCATCCCGTGTCCAGGGCGTGTTATAATCACCGCCGGCCCGAATCAGGAAGGGGGCGTCCGGAGAAAGCAACCCTGTGGCATTATATGTTTCAAAATCCGCCGGAATTGTATTGATATCCAGCAGATTCTGTAAGGCAGCCATATAGATGTTTTGAATGTGTATCGGTGCTTGCAGTACAGGACGCTGCTGTAATGTTATTTTTTCCAACCATATCAACCTTTCTGTATTCGCCATGGTAAATTAATTATACCAACTCCTGAAAACGTTGAAAAGTGGAAAAACAACAAAATATAAGTTTTTGACAGTTTTGCCACAGCTTTTGACAACTTTAAAATCCCCGGTTTCATGGATATTCGGCCCTTGCTCCGGTGCGACAGCAGAGAAAAAACGCACCCGTCGGAAAGACGGGTGCGTCTGCATCAGGCAGGGAATGAATTATTTCCCGGAGTTCAGAATTGCTTTCCGCAAAAGTACCACATCGGTAACTGAGAGACTGCCGTCGCTGTTCAGATCCCCCAGAGGCTCCTGCTCAGCGGTGGTGCTATTGAGAATAGCTTTTCGCAGCAACACCACATCGGTAACCGACAGGCTGCCGTCTTTGTTTAAGTCGCCGGCGGCATATTTCGGCTGGATGCTTTCCAGGAAGGCTGCATAGTCTTCGGTATTATAAAATACTACGCTACCTTCGGTGTTATCCTTCACCAGGCCGCCGTTTTGGAAAGTCTGGACGGTGTAGCCGGCCTGGACGCTGGCCGCTTCGGTGGCAGCACCGGTGGCGGTGATGCCGCCTTCAACTGTTTCCAGTGCTGCAGCCAGATCACCCGTCACAGCAAAGGCTTCGCTGGCCTCGACGGAGTCGGCGGTCAGATAATTGATAACGATAGCGCCATCGGCGTCATTATTGTAAAACATCTGGTAGACCGCGCCGCTTTCGGTAGTAACGGTATCGCTCTTGAGCATTCCCAAAGTTTGACCATTCCAGGCATGGGTGGCATAGGCTTCACAGAATGCCGCTTCCACAGAGGTGCCCTCGGTGGAACCGGAGCCGGGATGATATCCCCAGCTGGTGTACAGGCTGCCGTCCGGATCGGTAAAGGACATACCGTTCAGGAACATCTGATACACCTTGGTGACACCCAGATCGTCAGTGTAGGTGAACTGGTCGGAAATGGGAGTCTTGTATTCAAAGTTGGCGGCCATATATTCTTTGACTGCAAAGGCCATGCCGGGGTAGGGAGCGATAATGATACTCCACTTCCGGTCGGCGCCCCAGGGGCTGCCCACATTGTCGCCGCCTTCATACTCCAGGCTGATTTTACCGTTCCAGTTGCAGATGCCCTTTTCGGCTGCAATTCCAAGGTCGAAACCGTTGGAGAATTCCTTGGAGTAAACCTGATAAATGGCGTCTTTGGTAGCGGTTTGCTGAGCGGCGTCAATGGTGCCTGCCCAGGCAGGGTAGCCGGCTTCGGCATCAAAGAAATCCAGCCAGGTCAGAGTTTGCACCGGCTCTTTGACTTCCGGCGTCACCGGCTCGGTCACCTGGAAGGCTGTGCCATTGAAGGATGCATCGGTGTAGCCATTTTTGCTGATCTTCAAAGTGCCGTTGGTAAAATCTTGGCAGAGGTAGTTCCCATCCGTGTAGACTTCACTGGTAACTTCACCGGTGGTTTCCACGCCGCCCTCCAGAGAGGCCAGCGCCACACCCAGGTTGCCGGTGACCAAATCGGCCTTGTCGGCATCTGCGGAGGCAGCGATCAGGAAGCTGGGGATAATTGCCCCGGATGCATCGTTGTTATAGAAAGGCTGCCAAACTACACCGGCCTCGGTTACCTTCGCATCAGAATCGGTATAGCCGGGAATCCAGCCGGCCGCTGCACTTTCGGCATAGGCGAAGCAGAGCGCTTCTGCTGCAAGAGTTTCCTCCACATCCGATCCGGAACCGGGATGGTATCCCCAGGAGGTGACATCTGTGCCGTTGACGTCTACAAATTTTTCTCCGGTGTTATATAGCTGATAGATTTTGGTGTCTCCGCCAACATTGGTAAATTGGAAGGGATCGCTCAAAGGCAGAACCGTATTGTCCCAGTCAGTATAAGCAGCTACCAGCGCACCGGTGATGGCAAAGGCCATGCCGGGATAGGGAGCAATGATGACACTCCACTTCCGATCAGGGCCCCAAGGGCTGGTGATATTGTCCCCATTCTCTAATTGGATGCAGACCATATTTTGCCAGGCTGAAAGACCGGCCTCGGACATGGTGCCCATATCGTACCCGGCCTCCAACTGACGCTGGTAGGCGTCAGTGATAGCTTGCAAAGTGGCTTGTTGTTCTGCCTCGGTGGCCTCCTGTGCCCAATCCGGAGGCGTACCTTCATTGCCCCAGTCCTCCGGCCAGGACAAGGCCGGAGCCTCAGCGGAGGCAACACAGAGCAGAGTGCTGCAAATCAGTACTGTGCAAAGCAACAGTGCCAGCAGATTTTTAACACGTTTCATAAAATTTCCCTCGCTTTATAAAAATTTGCATACAAAATGCAACAAATTTATTATAACGTGCTTTCGCAAAAAAAGCAACCGAAATTCAGCATTTTCACAAAAAATTACAAATACAACAAATCTCAATTGCGGCTATATGATTGCGGCTGTATGGCCTAATTATAAAGGAAGCTGTGCCAGTCGGGCAAAATTCTTCCAGGCAATCAGTTCCCGCTGTGCATCGGTCAAGGGCAGGAATTCCAGCCAGCGTCGTGTTTCTCCCTGCGAGTACCAGGGGGAGTCACTGGCGAAAAGGATATTCTCCGGGCCGTGGTCCAGGATCAATGCCATGGCAGTATCGGTGGATATTTCCCGGCAGACAGCGGCGGTATCCAGGTAAATCGGGCTGTCCAGCAGGTACTTGGCCACATCTTCCCACATCAGATAGCCACCCATATGTGCAGCGATGATTTTGCGTCCGTCCAGATGATCCAGCGCGGCGGCCAGCCGCTGTGGGATACAGCGGTAGGGCGGTTTGTACCCCATATCCGCCCCAGCGTGGAGCAGAATAATGAGTCCAAGGGACTCTGCCTTTTGCAGTACCCGAATGGCATGGGGACTATCAATAAAAAAATCCTGAAATTCCGGATGCAGCTTGATGCCCAAAAAGCCGCGGGCGGCCAAATCCTCCAGCACGGCCTCGTAATCCGGCTGCAACGGATGCACACTGCCAAAAGAAAGAATTCGTTTTCCATCGGTAATCTGCTCCGCAAAATGATTGATGCTGGTGGATTGGGTTACTTTGGTGGCAATGGGAGCCACCACCGACAGATCCACTCCGCTTCGATCCATTTCAGCCAGCAAATCCGGTAGGGTGCCGCCGATGACGGCTTTGTTCCGGCAGGCGTTGGTGTTCCACATGCCTTCCTCCAGGGCGGTGATGGCCCGGGCTGCAATGGTTTCGGGAAACACATGGGTGTGTGTATCAATGAGCATGGTATCGCTTCCTTTGCACCAGATTAAGATAGCATCAGTGTAGCATATTTTTTGCGTTCGCGCAAGGAATATGCAGACAAAAATCTGCCGCCCGGCAGAGAGGTCGCCGGACGGCAGAAAAAGAAGGGGAAATGGGATAGCTGTGAATTAGCGGTTGGATCAGCTGGTGGCGCCATTAGAGCCGATGGTCAGCTTGGTGGTATAATAGCGGCCGGATCGGTAAATGGTTACGCTGACCTCGTCGCCCACGGTGCAGGAGTTGATCAGCGGGCCCATGTCAGAATAATCGCTGACGGTGGTGCCGTTGAATTCGGTGATGATGTCACCCCGTTCAATACCGGCGTCTTCCGCCGTGGATCCGGAATCCACACTGGAAACCACAGCGCCGGTGGGATAGCCATACATCTGCAGCAGATTGGCGGTATACCGGGAGCTGACTGTAATGCCAATGTAGGGCTGAGGCTGCCCCTTCTTGGCGATGATCTGATCACAGATTTCAACCATGTTATTTACCGGAATGGCGAACCCCATGCCCTCATAGCTTTCGGACACCAGTTTGATGCTGTTGATGCCGATGAGCTGGCCGCTGGAATTGCAGAGTGCACCGCCGGAATTACCGGGGTTGATGGCAGCATCTGTCTGGATATATTCGGGAGTAACGGCAGCATTGTTAGAGTTGGAGGTTCCCGAATTAGAAGATAGGGTTCGGTTGATTCCCGAAACAATGCCGTAGCTGACAGAACCCATGAATTCCAAGCCGCCGGGGCAGCCAATGGCAACGGCATAATCGCCAACCGACACTTGATCCGAATTGCCCAGTTCAATGGCTGGCAGGTTGGTTCTGTCGATTTTCAGCACCGCCAGATCATAGGAAATATTGTAGCCTATTACTTCGGCTTGAATGGCGGTATCCGGATCTTCCGTCAGATAGACATCCACGCTGGTGGTGTACTGTTCGGCATATTCTACCGCTTGCTCGATGACATGATAGTTGGTGATGATGTAGCCGTCGGTGGAGTAAATGATACCGGAACCTTCTCCGGTGGACTGGCTATCCGAGTCGGTGCTACCGGATCCATAGAAGTAATTATAGTAGTTATTGCTGCCCACTACAGTAGTGCGGATTCCCACGACACTTGGCAGACACTTGGTGGCCACTGCGGTAACCATAGAGTCGGTGTTGCCAGTGATATTGATGGTTTGTTGGGCGGTATTGGAGGTACTGCTGCCGGTGGCGATGATGGAACTGTTTGCTGAATTCCGATCCACCAGGATGTAACCGCCGACACCGCACCCAGCGCCAAGAATGGCAGCGACCAGTACAAAGGCCAGGACAGCCGCAAAAGAAAAGCTGCTTTGCTTTCTTTCCCGTTTTTTTCGTGGCGGTTTGGGATTGGCTTCCTTTTTAGCAACCGGCGTAGCAGTCGGTTGCTGTGGATAGGGGGTTCCGGTAAAGTGATAGGTGCCATCGGGGTTATAGCTGCCGGTGGGTGCATAGCCCGCACCGGATCCACCGGCGGTGGGAGTGTAAGAGACAGGCGGAGAATACCGGACCGGCTCCGCGGCATGCAGCGGTGTTTCTGCTGCCGTAGGATTGGCAGTTTCCTGGGGCGCTTCCGATACGGCTTCCTGCTGATTGCCAATTTCCGGCTGTGTTACAGAAGCTGTATGGCTCGGCGTCAGGGACGCGTCCGGCACCTGGGCCTGGTGTTCTGAAGGGGGTGTGTAACTGACTGGCGCAATGGGCGGTGCTTCGTTGCCCTGAATGGGACGCTGGATGGGGGAAGTGGGATCGGCTGGTCGGATCTGGTCAAAGCCTTCCAGTTGAGACCGTTCACTGTTCGGATCGTTCTGCATCATAAATCATGCGACCTTTCTGAGTTGGCATATAGGTGATGCCGCTTTGTTTTTCTGTATCAAAGTATAATAATCCTTTTTGTGTTTTGTGTGAACGCTTCGTTAAGATTTTTCGGAAAAGTTGTAACAAAATGTCCGCCCGGCCGGAAATGGCGAGGCGGACGAAAACAGCGGGATATACCGGGGTTTTGTATAGCAGGGGTTTAATGAATATACAGGTCGCTGTCCGTTCGATAGCGAACCACAGACAGTACCAGCCCCAGCCCTAGAAAGGTGCAGAGCAGATTGGTGCCGCCGGCGCTGAAGAAGGGAAGGGCAACCCCTACCACCGGCAATAGGGATAGGCACATGCCTACGTTAATGAGAATGGTGGAAGCTAGAAGGGAAAAGACGCCGACGCACATTAAGGCGCCTAGTGTGTCCTTGGCCCGGCGTCCGTCCATCAGGATCCGGATGCAGAGGACGGCCAGCAGCAGCAGCACGACGGTGCAGCCGAGGAGTCCCAGTTCCTCTCCGATGCTGGCAAAGATGAAGTCGTTGTATCCCTCGGGAATGGAGCCTGACTGGACGTAGGAGCCTTTCATGTAACCTTGGCCGAAGATGCCCCCTCGGGCGATGGCAATACGGCCCCGCCATTGCTGCCAGCCGTCTCCCAGCAGGTCATCCTCCGGATTCAGCAGAGAGATGATCCGGGCCTTCTGGGCATCGTTGAGAATGAACTTCCAGGACACCGGAACCATGACTGCTACCAGCCCGGCCGCTGCCGCGATATAGCGCTTATACAATCCGGCGGCAAAGAACATGGCGGCAAACATGGCCACAAAAACGATGGCCGTTCCGTCATCCCCCTGCAGATGCACCAGTAGTACCGGTGCTGCCCCGTGGAGACACAGAAGCAACAGGTTCTTTAAACTGTTGATGTTTTCTTCCCGCTGTTCTATGTGCCAGATGTGATAGGGGAAGGTGATGGCAAACGCAATTTTCAGAAGTTCGGCCGGCTGGAAGGACAGACCGAAGAATTTTAGCCAGGCCTTGTCGTCAGTTCCTTCCGGCGCATAACCAATAAAAAAGGTTAGCACCACCAGCAGCACGGCGGCGCCGGTGATCAGGGGCCAGAATTTGGCAATTGTTTTGTAATTAAATTTAGAAATGACTAAGGCGGCGATAAGACCTACCGCCATGCCTCCGATTTGGGTGGCAATCTGACGAACACCGCCGATTTTGAAATGGGTGGTGGAGTAGACGGCCAGGCAGCCGTAAGCCGCCGCCAAAACACTGAAGAATAGTAAGAGCTTGTCCGTTTCCCGGATAATATCGGCAAACCAGCTCAGGATCTTTTTCATGGAATCATCCTTTCCTAGTTATTTATTATAGGATAGCAGCAGGGATTTTTCAAGTAAATGTTGCATTTCCCCCCTTTAAATTTTGAGGCAGATGTGGTATACTGAGCTAAATTACAGTGAATTGGGGGACGATACCGTTGCTGTCAGATATTGAAATTGCGCAACAAGCTAAGATGCAGCCCATTTCCCAGGTGGCTGCCGCCCTGGGGATTCCGGAGGATTCCCTGGAGCATTACGGAAAATACAAAGCCAAGCTGTCGGAGGAGCTATTCCGCCAATATGCGGACAAGCCGGATGGCAAGCTGGTTCTGGTGACCGCCATTAACCCCACCCCCGCCGGGGAGGGCAAGACTACCACTTCGGTGGGCTTGGGGCAGGCCATGGCCCGGATTGGAAAGAAAGCCATTGTTACCCTCCGGGAGCCGTCTCTCGGGCCGGTGTTCGGCATCAAGGGCGGCGCTGCCGGCGGCGGCTATGCTCAGGTGGTGCCCATGGAAGACATCAATCTGCATTTTACCGGCGATATGCATGCCATTACCGCCGCCAACAATCTGCTCTGCGCCTTGCTGGACAACCATATGCAACAGGGCAATGAGTTGCATATCGACCAGCGCAGGATTCTTTTTAAACGCTGCCTGGATATGAACGACCGGGCTCTGCGAAATGTTATCGTGGGTCTGGGGGGCAAGGTTAACGGCGTTCCCCGGGAGGATGGATTCCAGATTACCGTGGCCTCGGAGGTAATGGCGATTCTTTGCCTGTGCGCCGATCTGGAGGATCTGAAGGAGCGACTGGGGAATATCTTGGTGGCCTATTCCACCGAGGGAACTCCCATTTACGCCCGGGATCTCCAGGCACAGGGAGCCATGGCCGCCCTGCTGAAGGATGCTGTGAAGCCCAATCTGGTGCAGACGCTGGAGAATACCCCCGCCATTATGCATGGCGGTCCCTTTGCCAATATTGCCCATGGCTGTAACTCGATTCGGGCTACCAAGCTGTCTTTAAAGCTGGCAGATTATTGCATCACTGAGGCAGGTTTCGGTTCCGACTTGGGTGCTGAAAAGTTCCTGGATATCAAGTGCCGTTTGGGAGGCTTGGCGCCTTCTGCCGTGGTTTTGGTGGCCACCGTCCGGGCTTTGAAATACAATGGCGGTGTCCCCAAGGCCGATCTGACCCAGGAAAATCTTCCGGCCCTGGAGCAGGGGATCTGCAATCTGGGGGCGCATATTGAAAATATGAAGCAGTACGGTGTTCCGGTTGTGGTGGCTATCAACCGGTTCGGTACCGATACCGATGCTGAATTGCAAATGGTGGAGGACTATTGCCGCTCTTTGGGGGCGGATTTTGCCCTATCGGAGGTTTTTGCCAAAGGGGGCGAAGGCGGCGTAGCGTTGGCCAAGGCTGTGGTGGAGGCCTGCGAAAAGCCTGCGGATTTCCATCCCCTCTATCCTGATGAACTGTCTATTCCGGAGAAGATCGAGACCATCGCCAAAAAAATCTATGGCGCCGACGGGGTAACCTTTACCGCCGCCGCCAGGAAGAACCTGGCCGAGATCGAGGCCCTGGGAGCCTCCAATCTGCCGGTTTGTATTGCCAAGACCCAGTATTCTCTGTCGGATAATGCGGCTTTGTTGGGGCGGCCCATTGGCTTTACCATCACGGTCCGGGAGCTGAAACTGTCGGCCGGCGCCGGCTTCGTGGTGGCCCTGACCGGCAGCATTATGACTATGCCCGGTCTGGGAAAATCCCCTGCCGCCTATCGCATCGACGTGGACGGCCAAGGCAACATTTCCGGCCTGTTCTGATATGGAGTATTTGTCCCACAGCCCCGCCGAAACGGTGGAAATCGGCAAACAGATCGCCCAAAGTCTGTCCCCTGGCACCGTGTTGGCTTTGGAAGGGGATCTTGGCATGGGGAAGACCTGCCTGACTGCCGGGATTGCCGCCGGCCTGGGTTATCCGGGGGACGTGAATTCTCCCACCTTTGCTCTGGTGAATGAATACCGGGGCGGGCGTCTCCCTCTGTTTCATTTTGATATGTATCGGGTGGACAGCTGGGAGGATTTATATTCCACCGGTTATTTTGATTATCTGGAGCAGGACGGCGTTCTGGCGGTAGAGTGGAGCGAGAATATCGCTGCGGCTCTGCCGGACGACACCGTAACTGTGACCATCCGCCGGGTGGATGATACCACCCGGGTAATCGAGGTGAAATCCCCATGAGAATTTTGAGCCTGGAATCTTCCGCCCAGCCGGCCTCTTGTGCCGTCACCGAAGATGGGAAGATCCTGGCCGCCGGATATGTCCATATCCGGCAGACCCATAGCGAGACCCTGCTCCCTATGGCGGAGCAGATTTTACAGGCTGCCGGGCTGACCCCTGATCAATTGGACGCCTTTGCCGTCACCAACGGCCCCGGTTCTTTTACCGGGGTGCGTATTGGAGTGGCCGCTGTGAAAGGGTTGGCCTTTCCGGGGAACAAGCCCTGCGTTGCCGTTTCTACCCTGGAGGCCATGGCCGAGAATCTCCGTCATGTTTCGGGATTCATCTGTGCCTGTATGGACGCCCGTTGTGGCCAGGTTTACAACGCCATATTTCGCAGTGATGGGGAGACGGTGACCCGCCTATGTGAAGATCGGGCCATGGCACTGACGGATTTAAAGGCGGAGCTGCTGCCTCTTGCGGCTGAAACGCCGGTGTATTTTGTGGGGGATGGAGCCGGACTTGCCTTCCGGGAGACCGGCCTGTCCAAAGGAGTTCTGGCCTCGGAAGCCCTGCGGTATCAGAATGCTACCGGGGTGGCCATGGTGGCACACCGGAAGCTGACGGCAGGGGAGACCTGCACCGCTGCCGCTTTGATGCCGGCCTATCTGCGGTTGCCTCAGGCGGAGCGGGAATTAAAAGCAAAGTTAAGCAAACAAAAGGAGTCTTAATGTATGATAGCAATTGGTTGTGATCACGGCGGCTATGATTTGAAAAACAGCATTGTTGCCCATTTGGTGGAGCGGGGCATTGAGTGCCGCGATTTCGGAATTTATGAATGCAAGTCGGTAGACTATCCTGATATTGCCGCCAAGGTGGCAAAATCTGTACAAAGTGAGGAGGCCAAGCTGGGTATCCTCTGCTGCGGTACCGGTATCGGTATGTCCATGGCTGCCAATAAGTTTCACGGGATTCGCGCTGCTGCCTGTTCCGATACCTACAGCGCAAAATTTACACGGCTGCACAATGATGCCAATGTTCTTTGCCTGGGCGGCCGTGTTATCGGCGCCGGGCTGGCCATCCAGATGGTAGACCTGTTTCTGGATACCCCCTTTGAAGGTGGCCGCCATGCCCAGCGTGTGGAAAAGATTATGGCCATTGAGAATGACCAGTAATGGGATGCAATTGCCGCATCTGCGGTGCAGATAAATTATTTTTAGCGGAGGGATTCCTATGGAAAATGTCAATGTATTAAATCACCCCCTGATTCAGCACAAACTGACCATCCTGCGGGATAAGAACACCGGTTCCAAGCAGTTCCGGGAACTGGTCAATGAGATCGCCATGCTTATGTGCTATGAAGCGACCCGGGATCTTCCCCTGATGGAAGTGGATGTAGAGACGCCGGTGGCTGTGGCCCGCACCAAGGTGCTGGCCGGTCGGAAGCTGGCGTTTGTTCCCATTCTCCGGGCTGGGCTTGGCATGGTGGATGGTGCTCTGAATATGGTGCCCGCCGCCAGAGTAGGCCACATCGGTCTGTACCGGGATCCCGAAACCCTGCGGCCGGTAGAGTATTATTGCAAGATGCCCTCGGATATGGCCGAGCGGGATGTGATCGTGGTGGATCCCATGTGCGCCACCGGCGGTTCGGCAGCCGATGCCATCACTTTGATTAAAAAGTACAATCCCAAGACCATTAAGTTTATGTGTATTCTGGCAGCTCCCGAGGGGTTGAAGGCGTTGCATGAGGCCCACCCTGAGGTGCCGATCTATTGTGCTGCTGTGGATGATCATCTCAATGACCATGGCTATATCGTCCCTGGTTTGGGGGATGCCGGCGATCGGATCTTCGGCACCAAGTAATGGAACAGCTTTTGCCTCAGAATGTGCAGAAGGAAATGGATAGGCTCCTGTCCCGCCTCCAGTCGGCGGGGGAGGTGCCCTCCCTTTTCCTGCACAGCTGTTGTGCCCCTTGCTCCAGCTATTGCCTGGAATATCTGCTGCCCTATTTCCGCATTACAGTGTTTTATTACAATCCCAATATCGCGCCCTCAGAGGAATATGAAAAACGGCTGGCAGAACAGGAACGGCTGATTGCTTTGTTGGCCCCATCGGCACCCCATGGTTTGGAACTGTTGGCAGGGGACTATCGGCCGGAAGAATATGAGGCGGCTGTGGCATCTTTGCAGCAGGAGCCGGAGGGGGGCGCCCGTTGTACTGCCTGTTTCCGGCTTCGCCTGGCGGAAACCGCCCGGTTGGCCGCTGTGCAGGGTTTTGATTACTTCGCCACCACCCTGACGGTGAGCCCCCACAAGAATGCACCGTTGATCAATGAAATCGGCCTGGCTGCCGGCACACAGTACGGTGTCCGCTATCTGCCGTCGGATTTCAAAAAGAAAAACGGCTATCTTCGCTCTATTCAGCTCTCCAAGGAATACGGGCTTTACCGGCAGAACTATTGCGGCTGCAAGTATTCCATTTGGTTTGCCTAATGAGTTACAAAAAATCACTTTACTAAGGTTATCAAAAAGATAAGCCGTCCAAAAAACTGGACGGCTTTAATCATTCGCCGAGAGAGGGCGGCAGCTTTGGGAACAGGACAAGCTCGAAGTTATCAAACGGGCCGCGCCTGCCGGAACGCTCATTGCGGGTATACTCGGCCTTTTCGATAACGTCTTTTAGCATTTCGTTCTTGGCCTGCGCGGAGGGCAGTTCGGCATAGACCTCAAGCAGCTTTTCCACCTTTGGGACGATGTTCCGGCGGGATGCGGCACGGGCCTCGTCCTCCACCAGTTCGGCGGAGAGAGCCGCGATACTGTCATTGGCGGCGGCGATACGCCCGGAGATAGAGCGGGAGCGGTTAAGGAAAGTGGTGGTATCGTAGACACCCTGCTCCAAAAGGTCATGGGCACGGGAGAGCTGCTTGCGCAGCGTTTCCACCTCGGATTGGGCTTTGCGGATAGACTTTTCCTTGAGGTCGATTAGGGCCTGCTCCTCGGACGGAGGACGGTCAGACCACGCGAGGCGGTAATCCGCGAGCCATTGGGAGAGGGCTTGCAGCAGACGCTCCTCCACGATTTCGTACTTGGAGCCGACATTGGTGCAGACGCGGTTGGGACACATGAGCGTACCGCCGTAGGCATTAGGCCGGAGGACGATACTGCGGCCACACTTCCCACAGACGAGAACACCCGCCAGAGGATTGGTGACGGTGTTGTAGGCCTGGACAGGCGGCGGCCCGTTTTGAGCCAGCAGGTCTTGAACCTTTAGGAAAACGGCCTCGTCGATGATGGCGGGGTGCAGGCCGTCTACAAAGACGCGCTCCTCCGGGGGAGCGGTGTAACGCTCGATTTTGACTGAGCCGCTGACAACACGCTTTTTCCGCTTGTGGACGTTCCAGCGAATTTTCCCGATGTAGACGGGGTTTTGCAAGATAGCCTGAATGGTACGGCAGTTCCAGCAGGGCGCATTCCCCGGAGGAGCGATACCCATGTTGTCGAGACGCAGGGCCAGCGCATAGGTACCGATTTGCCGGACAACGCCAGTTTCGTCCTGTTCGCCGGAGGTGTAGATGCGGAAGATAAAGCGGACAATATCGGCCTCGGCCTCGACAGGCCGGAGCGTCCAGCCCTTGTCATTCGGCACCCGGACGCGCTCGTAGCCGTAGGGAGCAACGCCGGAAACCCATTTACCCTCTTTGGCGGAGGCCAGACGGCCACGCTGCAAGCGGCGGTTGATGGTTTTATATTCACGGCGGGACATAAACAAGCCAAATTCAAAGTATTCCTCGTCGTACTCGTTGTTGGGGTCATAGACCTTGAGCGGGGTAACGATTTTTGTGTCGGAGTATTTGAAAGTCTGTGCGACAACGCCTTGGTCGATGGTATCACCACGGGCCAGACGCTCGACCTCGACGACAAGAACGCCGTCCCACAGACCGTCCTCGACTTCTTGGAGGACGTGCTGCATAACGGGCCGGGCGGCAATCGTTTCGCCGGAGACAATTTCCCGATATATTTGGGTAACGTCGTATTTATCGCGCTTTGCAACTTCAAGCAGGAGCTTTTCGTGACGGGCAAGCGTTTCGCCCTCGCCACGGGCCTCCGCCTCGATGTCGGCGCGGGATTTGCGCAGGTACATACAGTACGGCATTAGAATCACCTCCAAAGAGAAAGCCCCTCACGAGGAGGGGCTGAAATCCACATAAATCACATTGCCGACTTGTCGGATAACCCGGCTCCTGCGCCGTTCTTGAGATTAAACGCAATTTCCACATCGGCCTGCATGAGCTTGTCCAGCAGGGCAGAAACCTCGTTCTTGAGCTGGCTTTGGAGAGCCATGAGGTCAGAGAGAGCAACGGGGTCGGTAACGGCACCGCCGGAGGCTTCAACAGCCTTGCGAATATCAGCCCGGAGGGATTGCAGGGTGTGGAGCAGGTCTTGATAGATACGCAGACGCTCCGGGCGGGAGAGCTGCATATCACGGCCCAGCAGCAGGTAGAAACTGTCAAAGCACTTTGAGACAACGGGACGCAGGGTCGGAGCCATAGACTTGAAATGCCGCTCAAAGTTTACGGTATCGTTATAGAAAACCTGCTCGACGTGGTTACGCTCGTCGGAGTAGCCGAGCAGGTAATCGGTGGAGACATCGAAATAATGGGCCAGAACGCAGACCGTTTCGAGGTCAGGCTCCTTGCCTTCCGTCTCGTAGCCGGAGACGGTGGAACGCTTCTTCTGAATTATTTTTGCCAGATCCTCCTGCGTCATGGCGCGTTCCTTACGCAGGGATATGAGACGGTTAGAAAACTTTTGCATGGGATAAGCACCTCCATAGAATTTAATTATACTTGATTTGCCCCGTTTTGTGTAGTGTTTGCCCCTAAAATCGGCAAAAAATCAAGAAACCATAAAAAATTTCTGATTTATGGTTGACATTGCCCCATTCGGGGACTATAATAAAATCACAAACCCCGAAACGGGACACACGCAGAAGAAAGGAGCGAGAGAATGAGAGCCAAGTTGCAACAGTTGCGAAAGGCAAACGGCTACACACAGCAGACATTCAGTAGCGCGGTTGGAACGAGCCGCAGCCACTACGCACAGGTTGAAACAGGAGAGAAGCAACCGTCCTTGCGGCTTGCGTTGCGGATTAAGCGGGTGTTGAACTACTACGGCGACGACATATTTGACAACACCATGCCCGTGCGGAAATAATTTTTTTTACCGCATAACGCCCCAAAACGGGGCGAAACAGGAACAAGAAAGCCAAAAAGCGTCACAGATAGCGTCAAGCCGTTTGTTTCAACCTGTAATTATTCTACCGCGAGAGGAGGCGAAAATAAATGTCAAGGCAAGCAACAAAAGCCTGCGGAAATAGGTACTACGAGGCACGAATGAGGGCGGCAAAGTGGAACGAAAAGCTCTTGACAAGAGCGGGAGCCATTGACTATCTGCCCGGAGTGACAGAGGACAGCCTAAAGAAATACGAGCTGGACATCACAAGGCCGCCGAACATAGTTGTTGCGCTGATGGCAGACGCATACAACGAGCCGGAGCTGCGAGCGTGGTACTGTGTGAACGAGTGTCCACTGGGAAAGGATTGCAGGGAGATACCTGAAATGCCAGCGGAAAGGGCATTGATACGACTGCAAAACTCAGTTTACGAAATGGAGCAGCTTACACGGCAACTATCTCTCCTGATGGAGGACGGGGAAGTGACAGAGAGCGAGCAGCCGCTCATACCACAGTTACGGGACAGGCTTTTGGAGTTCCGCCGGAGGGCGGACGAAAACCTCGCCGTCCTTGAGAGGGCAGCGAGGCTCGGAAAATTCGATTAAGACAGGAGGTGCGAAATGGTTGGGGCCAATGTTGTCAGAGATTTTACAATCGGCAATACACGGATAAAGATAGCTGACAACTGCTACCGGGGAAAGACGTCAGACGACGTGGAGCGGCTGCTAAAGCGGATAGCAACGCAGGCGCAGCGGCAATTCATTATAGCGGCCTCGACCGGGAACTATGGACAGAAAGAAAATGCGGAGATACCCGCCGATAATCGTGAGTGCGGCGGTGGCGATACTGTTTTCGACAGTGGCATTTGCGGCGATAGGCAGCAGTGCAACGGACGGCACAGCGGCCTACGACCAGGAACAGGCGCAGGAGAGCTATGAGACGGTGCAGGAGAGTGCCACCATGACGGCCACGCAGGTTACGCAGAGCGAGGAGCTGGAGGAGGCACAGGAAACGCCGGAGACAGAGAGTACATAGACGAATATATTATCGGATACGAACGGGTGATGTTCAAGAGTGACGACGATGTGTTTGAAGTGTTGGAGCGGTTCCTGCCGGAGGAGGAATTTGAGGCACTGCCGGAAAAGGAAAGCGAGTGCAGGCCGTTCTACGACGCGCTCCCGTGGGTAAAGGCTATTATCGTCTATATTACAACGTGAGGAGAGGAGACGCAGGCATGAACGAACGATACAGAGCAATTTGCGAGCGGCTGGACTGGAATTATATGGATTGCGGAGACGGGAACATCGAATTGGAGAAATATTCACCAGCTGGAGAGGATTTTATTGTTACCGTAGGCGCGGAGAATTTCGTGGATAACGTGAAAGAATACGCGGCTAGTTTCGACCAAGAGAAACACATCGAAATGTGGATTGAGGCAAGGCGAAACAAGGTCAGAGACGTTCCGTCTATCAAGGAACTGGTAAAGGACGCAGAGGACATCGACGCTATGTTGAAAGAGCTGGCGGAGGCACTTTTCGCAGCAGAATTGGAGGCGGAGAGCGCGTAATGATTGAAATTATCGAAAAAGAAATGTACTACGAC
>CAYZTR010000044.1:0-19045 GCA_964481575.1 uncultured Eubacteriales bacterium
GTGTTAAAAACCAAAGGGACAAGGCTTTCGGTGTCAATGTTATATGTGGCGGCGATCCCCTGGAGATTTACACCAATAATGACGGAGAGGTCATTTTCAAAAAATACTCCCCCATTGGGGAGTTGTCGGAGTTTGCTTCGGCTTTCGCCGATGCCATGGTGCATAACTGCGAGCTGCCCATTCTTATCTGCGACCGGGATCACTGTATTGCTGCGGCAGGTATCTCCCGCCGGGAGGTGCTGGAGCGGCGGGTGTCCCCTTATCTGGAGGAAATCATGGAAAACCGCCGGACGGTGATCAATAAGAAAGCCGACAATCGGCTTCTGCCGCCGCTGGAAGGACTGGAGCATTCCCTCGGGGTGGCGGCGCCCATCCTGACGGCCGGCGATGTGACCGGCGCAGTGATTCTGCTTCAGGACGGGAACAGAGATCCCAGTGAGGCTGATGTGAAGATGGCACAGGTGGCCGCTGGATTTCTGGGCCGTCAAATGGAGGAATAAAAGGCTGTGGTATGTGCCCTGTAGCGGGCCGTATGGCTGTATGACCAAAAAAGCCGGGACAATGCTGCATTGCAGCATTGTCCCGGCCATTCTTTGATAGGGGTACTTATTCGGGGGTTATCTCAGCTGTGCCAGCTGGCGGTTCAGCCCCTCGGTCATCAGCAGCATCAGCAGGGCCAGCAGGAACAGGTACACAGGGTACAGGCCGATCTGGATATGGGCGGCGATCCAGCCAAATAGAGGCGGCATCAGGGTGCTGCCGGTATAGGCGCTGGCCATCTGGATCCCCACGATGGCCTGGGAATTTTCCGGGCCGAAGTTGGCGGGGGTGGCGTGGATAATGGAGGGGTAAACCGGAGCGCAGCCCAGTCCGATGATCAACAGGCCCGCTAGGGCAAGGACGTGGCCAGGCAGGGGAATCGCCACCAAAAGAATGCCAGCCAGTATCACCAGGATGCCCCAGCGGATCAGCCGCCGGTCTCCCACCCGGTCAGCCAGGAATCCGTTGAGAAACCGGCCGAAGGTGATCCCCAGATAAAACAGGGAGGCAAATCGGGCGGCCGTTTGTGCATCCACGCTCCGGAATTCTACCAGATAGCTGCTGGCCCACAGGCCGGCTGTGGCTTCCAGCGCGCAGTATCCGAAAAAGGCCAAGAGAATATAGGGGACACCGGGAATTTTCAGGGCGCCGGGTATTCCTACCCGCCGGGCTTGCACCGGTGTACTTCCGTCAGCCAGCTTTTTGGCCTGTCGGCGCCACAGGGGTAAACTCAAAAACAGAAAGGCAGTCAGCACTATCTGGATGATGCCCACCGAGCGGTACCCCATTTGCCAGCCCAGGCCGCCGGACAGGCAATAGCCCATGATATACGGGCTAACCGAAGCGCCCACGCCCCAGAAACAATGGAGCCAGCTCATATGCCGGGCATTGTAATGCAGGGCGACAAAATTATTCAGGGCTGCATCCACGCCGCCGGCGCCCAGCCCGTAGGGGATGGCCCACAGGCACAGGACCGGCACCGAACGGGAGCAGGAAAAGCCCAGCAGGGCGGTGGCGGTAATGCCGACGCTGATGGCTGTTACCAGCCCCGGCCCCAGTTTCCGGGTGAGCCGATCGGACAGCAGACTGGCCACAATGGTACCGGCAGCAATCATCATGGAAACAATGCCGGCGTAGGACAGGGGCGCATGGAATTCCTGGTGCATCACCGGCCAGGCCGAACCCAGCAAGGAGTCCGGCAGCCCCAGGCTGATAAAGGCCAGATATATCATACATAATAGCAAAGTTAGCATGAAACTTCCTTACTTTTGCGCGTCCTGCAGGGCGGGGAATACGGTGAGCCGGATTTTGGCGGCGCCATAGGGGATCAGTTGCAGTCGGGTTTCCTCCCCCAGCTTCTGTTTCCCGCCCGGGAGCCGGGGCGTGAAGGTGTAATCCCCTTCCAGGATTTCCACCGTGCCGTCCAGATTATTCCGGACGCAGCGCACCTGCTGTTCCCGGGCATAATCCCAGTTTTCCAGCCGCCGGGCTGGCACCGTCAGGGTGGGCACCTGCAGATCGGCGTCCCAGCGGGTCGCCGTGCCGGGGGTATATTCCGGCAAAACGTCGGGAGAAACGGCGTACCGCCATTCCAGATCTGCTGTGGTATCATAAGCGGGGAATTCCGGCGTAGACCGGCCGGGAGCATCTACTGTTTTGCGGTTTCCCCGGGAACCCAGGGCATAAACCAGCGGACCCCGGGAGAACCAGACCCCCTGCTTCACCCGATGGGTTTCCACCTGACAGGCGAACGCCAGTTCCACCACCGTGTCGCCGGTGATGTCCAGGCAAAGATGTCCCTCTTCCGGCGGGGGGAGGGGTGCGCCGCCGCAGGAACCCGAAATCCCGGTAGCCCAGCCGGGCACCCGCAGCTTCAGCCGAAAGCTGCCCCGAGTCTCCACTTCCAGCCGGATGCTTTCCCGGAAGGGGTAGTCAGTGGTTTCGGTAATGGTAACCGGGAAGCCGTTCACCTGGGTTTCCAGCCGTGCAGGGCCATACAGGGCGGCAGTGACGGCACCTTCCGACACCCGGAACATCCGCCAGATATAATTGGGCATAAACCGGTTCACGTTGCCGGTACAGCATTCGGTGGCGGGGCAGGGGCGGAAGCTCATCCACTGGCAGCCCTTATAAAAATCGTTATGGTTGGAGGTGGCGGTAAGGATCACCTGATTGGCGCAGGACAGATATTGCAGCGCCGTAAAATCCTCCAGTACCGAGCCCTGGCCTGCGTTAAAGACGCAGTTTTCCAGCAGATCGCCATAGTGGGGATTCCCGGTGATGGCGTAGAAATACCCCAGGGACCAGGTCATATCGCTGATGTTGCAGGTTTCATAGCTTTCATAATAATCATTGGAGGTCAGGAATTCGCTGGAGCTGTGACAGCCCCCAGGCAGCATAAAATCCCGCTCCAGTTTGTCATACGCACGGGTGGAATACCGCAGGTACAGCTTCTTACCGGTGACGCCGTAAAGGATGACCCCCAGCTTGGAGATCTCATTGTAGGAGACCCCATGGGCATAGGGCTTTTTCCGGGAAAGGGCCACCGGCCCGGCCGAATCCCACTGGCACCGGAAATTGAACCGATCATAAGCGGCCACGGCCTGCTGCAAAAAGGCCCGGTTGCCGGTTTCCTGATACAGCCACACCAAAATTTCCACATGCAGCACGTTCCGGCCGTTGGAAAGATCGGTGGGGCAGCCCAGATAATGCCGGGACAGGGCTTCCACGATGCGGGGATCCCCGTTGGCCTCATACAGGGCAATGCAGGACCGGAAGAAAACCACATGGGGCCAACGGTTGAACTGCTGGGGATCCCGCAGAGAACGGGGACCCAGGTATCCGTCGGTATCGGCCAGATCCAGGGTGCGGTAAATCATACCGCTGGCCTCTTCCAGGGCGGCAGCATCCCCCAACAGAATGGCGCAGCGCAGATAGCCGTCCAGCCAATAACCCGTCTGCTCATAGGGCCACCAGCCGGCGTCCTTTTGCAGCATTTGTTCCGGGTCTCCCCAGAAGGGTTGATGAAACGGGTAACCCGCCACGGTGATATGCCCGGTCAGACCTGCCATTTGTGTTTCCAGATATTGGCGAAGCCAGCCGCGGGGTGTGATTTGCAGCTTTTGCATAGAAGAAATCCTCCTTTTCGGCAGGGTGGATGGATTGGCTTCATTATAGCAAGACCTCTTCAAAATTTCCAGCCATTTCTTGCCTGCCATTGGACAAATTTTGACATCTCTGCCGCAACCCTCCATTGACTAATTAAAATTTTTTGATATAATAGAAGAAAAATCGCCTGGCGCAGCCCATGGGCGGGCCTGGCAAAAGGAGCTTTCTTATGAAGAAATTACTTGCTGTTCTTTTGATTTGCACGCTGGTGCTGGGGCTTTGCGGATTGGCCGCCTGTAACCGGGCCGGGGAGGACGCCTCTGCTTCCGACACGGAGGCCATCGGCTCCGGGACCACGGCTGTCACGTCCGGCGGGACTGTGACCTTGGAGGAGACGGATTCAGATGGGGCCGCAGCTTCCGGCGAGACGGATACCAACGATACGGCCAATGAAGCAGGTGCTGCGGGTGCGGCTGTGGCCGCCAACGATGTCAAGGCTCAGACCGGCAAGACGGTGGTGGTGCCGGTGACTTTTTCTGATTTGGATTCTGTAGCCCAATATGGTGACGGTACGCTGGCGGGCATTGATTTCAATGTTACTTTTGATCCTGCTGTGCTGTCCTTTGAAAAGGTGGAGTCTCCCCTGGCCGGAAACTGGGCGGTGGATTCCGGAGAGGTGGAAGCTGGCAATATCCGGATCATGATGTATGAAAACAGCCTTCGCGGTTCAAAGCTCTCCGGGGAGCTGCAGGTGGCAAACCTGACCTTTACCGTGCTGAGTGGTGCTCCGTCCGGAGATACCTCCGTAACCATTTCCGTGGGCGATTTGTGCGATTCCCAGGGGAACAATGCCCTGGCCGGGCATATTGCCGGCGGCACCACGGTGGTAACCGTCAAGTAAACCGGAAGCGGAAAACAGATGCAACAGACTGTAAGCCCCAAGGGGATTGCAGTCTGTTTTTTATATGCCGGCATAGGGGGAATATCATGCCGGCACGGGGGTATCATGCCGGCAGTGGCGGCGTTTTTTGCCTTGCACGCCCATTGCTGCGGCCGCATATACTGCACTGAATGGGAGGGAATAAGATGCAATATGCTTTGGAAAATCCGGTTCTGTTTCTCAGCACCCGGCGGCCCGGAGCTGTGGCCCACATTCGCGGATCGGAGGACCATCCGCAGCTGCGGGGCACGGCGGCCTTTTATCCGGCGGCCGGAGGCGTGTTTGTTGTTACCCAGGTGTGCGGGCTGCCCTGGAGCCAGGCCGCCTGCGGGAAGGACATTTTTGCCATGCACATTCACAGCGGCGCCCCTTGTGCCGGAACGTCGGAGGATCCCTTTGCCGACACGGGGATGCATTACAATCCCAAGGACTGCCCGCATCCGGCCCATGCCGGGGATCTGCCGCCGCTGTTTTCCAACAGGGGCTATGCTTTTTGCGCCGTGTTTACTAACCGCTTTACCCTGGAGCAGGTGCGGGGCAGGACGGTAATCCTCCACGCCATGCCAGACGATTTTACCAGTCAGCCTGCTGGAAACGCCGGCAAAAAGATTGCTTGTGGCGTCATTCGATGACCACGCCATGGCCACGGGCCTTCGCCCCCTTGCACTCCCCTGCAACTTGATGCACATAAAACATCCCGGAGACGCCAAGTGCTGGCACCTTCGGGATGTTTCATTGCATCCGGAGACACCGTTCCATGGGTGCCTCCGGTTTCCGTTTACGTGACAAAGGATTAGTTGTTCTCCGGCGCTGGGGGTTCGGCAGTGGGCTTCTGGGACGCTTCCTCCTGAAGCTGGGCCAGAAATGCTGCGGCGTCATCCGGAAGCTGATCCAAATCGCCTTCGCCCACGTCCACCTGCTTCATTTCCTTCCGGCGGAACAGGATCTCATACATCACCGGCACAATATACAGGGTCATCAGGGTGGCGTACAGCAGGCCGCCTACCACAACCAGGGCCATGCCCCGGGCCATGACACTTCCGGAATCCCGGCTGAAAATCATGGTACACATGGCAAGGATGGTAGTCAGGGCTGTCATGAGAATGGGGCGCATCCGGGTACGGCCGGAGGCCACCAGAGCCTGCCGTTTGGTCAGACCGCCGAAGCGCAGCTGGTTGGTGTAATCCACAAACACAATCCCGTTGTTCACCACCACGCCTGCCAGCACCAGGAAGCCCATCATACTCATCAGGGACAAAGGCTCCTGCCCCAGGAACAGCGCCAGCATTCCGCCGGTAAAGGCCAAGGGAATGGTGAACAGCACAATAAAGGGGGACAGCAGACTCTGGAACTGGGCTACCATAATCAGATAAATGAACAGCAGAGCCAGGGCAATCATTTGCAGCATTTGGGACATCATATCGGCCACCGAGCTGGTTTCGCCTGCCAGCTCCACCGTAACCCCCGCCGGCGGCTGATAGGCATCCAGCTGCGTCTTCAACTGGCGGCTCAGCAGGGTGGTATTATACCCCTCTGCCGTGTCGGCGGTGACGGCCATGGTGCGGGTCTGGTTTTCCCGGGTGATGGAGGCCACACCGGTACCGTACTCCAGGCTGGCAAACTCCCGCAGTTTATGAGTTTCCGTTACGGTTTCCCCTTGCGTCCCAGTAACGGTGGACTGAATTTCCTGATCCAGCAGGGTGTCCAGAGTCACAGGATCCCGGGTATCGGTTACGGTGATTTCCATTTCCGTCCCGTCAATGGTGACGGAGGTGGAGTCTGCCTCGGTTTGGAGGGCTGCGGAAACCTCCTGATACACCTGGGCGGTGGTCAACCCCAGTTTCATGGCTGCGTCCCGGTCAATGACCAGGTGTGCCACAGGGTCGCCTTCTTCCTGCCCATTGGAGACGTTTTCAAAGCCTTCCACCGCCGAAACCATCTCCATAATATCCTGGCTGGCGGAGAGCAGATCTTCCAGATGATTGCCGCGCAGATCAATTTCCAACCCACCGGACAGCTCACTCATGGACATGCTGGAGGATGCCGTTACCACCGTCTCACAGTCCAAAGGCGCCAGGGCTGTCTCCAACTGTTGGCAGACGGCGTCGGTATCGGCGCCCTCTTGCAGCAACAGGAAATAAACATAATGGCTGGTGTCGGTACCGCCGCCGGCTGTGGAGACCATGGAGAGGGTCACAGACTGGCTCATGCCGCCTACCGTTTCCACCCCGGAGACAGACAGGACTGCGTCCATCACCTGGTCGGCCAGGACGAAGGCTTCCTCCTTCTGGGTGTCTTCGGGAACCTCCATGGTGATTTCCACCTGGTTGCTGCCGGTTTCAGGCAGCATGACAATGCCGGTTCGCACCACCTGGAATACGCTGAGCCCCAGCAGCAACACGGCCAGAAGAAGGGGAAGCGCCTTATGATTCAGAGCAAAGGTCAGGGATTTTTCATACCCCTTCAGCAGCTGATCAAACAGCTTGTGGGATTTGGGTTTGCTGCGGCGCAGCAGGGTATTGCTCATGGTGGGCACCACCGTCAGGGCCACCAGCAGGGAGGAAAGCAGACTGTAGGCAATAGTCAGACCCATATCGGTCAGCAGTTCCCGGGTCAGTCCGCTGGAAAACACCAGCGGCAAAAACACGCAGATGGTAGTCAGGGTGGAGGCCGCTACGGCGCCGGTAACCTGTTTGGCGCCCTGCACCGCCGCACGGCCCAGGGAAACACCCCGGTTCCGGAGCCGGTAGATATTTTCAATGACTACCACCGAATTATCCACCAGCATTCCGATTCCCAGGGTCAGGCCGGACAGGGAGATCATATTGATGGAAATGTCGCTGAAATACATGAGAACAATGGTCAGCAATACGCTGAAAGGGATGCTGAAGGCTACCACCAGCGTAGGGCCAGGATCCCGCAGGAACAGCAGCAGCACCAGCATGGCCAGCAGGGCGCCCCACAGGAGATTTTGTACCAGTGCATGCAGAATCAGGTCAATATAGTCCCCCTGATCCATGAAGCTGGTAATATGCAGGCCGGGGTGCTCGGATTCCAGCTGGGCCATGGCCGCCCGGCATTGGTCGGACACATCGTTGGTGCCGGCGGTGCTGCTTTTGAAAATGGACAGCACCACAGCGTCCTCCCCGTTGGCTCTGGCGTAGACATCGCCGCTGTTATCGATCAGGGTTACGTCGGCCACGTCGGACAGGCGCACGTCTCCGATCCCCTCCGGGCTGCAGAGCAGGGTACCTGAGATGGTTTCCAGGCTGTCATAGGCATCCCCGATTTTCAGCAGCCACTGGTTGCCCTCTCCGTCGTTGAGATAGCCGGCGGGCATGGCAAAGTTCTGGGCATAAATCATGGCCGACAGGGTTGACAGATCCAGCAGGGTGTCCAGATTCGCTGCCTGCAGGGCAGTCTCCCGGCTGGACTGATAAGTGGTCAGGCTGGACTGATACTGGGCGTCGGCCTCTGCAAGCTGGGCCTGGGCGGTATCCAGCTGGGCCCTGGAGGAGGCCAGCTGGGTTTCGGCTGCTTCCAGCTTGGCCTGAGCGCTGCCAAATCCGGCAGCTGCTTCCATTTTGGCTACCTGGATGTCCTCATAAGACATGCCGGTTTCGGCCAGGGCGGTTTCATACTGCGCCACCACCGTTTGCGTCAGGGTGAGCTGCCCCTGCAAAGCGGCGATTTCTCCGTCCAGCTGGGTCAGGCTTTCCCGTACCTGTTCCAGGGCGGCGGCAGTCTCCAGCTGCCCCTGCATGGCGGCCGCTTGTATGGAGGCTTCCAGCTGTTCTTCTGACAAGCCCTGGGCTGCCAGACCCGCTACCGCCTGCTGCCGGGCCTGCTCCAGCCCGGCCAGGCTGGCCTGCTGGGCCTGCAGCTGCACCTGATATACCAGCAGCTGGGTCAGGTTTTCGTCCGCCTGGGCCAGCTGTTGGTAATAGGCGGCGGCCTGGGTGTTCAGCTCGGCCTTAGATGCTTCCAGGGCGGCCTGGGCGGTTTCCAGTTCCTGCCGGCTGCTGTCCAGGGCCGATTGCTGGGTATCCAGCTGGGATTTGGCACTGTTGAGCCCGGTGCGGGCTTCGGCAAATTTGCTGTCCACCTGGGCCAGCAACCGGTCATTCACCGCGTCCACCTTGCTTTGGCTCAGACTGACCTGCACTGTCTGTTCCACCAGGCCGGCGGCCGAAACATTAGCCACCCCTTCCTGCCGTTCCAGGTAAGGCTTTACTGTTTGCTCCACCAAATCGGAGACCTGGTAAATATCCTGCCCGTCGGCGGTGACACTGACATACATGGTGGCCATCATATCCATGCTGATTTCCAGAATGGAGGGGCTGGGGCATTCCTCCGGCAGCAGGGGGATCGCCTCATTCAGGGCGGAGGACACCTTTACCAGGGCACTGTCCATATCGGTGTCGTCCACAAACTCCAGGGTGACCATACTGTAGTTTTCAGCACTGGTACTATACACATTCTCCACGCCGCTTACTGTCCCCAGAGCGCTTTCCAGCGGGGCGCTGACGGCCGTTTCTACCTTTTCCGGACTGGCGCCGGGATAAGTGGTGATGACTGCCAGATAGGGCAAATTCAACTCCGGCAGCAGATCGGTTTGGGTGTGGGTCAGACTGACGAAGCCCAGCACCAACACCAGGATCACCGACACAAACACCAGATAGGGCTTTTTCACGCAAAATTTTGTCATAAAAACGAAGCCTTCTTTCCAGAACACCATGGGATGGAATCAAAATATACACAGGTATGATACTCCCTGGGACGCCGGCCTGTCAATGAATGAATCATAAACTTTTTATGAAATAAAAGAAAAGCGCCCCTCCCGCAAAAAAGCAATTCCTTCCACCTGCTACCGGGAAACTCCTGATCCAGGGGACAGCAGGTATTTTGCTCCATGGAGAAACGGCTTTGCAACCCGTGAGAGACGGCTTTGCAGTTTACGGGGGACGGTTTTACTTTCTGCGGGGACGGCTTTGCAGTTTGCGGGGGACGGTTTTACTTTCTGCGGGGACGGCTTTGCGACCCGGCGGGAAACCGGACTTGCAACTGGAGAGGAATGCCCGGTGGTTTTTGGACAGAAAAAAGGCTCTCCCGCAGGAGAGCCTGAAACAGAAAAGGGATTAATCCAACAGCTGGATGCACTTTTGGGGGCAGGCTTCGGCACAGGCGCCGCAGCCGGTACAGACCGCCGGGTCAATATAGGCCAGGTTGCGCTCCACCTTGACGGCCCCAACGGAGCATTTCTTCTGGCAGAGCATACAGCCGATGCAGGCGGTGGAACAGGTTTTCCGGGCGACAGCCCCCTTGTCGGCGTTGCGGCACAGGACGGTTGCATTACCCTGGGCGGGGCGCAGCTCCAGGATGCCCTTGGGGCAGGCGGCGGTACATTTGCCGCAGCCGATACACCGCAGGGGATTCACCGTGGCCAGGCCGTTGACCACCGTAATGGCATTTTCGGGACAGACGGCGGCGCAATCTCCATAGCCCAGGCAGCCATAGGCACAGGCGGAGGTGCCGGCAAAGAACTGGGCGGCTCCGGCACAGGAGGGGATACCCTCGTAATTCAGCTTGGTTTCCACCCGGTCGCAGTTGCCCTGGCAGCGGACAAAGGCTTCCTGCCGGACGAATGTACCGGCGTCGGTGCCCATACAGGCGGCCAACTGGGCGGCGGTATCCGGACCGCCGGGAATACACTTGTTGCAGGGTGCCCCTTCCTTGGCCACTGCCTCGGCGTAACCGTCACAGCCGGTATAGCCGCAGGCGCCGCAGTTAGCTCCGGGCAGCAGGGCCCGGACTTTGGTTACGGTCTCATCGGTGGGTACCCCCAGAAAGTGGTCAGCCACCACCAGCAGGACGGCGGCCAGAAGTCCCAAGGCGGCCAGAATGGCCACCGGAATCAAAATGACAGACATGGTTCATACCCTCCTTTAAGAAAACAGGCCGGCAAAGCCCATAAAGGACATGGAGACAATGGCGGCGGCAATGAGGGTAATGGGCAGCCCTTGCAGCGCCTTGGGAATGTCGCAGGCTTCCATGCGTCCCCGCACCCCCGAAAAGAGCACCATGGCCAGTAGGAAGCCCATACCGGATCCCAGGGCATTGATCAGGGCCAGCCCATAATTGGTGATATTGGCGTTGGTGAAGTTCAGCATGGTAATACCCAGAACGGCACAGTTGGTGGTAATCAGGGGCAGGTAGATACCCAGCGCCTGATACAGCGGCCGGGAAAACCGCTTCAAAACGATTTCCACCAGCTGCACCAGAGCGGCGATCACCAGAATAAAGACGATGGTTTGCAAATAACCCAGGCCGTTGGGCTCCAGCAGCCCGGCGTAAATGGGATAGGTCACCGCCGAGGCCAGCACCATGACAAAGGTCACGGCAATGCCCATGGAAACGGCAGTGTCAGTCTTTTTGGAGACCCCCAGAAAGGGGCAGATGCCCAGAAACTTGGACAGCACCATGTTATCAGTGAGGATTCCGGCCATCAACACAGTAAAGAAGATTTTCATTGGTCGTTACCCTCCTGTTCTGCGGTTTCTGTAGCTTCCGTAGCTTTTGCGGGTTCGGCCGTTTCTACGGATTCTGCGGGTGCAGCGGATGCAGCAATGTCGGCCGGCGCAGCCTCCCGGCTGTCGCAATCCTGACCACAGGAAGCGCAATCCATGGGGCAGGAATGGCAGCCCAGTTCAGTTACCGGTTTCTTGCCGGCCCGCTGAGCCAGCATGTTGGCCAGGGCCACCAGCACCCCGAAAACGAAGAAGCCGCCGGGGGGCAGAATGGCAATAAGCATGGGGGAGATCAGGTTGGCGGTGACGGACAGGCCGAAGATACAGCCGGTACCGATCAGTTCCCGGATGGCCCCCATGATCACCAGGGTACAGGTGAAGCCGATGCCCATGCCCAGGCCGTCCAGAATGGAGGGCAGCACCGGATGCTTGCTGGCGAACATTTCGGCCCGCCCCAGAATGATGCAGTTTACCACGATCAGGGGCAGATAGATGCCCAGGGCGTCATTGATGGCGGGAGCATAGGCCTTCACCAGCATCTGAATCACCGAGACAAACCCGGCGATAATGGTAATGTAAGCGGGAATCCGCACCTTATCGGGAATGACCTTCCGCAGGGCGGAGATTACCAGGTTGGAGCAGACCAGCACCAGCGTGGCGGCCACGCCCATGCCCAAACCGTTCATGGCAGCAGTGGTAATGGCCAGGGTGGGGCAGGTGCCCAGCACCAGGCGCAGCACCGGGTTCTCCCGGAGCAGGCCGGCGGTAAAGGTTCGTTTCAGTTCCTGTCCGGTCATGCTGCGATCACCTCCTGATATTGTGCCAGCGCCAGATTCACGGCGGAGCACACCGCCCGGGATGTAATGGTGGCGCTGGTGACGGCTGCGATTTCGCCGCCGTCCTTCTGCACCTTCACCTCGCCGGTGGCTCCGATAAATTGATCCACATCCGCGCTTTCAGACAGCCAGTTTTGCCCCAGGCCGGGGGTTTCGTCATCGGCAGACAGCACCTTTACCCGGCTTACAGCACCGGTTTCGGCGCCCACCACCGTCATGACCGAAACATCCCCGCCGTAGCCGCTGGCGGCGGTAATGAACACATAGTTGGTAATGCGGCCGCCGAAGCTGGCGGCGTAATATGTAAATTCTGCATCTTCCAGGGTACCGGTCTCCTCCAGAAAATCGGCGTCGGGTACCAATTCCTCCATGGAAGCGGCGGTGGCCGCGGCCTCAGCGGCGGCAATGGTGTCCGCCGTCAGCAAATTGGTTCCCGCCAGGGCGGCGGTTATGAGAATGCAGATCAGGGTCAGCACCAGGATGGGCTTCCCCATGGATTGGAATTTATTCATCCTGAGGCACCTCCCATCCAAAAGGCTTGGGCGCCGTTAGCTTTTCAATATACGGCACCAGAATGTTCATGAGCAAAATGGCGTAGGATACCCCTTCCGGCATGGAGCCGAACCGGCGGATCACCGCCGTCAAGACACCGCAGCCCACGCCGTACAGCACCATACCCCAGGTGGAGGACGGGCTGGTTACATAGTCGGTGGCCATGAAGATGGCGCCCAGCAGCAGGCCGCCGGTCAGCAACGTGGTGACCGGGTCGGTGCCGAAGCACCACATCAGCAGGGCGCAGGATGCCAGGAAGGACAGGGGAATCCAGGGCTTGATGACCCGGCGGAGCAACAGATACAATCCTCCCACCAGCAGGGCAATGGCGTAGGTTTCCCCGATGCTGCCTCCCTTGTACCCCAGAAGCAGCTGCTGCAGGGTGAAGGTGGAACTGCCGTCGGCCAGGGGGGTGGCAGTGGTGATGGCGTCGGGGCGGTTCAGCAGCCAGCTCCAGGGGCTGACGCCGCCGTCCACCCGGCCGCTGATCCAGGCCAGCGGCTCATACCAGGTGGTCATCTGGGCGGGGAAGGACAACAGCAGGATGATCCGCCCGGCAATGGCGGGGTTCACAAAATTCTGGCCCAAGCCGCCGAACATCTGCTTGACCACCACAATGGCCAACACTGCACCCAGGGCGCCCATCCAGATGGGAAGCTGGGGCGGCAGAGTCAGGGCCAGCAACAGGCCGGTGACGGCAGCCGACAAATCCCCGATGGAGTTAGGCTTTTTCAGGATTTTGCAGCAAAGATATTCGGACAGCACTGCCGCGCCAATGCAAACCACGATCAGCAGGGCGGCGTGGGGGCCGAACAGCACGATTCCGGCCAGGGTGGCAGGAATCAAGGAGATCAGCACATCCAGCATGATGCCGGGAGTGGTGTCCCCCTGGCGGATGTGGGGGGAAGCGGTTACGATCAGGTTGTTCATTTTGCCGCCTCCTTCTGAAGTCGGGCCTTGGCCAGACGCATGGTCTGGACCAAAGGACGGTGGGAGGGGCAGGCATAGGCGCAGCAGCCGCACTCCATACAATAATTTACATGCAGTTTTTTCAGGTCTGCGCCCAGCTGCATCGCCCGGGCAATGCCGGCAGGCTGGAGCTGCATGGGGCAGGCATTCATGCACCGGCCGCAGCGGATACAGGGCAAAACTGGCTGGGTGGCGGCGTCCTTATGGTCAAAGGCCAGGATGCCATTGTTTTGCTTCAGGACGGGCATATCGTCATCCATCAGGGCCATGCCCATCATAGGGCCGCCGTACAGCAGTTTGGCCGGGGTACAGGTGTACCCGCCGCAAAAGGCCACCACGTCCTTGACACGGGTGCCGATGGGCACCCGGACATTTTTGGGCGCAGCAATGGCCGAGCCGTCCACCGTCAGCCGCTTGGAAACCAGAGGCATTCCAGTTTCGATAAACCGCATGAGGGTACCGATACTGGTGACGTTCATGACCACGCAGCCCACGTCCGCCGGCAGTTTCCCCGCCGGCACTTTCCGGCCGGTGGCGGTATAGATCAGCACCTTTTCCGCCCCCTGGGGGTAACTGGAGGGCAGGGGCAGCACCCGAACGCTGTTGTCGGCATCCTGCTGATCTGCGGCAATGTCATGCAGAATCTGGATGGCCTTTGGTTTATTGTTTTCAATGGCGATAATGACCTGCCGGAAGCCCATGACCCGCTGAATCAGGTAGATCCCCTTCATGAGGGCATCCGCATCCTCGATACATTCCCGATAATCGGCGGTCAGGTAGGGCTCACATTCCGCCCCGTTGACCAGCAAGGTATCCAGCTCTACGCCGGGCCGGGGATTCAGCTTGACGCTGGCCGGGAAGCCGGCACCGCCCAGGCCCACCAGACCGCAGGCTCTGGCTGCCGCCACCAGCTCCTCCCGGGTTTCCACCGGGTGGGGCTGCAGGGACGGGTCGGGCGTCATGAATCCGTCGGATTCGATCTCCACTGCGGCGGTTTTCTGCCCGCCGGGGAGCAAAATTTCGGTGATGCCGATGACCGTCCCGGACACGCTGGCGTGAATGGGGGCCGAAACCGGCTTGTCAGAATCCCCAATCAGGGTGCCCACATAAACGGTATCTCCCTTTTTCACCGTAGGGATGCAGGGGGCGCCAATGTGCTGCTGCATGGGAATGACCACCCGATCCGGCGGCGGCATGGTCACCGTGGCGGCGGCGGCAGTATGCTTCCGATGCGCCGGATGGGCGCCGCCGTGAATCCTGGCCGCTGGCGTACAATAGTTTTCGTCGGCCGGTGTCTGATGTTTCATGTGCGATTCTCCAATCTCCTATAGAATCCGGGAGCTATAAGCCCCCATTATGGATAGTATACATTATAATGGAACGGCCTTCCTTTTTCAAGCCCTTTCTGCTTCTTTTCCTGTTTTTGCCTTTACTAACGCTTATAAGGTTTATGCTCGTGGTCCAAATGCAGGTCAATGGCGGTGACATTTCTGGCAGCGTCATTGCCAAAACCCAGGGGAAGCAGCGGCATGGATGTCCGGATGCGCGTGTTTTTCTGCAGGTCATTTCAGAGGTTTGTCAGGGAGGTTTGTTAAAATGCTGTTTTTGCAGGACAGAAAGGGATTGTTTTCTCCATTTGAATATGCTACAATATTTTAGTAAATTTAAAAGGGGGCGATCCCAATCATTTCTTCCAATGTTTTTACCGTCCACAATCCGGACGGTATTTGTGTTCTGACGGTACCGTCCTTTGATGCCACCGGGCTGGTCCACGCCGGGTTTTCCACCCGGCTGGGCGGCGTTTCCAAGGGGCGGTACGCCACCATGAATCTTTCCCCCACCAGCGGAGACGACCCGGAGAACGTCCGGGAAAATTACCGGCGTCTGCTCCACGCGCTTGGCTCGGAGAATGCCCATCGGCTGGTGCTTTCTCACCAAAGCCACACCGACCATATCCGCCTGGTGTCAGAGGCTGATGCCGGCAAAGGTTTTGCTGTTCCCCGGGACTATGAGGATGTGGACGGACTCATGACCAATCTTTCCGGCATCCCCCTAGTGACCATGTACGCTGACTGCGTCCCCCTATTGTTTCTGGATCCGGTGCACAAGGCCATTGCCACTTCCCATTCCGGCTGGCGGGGTACCGTCCAGGAAATCGGACGCAAAACCGTGGAGCAGATGACCGCACGGTTCGGCAGCGATCCCAAGGATATTTTGGCCGCCATCTTGCCCTGTATTGGCCCCTGCTGCTATGAGGTGGACGCCCCGTTATACGACGCCTTTGCCAACCTCCCCTGTCTGGATGCCCGCCAGATTCTGACCCCGGTTCCCGGCAAGTCGGAGCATTATATGCTGGATCTGCCCAGGGCCAACGCGCAAATCTTGCTGGCGGCCGGCATCACGCGGGAACATCTGACGGTGACCGACCTGTGCACACACTGCAATGCACATGTCTTTCACTCGCACCGGGCCACCGGTGGCATGCGGGGAAATTTGGCCGCTGTCATTGAGTTGGTTTGACGATTTTGGTGTCAAAAAATCGTCGGTGTTTTTCTATTCTACACACATTTTCCACTTGTCTTCCGTTGGAGGACAAGTGCTTTTGTTTTCTAACATTTTTTTTGGTTTTCAAGGTATTTTTGGGCAAATCGGCTTGCAAAACGGGCCATTAAATGGTAAAATTAACTCATCGTGGCTTGCCGCTGCGGCAATGCCGCCAAATTTGCGACGGCGATTGGAGCCGTAAAAAAGGAGAGCATCATTCATGGAGTTAAAAGGATTGACCAACCCCTATCTGTGTGACCTGTTGGAGACCGTGAAAAAGCGCAACGCCAACGAGCCGGAATTCATCCAGGCTGTCACCGAAGTCCTCATCAGTTTGCAGCCGGTTGCTGAGAAGCGCCCTGACCTGGTGGAAACCGGCGTTTTTGAGCGCATTGTGGAGCCGGAACGGCAGATCATCTTCCGGGTTCCTTGGATTGACCGGAACGGCAAGACCCAGGTAAACCGCGGCTTCCGGATTCAGTTCAACAGCGCCATCGGCCCCTACAAGGGCGGTCTGCGTCTGCATCCCTCGGTTTACATCGGCATTATCAAGTTCTTGGGCTTTGAGCAGATCTTCAAGAACAGCCTGACCACCCTGCCCATGGGCGGCGGTAAGGGCGGCTCTGATTTTGATCCCAAGGGCAAGACCGACGCGGAAGTTATGTCCTTCTGCCAGAGCTTTATGACCGAGCTGTGCCGTCATATCGGCCCGGACTGCGACGTTCCCGCCGGAGACATCGGCACCGGTGCCCGGGAGATTGGCTATATGTTTGGCCAGTATAAGCGCATCCGCAATGAATGGAGCGGTGTGCTCACCGGTAAGGGCCTGACCTATGGCGGTTCTCTGGCCCGTACGGAGGCTACCGGCTTCGGTCTTTGCTACTTTACCGAGGAAATGCTAAAGGCCAACGGCACCTCCTTTGCCGGCAAGACGGTTGTCATCTCCGGTTCTGGTAACGTTGCTATTTATGCCACCAAGAAGGCCACCGAGCTGGGCGCCAAGGTTGTTACCGTGTCCGACTCCAACGGCTATATTTATGATCCCGACGGCATTGATCTGGAAGTTGTGAAGCAGATCAAGGAAGTGGAGCGGGGCCGCATTAAGGAATATGTGGGCCGCACCAGCCATCAGAACGCCACTTACACCGAGGGCTGTTCCGGCGTTTGGAGTGTCAAGTGCGATATTGCACTGCCCTGCGCCACCCAGAACGAGATTGACGCTGCGTCGGCCAAAATTCTGGCGGCCAACGGCTGTATCGCTGTGGCGGAAGGCGCCAACATGCCCTCCACCCCCGAAGCCATCGAGGTCTATTTCGAGAACGATATGCTGTACGGCCCTGCTAAGGCAGCCAATGCCGGCGGCGTAGCTACCTCCGGTCTGGAAATGAGCCAGAACAGCGAGCGGCTGTCCTGGACCTTTGAGGAAGTGGATCAGAAGCTCCATGACATTATGGTCAGCATCTTCCAGTCCTGCGACCAGGCTGCCAAAGAGTACGGCATGCCTAAGAACTACATGGCCGGCGCCAACATTGCCGGTTTCCTGAAAGTTGCCGAGGCCATGAAGGCTCAGGGCAACGTCTGATTTACAGCAAGAAAAATTACCCCGCCACAATTTTGTGGCGGGGTAATTTTTTGAATAAAGCAGCTGGGAACCGTCGCTTCCATGTAGTTTTGTGCGGAAGATGGGTGGAATTGCTATTCCTGAGTCCCCCCTTTTCTTTTGCTGCCGAGGCCAGGGTTTTATGCCAAAAGTGAGGGCAGCAGTTTCACGGCTAGGACCCGGAGTCAGGCGTGGTTTCTCCTGCCGTGCGATGCGCCTTAGCGCCTCCGGCTGCTCCTGCTGATCCGGTTGCAGCACAAACTTCGCCTCATTCCAAAGAAAATTCCGGTAACTATAGCAATTCGTTTTCCCATGCAAAACACCCCCATCGCTTTCTTGGTTCATTATGATGCCCTGTATCATGCACCGTTTTTCCTTTGTTAACGATTTTTCGGAAACTTTGGAAAAACGCTTGCTCTCGGTTGGAATTTGTGGTATACTTACCACAATATATTGTATACCCGTCTGAACCTGGGGAATAGACTTGTGTCCGGCGGGTTGAGTAGATAGGAAGGTTGCCGTATGAAATGCCCCTATTGTGGATTTGTTGAAAGCCGCGTGATTGACTCCCGCCCCACCGATGAAGGGGAACGTATCCGCCGCCGCCGGGAATGCGCCCGATGCCAGAAGCGGTTTACCACTTATGAGGTGATTGAAAACCTGCCCGTCATTGTCATTAAAAAGGATAAGTCCCGGGAGGTGTTCAGCCGGGAAAAGCTGCTGGCCGGTTTGCTTCGGGCTTGTGAAAAACGTCCTGTCTCCATTGATGTGCTGGAGGGGGTTATCAATGATATTGAAGCCGTCCTGCAGAACTCCCTGGACCGGGAAGTTACTTCCGTGAAGATCGGGGAACTGGTGATGGATAAGCTCAAAGATATTGATGAAGTGGCCTATGTACGATTTGCTTCGGTTTACCGCCAGTTTAAGGATATTTCTACCTTCCGGGAGGAACTGAACAAGCTGCTGGGGGAAGAATCCTGAAGTTGTTCTCCTGCCCCGGTGGGCGCAGATGGATTTCTGCACAGGGCCGGCAGTAAATTTTTCCCGGTCCTGTGCATATTTCCGCCCATTGGTGCGTAGAATATGCTAAGAGTTTCAATTTTCCTGTTGACAAATCGGGAAAGCCGTGTTATAATAACTATACATTTCAGATAGCGCGGGGTAGAGCAGATGGTAGCTCGTCGGGCTCATAACCCGGAGGTCGCAGGTTCAAGTCCTGTCCCCGCAACCAGCATTGGCTACCAATTTGGATGCCAACGAAGAAAACCCAGTAACCACAACGGTTTCTGGGTTTTTTCGTGTCTAAAATTTCAATGAAGATAAAAAGATGCCATCCCCCGAAAACAGATGACTGGGGGGACTTGAACTAAATACTACCGCTTTTAAGGGCAGATTTTACGAGAATTTCTCGTAAGGTCTGCCCTTTTTT
>CAYZTR010000045.1:0-18732 GCA_964481575.1 uncultured Eubacteriales bacterium
GTACGCACGGTGGTGTGAGAGGTCGGGGCTACTCAGCCCCTCCTACTCGATTTTTATTCCAGATTTAACTTTTTGTTTAAGATGTGCCGGCACAGGAAAAACCCAACCACAGCGGTGGCAGCGTAGACCAGGATGGAAATCCACATGCTGGCATGGAGGAATCCGGTGTAGGTGTTGGGGGTCAGCAGGGTTTCCTCCTCCAGGAACCACAGGTTGGAAAGCCAGGGAATCATTGCCACAATTGTCAGAATATTTCGCACCAGGGTTACCACAATGTTGGCAGCGAAAAAGAGCAAAACCGACAGGAGAATTTTGTTTTTCCGGACGGAGGAACAGCCCTGGGTGATGGCGTAGTAAAAGATCATGAGTCCGCCGAAGAAGGAAGCCAGCAGAGCCAGGAAAAGCTCCAACCCGAACAGGGCGATCTGCCCGCTGCCGACCTGCTGGATGGCCGCTTCCCACAGGTAACTTAGTTCTACCCACATGTGCTGCCACAGGGAGACATTAAATAGGCCGCTTTCGGCTGTGCCGATAAAGAGCAGGAAAAACAGTGCAATGATGCAGGCCACCCCAGCCGCCAAACTCCAGACAAAGGCGGCGATCATTTTGGACAGAATATTCTGCCCGGTGGTGACAGGCAAGGTGAAAGTCAGATAGCCCTCATCCGTAAAGAAATTTTTGTAATATCGCTGAATCAGCAGAAACAGCACCACCAGGGTCGCGGCAAAAATTGCGACGATCAGCAACACCGACAGGATGGTGGTGGTGGATTGCATGACCTTGGCAATGGCAGTATTGTTATAAGTCAGCCGGTTGTTCAGCGTCAGGAATAGAGCGGCCAGAATACCGCTGCCCAGAATCCCCAAGATCATGGGGAGCAGTAGCTTGGCCTGGGATTTGAATTCATATTTCAATAGTTTCTTCAGCATTTGAATACCTCCCGGAACAGCTCGTCAATGGATTTGCCCTGGTTTTGCCGCACATCGTCCACCTGTCCGGCCGCTACTACAACACCGTTGTTGATAAAATAAAATTCATCCAGGATCTTTTCCACATCGGCAATGAGATGGGTGGAAATCAGGATGGAGGATTCAGGGCTATAATTCTGGATGATGGTGTTGAGGATGTAATCCCGGGTGGCGGGATCTACACCGCCGATGGGTTCATCCAACAGGTAAAGTTTGGCCCGGCGGGACATGACCAGAATCAGCTGTACCTTCTCCTTGGTGCCCTTGGACAGGGTTTTCAGCCGGCTGTCCACCGGCACAGACAGGGTTGCCAGCATTTGCTCGGCTCTGGTCCGGTCAAAGTCTGCGTAAAAGTCGCAGAAGAAATCCAGAATTTCGGTGACGGTCATCCACTCATAAAGATAGGATCGCTCCGGCAGATAGGAAACCAGAGATTTACTTTGCAGACCCGGCGCCAGTCCGGCAATGCGGATTTCCCCGGCTGTAGGGGTCAGCAGGCCGGCCGCCAGCTTAATCAGGGTGGTTTTGCCGGAGCCATTGGTTCCCAGCAGGCCTACAATCTTCCCGGCCGGAACGGTCAGGGTCAGCCCGTTCAGGGCCGGTGTGCCGCCGTATTGCTTGGTTAAACGGTCACAAGTTAAAATCGGTTCCATTTAATGTTGCCCTCCTCGTTCGATTAATAATGCTTTTGCTTCCTCCGGGGTGAGCCCCAGACTGTTCATTTGCTGCAAAAAAGTATCTGTGTAAGCTATGGCCATTTGCCTGCGTACCTGGGTCAGCAACTCGGTGTCTTCGGTGACAAATCGGCCTGTGGTTCGTTGGGCCGAGACCAAACCTTTGGCTTCCAGCTCGGTGTAGGCTCGCTGCATGGTGTTGGGATTCACCGCCGCTTCCAGGGCCAGCTCCCGTACCGTAGGAAGCTGACTTCCCGGTGGATAGATCCCCCGCAGCACATCCATTTGGATATGTTCGGCAATTTGCAAATAAATGGCTTTATCGTTGGTAAATTTCCAACCCAAATCCGGCACCTCCGTGTATCATTGTACTACAGTAATAATACATGCAGACACAACATTTGTCAAGTCCTTTTTATAAAAATTTATTTCTTCTAAAATAGATGAATTCTTGTGCCTCTGCGCCCTGCGTATGGAGCCGAGGTGCAGTGCAGATTTTTCACCCGGGGCATTTCTGTTGCAAAAATGCCTCCGTCCGGTGTACCATGTCGGACGGAGGCGGGTTTATCTGTTTTGATATCGTGTATGATTATGGAATTATTTACGGGTCAACAGGGCGGATAAATGGGCGTTCTTCCGGATGCTGAAAAATAGGGCAAGACCCAGCACAAAGACCACCGCGATTTCTCCCAGGGCTACCAGCCCCCCCTGCAACAGAAAATCTCCGAATAGGAATGGCCCGTCAATAAAGAAAAACTCAATTTCCCAACCTACCAGAATGCCGTTCCAGATGGCGGGCATCAGCAGGCTCCAGAAGGGGATCCCTTTCAGGCAGACGCTGCGCAGGGCGTACATGCAAAGGCCGGCCAGCAACGTGGCCAAGGAGCCTACAATATAATCCACCGGTAGAGTTCCAACATTCAGCAGGTTGGAGAGAATGCAGCCAACGGTTAGTCCCGGAATGGCGGCCGGTGTGAACAGGGCCAGGACGTTCAGTGCCTCACAAATGCGGAACTGTACTGCGTAGGAGGTCAGAGCTGAAAGCCCCGGGATAATGCTCTGCAGGTAGAACAAGGCGGTGTACATGGCAGCGATCACTGCCGCCTGTACCACAAATAAAGTGGTATTCTGTTTCATGATTCATTTCTCCTTAGTTTTGTTTTAGGTCAGGATGGTTTCGAACTGACCGATGCGGAGGGAAGCCCGCCGGGTACGAAGGATATTATAATCCAAGCGAATGGAAAAGTAAAGAGAAAAATTTCCGCCATGTGCTTCCATAAAAACCACACCCTGCCGGAACCCCTATGGCTTCCGGCAGGGTGTATGATTGGCAGGAATTTCTAACGCCCAGCGCCTGACCTAATTGTGCTTTCTTAGCCTCCGCGCAAAATCTCCTTTCGCAGTAGCACCACGTCGGTGACTGACAATTGGTTGTCGCTGTTCATATCTCCCTTGTTCAGGGTGCTTTGACTGTTTTCGCTGTTCAGGATGGCCTTTCGCAGCAGCACCACATCGGTAACCGACAGATTGCCGTCCTCATTCATATCTCCCGGCACCGTATCCGGGGTATCCGGCGTGGTGTCTACGGTGGTGAAGCCGTCGGCCAAAGCGATGGTAACCGTGTCGCCGTCCACAGCAAAGTGATACCCGCCGGCCAGCAGGGTGTAGCGAGCGCACAGTAACCCGTTGTGGGTTTCCATGCCCTGGAAGGTGACACCGGCGGTTTCGGTGCTGTTGGTAATGTCCTGTTCCACCGGCAGATACAGGGTGGCAGAGGTGTTGGCGGGTACTGCCGCGTCATAAGTTTTCAGGACGCCGTCCGTCGCCGTCCAGTTGCTGACAATTTTGCCGTAACGGCTGATGTAACTACCGTTTAGATAGGTATAGGAGCCGCCGGGGGCAGGCTGCAGCAGGAAGGCGGAAAAGCCGGGGACTTCCGGATCGTTGGTGATGCCCACCTGGCAGTTTATCATCCAGGCGCCCACCGCACCGTAGGCATAATGGTTAAAGGAATTCATCCAGTTGTTGCCGCCGAATCCGTTTTCCAGGGTAAAGCCGTTCCACCGCTCCCAAATGGAGGTGGCCCCCTGGGTCACCGGGAACAGCCACGAGGGGTAGGCCGTTTGCTCAAACATTTGATAAGCTGTGTTGTTCAGCCCCGATTTGGTCAGAGCCGGCAGCAGTGCCGGTGTACCGATGAAGCCGGAAGTCATGGTGTAGGCCGTGCCATTATAGCCGCGGGCACAGGCCTCGTCCAGATACTGTGTGGCTTGCGCTATGTGCTCCGGTAACAGAATATCGTATTGCAACGCCAGGGCGTAGGAGGCCTGGGTGTCCTGGAGATTGCCGTTGGCATCCTGCGTACGGCCTTCGGCATTCAGGAAGGTGGCGTTCCATTCCTGTTTGACCCCTTCCGCCCGGGCAGCGTAGGTGGCAGCAACGGCTTCCTCCCCGATGGCGGCTGCCATTTGGGAGAAATCAGTCAGCATCCGGTAATAGGTAATATTGTTGCATAAGGGGTAGTTGGTGGAGATCAGGGCCAGATGCTCGGCCAGATCGGTACCGTTGGTCAGGTAATTTTTCCCGGGCATCCGCCAGTTGTGGATGGCGTCCAGGAAATTCTTCATGGTGTCAAATTGATTTCGGATGATAGCGGTATCGCCGTATTGACAGTAGGTTTCCCACACCGGGATAACGCTGGCGGCCGGCCAGGACACTGCCGCGTCCACATTGTATCCCAGGTTGGGGTTCGTGTCGGGGATCCAGCCGGCTTCCGACTGGTTATCTGCAATGGTGGATTCCCAGCTGGTGTAGATCTGATCCATGTCGGTAAAATAGGTGGCCGTCCGGGAAAAGACCTGGGCGTCACCAGTCCAGCCCATGCGCTCATCCCGCTGGGTGCAGTCAGTGGGGATGGAAATGTGGTTGCCGTACAGAGAGCGGATGATATTTTCCGACAGCTGATTGGCCAGAGCGTTGGAGGAATCATAGCTGGCGGTGATTTCCGAAACGGAGCTTAACACCAGGCCCTTGATATTTTCTGCTGGAAGCGGGGCGTCCAGCCCGGACAGCTCGATGTACTGATACCCGTGGAAGGTGAATGTAGGGCGATAGGTTTCACCGCCGGGTGTTCCCTTGGCAATATAGGTATCGGTGCACTGGGCAGCCCGGAGGTTTTCGGTCAGCAGTTTGCCGGACAGTTCCCCATAATAGTTGGGATTGGTTGCAGGCAGAGTGGGGTAATACATTTCGGCATAGCGAATGGTGATGACCTGACCGGCTTCCAGTTGCGGGAAGGTAATCTCCGGCACGCCGGTCATATTTGTCCCCATATCATAAACATATACATTGGGATCCGGCTCCGAGCTGTAAACAGCGTCTAAGGTCTGCACCACCCGAACCGGTGCATCGGTCATAGCCACAATATTGGGGTTGGCCACATCCGCCTTGGGGGTGATGATTGCAGCGTTGCTCCAGCTGTTGCTGTCAAATTCCACGGTTTTCCAGCCTTCTGTGGCGGCCTCCCGGGTCGCATCGTAATGTTCTCCGTTGAAATATCCGGCGTAGGTAATGGGGCCTTCCTCATAAACCTGCCAGCTTTCATCAGTGACTACCGTATCGGTAGTGCCGTCGACATAGGTCAGCTCCAGTTTGGCCAGCAGAGCCTGCCGGTGTCCCCAGAAGTTGTAATTTCCCAAGGAGAAGGTCATTTCATCGCTCCACCAGCCGGAGGCCAGCTGGAAAGCCAGCAGATTTTCCCCCGCCTGCACGGCATCGGTAACGTCGTAGGTGTTATAGGGGATGGTTTTGTTGTATTGGGTGTAGCCGGGGTTGAACCACTGGTCGCTGACCCGACTGCCGTTGATGTAGAATTCATAAATACCCCGGGATGTTACATACAGCCGAGCTTTGGTCACGGCCTGTTTTGCCGTGATCTGCCGGCGGAACATAGGCACCGATCCGGTGCTGGGGTCAGCGTAGACAGCCACCCCATATCCGCCGCCGTTGATCCGAATCTGACCGCTCCGAAGGGTGATGCCCTCCAGCCCACGGAAGATTTCCCAGGTTGCACCGGTGGTTTCCCCGAACAGGGTTTCTTTGGGACTGTCATAGGTGCGTACCCGGTAATCCTGAAAAACGGCAAAGGCCCCGGGGTCTGCGGCAAAGCCTGTATTACAAAGATAGGTGTAGCAAATAACGTCCTGGGTGGCGCCGGTGGGATTGATGACTACCCGGGGCAGGACGGTGACCCCGTCCACCGCCACCTGCAAGGCACCGCCGGTAGACAGTACCTGGTAGGTGTGGGGCGCAGATAGGGTGGCCTGTGTGATTCCGGCTGCTTCCAAAGAGCCGCTGGCCAGCAGGGAGGTGGCGTCCGCCTGCTGATAATCCTGCGTACAGTAGCCTTTTCGGTAGACCCGGAGCATGGGAGTTTCTCCGGCGGCATCCAGGGCGATCCAGATGTAATTTTCCCCTTCTACTCGGTAGACGTTCTTGGTTTTATCCAGCAACCGGGGATCGGCGGCGCCTACCAAAACACCTGCCCGGTTACCTTCGGTCAGGGACATGGTGTAGTCCAGTTCCCAGACAGGGGTGGCTGACGCTGTCAGCTGCAGGTCGGGAGCACCGATCCATTTGGCGTTATCAAAACCGGGCACAGGATCTTCTTCTACCACAGCGGTTTGCAGAGTGACGCCGCTGGAGGGCAGGAACCAGCCGTCTTGCAGGATTCCTTCGGTGAAATAGGGGCTGTATGTTGCGGAAAAGTCTTCCTGAAGCAGCAGCGTACCGTCACCATCTGTGACGCGGATGTTGTCCACCCGGGCGTTTTCGTTGGTGTTGCTGTCATGAATCTGCCGGAAACCCAACTTCCCTAGATCAAAGGGCTCCACCTGATCCACATGGATCAGCGTCTCGTTAATAGAAGTGGTAATCCTGCCGTTGTCTACGGCGATCTTTAAATGGGCCGTCTGTCCCAGCAGAGCCTCTTCAGTGGGATACAGAGCCGTTAGGCCGGTTTCCGACAGGGCGGAAATGGCACCGTGGTTCCAGCGATGGGGCCGCAGGGCATTTTTCCCTGCGTTGATCTGCCACATATAAAAAGTGGTGGTATCCTCTGCACCGAAAATCAGCCCGAAGGCCTCTGAGATGACGGCGAAATCCAGTTCAATGGTAAAGGCAGTAACAGCCGTCTCAGTTTCCTCCCGAGGTTCTGGCATGAGTCCGGTCTCGAAATAAGCCATCTCCGATTTGTGCCGCTTGCCTCCCACATCCCAGACGGTAACCTGCCATTGGTAGCGGGTTTGAGGGGTCAGGCCCGCCCCGGTATAGGGAATATTCTGGGATACAGCCGAGACCGCTGTGTTATCCCAAACGATTTCGCCGGTGTCCATATTTTCCACCACGATGCGGTATTGCGTCTGGCACTGGCCCACAAGATTGGATTCCATGGCCCAGCCAAAATAGGGAGTGGTGTCGTCCAGCCCGATGGGGTTCTCCTGATGATTGACCGTGGGACGGACAATCTGTACATAGCTGCCAGGATCGGCGGCTGCGGCGCCAAAACCGCCGCAGCCCAACAATGCGGTCAGCAGCAGACACAGCATCTTTCTCCAACGAATTACACGCTTCATGGAACCTCCTCCTTAAAACGATTTAATTCTTTGGGGTAATTTTATCATCTGCTAATTGGTTTGTCAATGGTTTTGGAAAAATTTTCTTTGGCAAGATAATTTTTGGTAGAATTTTTGAGCAATTGGCGTGAAAAAGGATCGATTCGCAATGGTAATTGCGAATTATTGCAATCGTATTTTACGGCGCACTATGTTAAAATGAAATTACATCCATAGGATCCATGACAGTTGGATCCTTTTCCCATCGATTTTCCTAAGGAGGCATATGTATGTTACGTAACATTTCATTTCGTTCCCTTTGCGCCATGCTTCTGGCGTTGGCGCTGTTATGCACCATATGGATCCCGCTGCCGGCACGGGCAGTAGATCCGGATGAAGGTCTGCTGATGTATTACACCTTCGATGACGGCACCATTGCCGACAGTTCCGGCAATGGCCGGGATGGTTCCGGTTATGGTACGCTGCGGCAGGTGCCCGGCGTCTCCGGCAATGCCATGTATTTCTGCGGCGGTTATGCCCAGCTGCCCGATCTGGATTTTACCGGTATGACCGAGTTTACCGTTTCGGCCTGGGTAGCGCCCTTAAGTACGAAAAACTACGAGCGAATTACCAGCTTTGGCTCCAACGATTCCAATACCCTGGATCTGCTGGCGCCCTATACGGATAGCAAATATGATGCCGGTTTTGTGGTGAACGGCACCACCAACCATGCCACCGCGCCCACTGCTTACACCCTGGGCGTCTGGAAGCACCTGGTGATGACCTTCACCGACAGCGGCAATCTGCTGACCCTTTATATCGACGGGCAGCCGGTGGCCACCAAGACCGTCAGCGGCGGTACCCTGGCGCGTCTTGGCGTTACTACCAACAATATGCTGGGCCGCTCCCAGTTCTTGGGCAACCCCGAATACTACGGCTATATGGATGAGGTTCGGGTGTACAGCCGGGCGTTGGATGCCTTTGAAATTCTGGATTTGACCATGACCGGTCGGGAAAGCCTGTCCCAGTCGGTGCTGTCCAGTTTCTCTTTGGCGGAGGAAAACGGTCTGTCCAATCTGGACGCCGTTATGCAGGATTTAACCTTGCCGGCTTCTTCTGATGCCGTGGCTTCTGACGCTGTTTTGACCTATAGCTCGGAAAACACCGACGTCTTGGGCAACGACGGCAAAATCGGTAACGTTGCCGAACCCACTACCGTCAATCTGACGATTACCGCCACACGGGAGGGCACCACCGCCAGTGTGAATGTTCCCGTGACAGTGGTACCGAAAGGCCAGCGTGTGGCTGATCCGGTAGAGGTGATTACTACTCTGGGAACCGCGCCGGAACTGCCGGGTCGTATTTCTGCCAACGATGGCTCCGCCAGCGTTACGGTGACCTGGAATACACCGGAAACTTCCGTGTATGCCGCCATGTATGCATTGGCCGGCAGCTTTACTGTGGAAGGAGTTACGGAAGAAAAGGAGACGGTCACCGCGATGGTTACAGTGGATAATACCATCTACGGCAACCGGCTGATTCAGGCTGCTTCTCCCGACCCCTACATTACCTATCGGGACGGCTGGTACTATTATGTGAAATCCAACGGTGGAATCTGTGTGGCCAAGGCTCGCCGGCTGCAGGATCTGGGGGCAGCCCCCCTGATTAATGTCTTTGCTAGTGGTACGGACGGTTTGACCGCTTTCTGGGCGCCGGAGCTGCATTATGTGGATGGCTGCTGGTATGTCTATGCGGCACCCAGCATTGCCGGAACCGGCCGCCGGATGGTGGCCCTGAAGGCTACGGTACCGGATGATCCCCAGTCTCCCTTTGCGTTTGTTGCAGAAATGGGTCCCACCGTCTATAATGAAGAAACGGAAACCTGGGAATTAAACGCGGATCCTTCCCAGAATATCAACGCCTTGGATGGAACTGTGCTGGAGGTGGGAGAGAAGCGTTACTTCATCTATTCCGCCAACGTGGGATCTGATCCTCGCTACAATCCCAATAATATTGACCAGTCCAGCCAGCGGTTGTTTATCTGTGAAATGGCCGATGCCACCACCCTGATGGGAGACCGGATCCTGCTTCCGGCCGGCGGCGCTGCTTTTGAACATCGGCAGAATGATATTGGCAACTCCATCTGTGAGGGGCCGCAGGTGTTCCAAAAAGACGGGAAGGTTTTCCTGATTTATTCTACCGACCAGTCCAACCATGACTGGTATCAGGAGTGTCTGCTCTATGCCGACGCCGACAGTGATTTGCTGGATCCGGCTAGCTGGACCAAGTACCCCGGCCCTCTGCTGACCAAGTCAGATGAACTGTCCGACCAGGCGTTGGCGCCCGGTCACGGTACGGTGGTGGAGTCCCCGGATGGCAGTGAATTCTGGCTGGTTTATCATGCTTATTATCGCGGCAATCGGGATAGCTTCACCGGCGACCAGGAGGGTCGGTATACCCGGATTTTGAAGGTGGAATGGGACGAAAATGGCTTGCCGATATTTGGCGATCCCGGCCATCTGGGTGATTTGGTGGAGCAGGCTTCCGGTACCGCCGATCAGGTGGCCCTGAAGTTCGAGGCTGAGTCGGCCCAGCAAACCGGCAACACCAGTCTGGTCACCGCGCCCCGTGCCTCCGGTCAGATCGTGGTGGACGGCATCTCCGGTAGCGCTTCTGTTACCTTTACGTTCAATTTGCCCCAGTCCGGCCGTTGGTTGGTAAGTCTGGTGGGTTGCAGTTCCAACGGGAACTCCAATTCCCAAAATCTGGTCAGCATTAATGGTACCCAGTATACCTTTATGTATCGGACTTCTCATAACGGCGCTTATCGTTTTATCCCCGCCTGCCTGGCGGATGCCGAACAGCTGGGTGCTGGCCTGTATGTGGAACTGGAGGCCGGAGAGAACACCATTACGGTTATGGATGATGCTGCTTCGTCCGGTACAGTGGCTGTGGATTATCTTTATATGCTGCTGGACGCCGATCCGGAGTATACGGTTTCCATTGAATCGGAAGGGGAGGAAGGTGTGACCCTGGAGGCGGGCGAAACCTGTCAATTGACCGCTGCCGTCACGCCCAATGACCGAACCGACGCCACCCTGGTTACCTGGAGTTCCTCGGATCCCACGGTGGCTGACGTAGACGCAGACGGTAAGGTGACCGCTCTGGCTGCCGGAGAGACTGTCATTACAGCCACCCTGCCGGGCGGCGCCCAAGCTACTGTTACTGTCAGCGTACCGGCACCTGCCGAAACCGTCTACCTCGGGGATTTGAATCGGGATAACCAGCTTTCAGTTTCTGATGTGGTGCTGCTGCGGAAAGCCATTCTGGCAGATGAAATTGCCGCGTTTGAGCAAAGGGTGGGCGACCTGAATCAAGACGGAAACCTGTCGGTCACCGATGTGGTGCTGCTCCGTAAAGCTATTTTGAACGGCGATCCCCTTGTTGAGATCACCCTGTAAATCCACCGTTATTTTCATCACTTTTTCGAAAGGATCATCCATCGGCGGATTCTATCAGGATTCGCCGTTGCCTTATCTGATCTCTGGAGGAATGTTATATGTCACGCAAAGTTTCATCCATTGTGGCCATGCTGTTGGTTTTGGTGCTGCTTTGTACCGGTGTGACCGTGTTGCCGGTTGGAGCCAGCGCCCCGGATGATGGCCTGCTGCTGTATTACACCTTTGATGACGGCAACGTTACTGACAGCTCTGGCAATAACCTGGATGGCGTGGGCTACGGTACCTTAAAGGAGGTGCCGGGTGTTTCGGGCAACGCCATGTATTTCAGCGGCGGCTATGTGCAGCTGCCGGAACTGGATTTCAGCGATAAGACTGCCCTGACCATTTCGGTTTGGACCTGTGCGTTGGGAGATGAGAAGTATGCGCGTATCAGCAGCTTCGGTTCCTCTTCCAACGATTCCATTGATCTTCTGGGGAATTATAACGGCGGTCAGTACGGTTCCGTCTATGTGGTGAACGGCACTTCCACCTTAAATAATTCTTCCGTCCTCTATACCAAAGGCGCATGGACCCATTTGGTTCTGACCTATTCGGATGACGGCAAACTGTTGACCCTTTACCAAAACGGGGCACAGGTGGCCGTCAAAACCGTCAGCGGTGCCCAGCTGTCCAATCTGGGCCTGGCTACCAATAACCTTTTGGGACGCTGCCAGAAAACCGGCATCGGAGAATACCTGGGTTATGTGGACGAATATCGTCTGTATGATCGGGTCTTGACCCAGGATGAAATTCAAGCTCTGTTTCGGGACGGCCAGTCTGCGCTGGTTCAGTCCGTGATGGACCATTTTTCTCTGGCAGAGGAAAATGGTCTGTCCAACCTAGACGCTGTCTTGCAGGATCTGACCCTGCCCACTGCTTCTGATGCCGTAGCGTCCGATGCCGTTCTGTCTTACAGCTCGGACAATGCCGCCGTTTTGGATAACGACGGTAAGATCGGTGACGTTATCGAACCCACTGCCGTGAATCTTACTGTCACCGCCACCCGAAACGGAACGTCAGCTAGCGTGGTAGTACCGGTAACGGTGGTACCGAAAGGCCAGCGTGTTGCAGATCCGGTGGAAGTGGTTACCACCTTGGGTGCTGCACCGGAACTGCCGGATCGTATTTCAGCCAACGACGGTTCCGCCAGCGTCACTGTTACCTGGAATACGCCGGAAACTTCCGCCTATGCCGCTATGTATGCCCTGGCCGGCACATTTACTGTGGAAGGAATCACCGAGGAAAATGAAACGGTGACCGCCACCGTTACGGTGGATGATACGCTGTTTACCAATCCGGTGGTGCAGGCGCCGTCCTGCGATCCCTTTATTACTTATTTGGACGGCTGGTATTATTATGTGAAATCTAACAGCGGTGTTTGTGTGGCCAAAGCCAGACGTTTGCAGGATCTGGGATCTGCGCCGCTGGTGAAAGTCATCACCGCCTCTGACGACAGCTTTAAGGAATTCTGGGCGCCGGAACTGCATTATGTGGATGGCTGTTGGTATATTTATGCTGCGCCTATTGAGGTTAGCACCAACCGCCGCCGGATGTTTGCATTTAAAGCTTCCGTGCCGGATGATCCCCAGTCTCCCTTTGAATTTGCTGCAGAAATGGGCCCCACCGTCTATCATGAGGAGACCGATACTTGGGACCTGAATTCTGACACCACACAAAACCGTTATGCGCTGGACGGTACGGTTCTGGAAGTGGGGGAGAAAAAGTATTTCATTTATTCCGCCCATACCGGAACTGGCAGCCAGCCCACCACCCAGCGGCTGTATATCAATGAAATGGCCGATGCCACCACCTTGATGGGGGATCGGGTGCTGCTGCCGGCCGGCGGCGCTGCCTTTGAAAAGCGGCAGAGTAACATTGGCAACTCCATTTGTGAGGGGCCGCAGATTCTGGTGAAAAACGGCAAGGTCTTTGTGTTTTACTCTACCGACCAGTCCAATTATAACTGGTATCAGGAATGTCTGCTTTACGCCGATGTGGACAGCGATTTGCTGGATCCTAACAGCTGGACCAAGTATCCCGGCCCGGTGCTGACAAAATCCGACGATCCGGCGGACCGTTCTCTGGCCACAGGCCATGCCTGTGTGATCCCTTCGCCCGACGGTACGGAAGAATGGATGATCTACCATGCCTATGAAACCAGTGACAGCAATCACGGCGGATCCCAGGAAGGCCGCTATGCCAGAGCTCTGAAAATTTCCTGGGGTGCGGATGGATTGCCGGTTTTGGGGAACCCGGTTCCCCTGGAGACGGTAATGGAACAGCCTTCCGGTACCGTGGATCAGCTTGCTGTGAAATTTGAAGCGGAATCTGCTGTGCTTTCCGGCGGTGCAACCGTGAAGGAAAACATATCGCATGCTTCCGGCGGTAAGGTGGTCACCAATATCAGCGGTGAGGCCGGCGTCACCTTTACGGTGCAGCTTCCCAAATCCGGGCGGTATCTGATCAGCTTTTCGGCCACCGGTTCCTTTAATGGGGCCATCAATCAGGTGACGATCAATGGCACCGAATCTTATCGGCTCATCAATCGTATTTCAGTGCTTAGCGGTATGTACCGGTTTATGCCCTCTTATGTGGCCGATGCCCAACAGGTTGGTACCGGGCTGTATGTAGAGCTGGAAGCCGGTGAGAATACGATTCAGGTAACCGATACCGATGATACCGGTACGGTGGACATCGATTATCTTTATATGCTGCTGGATGAGGATCCGACTTATACGGTGTCATTGGATACCCATGCCGACGGTGCAACGATGGAGCCGGGAGAAAGTGTGCAGCTGACTGCGTCTGTCACCCCTAATGACCGTTCTTCCGCCACAGCTGTTACCTGGTCTTCTTCTGATGATAAGGTGGCTACGGTGAACGCAGACGGCTTGGTGACTGCTGTGGCCGCCGGGGAAGCTGTCATTACGGCCGCCTTGCCTGGCGGCGCTGCCGCAACCTATACCGTTACGGTGTCAGATCCGGCACCGGCCGAGACTGCTTATCTGGGAGATCTGAATCGGGATGACCAGCTGAGTGTTACCGATGTGGTGCTGCTCCGTAAAGCCATTCTGGCAAATACCCCCGATGCGTTGGTGCGGCAGCTAGGCGATCTGAGTGGAGATGCACAGCTGAGCGTTACCGATGTGGTGGTGCTGCGGAAGGCGATTCTGGCAGGAGGCCCATGGACGGAAATTACGCTGTTGCCAACGGAAGAACGCTGAGAAGAGAGCTGAACAGAACAAAATTGGCTGCCTCATGTGTTTACATGGGGCGGCTTTTTTGCAAATTTTTTGGGAATAAGAATTTGACAAAATTCCCTTGGCGCACGGAAAAGTTTATGCTATACTATATCCGTATACGTTTTGCAAAGAAGGATCGGAGCATATGTTTTTTCAGAAGAAGGAATTCGGCAGCAAAGTGGAATGGCTTTTGGTGGGGCTTGGCAATCCGGGGCTGGAATATGAAAATACCCGGCATAATGCTGGCTTTATGGCCATTGACACCCTGGCGAAAAAGTATCGTGGCAATCTGAACAAGATGAAATGGAGGGCCAACTGGGGAGATTGTGAAATTGCCGGGCATAAATGCCTGCTGGTGAAGCCCCAAACCTACATGAATAATTCCGGGGAAGCCGTCCGTGATATTGCCGGGTTTTACAAGGTGGATCCGGCCCATACCCTCCTGTTTTTTGACGATATCTCCTTGGATGTGGGCGTGATGCGGATTCGTCGGAAGGGCAGCGACGGCGGCCATAACGGCATGAAGAGTATTGCCCTGCTCTGTAACAGTCAGGATTTCCCCCGGATCAAAATCGGTGTGGGCCATAAGCCTCACCCGGACTATGATCTGGCGGATTGGGTGCTGTCCAAATTCAAGCCGGAAGAGGCAGAGCCCCTCGGGGCCGCCATTGACCGGGCCGTACAGGCAGCCGCCCTGATTGTAGACGGCCAGATGGATCAAGCTATGAATCAGTTCAGCCGATGATTTCCGGCGTGCAAGAGGTATTTTATGAAACGATTACCAGCCTGGATGAAACGACTCCGGGAGTATGAAAAACTGCGGAAGGCAGTGGACACCGACCGGCTTCCGGCGGCTCTCACCGGCCTGTCTCATATCCATAAGGCTTTGCTGCTGGCAGCCATCACCCAGGATACCGGTAGATCCGCCTTGGTGGTTACCGCAGACGAAGGGGAGGCCACTCGGCTGGCGGAGGATCTGACAGCCCTGGGGCAGCGTGTTCTGCTGTTTCCCTACCGGGATTTTATCTTTCGCAGCATTGATGTGAAGTCCCGGGAATATGAGCATCGGCGCTTAGGTACCCTCTCCCATATGCTGGAGGGGGATTTTGACGTTTGTCTCTGTGCCGTGGACGCCGCTATGGAATATACCCTGCCGCCGGATGTACTGTATCAACATTGCTTTACCCTGCGGGTGGGGGAGAGCGCCGGAGAGGATCAGGTGGTGGAGCAGCTGCTGGCTGCCGGGTATACCCGGGCTGCCCAGGTGGAAGGCCCCGGTCAGTTTGCTTTGCGCGGTGGAATTCTGGATTTGTTCCCGCCCCAGCGGAAGTGCCCTGTCCGTATGGAATTCTGGGGGGAAGAGATCGACTCTATGGCTGAGTTTGATGTGGAAAGCCAGCGGCGGGGGGATACGTTGGAGACTCTGGAGGTCACTCCGGCCACCGAAATCCTCTATCCTTCCTATGAAGCGCTGGCCACCGGCATTGAAGCCGTTCTCCACGGCAAACGGAAGATTTCCGACCTTGCCCGGGAAAAGCTGTTTGCCGATATTGACAGCCTCCGTTCAGGGGTGGCTGTGGCCGATGACCGTTACCTGCGCCTGGTTTATCCGGAGCCGGGAACTGTTTTTGATTATGCCGCCGGGTCTCTGCTTTTTGTCAGCGAGATGTCCAAGCTCCGGGAGCGGATGAAGAACCTTCAGTGGCAGCAGGGGGAGGATGTGAAGCAGCTGCTGGAGGAGGGCTTTCTTTATGACGGGCGGCTGACCTTTACTATGGATGACGCCGACTTCACTGCCGCCCTGGAAGAGGGGGGCGCCGTCTTCCTGGAGACCTTTATGGGGGGCAGCTACCCCACCAAAATCCGGGAGACCGCCGACTTCCAGCTGAAGCAGTTTTCTCTGTGGGGCGGTTCTTTGCCGGTGCTGACCGAGGATCTGCAAACCATGGGGAAGGATCACACCACGGTGATCCTGGCCGGAGAGGAGAAGGCAGCCAAGGTTCTTGCCGAGTCCCTGAATCGGGAAGGCTTCCCTGCTGTCTATGCCGCCGATCCGGGTGGGGAGGCCGCTGCCGGGATCTTTGTTTCTCCCGGAGGCTTGTCTGCCGGATTTGAGATTCCTGATCTGGGGCTGACGGTGATTTCCCAGGGCCGGGCCACCGCCGCCAAAAAGCCCCGGCGCAAGCGCCCTAAGGATGCCAAGGAGATTGGTTCCATCCAGGAGTTGAAGCCCGGGGATTATGTGGTGCATGTGTCCCACGGGATCGGCGTATTTGAAGGGATTCAACAGCTGACGGCTGACGGCATCACCAAGGATTATATTAAGATCCGCTACGCCGGGAAGGATGTGCTGTATCTTCCGGTGACCCAGTTGGATCTGGTTTCCAAATACATTGGTGCCGCCACTGAGGAGGGGACTCTCCGGCTTCATAAGCTGGGTGGAGAGCAGTGGCAAAAAACCAAAACCCGGGTGCGAAAAGCGGTGAAAGAGATGGCCAAGGAGCTCATTGCGCTATATGCCAAACGGATGAACAGCCCAGGCCACGCTTTCAGTGAGGACACCGACCTGCAAAATGACTTTGAACGCCGGTTTCCTTATGAGGAGACGGAGGATCAGCTCCGCTGTGCCGATGAGATCAAGGGAGATATGGAGCGAGCTTATCCCATGGATCGGCTGCTTTGCGGGGACGTTGGCTTCGGGAAAACCGAGGTGGCTCTCCGGGCCGCCTTTAAATGTATTTCGGAGGGGAAACAGTGCGCTTTGCTGGTGCCCACCACCATCCTGGCCTGGCAGCATTACCAGACCGCTATGCGCCGGATGGAAGGATTCCCCCTGAAAATCGGTCTGCTGTCCCGGTTCCGCTCCAGACAGCAGCAGGAGCAGACCATTACTGCACTGCGTCGGGGAGAGGTGGATATGGTGATCGGTACCCATCGGCTGATTTCCAAGGATGTCCGGTTTAAGGATCTGGGTCTGGTTATTATTGATGAGGAGCAGCGGTTCGGTGTGGCTCAGAAGGAGAAGTTGAAGCAGCTGTATCCTACGGTAGATGTGCTGACCTTGTCGGCCACCCCCATTCCCCGGACTTTGAATATGGCTATGTCCGGTTTGCGGGATATGTCCAGTTTGGATGAGGCCCCGGGGGATCGGCATCCGGTTCAAACCTATGTTCTGGAGCAGAACAACGGTATTTTGCTGGACGCTATTCAGAAGGAGCTGCGCCGGGGCGGACAGGTGTATTATCTGCACAACCGGGTGGAGAATATCGACGCCTGCGCCGCCCGGTGGCAGATTCTGCTGCCGGAGGCCCGGGTGTCTGTGGCGCACGGTAAAATGAGCGAGGAGGAGCTTTCCTCTATCTGGCAGCGGCTGTTGGAGCATGAAATTGATCTGTTGGTTTGCACCACTATTATTGAAACTGGCGTGGACGTGGCCAATGTCAATACCCTGATTATTGAGGACGCCGACCGGATGGGGCTGGCCCAGCTTCACCAGCTCCGGGGCCGTGTGGGTCGGTCTTCCCGCCGGGCCTATGCTTATCTTTGTTACCGGCAAGGTAAGGCCCTGTCGGATATCGCCACCAAACGCTTGGAGGCTATCCGGGAGTATACCGAGTTTGGCTCCGGTTTCAAGATCGCCATGCGGGATCTGGAGATCCGGGGCGCCGGGAATATTCTGGGAGGCGAACAGCACGGCAATATGGAGTCGGTGGGCTATGATATGTATTTGAAGCTGCTGAACGATGCCGTGGCTGAGGAGAAAGGGGAACCCGCCGTTTCCCAGGTGGAGTGTGTGGTGGATTTGCCTGTTCAAGCCCATATCAACGAATCCTATATTGAGGATTTGCCCCAGCGTCTTGGTATCTACCGCCGTATTGCCGACATCCGCAGTAGTGACGATGCCGACGACGTGGTGGATGAACTTATCGACCGGTTCGGGGAGCCGCCCAAAGCCGTGATGGGGCTTATTGAGGTAGCTCTGCTCCGAAACCGGGCCGCTGCCCAGGGTATTACGGAAATTAATCAGCGGGAGAATCATGTGAATCTTTATCTTACCGCTCTGACCCCCGAGGCCACTAAGGTCTGCGCCGCCCTGAAGGGACGGGTATTGCTGAATGCCGGAAACCGCCCCTACCTGTCGGTACGTAAGGCCCCTGGCCAGCAAATTCTGGATGCCCTGACCGAGGTGCTGAACGTTATGGAGGACAGCGATTCCTGAAAAGGGCACCCAACTCCCGGCGGAACGCCGCCAGATACCTTGGAAATGTACCTTCCCTGTTTTTGGTTGTGCTGTTTCCAAAAAACGTCCACAAGATATGGAAAACCGCAGCTGAAAAAGGAAAAGATTCGTCAGATTTACAGTATTTTTTCAGATTTTTCTCTTTACAAGCATTCCCGAAAGTGCTAAAATGAATTGCAAGTGTGAGTAATTCTGCTCATCCATAGCCTAAACACCTTGAAGGAGGAAAAATCTATGGCAAGAAAAATGATGACCATGGACGGTAACAACGCTGCCGCACACGTATCCTATGCGTTTACGGAAGTGGCTGGGATCTACCCCATTACCCCGTCCAGCCCCATGGCCGACTATGTAGACCAGTGGTCTGCACAGGGCCGCAAGAATATTTTTGGTTCTACTGTGAAGGTTGCTGAAATGCAGTCTGAGGCGGGTGCTTCTGGTACCGTCCACGGCTCTTTGGCCGCCGGCGCCCTGACCACCACCTACACTGCTTCTC
>CAYZTR010000046.1:0-18029 GCA_964481575.1 uncultured Eubacteriales bacterium
TTCCCGCTGCCGGGCCGATTCGGGCCTTTCACCCGTTACAACGTGCGCTCACCGGGCGCACTAAACAAAAAGGCTCCACCTGTTGCAGATGGAGCCTTTTCACATTATTATTTGACCTTACGCCACTTCTTTTTATAATAAAAAATTGACTGATAATGAATCTTCATTAAATGCAGATTTTTGGTGCTGCCCCGCTCCCACTGATGGATCACTTCCGCATCCGGAACAAACATCACCTGACCAACCTGCCACAAACGACGGGTCAGATCCGCATCCTCACAATACATGAAAAAGTTTTCATCAAAACCGCCCACTTCCCGAAAGGCCGCAGTGCGCAAGAACATAAAACAGCCTGTGGCAAAATCAATGGGAGTCGGTATATCCATCGGTTCATCCGAACGGGTATACTCCACCCGATACTTATGAAAATACGGAATCCTGTCGCCCAGCTTCCCCAAAATCATATATTTCAGGGTGGGATTGCGCTTGGGAAGATACTGCTCGGTACCATCCTCATTCAAAACCTTCGGGGATGCCAACACACACTCCGGATTCTGGTCCATATAATTCTTTAAATCCGTAAACACATCGGTATGCAGCAAAATGTCCGGATTTACCACCGCATGATAGGTAGAATCAATCCGAGTCAAGGCCTGGTTATGACCGGCGCCAAACCCGATGTTCACCGGGTTTTCCACGATTTCCACCTCAGGATAACGGCTACAAACCTTCTCGACAGTATCATCTGTAGAGTGATTATCAAAAATATAGATTTGAAAAGTTAAACCGCTGGTATAGGCATAGATGCTTTCCAGCAAATTGCAGATTTTATCCGCGTTGTTATAAGTCACAATGCCAATCGAAAGATCCACCATACATGTTCCTCCTACACCATCAGCCTTTATGGGTCAGCCGATAAAACGGCATATAACAATTGATCCGAATCCAACGTTTGATCAGCACCAAAATACAAAACAGACGGTCATGCAGATTGTTGTCGCAAAAGGTCCAGTAATCCTTGCGAAAAATCTTAAAACGGAAACGGGCGGCATCAATATTCATACAGTCGTTATAAGAAAAATGTTGATGCAGATCCGTATTAAACACGACAATTTTTCTTTTTTGCGCCTTCATATCTCGCAGAAAGGCATGATCCACATTATCTAAAAAATATGCCTCATTATACCGATAATGCTCAAACACACGCAAATCAATGGCCATGGCGGAATTGATCCCTGTAATCAAGGACATGTCCAACTCTTCCAGATCACGTAGCCGCTTGTTACGAACACCATAAATATGATTGGGGGACATTAGTCCCAACTCATCATACACAGTGGGAAGATAAATATCTGCCGGAGTTTTCTCCACAGCTGCCAGTAAATCCGAAAAATACGCATCTCCGATTTCTGTATCATCGTCAAACAGAATCAGAAGTCCCTTTTTTCCCTGCAGGGAATCAATTGCAGCATTGTAGGCCTTAGAAAGCCCTGCATTTCCCTTCATGGACAAATAGGTAACCTGGGGATATTCCTCTGTCACCTTTTCATTTCCCAACGGCTTTGTGCTATTGTCGCAAAGGATCAAATGCAGATCCGTACGCTCCTTCAAAGAGCGAAACGAATCAGAATCGCAGTAATGCTTATTATAAAGCACCAAAACAGCATAAAGTTCAGGCTTTGTCATGCAGTCTCCTCCTTTGTGCGGCGTAATAACTTATACACAATTCCTCGAAGCGTCTCCAACAGATATTTAAACTCCTCTGTGCGGAAAAAGAGAGCCACAACCAACAGATTGGGAACCACAACACACACAAGACATTTGGCAACAAAAGTCAATATCGTATCCTGACCCACCGGGCAAATAAAATAGCAAATAGCATAAGATATGCCTCCGGCCAGGAAAGTCACGGCAGCATATTTTAAAATCAGCTTTTGGTAATCCCACAGCTTACGCTTGAAGACATTCTTATATACAATCCAGGGTAAAACCGAAAGTTCCTTAATAAACTGGCAGATTAGAGTTCCCAAGAAAACGCCGATAATCTCAGAAAAATGCGTCCCGTGAGTGGCGTTGAAATACTGGGCAATCTTAACAAATCCTACAGAAATCACTAAATTCAATGCTGCCAGTGCCAGATGGAGATAACGATCAGGCCGAAACAGCCCTGCACCGGCGCGAAGCGCGCCGATAATTTCCGAAACAGCAGTATTGTAAAAAATTAGGCAAATCACCAATAGCACAACGGGAGAAAACACCGCATAGGTCTCGGGCGAAATGGAATCACCCAGCCATAAATGAATAAAGGGATTCAACAGACAAAACAAAGAAACTGCTGCAAAATTGGATAATGCAAAGTCCACAAACAGCACCTTCTGGAAGGCACCGTACAAAGCGTTTGTCTCATCCTTGGCCAGAAAATTCCCAAAACTGGCAGTGATACCGCCGGCCATTTGATCAAACAGTGCTTTTAGAGTGTTGGTGATCAAATAATAGTTGGAATAAGCCCCGGAAATTACCGCACCCAACAGCTTGGTAATGATCATCATATCTGTACCGTTAATCAGATACATGCCAATGTAATGCAACGCCAGAGACTTTGTATTGCTGACAATTCCGGCCGTAACCGATTTTTCCACCGGATATTTTTTCTTTTCCCTGATATAAGGATACTTGCGATTTGCGATTGCCGCAATGATCAGATTTTCCATGATGCGGCAAAGCACCTTGAAAGCCATATAGAGAATAAAGTTTTTGGTCAGAATCAGTATCACAATCTGCCCGGCATTGTAGGTTAAGGAAGAACAGGTCGTCACCAGGGTCACAACAAAGTTTTTCTGATCCGCTATGATGATGGAACGCTTATAAGCATAAAAATAGGACACAGCCGTATCTGATAAAAACAGCAGATACAACACAATAAGAAAGATACCTTGAGAGCCGCAGATGGTAGGCAAAGCCAGAAAATCGTCGGTGCTTAAAAAATGCCGTACAAAGGGCGCTAGACACAGCCCGATAACAATGACCAGCATTCCAATTACATTGTATACTTTTTTGTACAGCTGCATCAGCCCAATAATTCTGGGCTTGTCATCTTCCGCCAATGGCTTATAAAGATTGCAAATAATGGCCGTTCCGATTCCCAACTCGGTAAGAGAAATCATGGTAATAATGCTGGTTAATGCAGAATTTACACCCTGCATAGCCAAACCAAGGGTATCTACAAAAACACGGCGGGAAACAAAGCCGATCAAAACAATCAACATCTGCGCACCCAAGCCGATAACCATATTCATCATTAAATATTTTTTTCTCATGGCTCCTCCAAAACGCATGCTTCGTACACAGAAACCCGCCGAAGGCGGGTTCTGATGAGATTCAGGGTTTTACTTTACAACGGACTGCACGGTATCAACAGAAGTGGGCAAAAAAGGGTCGGATTTAATTTTGCCCAGATTCAAGGAAGCGCAGCAAGCAACCAAATATACAACAATGGACATGCCGTTGTAATTCAGCAGCAATGGATTGGTTTGTACGCAAAGAATAAAGCTCAATAGAAAAAAGAACCAAGCCATATTGCCGTAAAAATTTTGAAAAGCCCGATGAGGTTGTATCAAGGAAAGGCCCATGGATATCAGCAGTGCCAGCAAAATACCAATACCAAAAATGCCAATTTTCATCAGCAAACAGGGAAACTGCATCTCATAAGAGAATGGCGCCTCCTCAGAACGTAGATATCCCTCCACATAAGCGCCGTAACCAAAGCCGAAAATGGGACGCTCCTTCCATTTTTCTAGCAGGTATTTGGTTTGTTCAACTTTGATGGAATTGGAAATTGCAGAAGCAGCAAGATCCACTTCCATAAAGTCGCTTTCATCCGTAATCTCCATTTCCGTTCCTTCCAAATTAAAGGAATGGAAAAAGCGACCGCTGACCATATTATTGAATATGGTCAGATTTGACAGTAAAATAGCAACAACGGTGACAAGTACCACAATTCCCATTTGCAATATATGGCCTTTGTTTCGCACCTTTACCTGATAGATCACAAAAAGTAACAGATATAGCACAAACCCGAATAATACGCCGTACCAGAAAGACTTTGTCATGGTGGAAAGGATCGCCACAATATCTAGTGCCAGGATCACGTAATCATACCAACGCAAATTAGAAAACCGCTTTAAGATCAGGGCTACACCGAAAATCAGGTATACTGAGGTGGAAAAAATCACGCGCGGCGTATTCATAAGTCCTAAAATCACAATGGGAAATTGGGAATCGCCAAACATGCGGCTGAAAAATGCGGATAGCAGATCAAATATACTCTGGACAAAGTTGATGTTAATAGTCAATCCGATGTAAAATACAATGTGCTGCACTGCAAACACCGCAAAGAGAATATACAAATATCTCTCAAACTTTTCCAGGGGAAACTCCCCTTTCCGTACCAAAAAGCCAATGGGGAAATACAGTGTCATAACACAGATACAGGAAAAGATTTCGCATTTGGCGTAGTATGTACTTACGCCGGTTAGCCGCGGAATGATAAGGAAAGAAACAACAGTTGAAAGGAAAAAGGCCAAATACAGCCAATCAAACAACTGATAAGAGCCGAAATAACTATCCCGTTTCCGGCCAAATATCCTGATTTTATTGGCCAAGAGATATAAAAAGAAATATAGGTATAAGGTAAAAAAAGCCAACAGAAAGCAAAGCTCCCGAATTGCAAAATCATGGATAATTATTGTAGTTCCGGTAAAACCAAAAATCAGTTCAAAAGCAAACAGCGCCATGGTCAGAACCGAAATACGCTTCATCCAATAAACAGTTTTTTCTAGCATAAATTATTATCCTCCATAGCAGTTGACAAAACTTCAGCCATTCTTGCGCAACGCATGCAAAATGGCCAGCCGCCATTTTATCATCTGTACAAAACTTGCATGGGTATCCGAAGAGACATTATCCCCGTGTCGCCGATAATAAAGCAAAGGCTCCGGCAACAATACAACCCCTCCGTGTTTTTCCGCTAACAGACCAATCCACTGATCATGCATAGGCAAATTGGCAGGGAAGGGCAGCGCACGCTCCAACAACGAACGCCGCATAGCCATACAGCATCCGATGTAAGAATTTTTAAGAACATTGTGCAACAAACCAGTTCGCGTACCCCGAAGCGCAAAAAAGGAAGGGGCTTGCTCTCGCATATCGCCATCTACAATTTTTGCATCGTGAAGTACAAGAGTACAGTCTGTTTCCGCAAAAATCTCCAGCACACGCTGCACTTTATTTTCCGCCCAGTAATCATCCTGATCGCACAGGAAAATAATATCATTCTGCGTTTCGGAAAGGGCATTCTCAAAATTGGATATCACACCCTTTCCAGGGCCCTCGATAAGCCGGATGCGTGTATCCCCATAGGATTCCACCAAAGCCGCCGTCCCATCAGAGGACGGATCCAGAGAAATTACAATTTCATCTGAATCCTCCAATTGGGGCAAAATGGAATCCAGTTGGGTTTTCAGATACTTCTCACCATTATAGGCGGCAAGAGCTATAGAAATGCTCGGCCTCATAGCGTGATGCCGTTCTTTTCACAGTATTCCCGAAAAGAAGGATGCTTCTGATCCTTCTCAGACAAAAGCGGATCCAAATTCTCCACCGGCCACTGAATTCCCAGATCAGGATCGTTCCACATCAGTCCGGCTTCGGAACCAGGATCATAATAATTGGTGCATTTATAGACAAATTCTGCTTCATCGGAAAGTACCACAAAACCATGAGCCAATCCCTCGGGAATATAGAACATTTTGTGATTTTCTGCCGACAGCTTCACGCCAAAGTATTTACCAAAGGTGAGGCTGTCCTTACGGATATCCACTGCAACATCCCAAACCTCGCCGACGGTAACCCGCACCAGTTTTCCCTGAGAATTCCGGGTCTGGAAATGAAGCCCCCGTAGTACACCTTTGGTGGATTTGGACTGGTTATCCTGGACAAACTCCATATCCAAACCGGCGTCCTTAAAATTCTGATACTGATAGGTTTCCATAAAATAACCCCGAGCGTCTCCATACACCTTAGGGGTAATGACAAAAACACCGTCTACAGGAGTAGATTCAAATGTAAAATTTCCCTTTGTTATAACAGACACGTTTTCAAGACCTTTCAAATAATTTCTGTAATCGCAGTGTGTAAATTAGATCACCATAATACCATTTTTTTGGAATCTGCGGCAGGAGCTTGGGATAACAGGAATACAGGCTAGGCCATGCAAATACATTGTGCCGAACCAAGCATTTTTCACGCAACGTTACATAGCGGGAAAAAACAGAAATGTATTCCAGAAGAGCCGGATCCGTTGCGTTCAGCTTGTCCTGCAGATAATTCCGAAGTTTTATCTGCTCGTGCAGCAACTTCACCCTGGTATTTTCATTGCCTTCCAGCTTTTTGCTATCTTCAGAAACACGCAAACCTATTGCGTTTCCCCCATGAACCCTGTAATCAATAACCGGTGCATTATAAAATAACGCTTTTCCATCCCGGGCAGCCAGCAAATTCAACTCCAGATCATGCGGCAGTGTACTGTCTGTTTGTGCCAAATAACACTCCTTCAACTGGCGGCGCACCGCCATGGTGCATCCCGGGGAAACATTGCTTTTGGCTAGCTCCAGTAAGGAAACCTCCGTCACCACTTCCGGCATCAGCGTCCGGTACAGCAAGCCGTGATTGGAGGTACCGGGTGTTTCTGGCACAGAAATAGGCCTTCCTTCCCCGTCAATAAAGGAAAAAGAACCGTTGACAGAAAGGGCCTCTGGATGCTCCTGCAACAAGCGGCACATGATCTCCAGCTTATCCGGATGCCACACATCGTCCTGATCGCACAGGAAAATAATATCCCCGGTAGTTTCCGATAAAGCCTTTTGAAAATTCCGGATAAATCCCAAATTTTCTGCATTCACCGCAAATTTCCAGTTCTTCAGGCCATATTCAGAAATGTAATTCTGCACCAGTTCCGCAGTATTGTCAGAGGAACGATCATCCAAAATAATAACCTCATCCGCCGGGCGAGTTTGGTTCCGGAGGGAATCCAGCTGTTGAGTCAGAAACCGGGCACCGCAATAGGTGGCCATGGCAACAGAAATGCGTTCCATTCCTTATTTGTCCCCGTACATTTTCTTATAATAATCCTGATAAGCACCGGAGGTCACATGCTCCACCCAATCCTTGTGATCCAGATACCACTGGAGGGTCTTAACGATACCGACCTCAAAACAGGTCTCGGGATACCAGCCCAGCGCGTCCTTAATCTTGGTGGGATCAATACCGTAACGGCGATCATGCCCCTTCCGGTCGGTAACATACTTAATCATATGCTCCCCTACTGTATCATCCACATGCTCTTTGATATACTGAATAATGGATTTTACAATGAAAATATTAGTCTTTTCATTATGGCCGCCTACATTGTAAACTTCACCAAGAACACCGTCCCGAATGACCATGTCAATGGCCTTGCAATGATCCTCCACATACAGCCAATCCCGAATCTGCAGACCGTCACCGTAAACCGGCAGATCCTTATGGTTCAAGGTATTATTCATCACCAGAGGAATCAATTTCTCCGGGAACTGATAGGGGCCGTAGTTATTGGAGCAGCGGGTGATATTTACAGGGAATTTATAAGTGTCGGCAAAAGCCTTGACAAACATATCTGCACTGGCTTTGGAGGCAGAATAGGGGCTGTGAGGGCACAGCGGCGTAGTCTCCATAAAGAAACCTTCCGCACCCAGCGCACCATACACCTCATCTGTAGAAACCTGCAAATATTTGACGCCAGGTTTATATTCATCGTCCCCAATCTGCCAGGCTATCTTGGCGCACTGAAGCATATTCACCGTTCCCAACACATTGGTCTCCACAAAAATTTCAGGATTCTTAATAGAACGATCTACATGGGATTCTGCCGCAAAGTTCACTACATAATCCACATCGTTTTCGGCGAAGATCTTAGAAATGGCCTCCCGATCACAGATATCCGCCTGAACAAAAGAATAATTGGGATTGTTTTCCACATCCTTCAAATTCTCCAGATTGCCGGCATAGGTCAGCTTGTCCACATTGATGATCTTCACATCATTGTATTTGTTCAGCATATAAATAACGAAATTAGAACCGATAAATCCGGCGCCACCAGTAACTAAATAAGTTTTCATTGTGCATTTCCCTCCAATTGATTTAATTGTGTAATGTAATCTGCCAGGGCATCCTCCCAATTGCGAACCCGATTGCCTACCGTCGTTTTCAGCATCAGATTATTTAAGGAAGAATAGGCTGGCCGCGGAGTCTTACTGGGATATTCCTCAGAGGTACAGGGGTTCACCTTGCAGGAAAGGCCGGACAGTTCCATAATCCGGCAGGCAAATTCATACCAGGAGCACTCCCCTTCACAAGTGCAATGATAAATGCCGTATTCCTCTGTGACGGCAATCTCCAGCATTTCGTGCGCCAAATCCTCTGCGTTAGTGGGATTGCCCCGCTGATCGCTAACCACCGTAATGGCATCTTTGGTGCGCCCCAGATTCTGCATGGTCTTCACAAAGTTTTTTCCAATAAGTCCGTACAGCCATGCAGTACGCACCACAAAAGAGCGGTGACACTGCTGTAACACATACTCCTCGCCCAGCCGTTTGGAACGGCCATAAATGGTGTTGGGATCGGGCTTGTCCCATTCGCAGTAGGGCTGCATACCGTCGCCGCGGAACACATAATCGGTAGAAACATGCACCAGCTTAGCGCCAACCTTTGTGGCCGCCATAGCCAGATTCCGTGGGCCTATGGCATTCACCTTCATGGCGGTCTCGAACTGCTCCTCGCAGCCATCTACATTGGTCATGGCCGCACAGTTCAGAATCAAATCCGGCTGCATATTTTCTATAAAGGCTTCCACCGCGTCACTATCGGTAATATCCAAAGCGTCATAATCTACCGCGATTACCTGTGCATCCTCATATGCTTCCGGAATGGAGCCAAGACGGCTTTTTCCATCTGCCAGAATCCGGGACAGAGTGGTCCCCAATTGGCCATATGAGCCGGTAATGAGAATATTCATAGGTCAAGCATCTCCTTCCGCAATCTTAAAAAGATACTGACCGTACTCGCTCTTCTTCAGGGCTTCGGCTTGCTTCAGCAACTGTTCCTTGTTGATAAAGCCGTTGTTGTAAGCAATTTCCTCCAAACAGGCCACATGCAGCCCCTGCCGGGTCTGCACCGTTTCAATGAAGTTAGCGGCGTCCAGCATGGAAGCATGGGTTCCGGTGTCCAACCAGGCCATACCGCGGCCAAATAGTTCCACCTTCAAAGTGCCCAATTCCAAATAAGCGTTGTTCACTGATGTAATCTCCAGTTCACCGCGGGCAGAAGGCTTCACATTCTTGGCAATCTCTACCACTTTATTATCATAAAAATACAGACCGGGAACTGCATAATTGGACTTGGGATGCTCCGGCTTTTCCTCAATAGAAAGCACATTCCAATCCTTATCATACTCTACCACGCCGAAATCCTTGGGGTTGGACACATGATAGCCGAAAATAGTAGCACCTTCCGTTCGGGCGGCAGCCGCCGCCAAACGCTCGGAAAAACCATATCCGTAAAAGATATTATCCCCCAACACCAAGCAGACCGAATCCGACCCGATGAACTCCTCCCCGATAATAAAAGCTTCGGCCAGACCGTTGGGCTGCTCCTGTACCGCATATTGAATCCGCATACCGATTTGGGATCCGTCGCCAAACAGTTCCCGGAATCCCGGCAGATCCCGTGGAGTAGAGATAATCAAAACATCCTGAATCCCAGCCAGCATCAAGGTGGACATGGGATAATAGATCATGGGCTTGTCGTAAACCGTCAACATTTGCTTGGACACAGCCAACGTAGAAGGATGCAGCCGCGTTCCAGCGCCGCCTGCTAAAATAATGCCTTTCATGTGAAAATCTCCTTTTTGATCCATTAGATTTCAATTTTTCGCGGGCAATTTTTCTTGGGCATTTTAGTGGTAGCATACACTACCTATTGTATTTTACTATGAATCGCCCCTCCTGTCAATGTTTTTCCAAATTCCTGTCCGTATTTTCTCCAAATTCCACACAAAAAAAACAGGGAAAAAGAGTGATTCTTGCCAAATCGTAAAATCCCCGTAAAAATCTTGCCCGAAAAGCCACAGAGCTTACAGCTTTTCCTTTTCCGGAAATATCCACTTGACAGAATGAAAACCCTGTAATAAAATATAATAAGAACATTTGTTCTTTTTGAAGAAACTACGAGGACGGTGAAAAGATGGAACGGCAGGTTCTGCATGTAGACTGCAATAAGTTTTACGCTTCAGTAGAATGCCTGCACCATCCGGAGATCCGCTCCTTTCCGGTGGCGGTAGGCGGCGATCCCGAAAACCGACACGGTATCATTCTAACTGCAAACGACATGGCACGGGCCACCGGTGTGCAAACCGGGGAGTCGCTATGGCAAGCCCGGCAAAAATGTCCCGGTCTGGTAGTAGTGCCGCCTAACTTTTCGTTATATCAGCGGTTTTCCGGTTTGGTGCGAAAAATCCTTTCCGATTACAGTGACTATATCGAGCCCTTTGGGCTGGATGAAAGCTGGGTAGATGTGACCGGCTGTCTGGGGTACAGTAATCCGGCCCAAATTGGGGAAGAAATTCGCCGCCGGGTAAAGGAGGAATTGGGCATTACTGTCAGCATTGGGGTCAGCTTTAACAAGATATTTGCCAAGCTGGGCAGCGATTATAAAAAGCCGGATGCGGTTACTGTCATTTCCCGGGAAAATTTCCGGAACATCGTCTGGCCTTTACCTGTCACCGACCTATTGTATGTAGGGCGGGCAACTGGGCGCAAACTCCGGGAACGCAATATCCGCACCATCGGGCAGTTGGCCTGTATCCCCCTGGAAAATTTAAAGATCCTGCTGGGAAGCGAAAAGATCGCCTTTCTGCTGCATTCCTATGCCAACGGCCTGGAGCACCAGCCTGTGGCAAAATGGGAAGAAGCAGAACAAATCAAATCCATCGGAAACAGTACCACCACTCCACGGGATCTAACAACCCCCAGAGAAGTAGAATTGATTTTCTTGGTTCTGGCAGATTCTGTGGCGCGACGGTTGCGGCAGCACAAGCTGTTGGGACGTACAATATCCATCGGACTGCGTTCCACTGATTTGCATACCTTTACCCGCCAAAAATCCCTGGACTTTTATACCGACCATGCAGGAGAAATCGCCGACACAGCCATGCGTATTTTTCATGAAAATTACCACATGGAATCTCCGCTGCGCAGCGTCGGAATCCAGGTCTCGGATTTTGCCAGAGAACAAACCGGCTACCAGCTTTCACTGGAAATGAATGAAAAGAAGCGCCAGCAACTGCGCCATTTGGACCGGACAGTAGACGATTTGCGCCGACGATTTGGCACCGATTGTATCCAACAGGCCGCTCTGCTAACTGATCGTGCGCTGACCGGTTTCAACCCCCATGACAATCACACTGTTCATCCGGTAAGCGTGTTAAAAAACAAAATTGAACTGCTGGGATAATGCAACCGGAAAAGTCCTGGAGGTTTGGTTCCTCTGACTTATCCCGAGGGAATATACGACGCCCCGCAAATACCAAGGAGAGAGTTTTTATGCAAAAGAAAACGTATGTAGAGGTCTATACCCGTTATCAAAAGGAGGGCGGCATCATCCCGCTAAAGGTCGTATGGGCAGACGGACGGGTCTTCCCCATCGACGAGGTCATCGACATCCGTCCCGCCGCTTCCCTAAAGGCCGGCGGCGCCGGGATTCGTTACACCTGCCGTATCGGTCACACCGAAACCTATTTGTTTCTGGAAGAAAACCGCTGGTTTGTGGAAGCAAAAGACAATCTGCAAACTCTAAAAGCATAAAAATAAAAAGACGGATAGCCGAGGTCATCCGTCTCATACAATCATGATTCCAATAAAAACGCTTGCAGCTCCGGCATAGAATCCACAACCCGGATCACACCGGCCCGCTCCAGCTCATTGGGCTGTGCAAAGCCAAAGGACACCCCCACCGTGTCGATGCCATAAACTCTGGCGCCATCGACATCGTGATGGCGGTCACCAATCATCACACATTGAGAATACTCAGTCGGGGTCAGGCCCAAACGTTTCAAAATCCCGCCGATAATGGTAGATTTTGTTTCATTGGTACCATCCAGTTCGCAACCGGAGATCACAGTAAAATACCGGGTCAAATCGTGCTGCTCCAAAATTCGCCGGGCAAACACCTTTGGTTTGGAGGTAGCCAGACAAACAGTACCGCCGGCAGCCTGAATAGCACACAAACATTCCTTTGTGCCGGGATAGAGGCAGTTTTCCTTCCAGCCAATGGGCTCGTACCGCTCCCGGTACAGCCGTACAGCATCTTCCGCTTCCTGCGGTGACATGCCATAGAATTCCCGAAAGGATCCCCGCAAAGGCGGACCGATAAATCGCAGCAAATCCCCCTGGGCTTCCTCGGGAAACCCCATTTGCTCCAGGGCATACCGGGCCGATTTGGTGATCCCCTCCGAGGAGTTGACTAGGGTGCCGTCCAAATCAAATAAAAAACAGGAATACTTCATGAAAGCAACAAATCCTTTTCGCTCTTGCCAGGGCGTCCCATCAGCAGCTTAATAGAATCCAACGGTTTTTTTTCATTATACAACACATCATAACACCGCTGAGTAATGGGCATCTCTACACCGTATTTCTCCGCCAGGAAGTAGGCTGTTTTGGTAGCATAATAGCCCTCTACAGTACCCACCTCAGCCAGTGCATCACCCACCGGCATTCCCTGCCCTACCAATACACCGAACCGATGGTTTCGGCTATGTTCTGAGCAACAGGTAACAATCAAATCCCCCATACCGGTAAGGCCCATAAAGGTTTCATGCTGCGCCCCCATGGCAACGCCAAGCCGGGCAATTTCTGCCAGACCGCGAGTCATCAAAGCCGCTTTGGTGTTATCCCCGCAACCAAGACCGTCTAAAACCCCGGCGCATAGGGCAATAACATTTTTCAGAGCGCCGCCCAACTCTACACCCACCGTATCCTCCTGGGTGTAAATGCGCAGGACATGGGACATCAACAGATTTTGCACCGCTTCCGCATCCTCCAGGCAAGCAGAGGTAGCTACCAACGATGTGGGAATATTGCGGCCTACTTCCTCTGCATGGGAGGGGCCGGACAGAACCACCACCGGATTCCCGGGCAACGCCTCCTGGAGCACCTGACTCATCCGCAACAAAGAACCGTCTTCCACACCCTTGGCCACGGTAACCAGTATACCGCAATGGGTTAGAGATTTCAGTTTCTGTGCTGTTTCCCGCATAAAACGGGACGGCACCGCAACCAAAATTAAATCTGAGCCGTCGCAAGCGGATAAATCGGTAGTCACAGAAATATCGTAGGGAATAATGACGCCGGGCAGCAGCTTGCGCTGCTGATGATATTTCCTGAGATCCGCAATCTCCGCTTCAAAGGGAGACCACAGGGTCACATCATGATTGCGATTGTGGGCAGCAATGGCCAGGGCTGTTCCCCAACCGCAGCCAAGCACTGAAACCTTTGCCATAGTTCATTCCTCCTTATGTTTATGAAAGGACAGTTTCTTTTCCTCCCCACGGATAAGACGACGGATGTTGGGAATATGCTTATAAATAATAAACAACGGCAGCAAAAAAGAAAGCAAGGTAATCACTGTGCGGGAACCAGCCAAATCGCCAGCTGTCCCAGCCAAAGGATAAAACAGCCAGATAAACGGGATCAGCGCCGCGGCACAGACAATAGAACCAACCGAAACAATACGGGTCCACAAAAAGAGAATAATAAAAATCCCCAACGCACACAGGGTTACCCGCCAGTCAATACAAAACATAACACCGACACCGGAGGCAACACCCTTTCCTCCCTTGAAACCGAAATAAATCGGATACGAGTGCCCCAACACTGCAAAAAAGCCGCAAAGGAAGGCACCATAAATAGGCAAAAACCAGGAAGAAGGACACAACTGATAGGCAAAATGATACAGGACGAAACGCCCCAGAAGCACGGCTACAGCACTCTTTAGCATATCGCAAAGGAAGGTAATGGCGCCGGCTTTTGCGCCCAGAATCCGAACCATATTAGTGGTTCCGGCATTACCGGAGCCATGTTCCCGCACATCATCATGAGCAACAAATTTTGAAATCAAAACAGCCGTATTGATGCTTCCCAACAGATAGCTAACCACCAGCGCTGCCAAAGCCAAAATCACAGAAATAAACAATATAAACACTCCAAATCCAATTCTATCCACAGATTCAGCCGCAATTATTTGTCATTTTCCCCACGTTCCCGAATCACCAGCCGGATTGGAGTTCCCTCCAAGCCAAAGGTAGCGCGGATCTGATTCTCCAAATACCGTTGATAGGAAAAGTGAAACAACTCTTTATTATTACAGAAAAACACAAAAGTAGGTGGCTGGGTGGAAGGCTGGGTGCAATAATAAATTTTCAGTCGCTTTCCTTTGTCAGAAGGAGGCTGCACCCGGGCCGTGGCATCCGCCAGCAAATCGTTGAGCATACCGGTGGAGATCCGCATACTGTTTTGCTCGTATGTATAACGGATCAGTTGATACAAACGATCTACACGCTGGCCGGTTTTGGCCGAAATAAATAAAATGGGAGCATAAGACATAAAGGAAAAATCCTGCATCAGTTTTTTGCGGTAGGCATCCATGGTTGTCCCATCTTTTTCTACCGCGTCCCATTTATTCACTGCAATGATACAGGCCTTCCCCTGCTCCAAAGCAATTCCCGCCACTTTGGAGTCCTGTTCGGTAAAACCTTCTGTGGCATCAATCATAATCACACAGACATCAGCCCGCTCCACACTCATCTTGGCGCGAAGAACCGAATACTTTTCAATTTGATCCTCCACCTTGGATTTGCGACGTAGACCTGCGGTGTCAATAAAATTAAAGTGGCCGTGCTGGTTTTCGATGATGGTATCAATGGCATCTCGTGTTGTACCGGCCATATCAGAAACAATACTCCGCTCTTCTCCGGAAATACAATTGATCAGGGAGGATTTCCCCACATTAGGTTTTCCGATAACCGCTACACAAATGATGCCGTCCTCTTCCTCTTCACTGGCAGCCGGGGGAAGATATGAATAAACCGCATCTAATAAATCCCCGGTGCCATGGCCATGTACCGAAGAAACCGCAATGGGGTCCCCCAGGCCAAGGTTATAAAATTCATAAAACTCCATGGGCGTTTGTCCCAGGGAATCCGCCTTATTGACGCACAACACCACCGGCTTGCCAGACTTTTGCAGCATAGCAGCAATTTCCGCGTCTGCAGCCGTCACACCGGTTCGCAAGTCGGTCACAAAAATAATTACATTGGCAGTGTCAATGGCAAGCTGAGCCTGATTACGCATCTTTGCCAAAATCATATCATCCGTTTTTGGCTCGATACCGCCGGTATCCACCAGCATCACGGTACGGTTCCGCCAGTTACAATCCCCGTAAATTCGATCGCGGGTCACACCAGGAGTATCATCTACGATGGAAAGGCGCTTGCCGATCAGCTTATTAAATAAGGTGGACTTTCCCACATTGGGACGGCCGACAACGGCCACAACAGGACGATGATTTGCCATAAGTTATTCCTCCAATCTGCCACAAACTGCGCGAATAAACCCTTCCCCATTGGTAGGGATAGGAACCACCGGAGCCCCTAACGCTTCCTGCAGTTGAGGAACGGTAGTATCATCTAAAAATAGATCTCCTTCATGGCGCAGCATCACATCCGGGAAATACAAAGTTTCCCCAAGATCCTTCCCCCGTAATTGGGCTATGATATCCTGCCCGGTCACCAAACCTGCTACAGTAATATCATGTCCAAAAAAATCATTGATTACAGGAAAAACTTGAATCTGCAAGTCCGGCCACTTAGCCATGGCTTTGCCAGCAATTTCACGCAGCAAAGGGGCGGCCGAGACACCGGTAGCAAAGGAAACCCTGCGGGGTGCAGACGGCCCTTCCAGCCACTCTAAAGCATCTCCGGCTTCCTGCTGCATCAGCGCCCAAAGGCCAACACCATTTTCCAGTAGTGCAAAATCCTCATAAAATTCGGCTGAAGGCATGGAGCGCCCCGCCAGAAGATAAAATTCATCAGAAGCATACACCTTCCGGGAACCGGTATCCTGCAAAAGGCGCCGACCGTAACGTTCCAGCGTTTCCAAAACAGCCAGAGCGGATTCCTTGGAAAACTTCTGAAGCTTAGCCAGACCATCCCGATATCTGGTTAACCCCACAGGCACAGCGGCCAACGCACCCAGAGAAGGCAAGGCCGTCAAATCCTGCAGCGTACGCTCCAACTCGGAGCCATCATTCATACCGGGCACCAAAACAAGCTGACAATTGATGATAATTCCCGCCCGGTCAAATCGGTGCAACAGCTCCAGCACATTCCCGGCAAAACGGTTATTCATCATCTTACAGCGCAATTCCGGATTGGTAGTATGCACCGAAATGTTAATAGGGCTGATATGCATGGAGATAATCCGTGCCACTTCATGCTCGGTAATATTGGTCAAGGTGATATAATTGCCAAATAAAAAAGAAAGCCGGGAGTCATCATCTTTAAAATAAAGGGTATCCCGCAGCCCCGGCGGAAGCTGATCAATAAAGCAAAATACACACTTGTTCTTACAGTGCTTTTGCTCATCCATCAGATAGGTGGAAAACAGGAAGCCCAGCTCATCATATTCCCCTTTTCTCAAAGTGGCACGCTTTTTCCGTCCATTCCGGAGAACGGCAACTTTTACCTTTTTCTCATTTTGGTAAAAACGGTAATCCAGCACATCCGCAATCTCGTGACCGTTCAGGGTTAACAGCAAATCTCCCGGTTGAAAACCGGCTTTTTCAGCCGGAGAGCCAGGTTCCAAGGAATCCACCATCACAGACATAAAAGCACCACCTTTCAGAAGAAGGATAAAATTTTAGAAAAATCTCCGGATAGAAAAATAGAGGAGGACAAAATTGCCTCCTCTGTATTCTAAAAATCAGGGCGAAATCCTATCTATTTCACAGAAGATCGTTACCGAAAGAAACGAATCAGTCTTCGTCTACGGTAACAACCTGGCGGCCGTTATACTGGCCACACTCGGGGCACAGGCGATGAGGACGCTTGTAAGCGCCACAGTTGCTGCACTTCACCAGGGTCGGGGCTTCAATCTTCCAGACATTGGAACGCCGCTTATCACGTCTTGCTTTGGAATGCTTTCTCTTGGGTACTGCCATCTTGGGGCACCTCCTTATAATAATTCATTGTTCATTTAACAAGTTCTGCAAGGCGGCCAGCCGGGGATCAATTTCCTTAGCTGCACAGCCGCAAGCGCCGTTATTCAGGTTGGCGCCGCACTTGAGGCATAAGCCTTTACAATCGGCTTTGCAAAGGTGTTTCATAGGAAGATTCAGCACCAACTCGGTAAAACAGAAATTTTCCAGATCCAACACCTTGTCCGGCACAACGATCCATTCATCATCGTCTTCTGAGTGGATTTCATCAACGACATCGCGGGTAATGGGAAAATCATAAACCTTACGGATTTCAGCACCGCAACGGTCACAAAACCCATGATATACCGCATGGATGGTAATGGCCAGAGTAACAACCTCCGCTCGACTGAAAACACGTCCGGCTACCACAACCGGTTCATCGAACGGACGGACTCCCGCAACTTCAACCGTGGAATAATCAAACGATGTATCCACAGCCAATTCAGTTTGGTCGCCACTGAAAATCGGCTTTAAATCTAACATTACAGGCTCCTCCAATTGTCACAATAATTATTATATAGTTACCGACTCGGTTTGTCAAGGAATTTTTTTGCAAAGAGATAAATTTTCATGTAGGTGTTACAATGATGTGTGACAAATAGAAAAAAAGAATAGCGAATAGGGCT
>CAYZTR010000047.1:0-17603 GCA_964481575.1 uncultured Eubacteriales bacterium
CCTGTGTCATCGCCAAAAATCTGGGACTACCCAACGACATTGCCGCTTTTGATCTTAACGCCGCTTGCTCCGGCTTTGTTTATGCCCTGCGGGTAGTCAACGGCCTGATGCTTCAGGAAAAAAAATATAAGCACATGCTCATTGTTTCCAGTGAAATGGTAACCCGCACCACTAACTTCGCCGACCGATCCACCTGCATTTTGTTCGGGGACGGCGCCGGCGCCGTGGTGGTCACCCCCAGTGAAGGCCTGTTTGAAACTTTCCTGGCCTCCGACGGCAACGCCGATGCCATCCACGGCCCTGGCCCCTGCATAGATCCCGGCGACAAGCTGTTTATGGATGGCCATGAGGTTTACCGGTTCGCTGTGGGAGCCATGCCAGATGCCCTGGATCACGTCATCGAACAGGCCGGGTTGACCCGGGAGGATGTGGATTTCTTTGTTTGCCACCAGGCCAACAAGCGAATTCTGGACACGGTTATCAAAAAATACAAGCTGCCTCCGGAGCGGTTTTATATGAACATTCAGCGTTACGGCAACATGAGCTCAGCCTGCATCCCCATTGCCCTAGACGAAATGTCCGATCAGGGTATGCTGCAGCCCGGCATGAAGATTGCCATGTCCGGCTTTGGCGGCGGCCTCACCTGGGGCGGCGCCCTGCTGGAATGGTAAGGTAAGGAGGAAACAATCCATGCGTATCAACGAAATTCTGGGAATTCGGTATCCTTTTATTCAGGGCGGTATGGCTAACATTGGCACCGGCGCCTTTGCTGCCGCCTGCTCCAACGCTGGCGGCCTGGGTCTTATTGCCGGCGGCGGCATGCAGAGTGTGGAAATGCTGAAAGAACATATCGACACCTGCCGTGCCAACACCGACAAGCCCTTTGGCGTCAACGTTATGTTGATGCATCCCCTGGCGGAGGATTTTGCCAAACTGTGCGCCAAGGAAAAGGTGCCGGTTATCACCACCGGTGCCGGAAATCCCGGAAAATTTATTGAAATGTGGAAGACTGCCGGCAGTCTGGTAATCCCTGTAGTTCCCAGCGTCAACCTGGCTAAGCGGATGGAGCGGGCCGGCGCCGATGCGGTGGTGGCCGAAGGCACCGAATCCGGTGGCCATGTAGGAGAAATGACCACCATGGCCCTAGTACCCCAGGTGGCAGACGCCGTAAACATTCCGGTCATTGCCGCCGGCGGTGTGGCAGACGGTCGTCAGGTTGCTGCGGCTTTTGCCCTAGGTGCAGCCGGAATTCAGCTGGGCACCTGTTTGCTGGCCTCCAACGAATGCCCCATTCATGACAATTATAAACAGGCCCTGCTGAAGGCCAAGGATACCGACACCACCGTTACCGGCCGCATTGCCGGAACCCCCGTACGGATCCTGAAGAACAAAATGGCCAAAGCCTATGTGCAGGGAGAAAAGGACGGCATGACCATGGAGGAGTTGGAGCAGTTCACCCTGGGTTCTCTGCGGAAGGCCGTTTTTGACGGGGACACCGATAATGGTTCCCTTATGGCAGGGCAGGTGGCCGGGATGCTCCATGAAATCCGTCCTGTGGCTGATATTTTTGCGGATCTGTACGCCGGGTATGAAAAAACTTTGGAACAATTGGGGGTAAAGTAACATGAAAATTGCCTTTTTGTTTGCCGGACAGGGTAGCCAACATCCGGGAATGGGCCAGGATTTCTACGAGACTTATCCCCAGATCCGTCCCATTTTTGACGAACCCCAACTGGATTTTGACCTAAAAACTCTCTGCTTCTCCGATCCGGAGGGACAGTTGAATCAAACCCAGTACACCCAGCCTTGTATGGTGGCCTTTGCAGTTGCTGTAGCCACCCTCCTGAAAGAGGAAGGCATTCAACCGGAGATGGCCGCCGGCCTGTCTCTGGGGGAATATTCCGCTCTGTTTGCCGCCGGCGTTCTGGATGCCAAGACGGTGGTAGAGCTGACCGCTTTCCGGGGCAAAGCCATGGCCACCGCTGTTCAGGGAATCCCCTGCGGCATGACCGCCGTACTGGGTCTGGACCGGGAAACCCTGCAAACCTGCTGTGATCAGGCCAAAGATCTGGGTCTGGTGGAAATTGCCAATTACAACTGCACCGGTCAGTTGGCCATTGCCGGGGAAGCCGCCGCTGTGGAAAAGGCCGGTCAGCTTGCCTCTGAGGCCGGAGCAAAACGTTGCGTACCTCTGAAGGTCAGCGGCCCCTTCCATACCTCCATGATGCACCCGGCCGGGGATGCTTTGGAGGAGAAATTCAAGTCTGTTACCTTTGGCCCCATGCAGTTCCCCGTCATTTTTAATGCCACTGCAAAGCCCCTGGCCGACGGCAAAACCGTCCCTGAAATGCTGGTAACCCAGGTACAGAGCAGCGTCTATTTTGAAGATACGCTGAAATACATGGATGCCCAGGGCATCGACACCTTTGTGGAAATCGGTCCTGGCAAGGCGCTCAGTGGCTTTGTCAAAAAGACCCTGAAGGATAAGACCATTCTTGCCATTGAGAATGTGGCCGGATTCCAGGCTGCCGTGGAAAAGCTGAAAGGCTGATCCTCAGGCATCACATACGCTGTGTCAGCTTCCTTTGCAGGGAGCTTTTGCCAAGAAAGGAGATTACAAGTATGAATTTTCAAGGAAAAACCGCCATTGTCACCGGCGGCGGCCGGGGCATCGGCCGGGCCGTCAGCCTGACCCTGGCCAAGGGTGGCGCCAACGTAGTGGTAAATTATGTACCCGGCACCGAAGAAGATGCCCAAAAGACCGTAGAAGACTGCAAGGCTCTGGGTGTGGAGGCCAGCATGGTCATGGCCGATGTTTCCAACGCCGACCAGGTGGATGAAATGTTTAAAACCGTAGTGGACACCTACGGCAGCGTAGATATTCTTATTAACAATGCGGGTATCACTAAGGACAATCTGATCATTCGCATGAAGGAAGAAGATTTTGACAAGGTGATCGCCATCAACCTGAAGGGGGCCTTCAACTGCATGAAGACCGCCGCCCGCTACATGATGAAGCAGCGGTACGGCCGCATCGTCTCAGTCAGCTCTATCGTAGGGCTGCGGGGCAACGCCGGCCAGGTAAACTACTCTGCCAGTAAAGCCGGCATCGTAGGTATGACCAAGTCTCTGGCCCAGGAACTAGCCAGCCGCAACGTGACCTGCAACGCTGTAGCCCCCGGCTTTATTGCCACTGCCATGACTGACGCGCTCCCTGAAAATGTCCGGGCGGAATACGCCAAATCCATTCCCCTGGGCCGTCTTGGTTCGGCGGAGGATGTGGCCAACGCCATTTGCTTCTTCTGCGATGAAAATTCCGGCTACCTGACCGGCCAGGTCATCTGTGTCGACGGCGGCCTCGCTATGTAAGGAAAGGAGATGTCCCTATGAAACGTCGTGTTGTCATCACCGGTTTGGGTGCCATCACCCCCATCGGAAATACGGTTACTGATACCTGGGAAGCGGTTCAGGCCGGCAAGTGCGGTATCGCTCCCATCACCCAGTACGACAGCTCCAACCAGAAGGTGCACTTGGCCGCCGAGGTCAAAGACCTGCCTCTGGATACGCTGCTGGATAAAAAGGTGCTTCGCACCACCGACCGCTACTCTCAATTCGCTCTGATTACTGCTGACGAAGCAGTGAAGGACGCAGGACTGGATATGTCCCAGGAAAATGCCGCTCGTGTTGGCGTTGTCATTTCCACCGGCATCGGCGGTCTGTCCACCATTGAAAAGGAGCATGCCCGGGGCCTGGAAAAGGGGTTTGACCGGGTCTCTCCCCACTTTATCCCCATGGTCATGGGCAACAGTGCCGCCGGGCAGGTGGCCATCGCCCACGGCTGCAAAGGCAAGTGCATCTCCATCCTGACGGCCTGCGCCTCCGGCAATAACGCTATTGGCGATGCCTTCCGGGAAATCCGGGACGGCTACGCTGACGTCATGCTGGCCGGTGGCACTGAAGCCATCGTGACCCCTATGGCCATTGGCGGGTTCACCGTCATGCGGGCGCTGAACACGACCGAAGATCCCAACCGGGCCTCTATCCCCTTTGACAAGGAGCGGAGCGGCTTTGTTCTGGGCGAAGGTGCTGGCGTTCTGGTTCTGGAGGAGCTGGAGCATGCCAAGGCACGGGGTGCAAAAATTCACGGTGAGCTGGTGGGCTTTGCCGCCAACTGCGACGCCTATGACATCACCGCTCCCAGCGCTGACGGCGCAGGCGGTGCCGCCTGTATGACGCTGGCACTGGAAGATGCGGGCATTGCCCCGGAGGATGTGGACTATATCAACGCCCACGGCACCTCCACTCCCATGAATGACCGCTGCGAAACCAACGCCATCAAAACAGCCTTTGGCGACCATGCTTACAAGCTGGCCGTCTCCTCCACCAAGGCCATGACCGGCCACCTGTTAGGCGGTGCCGGCGCCATTGAAGCTGTCATCACCACCAAGGCGGTGGAGGACGGGTTCATCCCCGCCACCATCCATTATCAGGTACCGGACGAGGATTGCGATCTGGACATCGTTCCCAATGAAGGTCGAAAGCAGCCCATCCGCTACGCCCTGTCTAACGCTCTGGGATTTGGCGGACATAATGCTGCCATCATCATCAAACATTACGAGGAGGACTAAGCCATGGAACTGGACTCCAATCAAATTCAGGAAATTATCCCCCACCGGTACCCCTTCCAGCTGGTGGATCGGATCACCGACTACGAACCCGGCAAGTACGCCAAAGGAATCAAGTGCGTCACAGTGAATGAGATGCACTTCTGCGGGCATTTCCCCCAATATCATGTAATGCCCGGCGTACTCATCATCGAGGCCATGGCCCAATGCGGCGCTGTAGCCGTTCTGACCATGCCGGAAAACAAGGGAAAAATCGCTCTGTTCGGCGGTATCAAGGAGGCAAAATTTAAGCGTCAGGCCCGTCCCGGCGACGTCATTGAAATGGAATGCGTCATGGAGCGGCTGCGTTCCTCCTTTGGCGTGGGAAAATGCACCGCCAAAATTGACGGCAAAATCGCCTGCACTGCCGAGCTGACCTTTATGTTCGGCGCTGACAACAAGGAATAAGTCCGCAGGAGGAATCACCGTGCTGGAGGAACCCCTACACGACATTTATCAGAAATTCCAGATTCATTTTTATCAGACGGTGTTTTCCCGATTTGCCGATCGGGAAGCAACCCTGACCATTGTGGAGACCATGTGCGTGGAGATCATCCACGCCTTGGGCCGCCCCACTGTCAACGAATTCGCCAAATTCGCCGGCATTTCTCCCCCCAACGCGGCCTATAAGGTAAACAACCTGATTTCCAAAGGTTATATTCGCAAGGTTCAGTCAGAAACTGACAAGCGGGAGTACTATCTGGAGCCCACTGAAAAGTATTATGATTATTACAACATCACCACCGGGTATGTCAACCAGGTGGCCAAGCGAATGGAGCAACGCTTCTCCCCGGAGGAAGTCACCCGCCTTTCCAGGATCATGCGCGTCACCAGCCAAGAACTGATGCCTGAAATCCGCCTGCCGGAGCAAGCAACTGAATAAAAAGATCCGAGCCGTTTCTGTTGCAAGAAACGGCTCGGATCTTTTGCTATTCCTGTTCTAACTCAGCAAGCATCAGCTCTATCTGCTTTTCGAAGAAATTACAAATCTCATCATAATGGTTGCAACCCTGGGGCAGCATAACGTTTCTCGATACAAATCTTCGCTTTGGTCACAGGATTCAATAAATATCGGATTTATTCACCATAACACACATTGTATGTTTTTCATTTTAAAATGCAATAGAATACTCTGCGAAACCTGTTTCTTCTCTTGACTTTTTCTTTCATTCCGATATAATATAATTGCTTGAAACGTTTAAATTCAGGAGGTATCAATATGCAGCAAAAATCACAAAAAAACGCCCGGATTGGAATCTACACCATGGGATTGGCGGCCTATTGGAATCAGTTTCCCGGGTTGCGGGAACGTCTCCTGGGATACGGTGCCTTTATTGCACAACAAGTGGAAGCCATGGGAGATGTGGAGGTTTTCAATTTCGGTCTGGTGGATCGGGAATCCGCTGGACTGGAGGCCGGAGCTTATTTCAATAGTCATAATGTAGACATGATCCTGGCCCATGCCGGCACCTACGTCACCAGCGCCTCCGTACTTCCCTTACATCAGATCTGCAACGCGCCGGTGATCCTTTTGAATCTTCAGCCCACCGCCCGGGTAAATTACCGGGAGACCACCACCGGAGAATGGCTGGCACACTGCGGCGCCTGCCCGGTACCGGAACTGTCCAATGCCTTTCACCGGGCTGGCATTTCCTGCCATATTGTCAATGGATTGCTGGGGCTTTCTGAAACTCCGGCCATTTCCCTGGCCGATGAAACCACCGCGCATCGGCCAGAAGCTAAGCGGGCCTGGGCTCAAATTACCCAATGGGTCACCGCCGCCAAAATCAAAGCCGGGCTTCGTGGCGCCCGCTTCGGCTTTTTGGGGAATAATTACAGCGGCATGCTGGACATGTACAGCGATTTCACCATGGTTTCCGCCCAGGCGGGCATCCATGTGGAAATTCTGGAAATGTGTGATCTGGATGCGCAGCTCCAGCGGGTGACACAGGAGGAAGTGGCGCAAAAACGTGCCGAAATTGCCGATTTCTTCCGCATCAGCGAAACAGACGCCGCCGATCCTCTGGCCCGGCGTCCGGGGGAAGCCGATCTGGATTGGTCGGCCCGGGTGGCCGCCGCCCAGTCCCGGCTGGTGGAAGAAAAAGGACTGGATGCCCTGACTTATTACTATCACGGAGCGCCTGGCGGAGCCTATGAACGGCTGCAGAGCGGATTTATTGTGGGGCATTCCCTGCTGACTGCCCGGGGAATCCCCTGCGCGGGAGAAGGCGACTTAAAAACCTGCCTGGCCATGAAGATTTGTGACCTGGCCGGCGTGGGCGGCAGCTTCTGTGAGATCGTCACGGTGGATTATCTGGATGGCACCATTCTCCTGGGCCACGACGGCCCCTTCCATCTGGCCATTGCCCAGGGCAAGCCCATTCTGCGGGGCATGGGACTCTATCACGGAAAACAGGGCGCAGGGGTTTCGGTGGAGGCCAAGGTTCGCACCGGCCCCATCACCAATCTAGGCTGCACGCAAACCGCAGAGGGGAAACTGAAATTCATTCTGTCGGAAGGTATGTCCACCGATGGGGAGATTATGACTATCGGCAATACCCAGACCCCCGTCAAATTTGACACGGATCCGGATACCTATATGGACAAATGGTTTGCTGAAGCCCCCACCTATCACTTCGCCATGAGCGTGGGCCATAACAATGCTTTATTCCAAAAAATCGCCATCCTGCTGGACATTCCCGCAGTAACACTGTAAATACAAGCTTGCCCCCACCCGATTATACAATCGGGTGGGGGCACCTTTTCACTTCTGGTCCATTGCAATTTTGGGCTAAATGCCGTATACTGGAACCAGTACTTTTTATGAAAGGAGCCACTGCGTCTTGGAACAGCAGAAAGAAAAAATAGGTATCGTTCTGGAGGGTGGCGCCATGCGGGGATTATTTTCCGCCGGAATCATGGATGTCCTCCTGGAAGAAGGCATCTCCTTTGACGGCGGAATCGGCGTATCCGCCGGGGCCGCCTTTGGCTGCAATTATAAATCCAACCAACCCGGCCGTGTGATCCGTTACAACTGCAATTACAGTAAGGACCCCCGCTATGCCGGCCTGCGCTCCTGGGTCAAAACCGGTGACTGGTATGGCGCTGATTTTTGCTATCATGAACTGCCTACAAAACTGGACATTTTCGACGCTGAAACCTTCGGCGCCTCCCCCATGGAGTTTTACTGCGTCTGTACGGATGTAGAAAGTGGAAAGCCGGTCTACCACAAATGTGAAACCGGCGCTGGAGAAGACCTGGACTGGATCCGGGCTTCGGCGTCCATGCCCCTGGCCTCCAGAATTGTGGAAATTGGCGGGTACAAACTGCTGGACGGCGGCATTTCAGATTCTATCCCCCTGCAATACTTTGAAGAAATCGGCTATACCAAAAATCTGGTGGTATTGACCCAGCCCCGGGACTTTGTCAAGACCAAAAACAAATATCTGCCCCTGCTTCGCCTGACTTTGCGGAAATACCCCGCCGTTCTCCAGGCGCTGGCAAATCGGCACACTGTATACAATCGCACCTTGAAATACATCCATACAGCAGAAGCCCAAGGCCGGACATTTGTAATTCAACCGGATTTTTCTCTGTCCATTCACCCCACAGAGCGGGATCCCGGGGAAATGCGCCGTGTCTATGCACTGGGACGCGCTGCTGCCATTCGCCGCTTGCCGGAGTTAAAGCGATTTCTGGGACTGGATAAACCTGAAACAAAGAATCAGTAACGCCGCCTTTTGCATGCTCTCCGTTGCAGGAAATTATCCCTTTTTGCAAACAGCCCCGATTTGTACGGATCATACAAATCGGGGCTGTTTTCCATGTAACTTGGCGTTTTATGTTTTCACGCAACGGCGTTTTCCCATTCACTTTCTACTTTGAGAAAAGCCGGTCGTAATGAAGAGTTGCAGCTGTACGGTCAAAATTACGCCTGTATTCTGTAAACCCGCAGACAACTCCTTTCAACTGTTACCTTCTGGCAGAAAAGAATTTCATGAAAGGCCGTCTTTTTTTGTTTTGCCAGATCAATGCTCCAGCGCCTGTTTGATGTCAGCGATGATGTCCTCCACATGCTCCAACCCCACAGACAGACGCAACAATGTGTCGGTAATTCCAAGATGCTCCCGCACTTCCTGGGGTACATCAGGGTGGGTTTGCAGCACAGGATAGGTCAGCAGAGATTCCGTGCCGCCCAGGCTTTCTGCAAAGGTGACAACTCTGACCTTTTTCAGGATCCGCAAGGCAGTTTCCGACCGCTCCACTTGAAAAGAAATCATGCTGCCGGAGCCGCTGGCCTGTCCGGCATTGACAGCATATCCGGGATGCTCCTTCAAACCGGGATAAAACACCTTGGTAATCTGGGGCTGTTTCTGCAGCCATGCAACTACCTGAAGGGCATTTTCCTGCTGCCGTTCCATGCGGACGGCCAGAGTTTTGATTCCCCGCATAACCAACCAACTGTCAAAGGGAGCCAGTACCCCACCGGTGGTTTTGGAGATCAGCCGAATCCGATCCGCAATAGCAGCATCCCTGGCACAAACGAAGCCGGAAATGGTATCGTTATGGCCAGATAAAAATTTACTGCCGCTGTGGATCACAAGATCGGCTCCCAACGACAGGGGATTTTGAAAATAGGGAGAGAGAAATGTATTATCTACTAAGAGCAAAAGCCCGTGTTCCCGTGCCAATCTGGCGCATCCCCGCAGGTCGGTGATATTCATCATGGGATTACTGGGCGTCTCCACATAGATGGCTTTGGTTTCAGGCAGAATGGCATCCGCCACTTTCTGAAGATCCGTGGTATCCACATAATGGAAGCACAGTCCGTTTTTCTGGCCAATCTGCTGATGCAAACGGATTACGCCGCCGTACAAGTCCTCCGAACAAAGAATATGATCTCCCGGAGAAAACAGTTCAAAACAGGCGCTAATAGCGGCCATGCCGGAGGAAAATGCCACGGTTTCCGTTGCTCCCTCCAGAGAAGAAACGATCTCCTCCAGTTTCCGGCGGGTGGGATTGGATTCCCGTGTATAGTCAAAGCCGCTTTCATTATGACCCGGCTTAAGGTGGCTAAAACAGGCCGTTTGATAAATGGGAAAGCTAACGGCGCAGTTTTCATCGCGCAGGGACGCGGAAGAATCCCCGTGGATACATCGTGTTTCAAACTGTTCGTTCATAGGATCTACTCCTTCATCTGAAAAAAACAAGGGACTGTCTTGGGAAAGGCAGCCCCTGGCACATCATGTGTCACAAGACAATTCCGATTCGTCCGGATCCGCAGACTGCTGCACCAAAATCTGTTCCAGCCCAACGGCAAGCTGATCCGGGCAAGAGGTACTTCGAAAACTACAGCGGATCCCCTTCAGCTTTTGGATCACCTCTGAAGCAGGCATTCCCTCCACCAAATGGGCGATTCCCTGCAGATTCCCACTGCAGCCACCGGTGGCTTCCAAATGGTGTACCACCTGATTCTCATCCAATTCAAACCGGATCTCTGCAGGGCAGACTCCTTCCGGTTTTAAAGTATACTGCATAACGGATCAACCCCGGCTGCGGGAGATCTGGAATAAATCCCCCTGCAAATCAACGGCCCGGAACAAAACCTGCCCCGCTGCATACGTCAGAAGTACCCCAATGCTCAAACACGCCTGGCTCCCAAAGGATTGTAACAGATGTTTCCTGAAACACATCAGGGAACGCCTCCTTACCCGATATTGCAGCCATAGAACCACACATTGGCCTACAGCATGTAATCCACTCTGCATACACCTGATTTTGGATCGTTTTCTGCATTATACTCGAAGGAAGACCATTTGTCCAATATTCCATTGATATAATAAGATATAGATTAAATCTATAGCTAAAGGATTATATAAATGTTTTTGGACTGGCAAACTTCGTCAAATAGCATTGCAGTTCCTGGATGTATTGTTCTCCCAACTTACTAAGTAGTGTATTCTTTTTAACAATATAGCCAATTTCCATGGTATCCCCGGGGTTTTCGCTATCTGTTTCAAAAGGGACGGCCACATAATCGCTGCCATTTAATTCTTCACATATAATGCCGGAACAAAGTGTGTATCCGTTGAGCCCCACCATAAGATTCAGCATAGTGGCCCGATCATTGGCCTTAATGGTTCGGGGATATTCATTGGTGCTGAGGATCTCCTCAGCAAAATAGAAAGAGGTATTATCCCCTTGTTCAAAGGACAGGCATGGATAATCCGCCAGCTGGGAAAATCGGATGGAACCGCACCGGGCCAAAGGATGATCCTTCCAAAGATACACATAGGCGTTACAAAAGGTCAGACTGTGGAATTCCAAGCCGTTGGCCTTCAGTAGCTTTAAAATGACCTTCCGGTTAAAATCGCTGAGATACATAATGCCGATTTCACTTTTGGAGGAGCTGACATCCTCGATAATATCCCGGGTTTTCGTCTCCCGGATAGCAAACTCATATTCCTCCATATTGAATTTTTTCACCAGTTCCACAAAGCTCTTAACAGCAAAAGAATAGTGCTGAGTGGAAATGCCGAATTTCTTTTTCAGGGTTCCGTTTTTTCCATATTTGCCCAGCAGGGTTTCATACTGATGATAAAGCTGGCGGGCATGGGAAATGAACTCCGCACCGTCATTGGTCAGAGAAACACCCCGGCCGCTGCGGTGAAAAATCACGATTCCCAATTCCTTTTCCAATTCCTTGATGGCACTGGACAGGGACGGCTGTGCAATATACAAAACCTCTGAAGCTTTATTAAGGGATCCCATTTCCGAAACGGTGATCACATAATGTAACTGCTGTAAAGTCATAAACGATCCTCCGAATTTCAACGTCATGCAGCAAAGCCTGCATTTAATAAAGAAAGAAGCAGGAGCGTAGCGGCTCCTGCTTCTCTGACCTCAGACAGAAAACATGGGTGTGGACAGATAACGTTCGCCGGTATCCGGCAGCAGGGCTACAATGCACTTGCCTTGGTTCTCCGGCCGCTTGGCCAGAACCGTAGCAGCCCAAACAGCAGCGCCGGAAGAAATCCCCACCAACAATCCCTCTTTCCGGGCAAGGATGCGCCCGGTTTCAAAAGCGTCCTCATTTTCAACCGGAATAATCTCATCATAAATTTCGGTATTCAGCGTATCCGGTACAAATCCGGCGCCAATTCCCTGAATTTTGTGGGGACCTGGCGTCCCTTTGGAAAGCACAGGAGAACCGGCAGGTTCCACAGCCACCACCCGGATATTTGGGTTTTGCCCCTTCAGATACTCACCAACACCCGAAACTGTACCGCCGGTGCCAACACCGGCCACAAAGATATCTACCTTCCCGTCGGTATCCTTCCAGATTTCCGGCCCGGTAGTATTGCGGTGGGCAGTGGGATTGGCAGGATTGGTAAACTGGCTGGGAATAAAACTATTGGGCGTTTCGGCGGCCAGCTCCTGGGCTTTTGCAATGGCCCCCTTCATGCCCTTTCCCCCATCAGTCAGTATCAATTCTGCGCCATAGGCCTTCAGAAGATTGCGCCGTTCTATACTCATCGTTTCCGGCATGGTAAGGACTATGCGATATCCCCTGGAGGCAGCCACAGCCGCCAGACCGATACCTGTGTTGCCGCTGGTAGGTTCAATAATCACTGAATCCGGACGTAACAGGCCTTTGGCCTCCGCATCATCAATCATAGCTTTGGCAATCCTGTCCTTCACGCTGCCCGCCGGGTTGAAATACTCCAGCTTTCCGTAAATCTCCGCACCCAACTCCTTCTGCACCATGTAGTTGGACAACTTCAGCAGCGGCGTTCCGCCAATCAGATCCGTAATCCTGTCAAATGTTCTCATAGTCAAAGACTCCTTTTCATGATAATGGGTCAGATATTGGAAATTGCAGTACCTATTTCAACATCATCTTGCATTGGCTGGAAATTCCATGACTTGATTGTCCTTTAAATTTCTTATGAAACCTATCAAATTTATAGGATTTATTGTATCACCTGATTTTCATCTTGTCAAGTCTTTTTGGCAAAGTTCCAGGAAATGTTCCGCTGAACCAGGAAGGCCCACTTGACAAAACCCGGGAATACAGATATAATTTATCGTATTAAACTGATAGGTTTCCTGTGTTTATGGAATTGTATGCAAATGCTGCGGCATGCAGAACTGCAGCGGCAAAAAACGGTTGAAAGGAGTAATCTTTCATGTCCAAACGAACCTATGGTAACGAGTACGGTTTTCAAACAAGAGCGGTACATACGGGGAATGATGTTGACGGTGAGACCGGCGCCATTAAGCGCCCCATCACCATGGCCAACAGCTATGAGCTGCCCTATGACCCTACCGATATGAACTGGTCCAGCGCCGCCGGAAATCTATACACCCGAAATGGCGGTTCCAATCAGAAATATCTGCAGGAGAAGCTGGCCTCTTTAGAGGGCGGGGAAGATTGCGTCGTTTTGGCCAGCGGAGTCGCCGCTCTGTCCGGATTGTTTTTCGCCTTGCTGAAAAGCGGCGATCATGTGATCTTTTCCAGCGTTACCTATATCGCCGTTTATCGGCTGCTAAACGAGCTGTTTAATCACAAATTCCAGGTAGAAACCACCATTGTGGACACTTCGGATTTAGAAGCTGTTCGCAAAGCTGTCCGCCCTAATACAAAACTGATTCATATTGAGACACCCGGTAATCCCACTCTGACGGTTTCGGATATTGCGGAAATTGCAAAAATTGCCCATGAAAACGGCGCATTGCTGTCGGTTGACAACACCTTTGCCTCCCCATTTAACCAGCGCCCCATTGCATTGGGAGCCGACTTTACAGTGGAGAGCCTGACCAAATATATCAACGGTCACGGGGATGCCATGGGCGGCGCCATCATCGGCAAAACCAAATATCTGGATCTGATCCGCGCGCAATCCCAGGTGAATTTGGGCGCTACCATCAGCCCCTTCAACGCCTGGCTCATTATGCGTGGCAGCGTCACCCTGCCGCTGCGGATGCGCCAACACAATGAAAACGCCCTGCAGGTGGCCAGATGGCTGGAGGCCCAACCCAATGTCAGCTTTGTCGCTTATCCAGGGCTGGAAAGCCACAAGGGACACGTCATTGCCAAAAAGCAGATGAACCCCGGCTTTGGTGGCGTCCTTTCCTTCGGCCTGAAAGCCGACCATGATACCCACAACAAATTTGTCAGTCACCTGAAGGTCATCACCTCAGCCGTCTCTCTGGGACACGACGAAAGCCTCATTGTATTTCTGGGAGAAGACGACGAGCGGCAATACCTGTATCATGAAGAATTTCACAACGGGTTTTTCCGATTCAGTGTAGGCATTGAGGATGTGGAAGATATCATCGGGGATTTGAAGCAGGCCCTGGAACAGGTAGGCCTGTTATAAGACAGATTCAGCGCCGGTAGACCCATGGATTCCCGGAAGCAGCAAAGAGGTTATCATATGGATGCATTACAAGAAAAGTATCAAGCGCTGCAGGAATATTTGCGTTCCCTAGGCAGCGTAGCCGTGGCTTTTTCGGGCGGCGTGGATTCCACCTTCCTGTTAAAGGTTGCTCACGATGTTTTGGGCGATGGGGCCATTGCGGTAACCGCTTCCTCCTGTTCCTTTCCAGAAAGGGAGCGCAGAGAAGCCCAGACCTTCTGCAAGGAACATGGCATTTCCCATTGGATCTGCCGGTCGGAGGAACTGGAAATCCCGGGCTTTCGGCGCAATCCCAAGAATCGCTGCTATCTCTGCAAACACGAATTGTTTGAAAAAATCTGGGAAATTGCCCGGCAGCAGGGTATTCAGGCCGTGGCAGAAGGCTCCAATATGGACGACAACAGCGACTACCGCCCCGGTTTGAAGGCAGTGGAAGAATTGGGAGTGTCCAGTCCTCTGCGGGAAGCCCGGCTGCACAAAGATGAAATACGGACCCTTTCCAGGCAATTGGGGCTTCCTACCTGGAATAAGCAATCCTTCGCCTGCCTGGCTTCCCGGTTTGTGTATGGGGAAACCATTACAGAGCAAAAGCTTGCCATGGTAGATCAAGCGGAGCAAGCGCTTTTGGATCAGGGATTTCACCAGGTTCGCGTCCGCATACACGGGAACCTGGCGCGCATTGAAATTGCGCCGGCGGAATTTAACAAACTTCTGGAATCTGACCGGGCCAAACAGCTGAATGCGTATTTTCAAAAGCTGGGTTTCACCTATGTAACACTGGATCTGGGCGGATACCAAACCGGCAGCATGAATAAAACGCTGCCTTCTCCAGTTGAAGGTATCTTGGAACCCTCGGGAGATGGGAGCAGCCGCCTATGATTTATCTGGATTATTCTGCAAACACGCCTGCCGACCCGGCCGTTCTGACCCGCTTTGTGGAAATCGAACAGCGTTTTATCGGCAACCCCAATTCCAACCATGGGGCCGGTCGGGAGGCCAATGGGGCTCTTTCTGCCATTACGGAATCCATCGCCAGCAAACTGGGGGTAGCACCTGCCGAAATTATTTACACCTCCGGCGCCAGTGAAGCCAACAATCTGGCCATAAAAGGGATTGCCAGAACCACCCGCCATGCCGGTAAGCATATCATTTCCACCCCGCTGGAACACGCTTCGGTCAGCGGGCCGCTGACCTATTTGCAGGAACAGGGTTATGAGATTGACCTGGTAGACATCCGGCAGGATGGAACCGTAGATCTGTGTCATCTTCGGGACCTGCTGCGGAAGGACACTGTCTTGGTGGCGGTCTGCGCAGTTGACAGCGAACTTGGAACTCTGCAACCTATCCGGGAAATTGCAGAATTTCTGCAAGCATATCCTAACTGCCACTTCCATGTAGATGCCACCCAGGCAGTTGGAAAAGCGGACTTTACCTTGGACGGCATTGATACGGCAAGCCTGGCCGCTCATAAGTTTTACGGCCTCAACGGAAGCGGTCTCCTATTTAAGCGGAAGGATTTGGTGATTGAACCTCTGATTCACGGCGGTGTCAGCACCAGCTTATACCGTAGCGGGACCCCTACCCTTTCGCTGGCCGCCGCATTGGATACAGCGCTGGAACTTGCGCTGACTGGGCAGCAGGAGCGGGCAGATGCCGTGAAAGAAAAGAATGAGGAACTCCGCAAGGCTTTATCCGCATATTCCAAGGTACGTATCAACAGCCCCGACCATGCCATCCCCCATATTTTAAATATCAGTGTGCAAGGCGTAAAGGCCGGTGACTTCCAAAAAGCGCTGGATCGGGCCGGTATTTGTGTTTCGGTAAAATCGGCATGCTCTGTGGAAGGGACACCGTCCCGTGCGGTCTTTGCTGTAAGCCGGGATCGAAAAAACGCCCTGTCCTCCTGGCGAATCAGTTTGAGCCATTTAACGACCGAAGCGGAAATCACACAGTTTTTGCAGGCCTTCGACAGCTGCTATAAGGAGTTGGTCACATGAAAAAAGAATTGGAGCCCTATCAGCAGATCGAGCGCAGTATTACAAAGAAATACAGAAGGAACCTGTGGAATCCCTTCATCGCAGCCATCAAACAGTATGATCTGATCCAGGCCGGCGATAAAATCGCCGTTTGTATCTCTGGCGGCAAAGATTCCATGCTCATGGCAAAGCTGATGCAAATGCTTCAGCGATTCAGCGAGGTTCCCTTCGAATTGGTATATCTGGTGATGGATCCGGGGTACAACGTCCTGAACCGTCAGAAGATCGAAAGCAATGCCGCGCTGCTACACATCCCAATTACCGTATTTGAAACAGATATTTTTGCTATTGCAAACAGTACAGACGATTCCCCCTGCTATTTGTGCGCCAAAATGCGCCGCGGTCACCTTTACAGCAAAGCCCAGTCTCTGGGCTGTAATAAGATCGCATTGGGGCATCATTTCAGCGACGTCATCGAAACCACCATTATGGGGATGTTTTACGGCGCCCAGCTGCAGGCCATGATTCCCAAACTACACAGCCAGAATTTTCAGGGCATGGAACTGATTCGTCCCCTATACCGCATTCATGAGGATGATATTCTTGCATGGAAGCGATATAACGATCTGGAGTTCATCCAATGCGCCTGCCGTTTTACTGAAAACTGCACCATGTGCGACAACGGAGGAGGCGGCTCCAAGCGGCAGGAAATTAAAATCCTCCTGCGACGGCTGAAACGGGATAATCCCAATATTGAAAAAAACATATTTAACAGCATTCATTCGGTCTGTCTGGACACGTTTCCGGGTTACAAAACCAACCATACGGTACATTCCTTCCTGGAACACTATAACAAGGAAGATACAGAACAGTAGATTCTCTTATAAACTGCGGGGTTCAATGGTTTTTCTGTGGACTCTATTGATATGCAGAAAGCTCGCAAAAATGCCTCTGGCAAAATGGCCATGGTTGGTAACTTAAATCCAGCAGCGATTGTACTGCCGCTGGATGCTTCCGGTGTATACCAAAAAAACTGGAAGCTGTGTGGCAATATGAAAGATCCGGATGGCTTTATTCTTGCCCCTGGTTGTGATTTGCCCCGTACTGATCCAGAATACATTCCCCATTTTTTCTGTTGAATGGATGGATGATATCGTAAAATTAAATCGGAAACAAAAGTGGAAACCAATAGGTTTTATGATTGTGGCGTATCAGGAGCATTCCTGAGCCTTATAAAAAACAAACCCGAACCCGTCTCCCACTAGGAAAACCCGGTTCGGATTAACTTGATTTGCAAAAAGGCTACAAAAAGTGAAATAAATCCCTCATACACCGCAGTGTATTTCATAGCGTAAGCTATTATATATGCCGAAGGCATATTTCACAAATCCCACAGGGATTTATTTCATTGAAAAAAGCACTATAAAAAAGATTTTTTCGGCGGTTTGCTGTATGGATTTGAACTCTCACTGTTGGCCGTCAGATCGATTCAACCTCAAACAGAGGCATTTTAACTTTTTCATTAAGCATTCAGTCATTCC
>CAYZTR010000048.1:0-17380 GCA_964481575.1 uncultured Eubacteriales bacterium
TGCCCGGGTATTCTGAACGGTCTCTTTCTGCTCCAGGGAGGTAATCTCCCCCAAAGCGGCAATCTGGTCGTCCACCGCTGCGGCGGCCTCTTTATCCAGTTTTTCCTGCTCCTGCTGGGCATCTTCCTTCAGCTTTTGCAGCGCCTGCTGCGCCTTAGCCAGCCTATCGGCATTGGTCACTGCCTCTTTCTGGTTGACACCCAGCTGCTGATATTTTGCCTGGGCGGCGGTAATGGCAGCTTGATCTGCCAGGGTCACCTGATCAGCCGAAGGCAAAGTGGAGATGGCAGCAACCACATCCTCCACAGCAGCCTGAATATTTGCGGCAGTTGGCTCGGCAACTACGATGCAATCCAGGTTGGGGCACCAGCCGGCGGTATTGCCGAATTCCAGCACGTTTTCACCGGCAGGAAGGAAAAGAGACACACGAACCCTGTTCACAATCATGCTCCAGGAAGAGCCGTTGCCGGGGCATTCCACAGTTGCAGCAAGTTCTCCGTTGACCGAAATCTGGAAATTTCGGGTTTCAAAGGTCATATAAGCCAACTCAAGGGTATACTTGGAAGCATTCTCGGCAGCAACAGTTATCTGCACCGCACCGCTGTTATTCCCCAGAGAACCGACCCAGGCGCCGCCCGACCAGGGGGCATCTGCGGGATCCACCTTTTCGGTTTCGGTATCATAAATCTGAGAAGCGCCGATAAGATAGCCTTCCTCCGCCTCGTACACCGTTCCCTCCAGTGGCGGCTGGGAAACGTCAGGATCGGCCTCCCGCTGGGTGAGAACGATCTGATAAATGGCGGGGGCGTCCCCATTCGGATTACCCAGCTTAATGGTATTTTGCCCGGCCGCCAGGAAAATGCCCTGAGGGCAGGAAATGGTTTTGGCCGTGTTGGAAGCGTTCCAGCTGGACCCCTCGGCACAGGCCAAGGTAATGGCGTTGGCGTCGTCCCCGTTGAGGGTCACAACCAAATCCCGGTACTGAACGCCGTCTACAGTATAGGTAGAGGGAGAGGGATTGTTGGAATGCCCCATTAGATAGTAAACCGCCATATCCCACTGGGCATCCTCCTCCACATCCACAGTAAAGGTCACCGTTCCCTCACCTTGAGCGGCGTCTACCGGCTTTTGGGCGTCAAAGCCCACATTGGTGATAAAGTCGGCAGAGCCATTGCCCACAGCGGCCTGTCCGGCAATCCGGGCGTCCACCGCCATAAGTACCCGTTCCGGCCGATTTTCTACAGTGCCGTCACCGGTGTCCGCCAGCTCCAGAGCGGGAACATTCTCTCCTGCCTCTCGGAGACCGTCGGCAGCCTCTGTTAGGGTGGCTCCTCCGGTGATCAGGGCTTTCTGGGTATTTGTCAGCGCATTATACTGTTCTACAGCAGCAGTAACTGCTGCGGCGTCGGTGGGATTCAGGGAATCGAGGTTGGTATTCAAAGCAGCCACTTGGGCCTGCTCTTCGTTATTCAGAGTATACACCTCGATTTTATCCAAATTCGGCGCCCAGCCGCCGTTGTCACCGTCAAATCGGATGCTGTTGATTCCCTGCTTCAAATCCAAGGTAACGGTCTGGGGCGCAGCAGGTACGGTAAAGCTGGAGCCACTGCATTGTAGCACCGCAGGTGTTCCATCATTGGCAGTAACCCGCAGGCTTCGAGTACCGGAGGTGCAGAAGTAAACGTCAATATCTCTGGGGCCGGCCGTTTCTGCGAATACATCAATGGTAACACTGCCATTGCTTCCGCCCCCCAGATTCCCGGCCAAATAGCCGGAGGAGCAGGCAGAGGCGGAGCTGTAATTGGCGCCGCCTGTGCGGGTGTTGGGATAGACTTCAGCCTCATAGCGAACCGTCTCGGTCAGCTGCAAGGCGTCGTTCCGGAAAGTGACCGAGGATTTATCCACGTTGTTTCCGACCAAGAGCTTGGCGCCGTAATTTTGCGCATTGATGATCATGCCATCCATGATCAAATTTTCAAAATGTACACCCGAAAGCATGCCGGCAGCGGAAGCGCCCTGCACAATTCCTTTTAGGCCCTGGGTATTTTCAAAGATACAGTTCTTGACGTATATATTGGATACGGGAGCAGCGCCTCCGCCCAGAGTCCAGATGGAGAAGGCCCAGGAATTATACTGGCCGCTGCCGCCGGGCACACCGTTGGCATAAATGACCTTTTCCACACGGATGTCTTCAAAATGAATATCGGACCATTCCCCCTGGCCCTCATCATGGGCCACACAAAATCCCCGGTAACCCTGAACCACGTCAATATCCCGAAAGATAATATCATAGGTTTTAGACTGGGACTGTACTCCCATCTTGCAGCCGGCTCCGCCGTCAGCATAAGCCACCCCTTTCTCAATGAGATAGTGGGCCATATCCCGGTTGGCGTTGTTGCCCTTGGGGCAGAATACATCATCGCCGCAGATACCCAGGCAGTCAGAGATATGCACATTCTGGCAGGCACAAAGGTCGTAGCCGTCACTGTGCACCACCTGATAATCGTCCAGCATCTTTACATTGGTGATGCTGATGTTGCTGGAATTGCAAATATTGAAGGTCCAGCCGGTAGCATCCTTGAAAGTCACACCATCAAAGGTGATGCCGCTGGCTCCGTCTGCATCCACAATCCCGGTCCGGTAATCGTTCCAGCCGTCCGGCCAATAACCCTCGGCGATATAATCATGGTCATCCAATTCACGGGAGCCGGAAGAGGTCTTGCCTTCGGCAGACAGCGCAATGGCATTGGAATCCACCATGCCGTAGCCCACTATGGCAAAATTCTTGGCGTTATTCAGGTCAATGACCCGCTTTTGCGCCTGAATGCCGTTGGCGCCGGTGGTGGCCCACTCATAGTCGGTTCGTTTGCCGGAGCCCCGGAGATATGCCCCGTCCTCCAGATAGAGGGTAACATTATCCCGGGCGTAAATATTAACAAACTGATAGGTACCGGCAGGGAAATAAAGCACTCCGCCCCCTTGGTTACTCAGGTCGTTGATGGCAGCCTGAAGAGGATTGGTCTCCTTCCCCTCGTCCTTATGGGCATAGGACAGGGAAAGCTTGGTGGCGCCGGTGTTATCCAGTCCCAGATCTTCCACCACATTCACCACCCTGGCCGCAGAGTACAGATATTTTTCTTCATAATCCAGCTTTGGATCAGCGGCAATAAAGAGCTGATATTTGGTGCCGCCCACTATGGCCTGAATCACCATATACCGGGAAGTGGTTTGAGCCAAAGAAAAGGTGAGCTTGCTGCCGCTGACCTGATAATCAATATCGTAGCTATGGGGGCTGACGTCCACCGACTGGATGTCGCCTTTCAGGGAGGTGACCTCAAACTGCGCTATGCCCTCAAAGGCCAGATGGGCATAGCTATACCGGCCGTCGGCGGTCTGCTGATAATATTTGACCGTATCCACCTTCTGACCGTTGACCCGCAGGGCAAAGGTGGTGCTTTCCACTTCATATTTCCCCTTGGAATAGGCCTTAAAGTAGGTGGTACTTTCCCCAGCTGCGGCCGCTGGCAGCACCCCGACGGCAGAGACTAACAGGGTCAGGCTGAGCAAACAGGCAAGCAAGATTTTCCATTTTTCTTTCATCGTAAATGCTCCTTTCCATCAGGTCTGGGACAAAATGGCCCGGCGAAGCAAGACCACATCGGTCACAGACAGCTTTTTATCCTGGTTCATGTCCCCAATTTCCACATACGCATTGCTTAAGATGGCACGGCGAAGCAGGACCACATCGGTCACAGACAGTCGCTCATCTTGGTTCATATCTCCTAAGAGAACATCGGGTGTATCAGACACTTCCATAAGAACAGAGACGGTTTGACCGTCTATTCCCAACACATCCAGACCGGGAAGCAGGGATGCAGTAAAGCGATAAAAGCCGGGGGTTTCGGCATCATAACGTTCCGCCGGCATCCAGTCAGTTACCGGCACCCGGACCACCTGATTGTTTTCCAGCAGCACCGGCACAGCATCCGGAAAGGTCAGATCGGCCTCAGCGGTTCCCACCGGAACTTTCTGATCAGCCAGACCCAGCACATACTGGGCGACCATCGAATCCACCACCGGGTCGGCTGAATAGGTGGCCTCATCAACTGCAATTTCCGGGCGGAGCTTGTCCAGCTGGGGATAAAGCTGCCGGTTTGTACAATGTTCAAAGGTCACATTGTCAGCCCAGCGGATGGTATAGGCCCAGCCTCTGGAAGCCTTGACGTCGGTATGCTCGGGATAACCGCCGCCCAAGCCTTGATAAAAATCGGGCAAATAGTTATAGCTTCCTACCGACTCCATGTACACATTCTTAAACTGCACATTGGAAAGCCGGTGATCTTCCCCGTCGTTAAGATTGTTATAACTGGGATTCAGCCCCATAAGAATGGCTTCATGGACGTTTTCCCCCTTGTGGCTGTAAGGCGGCTGCATGGGATTGGTGTAGTTCATGTCCTCCACCAGGATATTGCGGATCCGGCCCAGCTTTTTTGGCAAGAGGTTCACATCCTGGCTTCGCTCCCGATTGCCCACACAAATATACATCACGTTATCCACATCGTTCATGTCAATGCGGCGGAAAGTAATGTTCTCCATGTCGCTTCCATCGGTGGCTTGGAGGGTTATACCCGACAGGCCCACACACTTCATGCAAATGTCTTCAAAGGTATAGTTCTTGAAATCGTCGTAAGTATCGGTGCCAAACTTAATGCCGTTGCAATAGGACTGCATAGAGGTATTCCGAACATCAATATTCAGGCTGGGAATATCATTGCCGCTCTTAGGACAAAAAGCGTCGTCCCCGGCGATGATGTGGCAGTTTTCCACCGTCATATTGCTGCAGTTCACTGGGTCAATGCCGTCCCGGTTGGGGGCCACATGGTTGGTGATATTCACATTGCGGACCGTAATATTTTCACTTTCATAGGGAACCAGAGTCCAGAAAGGGCTTTGCACCAAGTTCAGGTTTTCAATGGTGATGTCCTTAGACAGGGCAATATAAAGAATACAGGGTCTCTGATTAGGGGGATCGTTTTCATTCAGGGCGTAAAAGCCGTTGCCATAGACAGTACCGCCACCAGTGATTCGGACATTGCTGACCTTCTCCCCATAAATAATTCCCCGGCCCAGCTGATGGTTGCCGTTATACCCCCGGGAGGGAATATGCTTGTCATAGACGTTCCGATCCATGTTGGCAAACAAGGTGGCAGAGGCGTCAATAAAGAGGGTCATGTCACTTTGCAGGGTAATTTGGCCGGTGTAAAAAACACCATTTTCCAATAATACCGTACCGCCGGTGCCGGCTGCGTCAGCAATGGCCGCACCAATAGCCTTGGTGTCGTCAGTAACACCGTCCCCCTTGGCGCCGTAGTCCTTCACGTTATAAACACTCTCCTCCGGCATAAGGCCCCGGGCCAAGGAGGCGCTGTCGTAAACCTTCAGTTGATCCACATACAGTATATTCTCCTGTTCGGTCCCCAGGGTCACCCGGCTGACCTCCTCAATCTCCTCGGCAAAGGCAGCACCGCTGTACCGCTTGGCCCCATCAATGTAGAAGTCGTACCGTTTGGTATAAGTGTTCAGTACAATTTTAACATAATACCAGTTCCCTGCGGGATAGTAATTATTGGGAACCTCCTGGTCACAGAGGTAAACCCAGTTGCTCCCGTTATTGATAAAAAAGCTATTCCGGTAAGCAGCGACCTTTACCGCCGTTTTGCCCTGGGCGTCGGTAATAGCAGGAACGGTAACCCAGCCGGAGGCATCAGCTTTAATTTTGGCCTCCACGGTTACATCACCCTGCAAAGGGGTAAAGCTTCGGGTTGCGTGAGTCGGAGCGCCGTCAGAGGTCAGCTTCAAACTCTTATCCCCAGCAAAGGGGACCTCTGCAATCTCGGCGGCGCTGCTATGGGTATAGTGCCAATTTTCATCCGGGCGGCTGCCGGTTTCCAGGTCGTCAAATGTCTCGTCCAGAATATAGACCTCAGGGTCATCATAGAGCCGGATCGAATCCACCAGCAGAGTCCCGGCGGCTTTCTTCTCTACCGAAAACCGGACAGTCTGGATATTCACTGCAGTTTGTGCAAAATCAATATTCTCTGCCTTACGCAGGTGATTCACCCAAACCTGATATTTTTCCGTCTTCGTATTCAGCAAAATCCTTAGGGTATACCAGGTATCGGAGGTATAAGGCGCAATGTTCACCTCGCCGCCCCGGGTTGCCGCCTTAATGTAGCCGTCCTCGCCAAAGCAGAGGGAAACAGCCGTGCGGCCTGCGTTGTCCTGCATCTGGGGGATATACATCCGTTGATTCTTTTCGGAGGATTTGACCCTTGCTTCAAAAACCAAGGATCCTGCTGCCGGATGCTCCAGCGCCTTTTCCATCCAGACAGCGTCATCCCCCTTTTCTCGCTTCTCCAAAACCGCATACCGGTCACTGCCCTTTTCAGCCCTTTGAGCCGGGCCATAAACCTCCACCTCACTGAGCTGAATGCCCTGGGCGCCTGTATTGGACCTGCCGATAATCCGCAGGTAGCGCAGTTGGGTTTCCTCAAAGGAAAGCTGAAGGGTATTGGTCAAGTAATTCTCAAAAAGGTAATCCTTGGCAGGCAGCAAGGAGGTGAATGTCTCTCCGTCCAGACTGCCCTGAACTTCCAGATTTTGGGTGCGGTTACCCCAGTAATCCCGTAGCCTTAAGGTGACCTGATTCACCTGCCGCCGGCCTTGAAAATCAATGGTCAGCTGGCCGGGCAAGCCGTTGCTTTCCCAATAGGTGGAGGTGTCGCCGTCTACCGGACTGCCGCTTCCATTCCAGGTGGCAGAGCTGGAATAGGACGCTCCCAAAGCTAAATTAACCCCTGCCTCCAAATTGACAGTGTTGTCGTTCAAGGCAGCGCCGTTGCCAGTATACCCAGACGGCAGGTCGGCGGAATCGTATGTATTGAACACTTCATTCCAATAATACTGATAATGCTGATCGGCAGCATTTTGCGCCGGCTTTGTCCCTGCGGGGATAACATCCTCATGGGTCAGAAGCCTGGAAACCGGCTGGCCGTTGGTAGGCAGAATCATGTAAAAACAGCTGCGGCCGGTGTTCTCCCAGGCCTTAAGCAGCACCGTCTCCCCCATGGGAAAAGATTTCTTCATGATTCGGTAGGTGGTACCCTCTTGAATGGCCATAGTATCTGCCGTAGCCGTCCAGCCGCCGGAAGGATTTCTGTTATTTCGGCTGTCAATGGCCATATAAACATCAATGTCCTGCTCCGCAAAGAAGTACAGGTCCCGAGACCGATCAGCCCGGGTAATGATATAGTCTGCGCCGAAATATTTTTCCGGCAGCCGGGTCACGGCATAGTCGCCGGGGTCAATATTCCGGGCCTCGTCCCGAACGGGATCCGGATCAAAGGAATAAATTTGAGCCCCCAGCTGCAAATCACTTTCCATCCGATACCAACCGGCGTCCCACGATGTGCTACAATATATAAAAAGTATAGTTTGGGAGGGATTGATTTGTCAATTTTAGAGGAATATTGGGATGAAACCCTGTACTTTCATCATACCTATGATGAAAAGCCCTTGGCGCATATCTGGGGTATGCATATGCATGATGAATGCGAATTGCTCTATTTTATTTCCGGCACAGCCAAATCCCTGGTGGAAGGCGCCGAATATGCCCTTCGGCCTGGCTGTCTGCTGATTGTGCGCCCCTTGGAGCTGCATCGAATTCAGATTCTGCAAAACACTCCTTATGAGCGAATTTCCATGCACTTCTCTGAGCGGGTCTTGGAATCAGTGGACCCGAGCGGTTTGCTCCTTTCCCCTTTTCACGATCGCCCTTTAGGGCAGGACAATCTATACACGCCCGAAGAATTTCAGGGGCTGGATCATAATCAGCTGCTGCGAAATATGTGTGTATCCAAAGCGACTGGAGAACAGCGCATGAATATTCTGATTCATCTCTACCCCTTGCTGAGTGAAATTCGCCGTGCCTTTGCTCAAAAGCGGAATCTTCGATCGGCCCGCCCGAAAAACAAAATGGTGGACGAACTGATCTGCTACATTGACGCCCATTTATACGAGGAACTTTCCCTGCCTATGCTAAGCCGCCGCTTTTTTGTCAGTACCTCCCAGCTCAACCGTCAGTTTAAGTCGGTCACTTCCTCCAACGTGTGGGAATACATCCTGCTGAAACGGCTTGTAGCTGCTCGGACAAAAATCAAAAACGGAAGCCCGGTTATGGAAGCCTGCCAAAGCTGCGGGTTTAAGGATTATTCTTCCTTCTACCGGGCTTATGTGAAAAAATTCGGGCTGTCCCCCAAGCGGGATAAAGCTGCCGGTTCCACAACCATTACATTATAGGAAAGCATCGCCGCCTTTCTGCTCCATGCAGAAGGGCGGCGATCAATATATTGCGGAAATTTACAATGTTGTTTTCCCTTTTTTACAATTGAATTGCAAATGCAGGAAAGTTATAATAAAATTGTCAAAAAAATCACCGTACGGAAAGGAAAATCGTTATGTTTCGTAAAAGGCTCCGTAAACTCATTTCCCTATCCCTTGTTAGGCTGATGACCCTGGGCAGTATTTCCACGGCCTTGTCGGCCGAAGCAAGCCCAAGCCCCGGGGCAACCGGCAGCAGTCAGGAACGGCTTACCCCTATTATGGGATGGTCCTCCTGGAACGAATATGCCAACCGGATCAGTGAAGATATTTTCCTCCAGCAAATGGATTTGATGAAGGAATACGGCCTCATCGATGTTGGCTACACCTTCTTCAACTGCGACGACGGATACCAAATGGGCCGGGATCCTGAAACCGGATTGGTTCGTGCCAACACCGAAAAGTTCCCTCACGGGATGAAGTACATTGCCGACTATGCTCACAGTTTGGGGATGCAGGCCGGCATTTATTCCGATGCCGGGGACGACACCTGTGCATCCCGGGCCAATGGGGAGGGAAACACCGATTATCACAACAAACCCGGCACCGGCTTTGGCCTGGGCGTGGGGCTCTACCAGCATGATGAGGAAGATCTTCGCCAGTATTTTGAGGATTGGGGCTTTGACTTTCTAAAAGTAGACTGGTGCGGCGGTCAGCACGTGGGCTGGAACGACAGCCAGCGGGCCCAGCGTTATATTGAGATCGGCAATGAAATTGAAGCCCTGCGGCAGGAACTGGGGCGGGATTTAATTTACAATGTTTGCTGCTGGACCTTCCCCGGCGAAAACGTCGTCAACAGCCCCTGCGACTCCTGGCGAACCGGCGGAGACCTGTGGGCCAACTGGAATTCCATTCTCAGTCAAATTGACGTGATTAAGAATGGCCAGCTGTGGAAATACAGCTGTCCCGGTAAAGCAAACGACCTAGATATGATGCAGGTTGGCCGGGGGCTCACCTATGAGGAGGACAAAACCCATTTCAGTATGTGGTGCATGATGTCCTCTCCCCTGATGATTGGGGCAGACTTAACCAAAATCACCCCCGAAACCCTGGAAATCCTGAAAAATGAAGAAATGATTGCCATCGACCAGGATCCTGCCTGCATCGGCGCAGTTTATCTCTCCACAGCCAACAATGTTGAAATTTGGAGTAAGGATTTGGGGGAAGCCGGTTCCGCTACCAAAGCTATCGCCCTGATGAACCGAAGCGACGCTGCCCAGACCGTCACCGTTAGCTGGAAGGAGCTCAGCCTTTACGGAAATGTTGAGGTTCGGGATCTGTGGCAGCATAAATATCTGAACGTAGGCAGCAGTTACACCGTTACGGTTCCTGCACACGGGACTGTGGTCTGGAAGGTCACCGGCCAGGAGGCCGGGGCGGTTCAGCCCCCGGAGATGGAACGAAATGCACAGGTGAGCGTTGGGGAAAAGAGCAAAACCGTCAACCTGACCCAGCTTGGCACCGGTGATTGGCTCCATTACGGCAACGTCAACGGCGTCGCTGCACGCCGAAAAAAGGACGTGCCCCCACAGCTGCAATACACCGGCAGCCAGTTATCTAACCCCAGTGCTTCTGACTATTACACCGATGCCTATACCGCCTACAGCTGGAGCGATGGCACCGACGGCAGCTCCGGCAGCACCAAAACCGGCATGACTGTGGGCAAAACCATAGGGGCCTATGGCCAGATTACCGCCCCCGCCGATTCCCGGCAACGCACCCTGTACGTCCCCATTACCGGTTGGCGGTCAACTGTCCGGATCGACATCTCGTTAGGCGGACAGGTTATGCATAGCGAAACGGTAAGCCCCACTAAGCTAACGGACGCCTATAACCGGGTCAACAAGCTGGTGACTGTCACCTATTCCACCAGCGAACCTACCACCCTGACCGTCACCTGGACCATTGTGGAGCAGGAGGTTTCCAATGGAAACATTGCTGTTGAGGCCGCAGCCCTAACCGCCGTCACCGGCGAGAATCCGGCGGCGCCTTTGGCAGATTCCGGTTTCATCGGCGGCTTCACCGCCAAGGATAGAGTCGAAAACCAGGGTGCCCTTCTGCTGGACGTCCGATCGGCCGAAGAATTTGCCGAAGGGCACCTTGTAGGCGCCGTAAATCTCCCCTACGGAGAAATCTTTGCAAGGGCAGAGGAACTGCTACCCGATAAGAGCCGAGAAATTATTGTCTACTGCCTCACCGGTAAACGGAGCGCCCAGGCCCGAGCCAACCTGCTCTATCTGGGCTACACCAACGTCTCCGACCTAGGCAGTATGGAGCATTGGGACAGCGTGCCCCAGTTGGTTTTCACCAACTACGCCAAAATGATTCTCCCCTCCCAGTCCCTGACCATATCGGTAAATGGGGCGGAATATGACAAGACCACCCTGGGCTACGCCATTGGTAAGGAAGCAACCGCTAACGAGGCCGTACCCTATCACGGCGCCTTTACTCTGGAGCACAGCGACACTGTCAAGGCTTTTCTCTTCTTCACCAACAGCCTGGGAGAGGTCCAGGTAATTGCCCAAGCCGAAAGCGACTATCTTGTATTCGAGAATAAGATACCCGACCTCAGTGGACTGGAAATCACCTACTGCTCCGACTTAATTCCGACTGGGGCGGATGTGGCCTACAGCACCGTCCTCAATAACCGATCCACCGACAATCACACCATCACCATAGGCGGCCGGGCCTTTGATAAGGGCATTTCGGCGCACGCTCCCTCCGCTGTCACCTATGCAATTCCGGAGGGTGTCAACCGGTTTGTGGCAGCGGCCGGCTGCGACGACGAAGTGGGCAACAGGGACTTCACCATCATTTACAGCATCCTCATCGACGGCAAGCAAATCGGCCCAGCCGTCACTCTGGATGTAAAAATGTTCTATGTCTTTGATCTGCCCATTCCCGCCGGGGCAAAGGAGCTGACCTTGGTGGCCAAGCAGGGCAATTCCTCCCTCCATAAGAACGACAGTATGCATTCCGAATGGGGCATTTCCGCCTTTGTCCAGGATCCGGCGGACCAAGACGCCAAGCTTGCCGAAGCAGTTGACAAGCAGATCGAGGCCATTGGCCCTGTCACCTCCCTGGCGCAAAAGGAGGCAGTGCAGGTGGCCCGAGCCGCCTTTGATGCCCTTACCGACCGACAGAAGCTGCTGGTACCCCATAAGACCCAGCTGCTGGATGCCGAAGCCGCCATTGCCGCCCTGGAGGGGGACAAACCGAATTCCCTGCTGGGAGATTTGAATGACGACAACACCTTGACAGTCACCGATGTGGTGCTGCTCCGCAAAGCCATTCTGGGGGGAACGCCATCGGAGGATACCCTTCGCCGGGGAGATATGAACACCGACAAAACCTTAACCGTAACCGATGTGGTGCTCCTCCGCAAAGCCATTCTGAACACACACTAAGATCAGGAGGTCCCCGAAGATGAAACATAGAATCCTTGCAGCATTTTTTGGCGGGCTATTCTGTCTTACCGGCGTTTTCGGTGGCATGCCCGTTTTGGCAGCCGATTCTGTCGGTACAGTGGTAACCTATCCCCTCCAGTCCTGTGATACCGAGGCCACAGATCAGCTTTTGGTCACGGTCAATGGGAAAAAGGTTCCGGTAGTCCGGTGTATGTCCAACTACGACTACTGCCACTTCTCTTTTGATGGAACCGCCCAAATCACTGTCACCGCCAGCGAGCAAATAAATACACACAACGTCAGCCCCCTGGCCTTGGAAATTTCCACAGAGATAACGGGTAAGACCCTGTCCTTTTCCCTGGAGGAATCCCGGTATCTGATTGTCAAAATCAATGGCCTGCGGGATCTGGTTATCGCCGCTGATGACCTGGAAGCCGATATTCCCGCCGAAGCCGGAGAAAACATTTTCAATATAGCTGACTACGGTGCGGTCAGCGGTACAAACCTCTCCACCAACGCTATCCAGGCCGCCATTGATGCGGCCAGCGAATACGGCACCGAGGGTAATCCCGGGATTGTTTACCTTCCCGCCGGGCTTTACACCGTCACCTCTCTGGTGTTGAAAAGCCATGTTTCCCTCTATTTGGCTGGCGGCGCCGTACTGAAAGCCAGCGAAAATACCGGGGACTACGCCGGCCAGCTGAAATTTCATAAGGACAGCATCGGCATGGATGGCTTTTGGATGATCTCCACGGAACCGGGAGCCGAACACGTGAAGATTTACGGCCGGGGCACGGTGGATGCCAACGGAATTGCCCTGCGCAACAAACGAATCCTCTGTGAAGTCATTGTCCCCATGCAATGCAGTGACTTTACCCTGGACGGTATCGTCATACGAGATGGCGCATTTTGGTCGGTGGTGCCCACCCGGTCGGATCACATCTCCATCACCAATACCAAGCATCTTAATGATGTTGCCGATGTGACGGAAAATGATGCCATTGACATTGTGGAATGCCAGCAGGTCAAGGTAAACCACACGGTGGCAATTTCGGAGGATGACACATACTCTACCAAAACCTGGGATACCTACCCCACCACCGACATAGCCGGAAGCTGGGCCGGGAATCCCGAACCGCTGGATAACGTAGAGTTTTCTGACTGCTTTGCCTTTACCCGCTGCGGAGCCTTCAAGGTGGGCTGGGGCTGCTTCCAGTCCCAAAGCAATATCACCTTCCGGGATTCCTACGTTTACCGGTGTATGTTCGCCGTCAATATCACCCTAAATTACGGTACCCAGCCAGCCACCAACATCCGTTTTGATCACATTGACGTTGAGGGGTTCTGGCCGAAGGATTCCAAACAGGGCCGCTGGCTGGAATTCTGGATTTCCGACGGCTCCAGCGGCTATGTAAGGGATGTTCAAGTGAAAAACATCCGCCTCCGGGTAGCCGATCACATCCACGCCCGCCTCACCGGCCGGTCGGCGGATCATGCTTTTGAAAAGGTCACCTTTTCCAATATTCTCTACAATAGCGATACTCCGGCAACCACCCTGGGAAAAATGGATGTGCTGAACACAAACAATTTTCTCCGTGAATTGACCGTCGATACAGGTGAGACAACGGCTGAAACAGCCGATTACACCGCCGTCCATCTAGCTCTGAACCGGATACCGGAGGATCTTTCCCCCTACACTGCCCGATCTGCAAGAGCCTTGACAAAAGCTCTGGATGCACTGAAATGGGAGTTGGCGCCCGACCGTCAGACAGAGGTAGACGCCATGGCGCAGATCATTGTCCAGGCGGTAGAAGGCCTGAAATTTGACGGCTTTGTGGAATACGAGGCCGAAAACGGCGTCTTGGAAAATGCCGCCGTTAACCCTGTGGATGCCTGCTCCAACGGGCAGCAGGTTGGCAACCTGGGCGGAGATGCTAACCGGAACCTCAACGGTGCCGTTACTTTAACGGTGGAATCGGAAGCCGAAGGCGACCGGGAAATGGAGGTCTACTTCTGTACCAGTGGCACCCGCAATTTACGGATCACGGTCAATCGGGACGAACCGCAAATTCTCTCCTGCTCCGGTTACAGCTATGAGAGCCCCGCCCCACCCCTGACGGTAACCATATACCTGGTTGCAGGAACCAATACCATCCGATTTGACGGTGTGGAAAATCAGTGGGCGCCCAATCTGGATAAAATCGCCCTGAAGCTCTCGGCGGAAGAACAGGCCAAAATCACAGAGGTGGAAACAGCTATTGACCGCCTGCCCCAACTGGACCAACTGACCGGCCAGGATGCCGGAACAATCGCCGACGCCCGGGCGCAATATGACGATCTGCCGAGGCCGCTGCAAGAACTGGTTGCCAACTATGATTTGCTGGAGCAGGCAGAGGAGATCCTGCAAGCCCTGCTCACTCCGCCCCAGCCGGATTTCCTGCTGGGAGATTTAAATAACGACAATGACTTGACAGTCACCGATGTGGTGCTCCTCCGCAAAGCCATTCTGGGGGGGATACCATCGGAGGATACCCTTCGCCGGGGAGATATGAATACCGACAAAACCTTAAGCGTAACCGATGTAGTTTTGCTTCGAAAAGCCATTTTAGCAACTGAATAAGGTAATAGGCCCCTGGCATTTTGAACCAAACCAGAAAAAGTGAAAAATAGAAAATAGCTCCAGTTATATCACATTTTTTCACTTTATTGACTATTATCCAATCTTAATTTACCTCCGGATATTAGTATCTATATTGTAGCCGAAAAGTATGATAAAGAAATTGTCTGTTTCATTTTAGAAAATAACACTTCCAAAGTCGAATGTGCAAAAAGCAAGAGCCGATCTGATTGCTGATTTACAGTGATCAAACCGGCTCTTTCTTGTTTCCTATGAAATTATGTTAAAATGGATTTTCTTTTCAGAGGAAATAGGATAAAATATTTTTGAGATTACAGGAACAATAAAGGGCTACTTATTCCGTTTAATATATAGAGAGAACGCTGTTTCTCTGGAAAGGAGGGCGAACATGCCTATATTATTAAAACGAAAGAACGGCGAAATTACACCGTTCCACAATGCGGAATTTATCCCCGCATACTATTTTATCCCTAAAACCATATTGGAACGCAGCGGAATGGAATTAAGCAGCATTCCACGAAATCCGAGAAAACTTTTGCTTGATTGGAACGCTAGCGCAACGGTGGGAAGTGATCTGTTTCGGCTGCTCATCATCGACGCCTATGCCTTTATGGTATGGCCTTTTATGGGACTGGGCGCAAAGCGGGAAATCTATTCCGGCTATGAACCGTCGTGGATCTTAGCACATTCCCCGGCATATTGGATACAGGAAATGACTGATGAGAAGATCATACCAACAGCCAAAGAGTTATTGGATAAAGGCGGATTAGATTTTGATTTCGGTTATGTATCCGAGGCAGAAATCGAAAATATCTTTGACTGGCTTGTACCGCAGGCAATGGCACATCATAATATGAAAGCAGTAATTGAGACAGCAAAGGAATACCGCTGCTTTGAAGATTTTGACTACCCAAAAAGTCGGCAAAAGACAGATTTCTACCGTGAATGGTATCACACCCGCACTAAGCATCCCCAAATCTCGCTTGAATCTTTCAGGGAAGATTATGAGAAATCGCACGACGGTATGGAATGGGATATGCCGGATGAAAGCCTTGATTTGGAGCTTGAAGCAGTCGATTAGATTCAGGTTGATGCTTTTATAACGCTATCTGACAAAGATAAGCAGATACTTGAAATGCGAATGGAGGGATATACGCTTGAAGAAATTGCCGAACAACTTGGATACGCAAATCACAGCGGCGTACTGAAACGAATTTGCAAGGTCGGACAGGCTTATGAAAAATTTGCCGGCGTAGATTACGGATTCCACGGTAATAAGATAGTTTGATACACCTATTGATGTGAAAATCGGTAGGTGTATTTTTTATGCTCAAAGCAAAAAAAGAGGCGTCAAGACGATAAAATTCAAAGAAATATATTTATCGAAACAAGTTCCCATAGTATCCGTGTCTCATACTGTAACAAGCAGGGAACTTGTACGGCAAGTTCCAAACAAACAGTAAGCGTTTCCGCCTAAGCTTGAATCCCACCCGCATAGCGGGCGGTTATTGAACAAGACGCCAAAGGCGGCTTATTCTCTTGCTAAAGCGCTAACTAAAAGGAACGACAATTCTCATGCGAAAATTGTCGTTCCTTTTTTTCTCTAAACACTATAAAAAGACGTTTTCGCCGGTTTTGTGTAAGAACATGAACTATCACATTATTAATGCTTTGTATGACAAAAGTTTATGCTTGCGTTTTTGCTACCCATTCATTCCAACGGGGATCTGCTTTTATTTCCTTTTCCACTTGATTGTAGTCTGGATTACACCAAAAAGGCCAGTCATTGGGCAATTCTTTTGCAATGCTTCCATGTTTATCGGATTTGTATTTTACAAAGCAAACAAGCGGCGCTGTAAGGTAATGCTCCGAACCGTCACATACTTTTTCTAAAGCACTTGCATGATCCAAGGCCTTATCAAGCGATACAAAAGCGTCATCATGATAGCCGCGTTCCCATTGTATTCTTGAAAGATATAAGTAGAGCTTGATCAGATCGCCATTGTACTCACCGAAGTTTCCGTCATCGCATATCAAATTAAATAATTCGATTGCTCCATTGATCTTTGTAATAGGCATATCGCTATCATAATGACTCTTATTTGTTATAAGACTGTAAACTAACTGTTCCGCGAATTTTCTGGCGGATTTTAACAGGAAATCTCCGATATATTTGGCCTCTTCTTTTCCGTCACTTGCAGCTGCAAGCATAATTTCTCTGCAATCATTCAGTTTCGGCATTCTTTTGGCATAAGAAACAGCTTTTGCAGTTTCTCCAATATTTCTATAAAGAAGTACAAGGATAGATATTGCCTTTGTACTTATGGCGTTATCCTTTGTAGCACCTACAAGATTTTCGCATATTTTGATTGATTCAGCCCAATATTCGTTCTTTTTGTGCACATCGTAATTGTGCTGAATATAGCCTTCTTCATCGTAATACAGCCACTCATCGTGCCGTCTCCATCCTGCCTCAGCCAAAGTGTCCGCAAGAGTGATAAGCAATTTATCGTTCTGTGGGTATTCGGCGAGACCTTCGCGCAGAATAGTAAGACAATCGTCTACCCATTCATCATCACCACGAGCTTTTATATGATAGCTATCAATTTTATGAATAATCGCATCAATTTTTCTTTCACGATCATTCTGATATCCGAAAAGTTCGTCTATTGTGACACCGAAATAGTTAGCTATAGCGGGAAGGATTTCCATATCCGGATAGCTACCACCGGACTCCCAGCGAGATACCGCTTGTGATGTGACGCTCAAAGCATCTGCCAATACTTCTTGGGTTTTTCCGTCACGGCGGCGTAGTTCGCGTATTTTATTACCTAAATTCAATTGCATAATCGCACCTCCAATAATTTTATCACCGGTGTGATTATAGTGTATCACA
>CAYZTR010000049.1:0-16878 GCA_964481575.1 uncultured Eubacteriales bacterium
TTGATTTCATCCTTCGGCGTTTTCCGAAGCTTCAAACCAAATGCCATGTTGTCAAACACTGTCATATGCGGATACAGTGCATAGTTCTGGAACACCATGGCGATGTCTCTGTCCTTAGGAGCCACATCGTTGACCAGCCGGTCGCCGATGTAAAGCTCACCTTCGCTGATCTCTTCCAAACCAGCGATCATACGAAGTGTGGTAGACTTACCGCAACCGGAAGGACCAACAAAGATAATGAATTCCTTATCTTTGATTTCCAGGTTGAAGTCAGAAACCGCCAGCACATTACCGGGATACTTCTTATAAATACCCTTCAATGATAATCCTGCCATTGATAAAAACCTCCTGATAAATGGTACAGTTCGAGGGAATGGTAGATTTCCTCGATTACGATGATCATTATAACAGAAGCTGAAAAAAAAAGCTATACGTCAATCAAACAAAGATATTTTTTCCGGTTTATGTAAAATGCACATCAAAATTTTCATTCGTGATAAAAATAACTAAAAATCGTTTCATTTCATGAATCCATTCTGTAACCCTAGTGAAAATGACCAAAACCCTCCTATGCTTCTTGGCAACATCAAACCGCAGAATTTGTCTGGCAGGCAATCAGTTCCTGCTCCGTCAAAGGGCGAAGTTCCCCAGGACAAAGTGCGGGATCCAGGCTGAGACTGCCGATTCGCAACCGTTGCAGCCTATTCACACCGAGTCCCACTGTCCCGAACATCCGCTTCACCTCATGATACTTTCCTTCCGTCAGAATCAATCGGGCATCACATGGCCGATCCGGAATCAGAATCAGACGGGACGGTGCGCAGCGTGCACCGTCTGCCAGGATCACCCCGGCGGCAAACTGCGCGGCAAACTCCGGCTTTACGGGGCCATCCAGGTTAACATAATATTCTTTTTCGATGCCGTATTTGGGAGCGATAACACGATGTGCAAAAGCACCGTCGTCTGTAATCAAGAGCAACCCGGTGGTATCTTTATCCAGACGTCCTACAGGGAACAATCCCTTTCGTCCGGTAAGAGAAAACGCCAAATCCACCACCGTTTCCCGGGTTTTGTCGGAGGTAGCGGTAAGCAGACCCGCCGGCTTATGCAGCATGAAATAAACCTGCTGCCGATATGCAATCACTTTCCCGTCCAGGCAGACAGTATCCTCGGCCGGATCTACAGCAAGCCCGGCGTCACGCTGCAACTGGCCATTAACCGATACACAACCGCCCCGGATACATCTTCGAGCCTCCGATCGGGTTAAGCCCCCTTCCGAAGCAATCCATTTATCCAAGCGTTCCACCCAAATCCCCCTTCCGAACCATTAAGGCGCTGCACGCAGAAACACTTTGGCATCCAGCGTCATCCGTCCTTCCCGCTCCGCCACGCCGTAGCCGCAGTGATTGGCAATTTGAAACAGCTTTGAGCCGTCAATTCCAATCAAGTTATCCACTTTATTTAAAAGCTTGGCGGCTTCAGAATGGAACGTGGAAATGGTCACAAACAAACCACGGGTACCGTTATCCGCGCAAACTGCACCGTAAAACTCCAGCACTTCCTTTAACGGCACCTGAGAATGGCGATTTTTCATCTGCATCAGAGTACGCTCCCGAAACCCCAACCAATCACTGAATTCCAACACACCATCAATACCGCCGTCGTTGGAACCACCGGTTACATAGGCATTTTCAACAGTCTTACCGCAGGACATATAGTATTGTTTCAGCAGCTGCACCGCATAAGATTCAAACCATTCGCCGCCCTTCACATGGATTGCCTTTAAAAAGCAATCTTGCAAATCCGCTCCTTCCCCTGCCTGTCGGAGGTAATAGCCAATCTCCGTATTGGGAAAGGCCGAATGAGGCGGCAAGATATAGCCGTTTTCCATACGGCGTACCCGCTTCTCCCGTTCCAACCGGGACAAGGTCTGCCCTACTACCGAATGAAGCCGGGAGATTTCCTCCTGGCTCGCATTGTCCGAAAGACCCAAAGCCGGCTCAGCCGCTTTGTAAATCTGCCGTTTTGCCGTTTCCGGACGACCATGAAGATAGTCCAGAATAAACTCAGCAGCCGCATCCTGGGCTACCACCGTTTTTGCACTGTGGGCCGGCGTCAAACGGCCGGTCTCCCCTTCCAGGATGTTTTCGGCAGCAATCAATTCCGAAAGCAGTGTCCCCAATTCCGCTTTGGCCTGTACCACGGGGCTGTTCGCACCGAAATCGGACAACTCCCCAGCCGAAAAACCGTACTGGTCAATACAGGCCTCCAGCAATTCTTTCCGGCGCATGCCAGGCCGAAGCGCCAGCGTATCCATCAGCAGTCTGCGCTGCTCGGTAGGAGTCTCCGCAAGCCGTGCAGTTGACATAATGCCGACCTCCCTTACGAATACAATATTAATATATATTATTGTATCATAGAAGAAAGAAGAAAACAACACCCGGATTTCAGCAAAACGGTAAGCTAACAAGGTGCAAAAGGCAGTGTGCCATAAAAGCACACTGCCTTTTTTGCTGTGATGAATGCGGTCAATCAGGGCTTGATCCGCAGGGTCTTGATCTCAAAGGGACGGAACTGCAACGCCACATTGGTACTACTGCCGTTCTTCTTGATGGGAAGCTTCTTACCGTCAGTCTCCAGCATATTCACCTGAGAGACCTCACTGGCCGGCAGATTCAGCGTCAAACCGACGCTGGTACGGGTCCGGGCAGACTCATACAAACGGAGAATATAATCGCCGCTGCCGTCCTCGGCGGGCTTCACAGCCTCTACCACAATATTGTCAGCGGTAAGAGACAAAGCAGAGCCATCCTTGGAAAGACCGTCAAAAGTCAGAACCGGCACATTCAGGTCATACCCTTGCTGCACCAGACCGCTGTCCATAAAGGAGCCGGTCCAGGCATAGAAGCTATAGACAAAATGCTGGGTTCCCAAGTCACACTCCGGATCGGGAGAGAAAGGAGCGCGCAGCAGGGTCAGATTAATGGTAGTACCCAGGGTGCTAACACCGTATTTGCAGTCGTTCAGCACGGCAAAGCCGCGGTCTTCCTCGCACAGGGCCGTCCACTTCTGGTTGGCCACCTCAAAACGATCCAGGTCAAAGGGACGGCTCCGATGGTTGGGACGGCGCACATGGCCAAACTGGATCTCATGCAGTGCTTCCTCGGTATGATAATCCACATCGAAGGTCACCTTCAGCATCTTATGCAGCTCATGCCACTCCACAGTGGTATCGAAATCCACCCGTTTACCGGTATCGGTCAAGGACACCAACTGGACCAATTCAGAATTGTTGATCTTCCGGGTGATTTTGATCACTGCCTTCAGGGGACCGTCGGAAACCAGCTCAAAGCTGGCCTTTTCCGGGAGATCCACCGGCATATATTCGTAAGAAGTATCCACATCCCAGGCCTCAAACTCCACGGGAATGTCCTTATACATCCGCAGGTCGTTGGAAACGCCGTTGAGCAGCTCAGTATTATATACTTTATCAATGACGGAAGAAATAGCACCCTTATTATTGAAGGTCACCTTCAAATACTGGTTCTCCAGAACAGCGCCGGTCTTCCGGACCTGGGCGGTAGCGCCGCTTTCAGGCGTGACCACCACACCGGGAGTAATACAGACAGAACCGCAGGAGGGCACCGTTACTTCACAAATCAGGTCATCCCCCAGCTTCTGAACCGGCAGCGCTACACCGGCCGCCTTGGCACCTTTAAAGCCCTGGGGCAGGGTGACAACGGCAGTCCGATCAAAGCCCAGAGAATTGGAAACGGTCAGGGCCTTGGTTTCTTCACTCATGGATGCAGCCATGGAAGTCCGCAGTTGGGCACAAGACTCCAGTACTTCGGCATAGATCTTCTCTGCCATGGTATACACCGGTTTCATGGAAGAACCGGGCAGAATATCGTGGAACTGGCAAAGCATGATCTTCTCCCACAGCTCCTGCACCTGAGCCAACGGATAATCATACCCTTTCAGCTTGGCCAACACACCCAGAAATTCCACCTCACGCAGGGCAAATTCACTCTTGCGGTTGCCCAGCTTGGTCTTGGCCTGGGAAGTCTGCACACCACGGTGACACTGGAGATAAAGCTCCCCCACATAGGTATCCACCGGCGCGGGCATATCCTTAAAATAATCCAACGGATGGGCGTTGTGCATCTTGGGCACACCCTGGAAATCGTTCTCCCGGCGGATCACCTCCAGATAATCCCGGGACGGACCGCCGCCACCGTCACCATAGCCATAAGGCACCATAAAGCCTCGAACATCCGGCTTCTGCTTCCGGTTTTTCCAGCGGTTCACGAGGGTTTCGGGGCCCACGTCGGAGTTATAATCCTCATGGAGAAAGGTAACGACCTTGGAACCGTCAATTCCTTGCCAGTTAAAGTAGTTGTAGGGGAACGGATCGCCGCCGTTGTATGCCCACCAGATCTTCTGAGAACCAAAGTAATCAATGCCGCAGCCCTTCATAATCTGGGGCAGCGCAGCGGTAAAGCCGAAACAGTCGGGCAGCCAGAACAACTTGGAATCTACACCGAACTCCTCCTGGAAGAAACGCTTTCCGTGGATAAACTGACGCACCAGAGATTCTTCGCCAGTGATATTGGTATCGTTCTCTACATAAGAAGCGCCTTCGGGAATCCACTGGCCGGCCTTGACCTTCTGCTTAATCTTTTCATACAGCTTGGGATACATGGCCTTCACCATCTGATACAGATGCGGCTGGCTCTGCAGAAACTTATACTCCGGATATTCATCCATATGTCGAAGCTGGGCTGCAAAGGTGCGGTGCACCTTCCGCTCGGTCTCCTCATAGGGCCACAGCCAGCAGATGTCAATATGTGCATGGCCAAAGCCGTAAAACTCGGGGCAAGTGGTGCCGTTCTTGGCCTCAAACAGGGGCTTCAACGCCTTTCTTGCCTTTTTATATGTAGCAGTCCGCTCCGGCTCCGGCAATTCAAAGTCCACAATGGTAGTAAACTGCTTCAGCCCATCCCACAGATCCCAGTAACGCAGGGAATCCCGGTTCACGGCCTTAACAGCCTCAAAAATAACCTTAACATCGATATACAGCTGATAGGCATCCTCATTCCAGATGCCGATGGTGCTATCCCCAATGAAAGTGCGAAGCGCTTCCGGATCGGGCCGCTGATAGCTACCGGGCAAAACCGGGCCCCAACCGCAATCGGTATTGTGATGTCCAGCATAAGACTCCATCACCAGATTGTAAATCGTACCTGGTTTACCGCTCTTGCAAAGAGTCAGATCGGAAATCCGGTGAATGTCATCGCGCACCCAATCGTGCCGACGGCATCCAAATTCCTCACCGTCCACCCAAACGCTGGATTCACCGCCGGTGTTCAGCCGCATAACGATACGCTGTCCCTTAGCGGTATCCGGCAGAGTAATATTAGAGCGCAACCACATATAATGCAGTTCCTTACCCCAACGATCCCCTTGCTTTACCGGCTGAAAAGGACCCTGCATGGCTTCCTCATAAGAAACCCTGTGATCAATTTCGTAGCCTTCAAACATAATGGGTGCAATTGGCCGGTAAATGTCGTTTGCCAACACACGCAGCCATTTTTCTGTTCGCTTGCGCCACTCATCATGTAATTCCATGAAACAATAACCTCCTAATGTCAAGCTCCATTTGTATCCTGCCTGACAGATGTTATACGAATTATATAGGACAAAGGAAAAAAAGTAAAGAGGAATTTCCAATTCTTGAAAAAATTTCACACTTTCCAGCCAATTTTTACAATTTTATCATTGGATGAGAGAAAAATGAAAAAATATTCATTTTTTACTTGCATTTTATGCATTTATATGTTAAAGTGTGGTTGTGCTTTTGTAAAGAACATAATTTAAAGGAGGAAGAATTATGAAAAAATTCATTGCAACTATTCTCGCACTTTCTTTGCTGCTCTGCTGCCTGGGTAGCCTGGCCGCCTGCAGCAATAACACCGACAATCAAACTTCTTCACAGAGCAGTACTGCTGACAAGCAGGAGCTGATCATGGGCACCAACGCGGCTTTCCCGCCCTATGAATTCGTGGATGATGATGGCGAAATCGCCGGTATTGATGCCGAAATCGCTGCCGCCGTTGCCGAAAAGCTGGGCATGACCCTGACCATCAAAGACATGGAGTTTGACTCTCTACTGCCTGCTGTTCAGTCCGGTTCCATTGATATCGTGCTGGCCGGCATGACCGTTACCGATGAGCGGAAGCTGTCTGTAGATTTTACCGACTCCTATGCCACCGGCATTCAGGTTATCATTGTTCCCGAGAATTCTGACATTACTACCGTTGAAGATCTGGGTGGCAAAACCATTGGCGTCCAAACCGGCACCACCGGTGACATCTACTGTACTGATGATTACGGCCAGGAGTATGTAAAGCAGTTCAGCAACGGCGCATTGGCCGTAGCTGCTCTGGCCAATGGCCAGGTAGATTGTGTGGTCATCGACAACGAACCTGCCAAATCTTTTATTGCCGCCAACAGCGGACTTAAAATTCTGTCCACCGAATACATTGTGGAAGATTATGCTGCCGCCATTTCCAAGAACAACACCGAGCTGCTGAATCAGGTGAACGCTGCCATGCAGGAACTGAAGGATGACGGTACCATCGACCAGATCATTGAGAAGTATATTCCCGCAGAATAATTCTCACGGTTATCCAAAGAAGGATACGGGCGGTTTCTGACAGCCGCCCGTACTTTTTTAGAAAAGAGGTTTTGTCGTGAGCACACTCAATTTTTCTGACTGGATTTTGAGCGGGCCGGGCTGGTTACAGTCAGCACCGGAATGGCTGCAGAATCTTTTGTTCCAGTTATACCAGACCTTTATTTATCAGAATCGCTGGAAATTTTTTACCGACGGATTGAAAATCACCTTTATGGTTACGATCGGTGCTTTGATCCTGGGTATTATCTTTGGTCTCATCGTGGCCATCATCCGGGTGGCACACGATACAAAAAATGATGGAAGCCCTTCCCTGATCCTGCGTATCCTCAACGGAGTGTGCAAGGTTTATTTGACGGTAATCCGCGGTACTCCTATGATGGTACAGCTGCTGATTATGGGCTTTGTCATTATGGTACCTAAAACCGATTCCGGAATGATCCTCTGCGGTATCATCACCCTTGGAATTAACTCCGGTGCTTATGTGGCTGAGATCGCCCGTTCCGGTATTATGTCCATCAGTAAAGGGCAGACTGAAGCCGGACGCTCCCTGGGCTTTAATTATGTGCAGACCATGTGGTACATCATCATCCCCCAGGCTGTAAAAAATATTCTGCCGGCTTTGGGGAATGAAATGATCACCCTGCTGAAGGATACCTCCCTGGTATCGGTCATCGCTCTGCGGGATGTAACCAAACAGGCGCAGAACATCGTCAGCAAAACCTATCAGGCTTATGTGCCTTATATCAGTTTGGCGGTAATCTATCTGGTCATTGTCATGATTCTGACCAAGCTGCTCAGCGTGTTCGAAAGGAGGCTGCGTAAGAGTGACCACTAATGAACCCTTAATCAAAGTAATTGGGCTCGAAAAAGCCTTCGGAGATCATCATGTTCTCCAGGGAATCGATTATACCATTAACAAAGGGGATGTGATCGTTATCATCGGCCCCTCCGGATCGGGAAAATCCACCTTCCTGCGTTGCCTGAACCTGTTGGAGCAGCCCACCGGCGGTGAAATTTGGGTGGAAGGTAAAATGATCAATGACAAGAAGGCTGACGTGGACAAGCTGCGGCAAAAAATGGGTATGGTTTTTCAACAGTTCAATCTGTTTCCCCACAAGACAGTACTGCAAAACATGACCATGGCCCCTACCCTGCTGTTAAAAACCCCCAAGGCCCAAGCCGAGAAAGAGGCCATGGAACTGCTGGCGCGGGTTGGGCTGGCAGATCGGGCTAACTCCTATCCCAACCAATTATCCGGCGGACAAAAACAGCGGATTGCCATTGTCAGGGCATTGTGTATGCACCCGGACATCATGCTGTTTGACGAACCAACCTCTGCCCTGGATCCTGAAATGGTAGGCGAAGTGCTGGAGGTTATGCGTGCCTTGGCCAAGGAAGGCATGACCATGTGTGTAGTTACCCATGAAATGGGGTTTGCCCGGGAAGTAGGCTCCCAGGTGCTTTTCATTGATGAAGGCAAAATTCAGGAAGCAGCACCACCCCAGGAATTCTTCACCAACCCAAAGAACCCACGCTTACAGGATTTCCTATCCAAGGTATTATAAGCTTTCGATTCCCCTGCCAGCCGGCGGGGGAAATTTTATAGGATCGGTTTCAACTGTCAGCTACTACACTTTTCTTTCCACGGTTCTACCGCAGGCCCTATTCGACCGCGTTCCACCCATTTCCGCTTTTTTCTTCTTTGAATTGTCCTTCAATCGAGGACTCTTTTAAAAAAGTGTTTTTAGTTTTTTGCATTTTAAATTTTTACAAAAAATATTGCTGTTTACTCTTGACAAACCATAATAAAATGTGCATAATGATACTCACGGACAACGGTGTCCATCAAGGGAGTATTATCTCCTCTGATGGGCGCCGTTTTTGTTTTGCTTATTTTCGATTCCCGATCGGAGTTAAAACATATCTGCCGATCCGGAAAAACAGGAGGAACAACATATGGATGAAAAATTTCGCGAGGGCAATACCCGGATTCCTTCCGGCTGTGCCATTTCGGGTATCTTCTCTAAAAGCGGCCAATCCATTAACGGCAGCATCATCGTAGACTCCATTACCACGATGCACGACCGCTCCAACGGATTGGGCGGCGGCTTTGCCGGATACGGCATTTATCCCCAATACAAGGAGCTTACCTGCTTCCATGTCTTTTACGATAGCATAAAGGCCAAGGAAGAATGCGAGGCCTATCTTGAGCGGCGGTTCGACATTATCAATCTGTCAAAAATTGCCACCCGCAAGGTCAAGACCATCACCGACGAGCCCCTGAACTGGCGGTATTTCGTCTCCCCCATTGCGTATAAAATGTCTGAGCGGCACATGGACGAGGAATCTTACATCGTCCACTTCGTCAATAAGGTCAACGCCCAGATTGATGGCGCCTATGTGTATTCCAGCGGTAAAAACATGGGTGTCTTTAAGGGAGTTGGCTATCCGGAAGACATCGGCGAATACTACCGGCTGGAAGAATATGATGGCTATTGCTGGACAGCACACGGTCGGTATCCCACCAATACCCCCGGCTGGTGGGGAGGCGCCCATCCTTTCGCTTTGGGCGAATACTCCATCGTCCACAACGGTGAGATTTCTTCTTATGACGCTAACCGGCGATTCATTGAAATGTTCGGGTATAAATGCACATTGCTGACCGACACGGAAGTTATTACCTATATGTTTGATTATCTGCTCCGGAAGCAAGGCGCAACCCTGGAGGAGGCCTGCAAAATTCTGGCAGCTTCCTTCTGGAGCACCATCGATCATAAGCCGGAAGAACAGCGGGAACAGGAAAAGTATCTGCGGGCGGCCTTTGGTCCCATGCTGATTACAGGCCCCTTCTCCATTATGCTGGGCTTCAACGGAGGAATGCTAGCCTTGAACGACCGGTTAAAATTGCGCTCCATGGTATGTGCTGAAAAGGGCGATATGGCTTATGTAGCCAGTGAAGAATGTGCCATTCGCATTATGGAACCGAACCTGGATCGGATCTGGGCTCCTAAGGGCGGCGAACCCGTGATTTTCAAACTCAATGAGGAGGGCAGAGAGAAATGCCTGTAAATTATATCTATCCCGAATTTGAAGTGGTGCGGAACAGTGACAAATGTATCGGCTGCCGTGCCTGCGAGCGACAGTGTGCCAATCTGGTGCATAGCATGGATCCTGACACCGGAAAAATGGTATCCAACAATGCTGACTGTGTCTGCTGCCACCGGTGCGTATCCATCTGCCCCACCGGCGCTCTGAAGATTGTTAAAACCGATCACACTTTCCGACCCAATACAAACTGGTCGGGCCAGACCATTCAGGAAATTTACCGGCAGGCCGAAAGCGGCGGTGTACTCCTGTCCTCCATGGGAAATCCGGAAGACCTGCCCATTTACTGGGATCGAATCCTGTTAAATGCTTCCCAGGTCACTAACCCCTCCATTGATCCTCTGCGAGAGCCCATGGAAACCAAAACCTACCTGGGGAAAAAGCCCTCCGGGATTACCCGGGATGCAAACGGCAAGATTGTCAACAACATGACCCCCCAGTTGGAGCTTGAGATTCCTGTCATGTTCTCTGCCATGTCTTACGGCTCCATTAGTTATAATGCCCATGAATCCCTGGCCCGTGCGGCCACCGAACTCGGCACCTATTATAATACAGGTGAAGGCGGTCTGCATCAAGATTTTTACAAATATGGCCCCCACACCATTTGCCAGGTTGCTTCCGGACGGTTCGGTGTATACAAGGATTATCTGGAAACCGGTGCTGCCATTGAAATTAAGATTGGCCAGGGTGCCAAGCCCGGCATCGGCGGTCATCTTCCCGGCACAAAAATCGTCGGCGATATTTCCCGGACCCGTATGATTCCGGAAGGCACCGATGCCATCTCCCCCGCTCCGCACCATGACATCTATTCCATTGAAGACCTACGGCAACTGGTGGATTCCCTGAAAGAAGCCACTGAGAACAAGAAACCGGTCATCGTCAAAATAGCTGCTGTACATAATGTGGCGGCCATCGCCTCTGGTATCGCACGTTCCGGCGCTGATATTATCGCCATCGACGGATTCCGGGGCGGCACCGGTGCAGCTCCCACCCGCATCCGCAACAATGTGGGTATCCCCATCGAGCTGGCACTGGCATCGGTCGATGCCCGGCTGCGGGAAGAAGGCATCCGGAACAACGTCTCTCTGGTGGTAGGTGGCTCCATCCGCTCCGCTTCCGACATGGTCAAGGCTATTGCTTTGGGTGCCGATGCTGTCTACATTGGCACTGCTGCCTTGCTGGCACTGGGCTGCCATCTCTGCCGCACCTGCGGACAGGGCAAGTGCAACTGGGGCATCGCCACCCAGCGGCCTGAACTGGTAAAGCGGCTGAACCCCGACGTGGGTTATCAGCGACTGGTGAACTTGGTCAGCGCCTGGAACCATGAGCTGAAAGAGATCATGGGCGGCATGGGCATCAATTCAGTGGAAGCACTCCGTGGCAACCGTCTCATGCTCCGCGGTGTCGGCATGACCGAGAAGGAACTGGAAATTCTCGGGATCAAGCACGCCGGTGAATAATGGGAAAGGAGCATCGTATCATGAAAAAGATTTATGTCAATGAAGAATGGTGTCTAGGATGCCATCTTTGTGAATACTATTGCGCCTTCGCCAACTCAGGCGAAACTGACATGGTCAAGGCGCTAAAGGGCAAAACCATTCACCCTCGGGTACAGGTGGAAGGAGACAACCAGATTTCCTTTGCTGTCAACTGTCGCCACTGTGAGAATCCCATCTGTATGAAATCCTGCATTGCAGGCGCCATCTCCAAAGTGGACGGCGTGGTTTCTATTGATAAAACAAAATGTGTCGGGTGCTACACCTGCGTTATGGTTTGTCCTTACGGTGCCGTCATGCCATCGGAAAACGGCCCTGCACAGAAGTGCGAGCTTTGCGTGAAAAACAGCAGCAGCCCTGCCTGCGTAGCCGGCTGTCCCAACCGTGCCATTGTTTTTGAGGAGAGGTGATTGCAATGAAAAATTATGTGATTATCGGAAACTCCACGGCAGCCATCGGCTGTGTGGAAGGGATCCGGAAAGTTGACACCAAGACCCCCATCACCCTCATTGCTTCCGAACCCCACCACACCTACGGACGACCCCTTATTTCCTATCTGTTATACGGTAAGACTGATGAGGAACACATGAAGTACCGGCCTGACAGCTTTTATGCTGACAACGGCGTAGAAACCAAACTGGGTGTCACCGTAACCTCCATTGATCCCAAAAAGAAAACCGTTACACTGGATAACGGCGAAACAGTGGAATATTCCAAACTGTTGGTAGCCACCGGGTCCCGCCCCTTCGTCCCTCCTATTCCCGGATTGGATTCGGTCCCAGTACAGTTCCCTTTCATGACCCTGGATGACGCGCATCATCTGGCCAATGCCATTACGCCCGACACCCATGTATTGGTTATGGGGGCCGGACTCATCGGTTTGAAATGCATCGAAGGCATCGCGCATCGGGCCGGAAAAATCACCTGCGTAGATATGGCAGATCGGATTCTGCCCTCCATTTTGGATGAAGAATCAGCCGCCATGGTGCAAGCCTTCATTGAAAAGGAAACCGGTGTTCAATTTGTACTGGGAGACAGTGTCGCTTCCTTTGACGGCAACACCGCCACCACCGCTTCCGGCAAACAGCTGACCTTTGACCTGCTGGTCACAGCCGTAGGTGTGCGGGCTAATACCGAGTTGGTGAAAGAAGCCGGCGGCGTTGTGGTACGTGGCATTTCCACCGACAACCGGAGCCAAACCAGCCTTCCACATATTTATGCCGCAGGTGACTGTGCTGAATCCTTTGATATTACCGAAAACGTCAGCCGTGTTCTGGCACTGCTCCCTAACGCCTATTACCAAGGAGAGACCGCCGGCATCAACATGGCCGGCGGAGATATTACCTTCGACAACGCAATCCCCATGAACTCTATGGGCTTCTTTGGCTACCACATGGTCACAGCCGGAAGCTACAAAGGAGAAAAGATTATTCTGCGGGACGGAGAAAGCCTCAAAGAATTTTTTGTATCGGACGGTGTTCTCAAGGGATATATCATCCTAGGAGACGTGCGCCGGGCCGGGATCTACACCAAGCTGATCCGGGAACGGGTTCCGCTGGAGCAGGTGGACTTTGACCTGTTACTGGAGGCACCCCAGCTCATAGCCTTTGCCAAAGCCGACCGCAAAAACATGCTTGGAACTTTACGGTAAGAAAGGAGACGGCACAGCATGGAAATCGAAGTCAATCGTATGCATTTCCGGGATCTGAATGAAAAGATTCGGAATTCGGAAGACAAAAAAATCGTGCTCCACTCCTGCGTCGGCCAGCGGTTCATCGGGGACGGCATCAAGGATAAGGAGATCATCATCAACGGAGTGCCCGGCAACGGACTGGGCGCTTATCTGGACGGCGGCACCATTACTGTCAACGGTAATGCACAGGATGCCTCAGGTGACACCATGAACGAAGGAGAAATCAGAATTCACGGCATGGCCGGAGACGGCACCGGTTACGGCATGCGTGGCGGCCGGATGCTCATTCAGGGGGATGTGGGTTACCGCTGCGGCATCCACATGAAAGCCTATCAAAACAAATTCCCCGTCATGGTAGTCGGCGGCCGAGCCGGCTCCTTCCTGGGAGAATACCAGGCCGGTGGCCGAATCATTGTCCTGGGGCTGAATGGCAACGGCACTGCCCCTGTTGGCTACTTTTGCGGTACCGGCCAGCATGGCGGGAAAATCTTCCTCCGCTGTCAGAAACCTCCCAAAGATCTGGTTCCTCAGATTTGCTGCGAGGAAGCCAAAAAGGCCGACCTGCGGGAAATCAAAAAGGATATAACCGATTTCTGTAAAGAATTTGGTTATAACCCTGAAGAAATTCTGTCTTCCAAGTTTTATGTTCTGACCCCCAATTCCAAGAGCCCTTATAAGAAGCTTTACGCGCAAAATTAATGCTTTTCTGCCGCCGACTCCGGAACCTCCAGAGTCGGCGGTCTTTCCATCAGATTTTGCTTGACAAATTCGGCAAATTATTGCATAATATATCCAGCGACAATGGCGTCGACCGGCGGTAATCTTTTTTGCCTAGGCCGATCGCCTTTTTTTATAATCGGCATTTCTATCGGTCGTCCGTAAATGCCGCCCAGTAACGTTCCCTTTGGAACGAAAAAAGGAGATCTTACCTATGGATTCTACCGTACAGGAAGTTCTGGAATTTATCGAGGAGCAAGACGTGCGTTTTGTGCGCCTGACTTTCTGCGATATTTTCGGCCACCCGAAAAATGTGGCCATTCCCGCCGCCCGGCTGGGACATGTGTTCCGTCACGGACTTGCCTTTGATGCATCTGCTGTCCACGGTTTTTTGGATGTGGAAAAATCCGATTTGTTTTTGCATCCGGATCCTACTACCCTAGCAGTTTTGCCCTGGCGTCCCCATTCGGGCCGTGTAGTGCGGTTGTTCTGTGACATTACTTATCCCGACGGAACCCCCTTCCAGGATGACGGGCGCTATATTTTAAAGCAAGCCATGAAAGCTGCCCAGGATATGGGATATGGCTGCCGCATGGGAGCCTCCTGTGATTTTTCCCTGTTCCTTTGCGATGAAAGCGGCAAACCCACCACCGAGCCCAATGACCAGGCCGGTTGTTTTGACGTTTCTCCTTTAGACAAAGCGGAAAATATCCGCCGGGAAATTGTTCTGTCCCTGGATGAAATGGGAATCCCCGTCACCTCCTCCATGCATAAATACGCTCCTGGGCAGAATATGATCCGTTTGGCCTCCAAAGATGCACTGATCAGCGCCGACAACTTCTTTACATTTAAGTGGGCCACCCAAACAGTGGCCAGCCAGTTTGGCCTGTTTGCTTCTTTTATGCCCCATCCGTTGGAGGGAGAAAGCGGCAACGGCATGGCTGTTGATATGTATTTGACCAAGGAAGGTAAAAGTATCTTTAAATCCTCCATGGCCCAATCTAAAGAAGCCGGTTCTTTCATTGCCGGCGTTCTGAAATACATTCCGGACATCACCATATTCTTAAATCCCATTCCTAACTCCTATGAGCGGTTTGGCACCTTTGAAGCGCCAAAGTACATCACCTGGAGTCCGGAAAACCGTTGCCAACTGATCCGCATTCCGGCTTCCTCTGATCAGGATTTCCGGTTAGAACTGCGGAGTCCGGACATGATCTGCAATCCTTACCTGGCCGTTGCATATATTCTTTATGCCGGGCTGGAGGGAATCAAGCAGCAGCTTCCTCTGCCGGAACCTGCCAACGTGACAGAAAAAACCGGTCTGGATTACAAGCAGCTGCCTGCCAACCTGGGAGAAGCCGTAGAAATCGCACAAAAGAGCGACTTTTTAACCAAATATGTCCCCCAAGCAACAGTGGAAAAATACCTAGCCTCCAAAGCCCAGGAATGGCAGGAATACAACAACAATAATCTCAATCAGAAACAGGATTTGTATCTAAACCGCTATTTCCCCACCTATTAAATAGCCGGAAAAACACATCAGAAACCAAGGGAGGTGACAGTTTCCGATGGACAGTGTTTTGATCATTTCACCCAACCAGAAGGCAACGGATTATCTCACTGCCTTTTTCAAAGCTGCAATTCCTTCCCGAATCGTTACGGTGGCTTCCGGCGGAGAGGCCCGTCGAATGCTGGATACCGGCGATCTGGATCTGGTATTGATTTATACTCCCCTGCCGGATGAATTCGGCGCTGAGCTGTCTGTCTTTTGCGCTGAGCGCGGCTGCGGTGTCATGCTGGTGGTTAAGGCCGAAATGGCCGATGATATTTCCGCGAAAGTGGAAGATGCCGGCGTATTCGTAATCCCTAAACCCATCAACAAGATTTTTTTACACCAGGCACTGAAATTGTTAACTGCCGCCCATAACCGGATGCTCCGGCTGAACCGGGAAAACAATAAGCTCCAATCCAAGATCGACGAAATTCGTATGGTGGATCGAGCTAAGTGTCTGCTCATTGAGCGAAAGAACTATTCTGAGATGGAAGCCCATCGGCTGATTGAAAAGGCAGCCATGGATCGCCGGATCTCCCGGCAGGAAGTGGCAGAAGAAATTTTGGCTGAATTTCACATTTGCTAAATTTTGGCCAACCAGTTTCTTTCAAATTGATTCGATTTTGTGCACTCTGATAAAAATTCCCTTTTCGACATTTTTCATTCATTTTTTGGGGAAAAATCTCTTGACAAATTCCATATATAGTATTATAATGCTCATGTAATCAGCAAGGGCGCTGTGAGCAGATGTGCTCACAGCGCCTTTCTTACTATGAAATTAAGTTTGGAGGAAAGAAAAATGACAAAGTTGCCCGAACTGTTCGGCACCATGGTCTTCAATGAAGCCGTCATGAAAGAGCGTCTCCCAAAAGACACTTACAAAGCTTTGAAGCAAACGGTTGCCGAAGGAAAGTCGCTGGATGTCAGCGTCGCCAATGTGGTTGCCAACGCTATGAAGGATTGGGCAATCGAGAAAGGCGTTACCCATTTTACCCACTGGTTCCAACCTTTGACCGGTGTCACTGCTGAAAAGCACGACTCCTTTATTTCTCCCACCGACGAAGGTCACATCATCATGGAGTTTTCCGGTAAGGAACTGATCCAAGGTGAGCCGGATGCTTCTTCTTTCCCCTCCGGCGGCCTGCGTGCTACCTTCGAAGCCAGAGGATACACCACCTGGGATCCCACCTCTTACGCATTCATCAAAGACAATACCCTTTGCATCCCCACTGCTTTCTGCTCCTACGGCGGCGAAGCTTTGGATAAAAAGACCCCTCTGCTCCGCTCCATGGAGAGTATCTCCAAGGAAGCCGTCAAGGTTCTGAACCTGATGGGATACAAGGATGTAACCCGGGTCACCACCACTGTTGGTCCTGAGCAAGAATATTTCCTGATCCGGAAGGAAGATTACGAGACCCGGAAGGATCTGATTTTTACCGGCCGTACCCTGTTAGGCGCCAAGCCTCCCAAGGGCCAGGAAATGGATGACCACTATTTCGGCACCATCAAACCCTGTGTTAAGGAATTCATGACTGACCTGGATAACGAGCTTTGGAAATTAGGCATCCTGGCTAAGACCGAACATAACGAAGTAGCTCCTGCACAGCACGAGCTTGCC
>CAYZTR010000050.1:0-16032 GCA_964481575.1 uncultured Eubacteriales bacterium
TCTTGCACCTTTTTCGTTTCAATCATGATTGTTACGCCTATATAGTCGGAACAATTTGAGGTTGGTTAGGTGGTTTCATAAATTTTTTAGAAATGCCGCCCGCTTTTATTGCAAGCAGTTGCATTTATTCACATAATTTATTCGATAGTCCTTGAGTGTAGCACAAGGATATTCGTGACGCTGATTACAAGAACTGATATTTCGCTCAAAGCAACATTTCATGAAAGGACATTCCTGACATAGTTCAAATACTACACTCGTTCTGCCGCCAAAACAGTTCATTTTTTCTAAAGGAATATCTTGTCCAAATTATTCTTTATAAAATCTTTGTGACTGCATCCGTAAATTATCATTATCTGTCATTGTTGCTACATATGTAACACATTTTGAGCAATCGTGACCACAATAGCATTTACATTCCTTTTTAGCTACAAAGATATGTGCAAATTCAGTTTCGTACTGTTCAATCAATAATAAGCCTGAATTTGCGATATAAGTTTTCATTTCCTCAGGTGCATCAGGAAAAACTGTGATTTTTCTTGTTCCGGTGTCAATGAATTCGTCTTGGTTTTTATCGATGGATAAAACCAATTTTCCTCCGTCTTTTAGCAGAGCTGAAACCTTATTTATAGCGTTCTGCTTTTCCTCGATGTGCATAAAGGTTAAAGAGGAATATACAACATCGAAAGAATGAGAAATATCGAGTGTTAGAAAATCTCCGCAAAATAACTTCACATTGTTCTGCTCAGAGAGATTTTCTTTCGCTCGCACTATGGTTTTAGGAGAAATATCAACACCATAAAACTCACCACATAAGGGAGCGACACGAACTGCAAGACGACCTGTTCCCACGCCGATTTCAAGAACAGATTTATCTTTATCAAGTTCCATTTTGTCGATAAAGACTTGTCCGTCCCATTTATCCATATAATCCCGTAAAGGCTTTGGATCGTGTACGGGATCATTGTTTTCTTTTACAAGCAAATCGTAGTGTTGGATAATTTCGTTTTTCAAAATAGATTTCATCCTCTCAAAAATTGGTTGTAATTGAGTGATTTTTTATTAAGCATACCACATGTTTGTGACTTTTTCTACCATTTCGCTTTTATATAAGAAAATGACAGTATAGCCTTTCGACCATACTGTCATTTGGTTCATCCTATTCGGTTTTGGGTTTTCTCCGTTAAGGACATCCCGCTTTTTTGGATGGCTTTTTTGTTTTCTTTTTATTTACCCTTTGCAGGGGCAGGCATCTTAGCAATTTGGCGGTATTTGCAGTGATCAATCTCATACCTTGTGACTCCTTTTGGCTTAGATATTCTGCGGAATAGGTAATTTTTTGACCTAAATCTAACGGGAAATGACATTGAATTTGTCTAAAATCATGGTATCATTAGGTTAGAATATCCACATGAAATGGGAGGTTGAATCGGATGAAAAAATGCATTAGTTTGTTGGTAGCTTTGGTAATGCTGCTTTCTATGGCAGCGCTTCCGTCCTCTGCCCTGGAACCGGGGTTAGCGGCGGCGCGGGAGGAAGTTGCCGATGCGACCACAAAGGAGGTTTATGAAGTGGAAGACGCTGCATTGAGTGGAGCATTGCTTCGCATGGATCAGGATGATTATTCCGGATCTGGATTTGTCCGCCTGACCCGTGTCGGCGCTTCGGTGACTTTTACGGTTACCGCTGATCAGACTGGTAATTACGGTGTCCGTCTGCGGTACGCCAACGGCGGTACGACGGCTGTGACGCTGCACATGTTGGTTAACGGCCAGGCAGCCGGTGTAACTACTCTGACCAAGACAGTGAACTGGGATACCTGGAATGAGAAGCTGGAAAGCCTTCCTTTGACAGTGGGGGAGAATACCATCACCTATGTGTTCGATGAATCGGATTCTATTGAACAGATTCACCTGGATAAAATTTCCCTGTCTCAGCTGTATGAGGCAGAGGATGCCACTGTCTTGGGTGGTATGGGCAACAACAATGACCATCCCGGTTTTACCGGAACCGGCTTTGCTTCCGGTTTTATGGGCAATGGCCAGGGTCGCTCTTTTAATGTTACCGTGCAGGAGGCCGGACAGTATTTGCTGCGGATCCGGTATGCCAACGGCGCCGGTGACAGTAAATCCAATTCTCTGACGTTAAATGTGAATGGGGAATCCCAAGTTATTTATCTCTCGGATATGCGGGAGTGGGATAACTGGGGGGAGCATCGGTTTACCGTTGCTCTGCAGGCGGGGCAGAATACCATTAGCCTGACCAAGGAATCCGATAACAAGGGCAGCGTTAATATTGACTGTATTACCGTGGCCAAGTGCAATTGGACTTATCTGGGTGCTGTGGAGAGTTATTCTGGCAACCGCACCAGTCAGCTGACCTTTACCTGTACCAATGCTGCGGTGCAGCTGACCTCGGTTTCTCCCAGCATTTTGAAGGTTTGGGTGGAGCCTACCAGCCGATTTGAGCGGATGTATGAATCCTTCACCGTTGTGAATGATGCCATTGATCCCCAGAAGCTGATTGTCAGTGACAAAGGGGATTACTACGAATTTGTCAACGGCGGATTTACTGTTCGTGTGCAGAAGGATCCTTTTAAGCTGACCTATCTGGATGCCAGTGGAAATGTGATTCTGGAGAATGATGAAAAGAGCATGGGCTGGTCGGAATACGGCGAGTGTGTCGTCAACATGAAAGCCCAGGAGAATGAGGCCTTCTGGGGGTTGGGTGAAAACCTCAACTCCTTCAATCGCCGTGGCAATACGGCTGTTATGTGGAATGTGGATGCCTACGGCGAAATTCAGGACAGCTCGGTTCCTTCTTATGAGGACGGGCGGTACTATGGAGACAACCCCTATTATATCAGCTCTAACGGTTATTCTATTTTGTTCGACAATTCTTCCCGTACGGTGTTTGATATGGCCGATTCTGATCCGGATCTGGTATCCTTCGGTTCCTTCAACCCCAATCCCGGTGGAGAACTGCTGTATTACTTTATTTACGGGCCGGAAATCGAATCTCTTTCTACCCAGTATGCCAGATTGGTCGGCAGCTCCTTCTTCTCACCTGCTTGGGCGTTCGGTAACATCCAGTGCCATTACGGCTACACCCAGAGCGATGTGCAGACTGTGGCGCAGACCTATCGGGATAAGGGCATTGCTCTGGATTCCATGATGATTGATATTGATTGGTACCAGTACAAGTGCAGCCCCACCACCTGGAATACCCAAAACTTCCCCGATCCCCAGGCCATGATGAACTTCCTGAATCGTCTGAATTGCCGTTTGGGCGTCATTGATGATCCCAATGTCCCGGTTTCTTCGGGTGTGGATTATCAGGAGGGCGCAGCCAACGGTTATTTCGTCGGTTCGCAAACCGAAACCACCCGGCAGATTACTTGGGCCTGGGACAGCGAGAAATCCGGTTTGACTGATTTCTTCAATCCTGCTGCACAGACCTGGTGGGGCAATCTTCATCAGCAGCTGTTTGATCTGGGTATTTCTTCCTTCTGGACCGACATGGGCGAGCCGGCTGCTTACAATACCGACTGGTATTTCTACAATGTGGATGGCAAGTCCTACGGCAGCCTGAGTGAAGTTAAGAATGTATTTGGGATGAAGGCCCATGAAGCCATGTATAACAAAATGGTGGAGGAGACCGGACGTTCCTTTGTCCTGACACGATCCAACTATTTGGGATCTCATCGGTATGCCTCTCCCTGGACCGGTGATATCGGTGCATCCTATACTTCCATGCAGCAGCAGATTAACATGGGCATGAGCCTGGCCCTGACCGGCTACTCCTACTGGGGCTGCGATATTGGCGGTTTCTTTACCAGCAGCGATGAATTGAATTACAAGCGGTGGATCGAAATGTCCACTTTCCTGCCGGTGCACCGGATCCATTACTGTGCCGGTAATACCGCCACCGAGCCCTGGACCCACAATGCTGAGGACATCTCCCGAACTTATATCAATCTGCGGGAGCGGTTGATTCCTTACTTCTATTCCTATACTGCCGATAACATCATTGGCATTGGCCTGGAGTCTGGTTACAGTGCAGCCGACGGCGGCACCGGTGTGCCTCTGACCCGTCCCATGCTCCTGGAATATCAGGAGGACCAAAACACCTGGGAACTGGATACCCAGTATCTCTGCGGGGAATCCTTCCTGGTGGCACCTGTGCTGGATGGCTCCTTTGAAAAATCCGTGTATTTCCCGGAGGGGAACGCTTATTGGTACGATTACAATGATGGTATCACCTTATACAGCCCTGGCCGTACAGTGAATTATTATGCCGACGAGGCTACTCTCCCTGTCTTTGTCAAGGCTGGCTCCATTATTCCCATGACGCCGGAACTGATGTATTACGATCAGTCTGCCATTGACCGTATGACCTTGGATATTTATCCTACCGTTTCCGACGGTGACTTCTCCTTCGTGCTGTATGAGGATGACGGTGAGTCGGAAGACTACGCCAGCGGCATTTATGATACCACTACCTATACCGGAAATGTGGCCATTCAGGATGGGATAGAGACCCTGACCCTGGAAATCGGCCAGCGCACCGGTAATTACGGGCAGCAGGTTGCCCGGGATTATTTGCTGCAATTCCATGCCGCTGCTTTTGACGGACTTACCGTTCAGGTGGACGGCAGCGTCCCCACGTTCTTTGCCTCTTTGGAGGATCTGGAGACTGCGGCCCAGAATGTTAGTGGCTATTATGTGGATGAAAACAATCAGCTGGTTTATGTGAAGCTGCAGGATGATGCCAATGCCCACACTGTTGTGTTGGCCGGTACGCCCATGGAGCTGAATCAGCGGACCTATCTGGCTGTTGAGGCAGACGGCAGCAACGGCACTACTGTAAACGGTGATTCTGTAACGGTGCCTGCAGACGAAACCTTGACCTTCCAGGTTAGCGTTTCTGACAGTGGTTTGTTTGCCCTGGATGTGGCTGTGGAAGCAAAAGAAGCTGCCACTTTGCAGGTGCTGGATATGGACGGTAACGTGATCTGTCAGGTGCCTGTAAATGCCGGTGCAGAAACGGTACCGGTTTACGGTTATCTGTTTGCAGGGAAGGTGGATCTGACCTTGCAGGTCAGCCAAGGCACTTTAGACATTGTTTCCATTTCTGTTTCCGGAGATCCGGTTCTGACCCAGATTACTTCCATTACCGGCGGTTTGCAAAACGGCGGTTTTGAGATGGGTTCTACCAGCGGATGGGCAGTTACCACCACACCTGCCAACTCCTATGGCGTGGATGGGCAGAATGTGTACAATGGTTCCTATAAGTTCTACTTCTACAACGGCAGCGCCCCTTACACTGGCTCTTTGACCCAAACCTTCGGCGGCTTGGAGAATGGGGAGTATTTGGTATCCTGTTACGTTAAAGTGGACAATGCTGCCCCAAATGATGCAGGGTTGCGAATCTCCGGTTATGACGGGGATGCCGAAACGGTTCTGACAACAGATACCATGTGGGCTTATGTGCAGCTTTCCGAGAAGGTGGTGATCCAGGATCATCAAATCACCCTGGAATTCTTTATGGATGGGCCCTCTACCTGTTCGATGCAAATTGATGATGTGGAAGTCACATGCCTGTCCTCCGAGGATGATACCACGGTTCTGGAAAGCAACATTGCTGCTTGTGAGCAGGTGACCAATGAAGGCTATACTGATGCCAGCTGGCAGGCGTTCCAGGATACCATCGCCCTGGCCAAGAATTTGATCCAGGTGAATGCTCCTTTCGGCATTTTGGAGGCCGCTTCCCGTGCTTTGCTGAATGCACAGAATGCCTTGGAGTTCCCTCCTCTTATTCTCCTGGGCGATATGAACAACGACCAGAAGCTGTCTGTGGCTGATGTGGTTCTGCTCCGCAAGACCATCCTGGCCAATGAGTTTGACCCGGTTGGAGACGTGAATGGGGATCAGCAGTTGTCGGTTTCGGATGTGGTTCTGCTTCGTAAAACAATTTTGTATCAATAAACCGACTTATATCTATAGGAAAATCGGGCAATCCGTATCGGGTTGTCCGATTTTTCCAGTTTTTGTATTTCGTAGCGAGAAATTGCAATGTATTTGTGTTATTTTACAATTGTATGGTAAAAAGCAGCATGATATGATGGATGCAGAATCAGTATTGCCAGCTGCAATACCAAAAAATCTCCTGTGAACGGAGAAAACAGAAAGGATGGGATATTTTGAAACGCAGATCAATCATTCTTATTGGCCTGATGATGATCGTGATGCTGCTCTGCACGACAGTGCCGATTGCGGCAGAAAATACGGTTTTGTTCGATCATGTCATGGCGCCCGACTGGACAGACGGGGATTGGCATGCTGTCAGCAAAACCGGCACCATTACCCAAATGGATGGCTATGTTAATGTGGCCAAAGACAGCACTACGGTTACAGGCGGAACCGGCGCATATAACTATGTCTGTTCTCCTGCAACCCTTTCCATTCCGGAAAGCGGTTTTACGCTGGTGTCTGAGGTGCGGATTGCCGGGGATGAGGAATCGGGGTTTAATGAAATCACAGCCCGGCTTGGCAATCAGAAGCTGTGCGCGACTCTGCTGATTTCCTATGGAACGGAGGGAATTGTGAAAACCGAAGCCGGTGATTATACTTTCCAGGTGGATACTACCGATTGGCGGTGTTACAGCATGATCGTGTATCCCGTCGGTACCGGCTATGTTTTTGATTTGTATGTGGATGACCAGCTGGCCTGGATCGGTGCCCCCTTGGTGGGTACTTCCGGTAGTGATCTGGTTAAACTGGGCGTTGGCAATTACTATCGGGGCAATATGGATATTAGGCAGGTTCAGCTGTATGAAGGTTCCGTCTATCCGGAAGGCGCTGACACAGGTCGGTTAACCGGTTTGCTGCTGTCCCAAAATCATCATGTGGCAGGGAAATCTGTAGAAGTGCTAGCCAAGCTTACCACCATTGATATGCAGGATGGTACGTCGGTTTCCTTCTCTTTCTGTCAGGCAGACGGCACCCCTGTTCCGGATACTGCCAGTGAAACCACTGTTTCCAACCAATCGGCCACCGCGTTTTTCAGTCTGCCGGAAACGCTGGAACCTGGACTGTACAATATTACGGCTACGGTAGGAACCCGCAGCCTTTCCATGAGTTATACGGTGACCGGAGATATTTCCGGCGGTACCGATCCAGGTTTCCCTACCTTCCAGTGCCAGGGCTTGGTAAAGAAGTTGGCGGATTATCAGTATAATCCTACCAACGAGTTTTGTTTTCCCTGCATTGTGGATACGACTCTGCACGGCTTAGAGGATACGCTGGCCCGCTACTATTTGTACTACGCGCCTCACGATGCCCCAGGAGGAATCTGCCTCTTGTATTCGGATTCCTTGGACGGGCCCTGGACGGAGTATCCCGCCAATCCTTTGATTTCCAATCAATGGCCGGGGAATTACAGCGTCGGCCATGTGTCCTCTCCCGATGTTGTCTGGAATCGGTTTGAGAATTGCTACTTTATGTATTTTCATGGGGACAATTCCATCACTCGGTATGCCACCTCTGAGGATTTGCTTCATTGGACCTATGGCGGCGTTTGTGTTACCGCTTCTCAGCTGGGTGCCGGCGTTACCGAAGCCAGCTATGCCGGTGTGACCGAATATGAGATTTCCGGGGTGGAAAATCGGTATGTAATGCTCCTCATGGGCAACGATGCCGGCATGCGGAAAATATATTGCTGCTATTCTGATGACGGCCGGGAATGGACGGTTCGTCCCGGTGCCATGATTTCTCCTACCGGTGCCCAATATAAGGGAAATCTGTCGGGACCTAAGCTGTTCCAGTATGACGGACGGTTTTTTGTGATTTGCAATGCCTCCGACGGAAACATGTATTTATTTGAAACCGATTGCACTTTGACGGAAATTGTGGAATGGGGTATTTTCTACGACTCTGAAGTTGGTTCTCCGGATGATGCCAGAGCGGCAGCCCCCAGCTTTATAATTGGCGAAAATAATACAATTTATATGTTTTACGAAGCTGGTGTACGGTTGAAGCAAACGATTGCTTATGCTACTGCAACCCTGCCGGCCTTGACCCCGGAGCCGGAACCTGAACCGGAGCCGGAACCTGAACCAGAACCGGGAGTGCTTCTGGGGGATATGAACGAGGACGGTACCTTGTCGGTGACCGATGTGGTGCTGCTACGAAAAGCTATTCTCAACAATGCAACTGCTGTTGATACGCCCGCCGGAGATATGAATACTGACGGCGGTCTATCGGTGACCGATGTGGTTTTGTTGCGGAAAGCGATATTGAATCTATAATCCCTTCAGGGGCGCACCAAAGCAATTTTGCTGGCTGAAATTGCAATGTATTTGTCTTACTTTACAATGGTATGGTAAAAACCATATGTTATGATGAATACAGAATCAATAATATTTCTCTCCTTTGGAAAGAAAGGGGAAATTAGAAAGGATGGGATTATTTTGAAAAGCAAGTCGAAGCTACTACTTTGTTGCATTATGTTGCTGGCGCTTCTTTGTACCCCCTTCTCTATTGCCGCAGTGGATACAACGCAGACCCCTTTGGTGGATCATGCCATGGCGCCTAACTGGACGGTGGACAGTTGGAAGCAAAGCAACAAAACCGCCACCATTACCCAGGGGACAGAGTACGTAAACATTACAAAGGAAACCAGTGCGACCTCTATGGATTATGGCTATATTTGTTCGCCCACCGGATTTGCCCTTCCCACCGGCGATTTTACGCTGGTGACCACAGCCCGCGCCGGTGCGTTGGAGGAAGTTACCAATCCTGTCAATGAAATCTCGGTGCGAATCGGTAGCGCAAAAGTCATTGCCACAGTGTTGTTGGCCTATAACGGAACAGTTTCTGATGTTACCGGAAATTATTCCATGCAGGTGACCACCACGGATTGGCATGAGTACGTTATCATTGTCCATAATACCGACGGCGTTTATACGTTTGATTTGTATATTGATCAGTATCTGGCTTGGACTGGTGCATCCTTGAGCGCGGACTCTGGTACATCGGATCTCATCAAGCTGGGTGTAGGTAACGGTTATGCCGGGAATATTGACTTTCAGAGCGTGCAGCTGTATGACGGGGTGGTTGCGCCGGAAGCGCCAGGCGTTGTAGAATCCCTGATTTGGAAAATCCAGAATTTGGGAACTGTCTCCTACAAGGCCAAAAGCACGCTGGATGCCCTGGAAGCCCAGTATGCCGCCCTGTCTCCGAAGGAACAGGCCCAGGTGACCAATTATGGTGATCTGCAGACTGCGTGGGAAGCGTATCAGGCTGCGGTTGATGCCTATAATGTGACCTTTACCGGCTCTTTTCAGGATCTTTCCGAAACCAATCAGGCCAAGGTCTCCCCCTGGATTCTGAATCAGACGGAAGATCAAATGGCAGAAACCCACGCTGCTATGTCTGATGAATTGATATATGAATATTCCCGCGGCTGGTGCGCCTGCCCCAATAATAAGGTGTATGCTCTGAGTGCCGGCTTCTGGACGGTTGCCCATCAGCTGGAAACCACAGGTACCACCCCCAATGACAATGTGGGTAGTCCCTTTGGCGGTACCAGATACGTCACCTTGATTATGGTGCCCTATACCGGTATGGCCTTTACTATGGATCCCTGCCTGTTTATGAAATGGTACAGCAACGGCTCGGTTACCGGCCAGGCCCTGACAGATCCCTTTACTTATCAGGGAAAAACCTATCAGGTCTTTTATAACAACATGAAGTTCTATGATACCGTGGCCTACCGGCCGGGTGCCACTGTGGGCACCATTACCAGTTGGGGCTTCTGTCCCGGGTCGGTGGATGGCACAATTCTGACCACCGAGTTTTCCACCAATTACCTGAAGCCTGTATTCTCCTATATGTACGCACGGTATAACCAGGATCATAAATGGGAGGATAAGGTGTTGGGGGTTCCCTCCGGCAACGCCGCTAAGCTGGGCGATACCTACTATCATGGATTCGATTCGGATGACGGTAAGGCCTACCTATTGACCAGCGATGCTGCCCTTGCCAAGATCTCTGAAGATAATACCGACTCGGTGACCTATCAGGCGTCTTTGGAGGCCGCTGCGGCGGATTCTGCTCTGTTGACCGGTGCCCTGGCGGATGCGTTGAAGGAGGATATCACCGTTCTGGAAACGGCTGGTGTGCTACTTTCTGCCACCGAGGAAGCTGTTTATTTTGAAAACGGCATCCTGACTGCAGACGGTTTCAGCCTGTATTCGGTAGATGCATCCGAAATTGGGATTCATGTGCAGTCTGCCTCGGCAGTGCAGCATATGGACGAAGCAAACTGGAACGGCGCCTATGACATTACCTGGAATGTGGAGTTTGTGGATCAGCTGGAGAACGCAGAAGGGGAGAAGCTCTTCACATCTTTCAATGCCCAGTATGAAGTGTTGGATCACGGCGTCATCGTAACTGCCGCCGAACAGGATCTGGAGGATTATCTGACTGCGGTTTCTGCCGCCGGCGACAATGAGGAAACGTCTGCTCTGCAGGATATTCCGGGAAAGGTTTACGTCCAATCCTTCGGTTCCACTGCTTATAGCAGCTTTGCTTACCGCCGCACCAATGTGGCCGCCGGAAGAGATCGCTACACGGCCTATTATATTGTGTATCAAGATCGGGAAACCGGCACTGTGACTACCATGGTACTGTCTGGGACTCTTGGTTGTAAAGCCGAATAAGCTCTCAAAATACAAAAAGATGCGCCGTCTCTGTTGGTTCGGAGACGGCTGTTTTTTTCTCTTTATATTTTTAGAAAAGATGGTATAATAACTGCATAAATGCAGTTGTTATACTGCTGCGCATGGCATTTTAAGCACTTTTGCTCGCCGTTTACACGGCAACCGCAAAAATGTGCAAGGATATCATAACGCTTCGCTTTTATGGTATAATAAATTCACCGACAGAAGTTGGTTGAAATTTGAATATTAAGTGCCACGACAGTTCCCACTGTCACTCCGTCGCTTGAAAGACAGCGATGCACATAGCATCTGCTCCGTATGGGCAGTCATCTTTTTAAAGTTTTAAGACTCGCATTTACATAGGCACGGAACATCGAAAGCGGACAATTTTGTTCGCCTGTTTGTGTTTCCGTATCCATGTAAGTGCGAGTCTTTTTGTTTTGCTCTCGCCTTGATTACATACGAAATCGAAAAGTGGAATGCAGGTGATCGTATCAAAATTCAGAATCAAAACAACCGAAAGGAGAATCGGATGCAGCACAAAAATTTCTTTATGGTTCCCAACCGAATCTTTGATTTAGAACTAAAGCCGAGAGACTTCACGGTCTACTGTTGTCTGCTCCGGCACAGTGACAGCAAGGATGGCTCCTGCTTCCCTCGCGGAGAGTCATCGCAAAGGAGTGCAGTATGGATAGAAAAACCGTTGACTCTGCTATCGAAAGTCTATCTACTCTCGGTCTTGTAAAAAAGATTCAGCGACACCATGAGGACGGAACAAGAACAAGCAATCTCTACTATGTGGCAAGTCTTTTTGAGTAATGTAAATATCCCGCCCGGATAGTGTCAGAATTTCCTATCAAGAAGAAAATCCATAGAATAAAACTCAGGAACTACTACAACAGAAAAGAAAGAGTAGATAACAACCACACATCCCCGTGTGTCGCCCACAGACCGCCCGTGTGCCGACGAAAGCAAATCGGTGAGCAAACACCCGACCAAAAAGAAAACCGCATAAAAAGTAATAACCGGAAGGTTTTTACACCTTCCGGTTACATACCACCCACCAATTCTCCGTTAAGAACATCACGGAAAATCGGATGGCTTTTTTGTTACATATAATAGGTTAAAGAAATTAGGTTTCGTCCACCAGTTCCTCCGGCGTATCCGCAGCGGAATTGTCAGCAGTGGATTCCGCCAGCTGTGCTATCTCGGTGGCTGCGTCAGGCTGGGAAAACTCCCCAAAAGTGGATGCGTCCCCATCTTCCTCGCTGAACTCCTCAGGCAGGGCTTCCATGACGGGAGGAATATCCCCCTCCGTCTCCATAGCCTGGTAGTAGGAGCGCATACCGGTTCCGGCCGGTATCAGCTTACCGATAATAACATTCTCCTTCAAGCCGAACAGAGGATCTTCCTTGCCCTTGATGGCAGCATCGGTCAGGACACGGGTGGTCTCCTGGAAAGATGCAGCCGACAGGAAGGATTCTGTGGCCAGCGAAGCCTTGGTAATGCCCAACAAAGTGGGCTGGTAAGTCACCAGGGACAGGCCTTCCTCCCCGGCTTCCATCCGGGCACGGATATCCCGGTTGGCAAAATAAATTTCGCCCCGCTCTACCATCTGCCCGGGCAGGAACTCGGTAGAACCGGGATCCTCCACCCGCAACTTACGCATCATCTGACGCACAATAATCTCAATGTGCTTATCATTGGGTTCCACACCCTGGGTACGGTAGGACAGCTGCACCTGGTCGATAATGTAATCCTGAACAGCGTCAGGGCCATTGACCGCCAGAATGTCAGCAGGTGCAATGGAACCAGCCGTCAGAGGTGCACCTTTCTCCACCGTATCTCCATCTTTGACCACCAGATGATAGTCATAAGGAATGGTATATTTGCGCTCGTCCATGGTATCAGGATCGGTGTTGGTCACGATAACCACGGTATTCCGTTTCTCGGTAGTCAGACGAACCGTACCGGCGATCTCGGTAATGATAGCAGCACGCTTGGGCCGACGAGCTTCAAACAATTCTTCAACACGGGGCAGACCCTGGGTAATATCCTCAGCCGATGCGATACCACCGGTATGGAAGGTACGCATGGTCAGCTGGGTACCGGGTTCACCAATCGACTGGGCAGCAATGATACCTACGGCCTCACCCACGGGGATCTTTCCGCCGGTGGCAAGATTGGCGCCGTAGCACTTACGGCAAATACCATGCTTGGCATGGCAGGTAAGGATGGAGCGGATCTTAATGGACTCCACGCCATAATCCTCCACCTTCTTGGCGTCATCATCGGTAAGCATATGCTCATTATCCATAATCACTTCACCGGTGGCTTCATCCACCAGGTTGTGCAACAGGTAACGGCCGGTCAAACGCTCGGAGAGCTTCTCCATCACATTATTGCCGTCCTTAATGGCATACACAGTGAGGCCTTCATCTGAACCGCAGTCATCCTCCCGGATAATCACATCCTGGGAAACATCTACCAAACGCCGGGTCAGGTAACCCGAGTCAGCGGTACGAAGTGCGGTATCTGCCAAACCTTTCCGGGCACCACGGGAGGAAATAAAGTATTCCTGCACGTTCAAGCCTTCCCGGTAGTTGGCACGAATGGGAACCTCGATAACTTTACCGGAGGTATTGGAAATCAAGCCACGCATACCGGCCAGCTGCCGGATCTGGTTGATAGAACCACGGGCGCCGGAATCGGCCATCATGAAGATGGGATTGTATTCGTCCAGGTTATCCTTCAGGGCATCGCCGACTTCTTCTGTCGTGGCGTTCCAAATCTTCACAACAGCTTCGCTGCGCTCGGCCTTGGAAATCAGACCACGGTTATACTGCTTATAAATCTTGTCAATCTTGGATTCAGCAGCTTCGATCAGTTCCCCTTTCTGGGGCGGAATCACAGCATCGGCCACAGCCACGGTAATCGCACCCTTGGTAGAGTACTTATATCCGGTAGCTTTAATGTTATCCAGCACCTCAGAAGTGCGGGTGATTCCGTGGGTCTTAATCACCTTGTCAATGATATTGCCCAGCTGCTTTTTGCCGACCTTGTTGACCTTCCCCTTGGCATAAAGTCCGATTTCCAGATCCAGCTCATGTCCTTCCTGAGTGCGGTCTACAAATCCGATATCCTGGGGAATGGATTTATTGAAGATAATAAAGCCAACCGTAGCGTCAATCAAACGGGTAATAGGAGTACCGTTCTGATCCACACCGTGCATCTGCACTTTAATGGGTGCATGCAGTCCCACCGCACCGTTGTCATAAGCCAGTAAGGCTTCCTCTTTGCTGGTAAAGACCTTACCGGCGCCGGGTTCGTCCTCCTTGACCAGGGTCAGGTAGTAGGAACCCAGAACCATATCCTGGGTCGGAACGGTAACAGGCTTGCCGTCCGAGGGCTTCAGCAGGTTGTTGGCGCAAAGCATCAGGAAACGGGCTTCCGCCTGTGCTTCGGCAGACAAAGGCACGTGAATAGCCATCTGATCGCCGTCAAAGTCGGCGTTGTAGGCAGTACAGGCCAAGGGGTGCAGCTTCAGAGCACGCCCTTCCACCAGTACAGGCTCAAAGGCCTGGATACCCAGACGGTGCAGAGTCGGCGCACGGTTCAGAAGAACAGGATGATCCTTAATCACGACCTCCAGCGCATCCCAAACCTCCGGCTTGACCCGTTCCACTGCCTTCCGGGCAGTCTTAATATTGGTCACTACACCGGTTTCCACCAGCCGCTTCATGACAAAGGGCTTGAACAGTTCCAGCGCCATCTCCCGGGGCACGCCGCACTGATACATCTTCAGTTCGGGGCCAACCACGATTACCGAACGGCCGGAATAGTCCACACGTTTTCCCAGCAGGTTCTGACGGAACCGGCCTTGCTTTCCCTTCAGCATGTCGGATAGGGACTTGAGGGCCCGGTTATTGGGGCCGGTGACAGCACGGCCGCGACGGCCATTGTCAATCAGGGCATCCACTGCCTCCTGCAACATTCTCTTTTCATTACGGACGATGATATCCGGTGCATGCAGCTCCAGCAACCGTTTTAACCGGTTGTTCCGGTTAATAACACGGCGATACAGATCGTTCAGATCGGAGGTAGCAAACCGACCGCCGTCCAGCTGTACCATGGGGCGCAGATCCGGCGGAATCACCGGCAACACATCCAAGACCATCCACTCGGGACGGTTGCCGGACAAACGGAAAGCCTCAATGACCTCCAGCCGCTTCAGCAGACGCACACGCTTCTGCCCGTTGGCATCTTCCAGCTCGGCTTTCAGATCAGCGCTGGTCTGCTCCAGATCAATTTCCTTCAGCAGGGTCTGGATGGCTTCCGCACCCATACCGGCAACAAAATCATCCTCGTATTTTTCCTTCATATCCCGGTACTGCCGCTCAGAAAGCAACTGCTTTTTCACCAAAGGCGTATCGCCGGGATCAATGACAATATACTGGGAGAAATAGAGCACCTGCTCCAGGGTTTTTGGGGAAACGTCCAACACAAGACCCATCCGGGAAGGAATGGTCTTGAAATACCAAATGTGGGAAACAGGGGCAGCCAGTTCAATGGAGCCCATACGTTCCCGACGCACCTTGGCCCGGGTTACTTCCACACCGCACTTATCGCAAATTTTCCCCTTATAGCGAATGCGCTTGTACTTGCCGCAATGGCATTCCCAGTCTTTCTGGGGCCCGAAGATCCGCTCACAGAACAGACCGTCCCGCTCGGGCTTTAAGGTGCGGTAATTGATGGTTTCCGGCTTCTTCACTTCCCCATGGGACCATTCTCTGATTTTTTCGGGAGAAGCCAATCCGATCTTAATGGATTCAAATTCTAAATTTTCCATCGTTGTTACCTCCCTGTATTATTCTTCGTCGCCATCATCAAAATCGGCAGCAGTACCGTTCTCAACAATATCTTGCTCCTCGAAAATAGGCTCGCCATTCTCATCCTCGGTGCTAAAGCCGGCCAGATTATCAGCAACCACCGGCTCATCAAAATTCTTAGGCATATTAAGACCCAGCTCTTCATCCTCATCATAGGTCTGCTTCAGGTCGATCTCGTTCTTATCCTTATCCAGCACCTTGATATCCAGACCCAGAGCCTGCAATTCCTTAATCAATACCTTGAAGGACTCAGGCACACCGGGCTTAGGCACGTTCTGCCCCTTGACGATAGCCTCGTAGGTCTTAACACGACCCACCACGTCATCCGACTTCACAGTCAGGATCTCCTGCAGAGTGTAAGCGGCGCCGTAAGCTTCCAGAGCCCAAACTTCCATTTCACCAAACCGCTGGCCACCGAAC
>CAYZTR010000051.1:0-14263 GCA_964481575.1 uncultured Eubacteriales bacterium
ACGGTACGCACGGTGGTGTGACAGGTCGGGGCTACTCAGCCCCTCCTACTCGATTTTTGTTAAAATTGCATTTCATATAAATTGGCGTAAACGCCGCCTTTGGCCAGAAGCTCCTGGTGGGTGCCTTCCTCAGCAATGCCCTCCTCAGTAAGTACCAGGATACGCTGGGCGTTGCGAATGGTAGAGAGCCTGTGGGCGATGACAAAGGTAGTACGGTTCCGGGCCAATGCCTCCAGAGACTGTTGGACAATGCGCTCGCTTTCGTTGTCCAAAGCGGAGGTGGCTTCGTCAAAGATCAGGACCGGAGGATTTTTTAAAAATACCCGGGCAATGGAGATGCGTTGCTTTTGTCCGCCTGATAGCTTGACCCCTCGCTGGCCGATGTCGGTTTGGTAGCCGTCCGGCATATTGACAATGAACTGGTGGGCATTGGCGGCCATGGCAGCCTGCACAACTTCTTGGTCGGTGGCATCCGGTCGGCCATAACGGATGTTTTCCATAATGGTGCCGGCGAACAGGTACACCTCCTGCTGGACAATGCCGACTTGCCGCCGCAGATCCTTTAGCCGGATGTCCCGGATATCCCGGCCGTCCAGCAGAACCCGTCCTTCGCTGACGTCATAGAATCGGGGAATCAGGGAGCAAAGGGTGGTTTTGCCCGATCCGCTACTGCCCACCAGGGCGACGTATTCTCCCGGTTTCACCTCCAGATTCACCCCGGAAAGGACGTTTTCGGTGTGATCTTTGTAATGAAAGGTTACATTCTCGAACTTGACATCCCCCTGCACCTTCTCCACCGCAACAGCATCGGGTCGGTCGGCAATGTCCGGAGCAATGGCCATGATTTCCAGGAACCGCTCGTAGCCGCTGTATCCATTTTGAAACTGCTCAGTAAAGTTCACCAGCTTTTTTACCGGCTCGGTGAAGTTGTTGATGTACAGCAGAAAGGTCACCAGATCGGCGGCGTTCAGCTGGCTGCCGGCCATAAGCAACGCGCCCATAATCAGGGAACCCACGGTAATCAGGGTGGAGAAGGCTCCCATACCGGAATTGTAGATTCCCATATATCTGTAACTATGACGCTTGGATTCCACAAAGCGTTGGTTATTGACCCGGAACTTACCCATTTCGGTTTTTTCATTACCAAAGGATTGAACTACACGGATGCCTGAAAGGCTGTCCTCAATCTGGCTGTTGATGTCGGCAATGCGAGCCCGATTATCCCGGAATGCGTTGCGCATCCGTTTGTTCAGCGCCACCGCATACAGCAGCATCAGCAGGACAATGCCAATGGCCACCAGGGCCATGCGCCAGTTGACCAGCAAGAGGATGACAAAGGCACCAAGGAGTTTAATGGCGGAAATTACCACATCCTCCGGCCCGTGGTGCAGCAATTCGGTGATGTCGAACAGGTCGCTGGTGATGCGGGAGAGCAGATGCCCCACCTTTTGGTCATCATAAAAAGCAAAGGATAGCTTCTGGTAATGGCCAAAAATCTCATTACGCATGTCGTGCTCAATCCTGGCCCCCATCATATGGCCGTAGTAGGTAATGAAGTAGTTACAGAAGGCTTCCAAGATGACCATGGCCACCATGAGGATTCCCAACCGCAGGATGACAGCCGTGGATTGGTCCAGCGGCTGATTGACCACCGTTCCGGTGATGTACCGCACAATTAGCGGAATTACCAGCGTAACTGCAGCCCCCAGCATGGCAAAAAACATATCTGCCGTGAAGATTCCCAGATAAGGCTTGTAATAGCCGGATAGCTTTCGAAATTTGTGATCCATGATATTCCTCCATCATACTGTCATACATATTGTAATTATTTTTTAGTATAGCACAACTATTTCCTCTTTTCCATAAAAACTGTGATAATTTATACATAAAAAGTATTTTAAACCATTTCAATTTTGCGGTGCCTGTGTTATAATGCAAAAAAATAAGGAGGTATTGCCATGCAAATTAAAAGAAAACTGGCGGCAATGGCTTTGGCAACTGCTTTGTTTTTTAGCAGTATTGGCGGCGCAGTGGCCATGAAGGAGGAGACCGTGATGCCCCAGGAAACTGCAACCTATACCAATCCCATTGTGGAGGATAAAGGGGATCCCTTTGTTATGCGATGGAATGGGCGGTATTATCTCTATCCCAGTAGCGGTTCCGAACAGATTCAATGTTGGACCTCCACTGACTTGGTCAACTGGGAGTATGCAGGCGTTTGTGCTGAAAATCAGCTGCTCCGCAACGCTTACGCCCCTGAAGTGGTTTATTACAATGGCTACTTTTATATGTATACCTCTCCTGACGGTCAGGGCCATTATGTACTCCGTTCGGAATCCCCCACCGGCCCCTTTGAAATTATCACCGGAAATGTGGGAAGGGGAATCGACGGGGACGTATTTATTGACGATGACGGTCAGTGGTATTTTCTGACTTCCGGCGGCACCTGCATTACCCGCTACTCCATGTCCAGTCCTTCTGACTTCGGCGACGGCCTGGCTCTGACGGCTGCGTCGATGGCCAACAGCTGGACCGAGGGTCCCATGGTGGTGAAGCACGATGGGTTGTATTATCTGACCTATACCGGCAATCATGTACTGCATAAGGGCTACCGTATTGGTTACGCAGTAGGTGATTCCATGGATTCCCTGACCAAAGCTACCGATACCCTGCTGGTTTCTACGATTGACCAGGTTTTTGGTCCTGGTCATTCTTCCACTGTGAAAGGTCCGGATTTGGACAGCTACTATCTTGTTTATCATACCCTGGTGGAGGCCAAGAACGGCAGCCCTACCCGGAAGATGAATATTGACCGTCTGGTTTTTAACGGCAGCACCATGGAAGTATTGGGGCCAACCTATACACCTCAGCCTGTACCTGCCCAACCCGATTTGCAAACCCGCTTTGAGGAAGAAGGGGATTTGGAAGCCTGGGAAGGCGGTCAGCTTCAGGAGGGAGTGTTGGCACTGGAAAGTGACGAGATAGTGCTTTCTAGGGCGACCTATACCGGGGATTTTACTGCCGAATTCTGCCTTTCCGGTATGAACGGCCTGGGGCGTGCCGGGGTGGTGTTTGCCTATCAGGATGCAAAAAACTATGTAATGGCCCTGGTAGATGCTACGGAGCAGATGCTGGTGGTGCGGACGGTATCCGGCGGTCGTGTCCGGCGTACTGATACCCTGGCGTTGCCCTCCAGTTTCGGGGAAGCCGTGCGGGTGGACTGTGTTCAGGCACTGCAGGTGGAGAGTACCGGCCAAACCTATACTTTCTTCCTGAATGATCACGATCTGGGTTCCCTGACCCTGCCGGATTCCCAGGGGCTGGACTGCCGCATTGGTTTCTATGCCGAGGATACCGGCCTTTCTGTGAGCTATGCTGCCCTGACCGGTCAGGTTCACGGCAACAGTGCGTCGGAACAGGCCAAACCCTTGCCCGGCAGCATCCAGGCGAAAGATTATATTTCCCCTGTTGCAGAAGCCTTGGTACCGGTGACTTCTGATGAAAGCTACCCCGATTATTACGCTGTGGACAGCAAAAGGGGGCAGGCGTATGATTACCAGGTCAACCTGGCTTGGGAGTCGCAGTATGACCTAGGTCTGCGCTATCAGGCGGAAGAATCGGTGGAAGTGCAGATTTCGGTGGATGGCGCACCGGTCTATTCCGGTATCCTGCCGGCTACAGACGGCTTTGCCACCAATGTTCTGCGGCGGATTCCCTTGCCTGCCGGGATTCATACGGTGACTCTGACTTACAGTTCTCACATCCTGGCGGCAAGGTTGGAATTTACAAAGTACGATGCGACGGATCCTACGGAAATAACCTATGACAGCGTAGATGACGGCAATACCTATTATGACGGTCCCTGGTCTGTGACCGACGGCAGTCTGGTTATGGCCGATGGTGGCAACGGCGTAGGCAAGCGGCTGTATGGTCTGGACGGATGGGGGGATTACTCAGTGGAGGCGGATTTTACGCCTCTGGGCTCCATCAACTGTGGACTGCTGGTGCGAACCACCAACCCGGATTCTGGCAATTTTTACGGTACCGATCCCAGTACGCCTGCCATTACAGGTACCGATTATTTGCAGGGGTATTTTATCGGCTTCGGTTCCGGGGGTGTGGCCATTGGAAAACAGGATTATAACTGGACACCAGTGGCAACCAATACCGTGCCTCTGACCATTCGTCAGGGACAGACCTACCGTATCCGGGTAGATTGTCTGGGCGCCAATATCAAGGTCTATGTGGACGGCACACTATATATTGACTACACTGACCCGGAACCTTTCCTGAACGGTCGGGTAGGTATGCGTACCCATTATAGTGCTGTCCGTTTTGATAATCTGACTGTGACGCCCCTAAGCGTCGGTTTGACCAACACCTTGCAACAGCTGATGGCTGCCGCAAAAGCTTTGGATTTGGAGGATGCAGAGGCTGAGGCCAAAGCCGCTCTGGAAGCCGCCCTGGCAGAAGGGGAGCGTATTGTGAGGTTGGAATCCGCTACCGAAGCGGAAATTGATGCCGCTGAAGCCGCCCTGGAAGCCGCCATCGCCGCCCTGGCCCAGGAGTCGGTTTTGATTGGAGATATGAATGCCGACGGCAGTTTGAGTGTTACCGATGTGGTATTACTGCGGAAATCTATCCTCCATAATGCTTTTGTCGCTACAGGTGATGTAAGTGGAGATGGCAGTCTGACCGTCACCGATGTGGTGCTGTTGCGGAAAGCCATCCTGACCCAGTCGGTATAACAGAATTATGATTATCAGAATAGAGGATACCTCCCGGGTGGCTGCCCTGTTTTCTGGTTGGCACAAGACCATGATTTGGTCCTGCTTGCAAGGAACCATGGGAGCTGTCTATGCCCGTGATACAGACTGCCCGGTTTCTGCTATGGCTCTTCTGGGGGACTTCTGCTTTTTGGCGGGTCTGCCGGACCGGGCATTGGCGGTGTTCCGTCCGGCAGACTGCCGCCGGCGGTTTATGATTCTGGTGCCCCAGCATGAAGGCTGGCGTCCGCTGGTGGAAGCCGCCTACGGTGAGCAGATCCGTCCTGTGATTCGGTATGCCACCGAAAAGGATCCGGCGTGTTTTGATCCGGTGTTGCTTCAGCAGGTGGCGGAGGATTTGCCATCCGGTTTTATGCTGGAACAGATGGGAGAGGGGCTCTATCATCGCTGCCTGGCAGAGGCGTGGAGCCGGGATCTGGTGTCCAATTACCCACAGTATACCGCCTATCAGGCGCATGGTCTTGGGTTTATTGCTGTGAAGGACGGTGTTCCCGTTGCAGGGGCGTCATCCTACTCTCATTACCTGGGCGGCATCGAGGTGGAGATCGATACCAAAATGGAATACCGCCGACGTGGGTTAGCCCGAGCCTGTGGAGCTAGATTAATCCTTGCCTGTCTGGAGCGGGGATGGTATCCCGGCTGGGATGCCCAGAACCCAGGTTCTCTTGCGCTGGCTCGGCAGTTGGGTTACCGCTTTTCGCATGCCTATCCGGCGTATGAGGTTCTGTTGTCCCAATAAACATAAGGGGCTGTTCTACCGGTTTCGGTAAGACAGCCCCGATTTTTATTCAAGGGTTACAGCCTGCGGTACTGTAAAGGTGTGCTTCCCGTCTTCTTTTTGAAGGAACGGGAGAAACTGCTGGCATCGGGATACCCCACCTGCTCCGCAATGGTCTCTATGGGGAGGGCGGTGCCTTTCAGCAGTTCCTTGGCGGTATTGATCCGGAGATTAATGAGATATTCATAGGGGGTGGTTCCGGTGAAGTTTTTAAATATTTTGATAAAGTAATATTTGCTGATATGCAGCAGCGCTGCGATTTCCTCTACCTGAATATTGTGGCTGAAGTTCTGTTCCAGAAAGGCAATGGCCCGGGTGACGTCCTGTTTGTACCGATCGTACTGCTTTTGATCGGGAATATATCCCTTTTCTACAATCAAGCGGGTCATGATGTTGGAAATCAGATTGGAGATTTTAATGTTTGGCACCCGGGTGTTGGAGCCGGGAATCTGCAGAATGTCCTCAAAACTTTGCAGCATGGATTCCTTGTCCACGGTTTGCAGAGGCTTGATGCCGTTTTCGTGGAACAAGTTATAGTATTCCCCGACGCAGGGGCCGGAAAACTGGATGTAGTAGAATTCCCAGATTCCGTCCCCTTCGGTATGGTAAAAATGATGCGCCGTGCAGTCCAGCAGGAACAATTGGTTTTCAGCAAGCCGGCAGGTACTGTCTTCCACCGTAATGGATCCGCTTCCACACCGGCTGAAAAACAGAATATATTCTTTCAAGCCCTGACGCTCGGTATAGTAATCCGGCATGGCAAAGAAATGTCCGGCTGCTGTCAGATAGAAGGGCAGCCGCAGAGCGCTGGTGCTGGGAGTATAGTTGAAGGAATAGGATCGCTTGTCCAGTGAGATGTTGGTTTGAATCAGCATAACAGTTCCTCCACTAGAACAATTTTTGCATATTTTCTTGCAATATAATCCAATGACAAGGTGATTTTTTCTTGGTATTATTATAACGCAGTAATGCAAGGCGCGTCAACAATTTATTCCGAATGGGGGATCCATCATGAAAAAATGGATTGTATTATTCATAACGGTGGTGATGATTTTGAATGTTGGAAGTATGGTACCCTCTGTATCCGCGGAAGATGCGGATGCTTTGTGGGCACAATTTGAGGCACCGGCGGCGGAACTGAAGTCTCGTCCGTTATGGTTCTGGAATGACAGTTTGGAAAATATGTCCAAAGAAACGATCCGGGAGATTATGGTCAATTCCCAGAGCGACAGCGGCTATTTTGGTTTTGCCATTTTGCCCAACTGGATCAACAATTATATGAGTAAAGAGTACCTGGAGCTGTACCGATATGCCCTGGAAGTGGCCCAGGAGCTGGGAATGAAGATGTGTCTGTATGATGAAAACGGATTTCCCAGTGGAACGGCCGGCGGTCTGCTGAACAAGAATTATCCGGAGGCTACCATCAAACGTCTGGACAAATGCGAGGTGGAAGTTACCGGTCCGGTCCAGGGTGCTGTGCCACTGCCGGAGGGGGAATACCGTACCTACCTGGGTGCGGTTGCCATGAACACCGATACCTATGAGATGATCGACATTTCCGATCAGGTGATCTATGAGGAGGAGAAAGGCCCCGGCATCTATGCATCCTCCAACCATCCCGCTATTGGGGACGAGACCTTTACGGTGGACCGTGCTTTTGACGGAGACTATTCTACCCGTTGGAACGCCGGCCAGGGCGCAGCTACCAATCAGTGGATCGAGATTATCTATGATACCGAGACCACGGTGGATCGCATTGTGGTGCGGGAGGCTCTGGACCGGATCAATCGGTATGCTTTTCAGTATTATGACGGCAATGAGTGGCAGAATATCGTCACCGGCACCACCATCGGCAGTGTGAAAGACATCTCCTTTGACGCTCCGGTGACTGCCAAGGAATTCCGCCTGATGCTGTATGAAAACAAGGCCGGCAGTGATCTGTCTTCCATTTATGAGCTAGAGCTGTATCATCAGAATCAGAAGTTACCAATTCCTACTTCGGATCCTTCTCGGGTGGATCGGGTGACTTATGATCTCCCTGCCGGAAATTACAAGGTGATGACATTTGCCACTGTCAAGGACGGCACTGATTTGGTGGACTATCTCAGTGAAAGTGCTGTGGATAAATTTATCCAGATCACCCATGAGGTGTATTACCAGTATTTTGCGGACTATTTTGGCACCGTCATTGATACCGCCTTTTACGATGAGCCTATGCTTTATCGGGGAGACGGACGCACTTGGACGGGAGATTACAATGTCTTGTTTGAGGAAACATACGGATTCAATCCCATCACCCTGTATCCTGCACTTTGGTACGACATTGGTGAGGATACTGAGTGGGCGAAAAATATGCTGTTCGGGTTCCGCACGCAGTTGTATGCTGAAAACTACATTAAAAACATGAACGATTGGTGCAACGAGCGGGGAATTCAGTTGACCGGTCATATGGACGCCGAGGAGAATGTCAACCCCGTTTCCTCCTCCGGTGATTTGATGAAGGTGTTCCAGTATCAGGACATTCCCGGTGTGGATGAAGTGTTCAGTTATGACCGGGCCAGAAAGTCTTACAAAATCGTCAGTTCTTCCGCTTATAACTGGGATAAGGGGCTGGTTATGTGCGAGACCTATGGCGGCATGGGGGAAGGTATCGGCATCTCCGCTATGTATAAGGATGTAATGAACCAGCTTGCCAAGGGCGTTAATTTTGTGGTGCCTCATGCGATCTGGTACAATAATGTGCAAAATGTGGTCAATCCTCCGGAGCTGTCTTATCGCAGTGCCCAATATGGCCCTGAACTGGCAGCCTATAACGACTTTACCGGCCGGACCAGTCTTCTGCTGCGGGAGGGTCGCCATGTGGCGGATATCGGCGTTTTATATCCCATCAATACCCTGCAAAGTGCCTATACCTTTGATCAGGGCGATCCCTACCGGGGCGGCATTGCGCCGGAGGAAGCAGATTATATGGAAGTAGGCGATCTGCTTTCGAGCACGATCCGCAAGGATTACACCTACCTCCACCCTGAGATCGTGGCCGAGAACACCACCGTACAGGGGAATACTTTACACCTGAACAATCAAGTCAATTATGAGGACTACAAGGTTATCATCCTTCCCGGTTCCAAAACCATCAGTTGGCCGGCCTTGCAGCAAATCAAGGCTTTTTATGACGCTGGCGGTAAGGTCATCGCTACCACCGCCCTGCCTTATAAGTCGGCCGAGCAAGGGCATGACCAGGATGTCATTGATACGATTACCGAGATGTTTGGCGTCACCGAAGAAATGCTGCTGGGAGAAAAGAGCCGCACCTTCTCCGCCTCTTCTGTGTTTCAGGATAACCCCACCTATGCTGCTGACAAGGCTTTTGACGGAATCTCTTCGGAGGGCAGCCGTTGGAATGCCGGGGATCTCAGCGGGGGAGACGAGTGGCTCCAGGTGGAGTTTGATGAACCGTTGAATATCAACAAAGTGGTGTTGGAGGAGAACGATCCCTACCGGGTTCAGGCCTATCGCATCCAGTATTGGGACGGCGGCAGCTGGAAAACTTGCTATACTGGGACTCAGATTGGGGCCAGTGTGACCAACACCTTCCCCGACATCTGTACCGACAAGCTGCGTCTGTATATTGACCGGATCGTTTCGGACAGTGCCTCTATCCGGGAGTTCCAGGTGTATGATAATGACAGTGAAAACCTGATTATGGAGCCGGGGAGCCAGTCTGAAAATTCCAACGCCAATGGCGGCCGTGCCGTCTTCTTGGGCCCCAATTATGTCAATACCTTGGAAGCTACGCTGGATGAAATGGTGGAAACTTATGATGTGGATATTTCCCCGGTGGAGACCACTGGCGGTGACCTGACCTATATCCATAAGGTGAAGAATGAAAAGGATTTTTACTATTTTGCCAATAGCAGTGACAAGGCCGTAACCGTCCAGGTGACGGTCCGGCAAACCATGGCGCAGCCTATGCTGTGGGATCCCCATACCGGAACCAAGTTGTCGCCTACTTCCAGCGAGACCGGTAACGGCAAAACCACTCTGGAATTTACCCTGCCGGCCGTTTATTCCTTCTTCCTGGTGGATGAGGCCCAAGGTACTGTGGCGCTCAGCGCCAATGCGAATCTGTGCTCGTTGGATATCGGGCTGTCACTGACTCCGGCTTTTGACCCGGATGTGACTTCCTATATCGCTGTGGCTCCCGCCGGAACAGAGGAGATCGTTTTATCCGCCGCCGCAGAGGATCCGGACGCCTTGGTGACGGGAACCGGCAAGCAAACCTTGCATTCCGGACTCAATACTGCCATCCTGCAGGTTACTGCCCCGGACGGCACCGTTAAAACTTATACTGTGACTGTGCAGCTTTCTGACGGGGTGTTACAGGGGGATATGAACTTGGATCGGACCCTGAGTGTCACCGATGTGGTGTTGTTGCGAAAGGCCATTTTGCAAAATCAAACGCCAGTGGATTATGCCCAAGGTGATATGAATGCTGATGGCAGCTTGAGCGTTACTGACGTGGTACTGTTACGAAAGGCCATCTTGCAACAGAAATAAGGGACTTTTTAAAGTGGAGCGGGCGACCGCTGGGGGTCGCCCTGGTTCCTTTGCATTACAGATGAAAACAGAATTGATAAAAATTTCAGTTGCCAATCTGATAAATGCATGAATACCCCCGCTTTTCCGCCATCTACCCCCTGGAAGATGGCGGCTTTTTATTGTATAATCATGGTATTGGAAAACAATCCTTTCCGGAGGTGTTTGAACTGTGAAATTATTGAAATCCATTTGTGCCGTGTTGCTGTCTGTCCTTTGCCTGGCCCAGGGTATGACGGGACTGGCGGCATTTACTGCAACAGGAGGCGATTCTTTGGAAACCATTTTAAATCGTCGCTCCCCTGTGGAGGAGCCCTACGACTACATTTCCGGCGGCAGTATTTCCGGCGATCCGGTAGCCGCTTCCCCGGATCCGTTGATTCAGTACCGTTGGGATACCACCAGCGGATCAGATGCCCTGCAGATTTTTTGCATGCAGCCGGCACTGGCTGAGACGGATACGCCCGAATCCTTTGCCGGATTAGAGACTCTGACAGGAGATTCCCCTGATCTGACGGTGTCAGCACCGGGTACCATTCAGCTGGATTTTGGTACAGAGTTGGCTGGTTGGCTGGAGATTGATTCCCCGGATTTGGATGGGCAGATTACTCTGGGTATCAGCGAATACAATGCCCCGGCCTTTGTCAATTCCGGCCCCCAGTCCCCCAGTAAAACTGCTGTGCCGGTGCAGTATGGCAATACCTATCGGCTGGAGTTGAACAGTGAACTTTATGAGGGGGTAAGGTTCGGTTTTATCAACGTAACCCAGGTGAACCAGCCTTTCCATATCACCGGTGTGCGGGTTGTCTGCCAGGTAAAACCCACCAATTATAACAGCAGCTTTGATTGCGATAATGCATTGCTGAACCAAATCTGGTATACGGCAGCCTATGACGTCCGGGTTAACCTGAAGCAGGATTATTTTGCCGCCATTCTTATGGATCGGGGTGACCGTCATTCCTGGACGGGGGATGCCTATACCGCCCAGGCGGCTTCTTTGGTGGCCTTCGGTAATTACGATTTTGTCTTGGATAATTTGCGGTACACCGCCCAGCGTTCCAATGGCATTGAAAGTTATGAGCTATATTGGGTGGAAAGCCTGATTGACTATTATCAATATTCCGGGGACAGGGAAGGGGTTCGCAGTCTGTTGCCCCAGGCCACCTCCCGCTTGGATCATGCCTATGAAATTTACGGGAAAAATCCCAACCTTTCTTTCTATGGCTGGGATGAGCGGCTGGGTGCCGGATTTGAGAATCCCAATAATCCCGAAACGCAGCAGGCGTATCAGATGGTGGCCATCGGTGCCTGGAAGCACTTTGCTGCCGTTTTGGGGGACTTGGGGGAGACCCAGTTGGCCAAAAAATATCAGGGCTACGCGGCGGAAAAGACGGAGGCTTTGGCTGCGGATGCTGATTGGTGGCAGTCTTTTGGCATCCATGCCAATTCGGACGCCATCAATGCCGGCGTTTTCACACAGGATCAAATAGAGGGTGTGATTGAAACTTATTATACCGATCGGGTCAACCGCCTGTCTTATTCTCCCTTTAATCAGTATTTTATTCTGGAGGCCATGGGGGATGTCGGCTGCTATGAGGAAGCCATTATCTCTATCCTGGATCTGTGGGGCGGTCAGGTGGAATACGGCGGTACTACCTTTTTTGAAACCTACCGCCCCAGCTGGAACGATGTGCTGGAGGAGAACGATCCAGTGCCCAATAACCAGGCTGGATATACCAGTCTGGCGCACCCCTGGAGTGCCGGTGTGCTTTCCTGGATGAGTGAGGAAATTTTGGGAATCAAGCCTATCCAGGCAGGCTTCCGCAGCTTTTCCGTGACGCCTCACCTTGGAAGCCAGTTGACCCGTGTCTCCGGCGATACCTTTACCCCCTACGGCACAGTAACTGTTTCTTTGGATACCGAAACCGGACTTTGCACTGTCACCGTTCCGGAGGGTACCGCTTGCGATTATGCCATTCCCAAAGCCGGGAAGGATATCCTTACGGTTCTGATGAACGGCCGCCGTGTGAATCCGGATGGGGAGGATGCCGGCTATGTGTATTTCACTGGCCTGACGCCCGGAAATTATGAATTCAGTATAACTTACGCCGGAGAAACTCCGGCTTATACGCCCGAAACCATCACCTGGCCGGCTACTGTTTTGGGACAGGAACAGGTGACTGCCGGTAACTGGGGTGACCGATATGGTGCCGATGGGTATCTTCTCTGTGATTACCGCGGCAGCGATCTTTCCAATTTGCCGGATTATGTGGCTTCGGTTACCACCAATAAAGTGCAGCACCAGGCCTGGGTCAACGATACTGCCGACCCCCGGGCTTTGGCAGAGAATCCTTATGGGATCGGCAGCCGAAACCTGGGCGTTTGGTATTCTTGGAACAATGTGGCCTGCAATCAAACTTTTACCGTAGATGTGACTTTAAAGGAGCAGCGGGAATATACTGTGGCTCTGTATTTTGTGGATTGGGATCAACAGGATCGGGTACAGGCGGTGGAGTTGTTTGACCTCAAAACTCTGAATCTTATTGCACCGGTGCAGTTGATTCGGGATTTTTCCGGCGGCGCATATCTGGTTTTTCAGTATCATGACTCGGTGCGTTTCCGCATTGACCAGGTGCGAGGGGATAACGCCGTCCTTTCCGGTATCTTCTTCGGTACGCCCGGAGAGACCTTTTCCGGCGAAGAAGGCCAAACAGCAATCGCAGTGGACGATCAGGACTCCGCCGTGTCTTATACCGGCAGTTGGACCCATGATCCCATGTCCGGTGCCTATGCCAATACTTTTAGCTATTCCAATCAGGTTGGCAATACGGCAAGTTATACCTTCACCGGTACAGGGATTACCTTTTTGTCCAGTCTGGAAAGTAACCGGGGCATTGCAGAAATTTTTCTGGATGGTGTATCCCAAGGCAAAGTAGATCTCTATGCGGCTACCACCGCCCGGCAACAGCCGGTATTCCAGGCACAGGATCTGCCGTTGGAACAGCATATTCTCCAGGTAGCGGTGACCGGAGAACAGAACCCCGCTGCAACCGGGGCTTATGTGGATGTAGATGCCTTCCTGGTTACAGCCCCCAGAATTTACACACTGGAAGAAGTAGCCGAGGCTTTGCATCTGCTGCCGCTTGCATCTGCTGAGCCGCAGGTGCGCTATTCTCCGGTGCCCCCGAATTTTGCCGTAACGCTGGTGGACAGCGATCATCTGGATATTGTTGCCCTGGATGGCAATGTCACTTTGCCGGAGAAAGCCACCGATGTGACTCTGACGCTGCAGCTTAGCGGTGCAGGCGAAACGATCCAAAAGGTGCTGACGATTCAAGTTCCTGCCGAGCCGGAACATGTAACGCTGCTCCCGGGTGATTTGAATGGAGATGGCGCCTTGAGCGTAACCGATGTAGTGCTTCTGCGTAAGGCTATCCTGGCCAATACTGCTGTAGCGGATGTCCCCGCCGGTGATCTGAATGGTGATAGCGCGCTAACTGTTACCGATGTGGTATTGCTGCGAAAAGCCATTCTGGCAGCAGGATCATAAATCCAAGCGCCGTCTTTCAGAATGGCTTAAAAAAGGTATGCTGCATCTAAAACCGGGAGAATTTGAAGTAATAGTCAAGGATGCTTTCGGTATACAATACACCAGAGTTGTATGGAAAAAGCGGATACGGCCATGGGAAACGGCAAAGGATGTTTTAAGCGGATTGTTGTCTGGTGAAATGATCTTGTGCAGCAAATGGAAAATAGTTTTTTATCCTGTATCATGCAGATGCCAGTAAAGCACCTACTTTTCATTGTGTTTTCTGCGATAATTTTATACACTGGGATCCTGTGGTAGATAATGTGACCGCCATTATTATAGCAAGTGTTTTTATTCAGAGGCTTCATAATGACAGGCAAAGATAACGCCGTTTAAAAATACTGTCTTTATAACTGCCTTTCGTTATGACGTTGTATGTAATTTCAAAAAAGAAAAAGCCTGCAAACCTTTGCTACACAAGGATTTGCAGGCTTTTTACTTGGTGACCCATCGGAGATTCGAACTCCGGACACCTTGATTAAAAGTCAAGTGCTCTGCCAACTGAGCTAATGG
>CAYZTR010000052.1:0-12905 GCA_964481575.1 uncultured Eubacteriales bacterium
CCGGATTTGATGAGATATTCCAGAGAACGGCGGTTCAGCTCCCGCCCAGCCATCCGGTCACAAAAATCATAAAAATCCCGGAAATGTCCGTTTTCTTCCCGCTCGGCAATCAGCTTACGAATGAGACCGCTCCCCAGATTTTTGATGGCCAGCAAACCAAAACGGATATTGGGGCCATCCGGCGCAAACCCTTCCATACTGTAATTCACATGGGGCGGCAGAACGGCAATTCCGTCCCGGTGGGCGGTGGCAATATAATCCGCCACCTTACCCGGTGAACTAAATACAGAAGAAAGCAAAGCCGACAGAAAAGCCTGGGCATAGTGGCAGCGAAGATAAGCCGTCTGGTAAGCCACATGGGCATAGGCCACCGCATGGGCCTTGTTGAAAGCATAGGAGGAAAAGGCTGACATCTGATCAAAAATCTTCCCCCCCACCTCCGGGGAAATGCCGTTACCAACGCAACCAACACAGCCATTCTCCCCGGATTCACCGTAAATGAAGGCCTGACGCTCTGCCTGCAACATCTGGTGCTTCTTTTTTGCCATGGCGCGGCGCACCAGATCGGCCCGCCCCATGGAGTATCCCGCCAAATCCCGGCAAATCTGCATCACCTGTTCCTGATAGACGATGCAACCGTAAGTCACCCGCAGAATGGGCTCCAGCTGGGGACAAAGGTACCGCACATCCTCCGGATGATGGCGATTATGAATATAGGTGGGGATAGAATCCATGGGGCCGGGGCGATACAGGGAAGTAATAGCGGTCAAATCCTCAATGCTTTCCGGCTGGAAACTGTGAAGCACGTTACGGATTCCACCGGATTCAAATTGAAAAACGCCATCGGTATCCCCGGCGGCCAGCATTCGAAAGGTCTCCGGATCATCCAGCGGAATATCCCGGATCTGAAAATCCGGTTGGGTTTGCCGGATCATTTTCTCAGCTTTATCAATGACCGTCAGATTCCGTAGTCCCAGAAAATCCATTTTCAGCAAGCCCAACGCTTCCAGCTGGGTCATAGTATACTGGGCCACCACTGTATCATCATTTTTGGACAGGGGAACATACTCCTCCACCGGGCGGTCGGTAATGACCACGCCGGCAGCATGGGTGGAAGCATTCCGAGGCATGCCTTCCAGCTTGATGGCCATGTCAATCATGGTTTTCACCTGGGGATCAGAATGGTACAACTCTCCCAGCTCCTGGGAGGACTGGAGGGCTTCCCGCAGGGTGATTCCCAGGGTGCGGGGTACCAGCTTTGCCACCTTATCGCACAGTGCATAGGGCAAATTCAAGGCCCGGCCCACATCCCGAATGGCCGCTCGGGCGGCCATGGTACCAAAGGTGACAATCTGGCTCACATGGTCGGCTCCATATCGGGAGACCACATAGTCAATTACCTCCTGACGCCGGTCCACACAAAAGTCCACGTCAAAATCAGGCATACTGACCCGTTCAGGGTTTAAAAACCGCTCAAAAATCAGCTGGTACCGGATAGGATCAATATCAGTGATCCCGATACAGTAGGCACAAAGGCTGGCTGCACCGGAGCCGCGGCCCGGCCCTACAGGGATTTTTTTGCGCTTAGCGTAGTTAACATAATCTGCAACAATCAAATAATAGTCTGTATATCCCATGCGGGTAATAACATTCAGCTCATAATCCAGACGTTCCCGCAGAGCTGGGGCAGGCTGTTCCCCGTAAATTCGGGTCAAACCAGCCTCACATAATTCCCGCAAATAGGCGGCGTGATCCCGTTCACCAATGTCAAAATAAGGTAGCTTAATATGACCGAACTCCAGGACAACCTGACAGCGCCTGGCAATTTTTACGGTGTTTTCCAAGGCCTCCGGATGCTCTGGAAACAGGGCAGCCATCTGGGCGCCGGACTTGACATAAAACTCCTTGGTAGGAAAGGTCATGGGGTTGGCCTCCCCCACCTTCCGGTTGGTTTGGATACAAACCAACACCTCCTGGGCCTGAGCATCCTCCTGCCGCAGATAATGGCAGTCATTGGTGGCTACCAGTGGGATACCGGTCTCCCGAGAGATTCGCACCAATCCGGCATTCACCTTTTTTTGCTCCGTAATTCCGTGATCCTGCAATTCCAAATAGAAATGTTCTGGGCCAAAGGTCTTTTGAAACCAAAGGGCCATGTCTCTGGCCCCCTGGATATTATCCTCCGTCAACATCCGGGGAATGGCACCGGCCAGGCAGGCCGACAGCGCAATGAGCCCTTCATGATACTGCTCCAGCAGTTCCAAATCCACCCGGGGCTTTCCATAAAATCCTTCCAAGAAGCCGGCCGAAACCAGCTTCATGAGATTCTGATAACCGACGTTGTTTTCACAAAGAAGTACCAAATGGGTATAATGGCTGTCTCGATTATAAACCTTATCCAGCCTGCTGCGGGGCGCCACATACACCTCACAACCAATGATCGGCTGAATTCCGGCCGCCACAGCCTTCTGATAGAAATCCACCACACCGTACATAACGCCGTGATCGGTAATTGCCACAGCAGTCTGCCCGGCCTCCTGCACCACATGGAATAGCTCATCCAGACGGCATGCGCCGTCCAGCAGGCTATATTCAGTGTGTAAATGCAAGTGTACAAAATCCATATGGCACATCCTTTCTCAAATTTCTGTTCTAACGCAACCATCCGAACACAGACAAAGGGCCGCACAATTTCATGTTTCGGTGCTTCTGGCGGTTTCTACAATTTCCACCAGCTTTTGCAGCCGGTAGTTTAGCCCCGATCGGGAGAGTTTTCCAGACAGCAGCATGGAAAGCTCCCGCAAAGACAGTTCCGGATTCAGTAAACGCAGCAAAGCCACCTCCCGCAATTCCTCCGGCAGATCGTCCAGCATATCGTTATCCCGCAAATACTGCACAGCCTTCACCTGTGGACTGGAAGCAAGCGCGGTTTTTTCAATATTGGCCACTTCAAAATTGCTGCGACGGTTGGCCCGGTTGCGAACCGAGTTCATAACCTCTACTTCCATAATTTCCATGGATTTTTCGGCGCTGCCCATACGGGTCAGAAGATCCTCGATCTGGCCGCTGCCACGGAAATACACCACCTGCTGTTTTCCCCGTCTGGAGGATCTGGGAGAAAGGCTCAGTCCCTGCAGCAATGCCAACAATTCCTCCGCAGCCAACGGGTCGCCCACCACAAATTCCAACTGGTAAGCTTTATTGGGATCCGAGACCGTACCGCAGGCCAGAAAAGCCCCCCGCAGAAAGGCCGCCACACAGCAGTCCTTTTGCAGCCATTGGGGATGGAGGCAATGGGTCGTCTCCCCGCCGCTATAGCCAAAAAAATGCAATATTTGGGCCCGATCATTCTGGGACAACACAGCTGCGGTATAGTTCTTTTTCACCTCTCCGGATTCTTTAACAACAGGCACCACACCGGTCACCCCCTGCAGCCGGCGGGAAAACAGTCTGACCACATTGGGGTTTGCCGTCCGGAGGGAAATCTCTGAAAAAGAAAAACACCGGCTGTAAAGCAAAAGGCCGTAACATTCCGCAGCCTTGCAACAGCCGGATATATGGAGGGTACAAAGTTCATCCTTGGTATCGGATGAAAAGGACATCTTACAGCGCCTCCTTCTATGGGTCTCGTTGGCAGACAAGCAGGGCCTAACAGGCCCCATGGACAGTGGCCGGACAGCAACAAACCCCTCAAATAAACTGATTTATTCTACACCTTTTGAATATCCCGGTGGTTCACACTAACCCGGTACCCGGCCTCCGACAAATGCTTATATAGCAGCTCGGCAAAGGTAACCGAACGGTGTTTGCCGCCAGTACAGCCAAAAGCAATGACCAGCTGGCTTTTTCCTTCGTCCCGATACAGGGGGACGGAATAGTCAATCAAATCCCACAGTTTGGCCATAAACTGCTGGGTGGTCTCCCATTTCAGTACATAGGTCCGAATGGGTTCATCCAAGCCGGTCAGCTGCCGCAGCTCATTCACATAATAAGGATTGGGTAAACAGCGCACATCAAAAACCAGATCAGCGCCTCTGGCCTCCCCGTATTTAAAACCGAAGGAATAGACCTGAATATTTAAGCCATCATTGGCATTTTCCAAGAAGAGACTGTTTATCCGGCGTTTCAGCTGGGCTGCCGAGGTTTCGGTGGTATCTACGATATAATCCGCCCGGGTGTACATTTCCCGCAGCAGTTCCCGCTCAGCAGCCACAGAACGGGCTGTCGATTCGTATTCCAGGGGATGACGGCGGCGAGTTTCCTCGTAACGACGAACCGCTTCCTCATCCGAAACGTCCAGAAACAGGATTTTGAAATCCACATTCTTCTCCCGCAGCTGATCCAGAATCGCAGTCATATTATGGAACCGTTCCCCGGCCCGGACATCCACCGTAATAGCCACCTTAGAAAGAGCCTTCCCTTCCGATTTGGCACATACATCCGCAAAAACCGGAATCATAGAGGGTAAAATATTATCTACACAATAAAATCCAATATCCTCCAATGCACGGGCCGCTGTAGACTTCCCCGCACCGGACATTCCGGTAATAATTAACAGCTCCATAAAACTCCCCTTCCTTTCCGCTCACTAATATTTATGCTGCCACTTATTCGGCTGACGAAAAACGACCAATCCGTTTCACTTCCGGCTCCAGTGTAATACTGGTTTGCAAAAAGACCTCCCGGCGGATATGTTCCATCAAATTCAGCACATCCGTACAAGTGGCATTGCCGGTATTGATGACAAAGCCGGCATGCTGCTGGCTAACCTGCGCACCACCTATGGTATAACCTTTCAGACCACATTCCTCAACCAGCGTACCAGCAAAATGCCCGGCTGGCCGCTTAAAGGTGCTGCCAGCGCTGGGAAATTCCAAAGGTTGCTTTTGCTTCCGACGAATCAGGAGTTCATCCATCATCAGCCGGATATCCGCAGAATTTCCTGGATGCAGCCGCAACTGAGCCGAAAGGATCACCCGATTCTGGCCCGTATAAACGCTATGGCGGTAGGAAAGATCCAACTCCTCTCCAGCCAGCGTTTCCACCGTACCATCCGGATTCAGGTGGGTACAGCTAACAAGTACCTGCTTCATTTCGCCGCCGTAGGCGCCGGCGTTCATATATACGGCACCGCCCACCGAGCCAGGGATTCCCCAGGCAAACTCCAGGCCGGACAGCCCCTGTTCCAGGGCCAGACTGCAGATCCGGGACAACTTGGCCCCGGCACCGCAACAGATCTCACAAGCCCCGTTCATTTCAGCCTCGCAGAAGGTGCCCCCCAAATGGATAACGGCTCCCTCCACTCCAAGATCGGAAACTAACAAATTGGAACCGTTGCCTAATACAAAATAAGGAATCTCCAACTCCCGGCATTTGGCCACGATGCCCTGCAGCGCAGCAAGATTCGTGGGCTCCAGGAACAAATCCGCCGGACCGCCGATGCGGAAGCTGGTATGCAGACACATAGGTTCCATCTCCCTGCAGGCACAGGAAATAGAGGCAGCATATTGTTTCAGGGTGTCGTAATTGGCCAAAGCGGTTCACTCCGAATCTTGAAACAGCCACGCAGGTTTTTCCGCAGCGCTACAGTACGCTCCGAAACCTCCGAACTGTCGTTAGTTGTAAAGACGGCACAGGCAGGCTGCGCCAATAATGCCGGCATCGTTCCCCAGCTCCGCCGTCTTAATCTCGGTCTGCTTGGTGGAATACTTGGAGAACCGGTTCTTTTCATTGTATGCGCGGATGGGAGCCAAAATATTCTCCCCTTCTTTGGAAATACCGCCGCCGATACAAAGCACATCCGGCTGGAAAATATTAATGATATTGGTAACGCCGCAGGCCACATATTCCACATACTGCTTCACTACATTGGCACCGGCTTCATCACCGGCCCGCCAAGCATCAAAGGCTGTCAGACCGTTGACCTTATCCAGGGTACCGGCAATCTCCCACATTTTGGAATTTGGGTTGGCTTCCATGGCGCACTTGGTCTGGTTGATCAACCCGGTAGCAGACGCATAGGCTTCCCAGCAGCCCAGACGGCCGCAGGTGCAGGGAGCACCATTCATTTGGATTACAATATGCCCCAGCTCGGCGCCGGCATAATTAGAACCACACATCAGCTTGCCATCCACAATGACGCCGCCGCCAACACCGGTTCCCAAAGTAATGGCAACAAAGTCATTACTGCCTTTCCCAGCACCGGCCAGAAATTCCCCGTAAGCTGCGGCATTGGCATCATTGTCCATATACACCTTGCGGCCAAAGCGGGACTCCAGCATTTCCTGGATCGGCTCGTTGCTCCAGGCCAGGTTGTTGGAAAATTCAATAATTCCGGTAGCGCGGTTCACCGTCCCGGGACAACCCAAACCGATGGCATAAATATCATCCAGAGTCAGCCCTGCCTCCCGGACCGCATCCATGGATGCGGTATACATATCGTCACAGATCTCCGCCGCCGGACGGGGCGCCCTGGTTTTAATCTTTCCCCGGCCAATAATCTCAAACGCTTCATTGACAACTGCGGTGGCAATATTGGTACCACCCAAATCAATACCTAAATAATACATGTTGACTCCTCCAAAATCGGCTCTGAAATTCAGGGCCATTCATTTTCTTAAAAATCGTCTGCCATGCCAAGCTTTTTCAGCAACTCCTGGGCAGCATTGTAACCCATCTTTTTCTGCCGGTTGTTCATAGCAGCCACCTCGATAATTACCGCCAAGTTCCGGCCGGGTTTCACCGGAATGGTTAGAGAGGGAACCGAAATTTCCAAAATCTCGGTATACTGGTTTTCCAGACCCATGCGGTCGTATACCCGCTCGGCATTCCATTGCTCCAGATTGATAATCAGATCAATTTTTTCGGTGTTTTTCACAGCTCCCATACCGAAAATCCGGCGGGCATTGATAATCCCGATGCCCCGAAGCTCAATAAAATGCCGAATATTTTCGGGAGACGACCCAACCAGAGACTTGGATGAGACCTTGCGGATCTCCACAGCATCATCAGCAATAAGCCGATGGCCACGCTTCACCAGTTCAATGGCCGTTTCGGACTTACCCACACCGCTGTCCCCCAGCAGCAAAACACCTTCGCCGTAAACCTCCACCAGCACGCCGTGCCGGGTAATCCGCGGGGCCAGCTGCACATTCAAAAAAGCAATCAGGGCTGATACAAAATCCGAGGTGGAATCCATCGTCCGAAGGAAAGGAACCTTATACTTTTGGGCCGCATCCACAATCTTGGAATTGACCTCCAATCCGCGGCACAAAACCACCGCCGGAGGTTCCGTAGCCATGAAGGCCTCAATCCGGCTGGCATATTCTTCCGAACCAAAGGTTCGCAGATAGGAATCCTCCGTTAAACCAAAGATCTGTACCCGGTCTGCATCATAAAAATCAAAGAATCCGTTCAGTTGCAAGCCCGGGCGGTTAATCTCTGGTGTGGAAACAAATAAGTTTTCTGGCTCCTCCGGCAGGTATATGGGTTCCAGAGCAAATTCCTCCATAATCTTTGCAAGAGAAACCGAATACGGTGTCTTCAATCCGATACACCCTCCTTCTGGGGAGAAGCTGCACCGCAGCAATCCAGGATCCCTGCACGGCAAACTTTTCCTTATATTGTATTTATTATACTACAAACCCCCAGCATTTTAAAGGCCTTTTTCTGAATTTTCAAAAATTTCCGAAAAAGCGGTTGGCATTTTAATACAAAGCAGCAAGTAGCTCCTCTAGGGCAGCAATAAAAGCCGCATCCTGTGCTGCTGTCCGCTTCTTGGGGCCTTTCAGCCGGCCTCCGGCCCGGAGGATCTTTTTTGCCATTGCCCGCCCTTCCAGCATCCCGCCAATATTTTCATCGGTATACATGGTCCCGTCTTGACGGATTGGGTGTGCGCCACGGGAAAGACACATGGCCGCCAAACCAAAATCCTGCGTTACCACAATATCCCCGGCCTGACATGCATTGACCAGCGCAAAATCCACACTGTCGGCCCCGGTGGAAACCACCCGGGTCTGTGCCCCTTCCCGCCGAATTTCATGGGCCGTATCGCAAACGATCACACAGGCCACACCGAACCGCCGGCACAGAGCAACCGAAGAATCCACTACCGGACACCCGTCCGCATCAATCCATAAAGTCATAGAAAAGCCCCCTTTCAAACATTTCTGCATTAAATAGTAGCTGCCTCACTTTTTGTGAAGCACCCACCTGCGTCTTTCTGAAACACCCTGTAAAATCGGTTGTCCGTAGTAAAATCACATCCGTAATCGTCAAAATGGTATCAGTATTCAAATTCCCAAACAGAAAATCCTCTATCGAATAGTTCTGTAAAATGGCCTTTCGCAGCAAAATCACATCGGTCACAAACAGCACCTCGTCCTGGTTCAAATCGTCCCTCCGGAACTACTCCTCCACCACGACATAATAACTGAAGTTTGCCGATGTAAACATCATATATCCGTCTTCATATGCGGCGTATATATTATGCATTGTGCCCTGATCATCCACAAAAAGATGCTGCACTTAAACGGATCCATATTCGCCGGCACAGGGATGCGGAGCTGTACCGATTCTGTGGGCTGAACCTTTTCCCGTCCTGCTCCAAATAAATGTCATATACCACGGCACGTTCCTGATACTGATCCGGCAGCCGCTTTACTGCCTCTTCCGTGGGAGTGGCAAATAAAACCGCATCAGGTGCTACCGCCGAATCATCCCCGTCCGGCATTACCCCATTGGAGGGATCGGCTATCACGGAAACAACGCCGTTTTTTGTTGTCACTTCATCAGTAAAACGAACCCTATCAGTAAAAGAAACCAATTCTTTCAGTTGGAGAGAAATGCAATACACATCATTCGCTTTTGCTTCCTGCGGCAACTGAAAATATACAACCAGCAGCTATTTTTCCGCACCGTCCAGGGACACGGCCTGATTATGATCCACCAAAATCAAACCGCTTTGTGCATTATAAGAAACAGCCCCAGGCCAATCCTTCCCAGCCTGGATCCCATAGGGGTTATCGTTCAACAGGGTAAGAGAATCACTTTGCAGATAGAATTGCAGACCTGCCAGATCCTCTTCAGACAGAGCATCGTTTCCCTGCATAGATACCGTAACCTTTACCACAGTGCTATTGGTTAATAGTAGCATCGGTTTCCTTATGTGTCAAGAAGAACAACAAAATATTTTTAAAAATCCAGCGGACAGAAAAGAAGCCAGGACACAATTTCTTTCATCAGCCTCTTTGCTCCAGTGCGTCCTGTTTCCTGTGTTTTCTATAGTTTACATAAAAACTGCCCGACACATTGCGTGTCGGGCAGTTTCAGTTGCGGCCTTACAGCCGGTCTTCAATAGATTTCAGGAGGCCGCCTTTTTCAATGATGTTCTGGATAAAGGGCGGGAAAGGTGCAGCCTGGAAGGTCTGTCCGGTGGTCATATCGTTGATGACGCCGGTGTCAAAATCCACAGACACCTGATCTCCCTCCTGAATGGCCGCAGCAGCTTCAGGACACTCCATAATAGCCAATCCGATGTTAATGGCGTTGCGATAGAAAATCCGGGCAAAGGAAGCGGCAATGACACAATCAATGCCGCTGGTCTTGATGGCAATGGGGGCATGCTCCCGAGAGGAGCCGCATCCGAAGTTTTTCTTACCCACCATGATGTCGCCCTTCTTCACCTTATTGACAAATTCCTTGTCAATATCCTCCATGCAGTGGGCAGCCAGTTCCTCATGGGAGCTGGTGTTCAGATACCGAGCCGGGATGATCACGTCGGTATCCACATTATCGCCAAACTTATGTACAGTTCCTTGTGCTTTCATGGTAAAGCCCTCCTTTATACAGTTTCCGGGTCAGAGATATAACCCGTAATAGCGCTGGCGGCGGCAACTGCCGGGCTGGCCAGATACACTTCAGAATCCACATGGCCCATCCGACCCACGAAGTTCCGGTTGGTGGTAGAAACCGCTCGCTCTCCAGCAGCCAGAATACCCATATGGCCACCCAAGCAGGGGCCGCAGGTGGGGGTGGAAACAATGGCGCCGGCCTCGACGAAAATATCAAAATATCCTGCATGCATGGCGTCCATCCAGATCTGGTTGGTGGCGGGAATCACGATGCAGCGCACCCCGTCGGCCACCTTCTTGCCTTTCAGTACCTGGGCAGCGATTTCCAAATCGGAAAGACGGCCGTTGGTGCAGGAGCCGATAACCACCTGGTCAATCTTCACCTGACCGTTGCACTCGTCAATGGTTTTCGTATTCTCAGGCAGATGCGGGAAAGCCACAGTGGGACGCAGAGTGGATAGATCAATGGTAACCACCCGCTCGTACCCAGCGTCGGGGTCAGCCTCAAACACCACAGGCTCCCGCTGGAAGCGGTCCTTCACATAGGCCATGGTTACATCGTCCACAGGGAAAATGCCGTTCTTGGCGCCGGCTTCAATGGCCATGTTGGCAATGCAGAGCCGGTCATCCATAGACAAATTGGCTACACCGTCGCCGGTGAATTCCAGAGACTGATACAATGCGCCGTCCACACCGATCTCTCCAATCAGATGGAGAATCACATCCTTACCGGAAATCCACTTGGCCGGCTTACCGGTTAGTACCACTTGAATAGCAGAGGGAACCTTAAACCAGGCAGTACCGGTAGCAATACCGCAGGCCAGATCGGTGGAACCGACGCCGGTGGAGAAGGCGCCCAACGCGCCGTAGGTGCAGGTATGGGAATCGGCACCGATGACACAGTCGCCAGGACCTACCAGACCCTGCTCCGGCAGAAGGGCATGTTCTACGCCCATCTTACCCACCTCAAAGTAATTTTTGATGTTGTGCGCCTTGGCAAAGGTGCGCACCTTTTTGATCTGCTCGGCGGCCTTGATGTCCTTATTGGGGGCAAAGTGATCCATCACCAGAGCCACCCGCTCGGTGTCGAACACTTTGGAAGCGCCGCACTTTTCGTACTCGTTGACCGCCACAGGGGAGGTAATGTCGTTCCCCAGACAGAGATCGAGCTTTGCCTCGATGAGCTGACCGGCGACAACAGAATCCAACCCGGCATGGGCTGCCAAAATCTTTTGGGTCATTGTCATTGCCATGATATATCTCTCCTTTTTAGAATTACTTAAGCCTGGCCGTGCACAGCACGAAGTTTATATTCAATGGAATCCACCAGGGCAAACCAGCTGGCCTCGATGACGTCGGAGGAGACGCCAACAGTAGACCAGACATCCTCCCCGTCGGTAGAGGTGATTAACACCCGCACCGTGGCGGCGGTGGCGTCCTTGGGTTCCATAACCCGAACCTTATAGTCAATGAGCTTCATGGTGTCCAGCACCGGATAGAACACGCTGAGGGCCTCCCGCAGGGCCTTATCCAGAGCATTCACCGGACCGTCCCCTTCAGCGGCGGAAATCTGCATCCGATCCCCCACCTGAACCTTAATGGTGACAGTGGCAGAACAGCCGTTGTCATAGGGCAGTTCATCCATGATTTTGTAGCTGATAAGTTTAAAGGAGCTTTCAAACAGTCCCAGCTGTTTGCGGACCATCATTTCGAAGCTGGCATCCGCCCCCTCAAACTGATACCCTTTACTTTCCAGCCGCTTCAGCTCAGCCAGAATACGGCCCAGCTCAGGAGAATTCCGATCCAGTCCGGGAAAAATATCCTCTACTTTATTCAGCACAGCCGTCCGGCCAGACATTTCGCTCATAAGCACCCGGCGCTGGTTCCCCACCGATTCCGGGTCGATATGTTCAAAGGATTTTGGATTCTTCAGCACCCCATCGGCATGCATTCCGGCTTTATGGGTGAAAGCGCTGCGTCCAACAAAAGGTTCGTTCTTTTTAATGGAGGTGTTGGCCACCTCCGCCACACGGTTCGCGGTAGGCGTCAGCAGGTGCATCTTCTCCGGTAGAATCACAGAATATCCCAGCTTCAGCTGCAACGCCGGGATAATGGAGGAAAGGTTGGCGTTGCCACATCGTTCCCCAAAGCCCAGGTAGGTGCCCTGCACCTGCCGGCAGCCGGCCTGCACTGCCTCAATGGAATTGGCCACAGCCAACCCCATATCATTATGACAGTGTATGGACAGATTGGCTTCCGGGAACCGGGCCAACACTGCCGTGACAATCTCCCGAATCTCGGACGGGAAACAACCACCCCGGGTATCACAAAGGCAAAGACAGTCGGCTCCGCCCTCCAGGGCCGCACCCAAACTATCTAGGGCATAGTCTGCAGCATCCTTATAGCCGTCAAAGAAATGTTCAGCGTCGAAAAACACCCGGCGCCCCTGCTCTTTCAAGTAAGCGATACTCTCCCGAATCATCCGAAGATTTTCCGCTCCAGTCACCCCCAAAATATCGGTGGCCTGGAACAACCAGCTTTTTCCAAATATACAGACCGTATCGGTTCCGGCTGCCAACAAAGCCTTTAGATTGGCATCCTCCGCCGGCGCAATATTCTTCCGGCAGGTAGAACCAAAGGCCACCAGCTTCGCAGCCAGCTGCATTCCTTTGACCTTTTCAAAGAATTCCATATCCTTGGGGTTAGAGCCGGGATTTCCCGCTTCAATGTAGGAAATTCCCAGCTTGTTCAGCGCCTTGACAATCTTGATCTTGTCCTCCACAGAAAAAGCAATGCCCTCCCCCTGGGATCCGTCCCGGAGGGTAGAATCAAAAATTTCCACACAATTACACATTCTGTCCACACTCATTTCCTGTGTTCTGCATATTACGGTTTATTATACAGCAAATCCCAGCAGTTTGCAAGTCTGAAATTCCCCGGTATTGCCAGAAATACGAAAAAAGGGGAAATCGCCTATTCAAACTTCCACAGCAAAATCCAATCGAGTAGGAGGGGCTGAGTAGCCCCGACCTCTCACACCACCGTGCGTACCGT
>CAYZTR010000053.1:0-11908 GCA_964481575.1 uncultured Eubacteriales bacterium
ATGGCGATAAAAGGCAGCTTCGCGCCGCAGGGAATAAAGGTTGTAGTCATAATGGTCATACGGCGATCCCGCTCATTTTCAATGGTACGGGATGCCATGATTCCGGGCACACCGCAACCGGAACCGATCAGCATAGGAATAAAGGATTTACCGGACAGACCGAACTTCCGGAAAATACGATCCATAACAAAGGCAATCCGGGCCATATAACCGCAGGACTCCAGGAAAGCCAGGAAAATGAACAGCACCAGCATCTGGGGTACAAAGCCCAGCACGGCGCCGACACCAGCAATGATACCGTCTAGAATCAGACCCTGCAGCCAGTCGACACAATTGGCAGCATCCAAGCCTTTTTCCACCAGGGCGGGAATACCAGGCACCCATACGCCGTAATCAGCGGGATCCGGTTCAGTGCACTGATATTCGGCATATACCGTCAACGCATCCTGCAGATCCGCGCCGGTAGCAGTCAGCGTTTCATCTGCCATGGTTTCTTCATCCACCACAATATAGGTGATTTCCTCTGTTTCAGAGAAACCGGCGGCAAATTCCTCCAGTGCAACCTGGGCTTCGGCCGGATCAAAGTCCTCTGACTCGGTATCCAGGGCGGCTTCCACTGCCTCTGTGTCCAGCCCCTGCTCGGCGGCATACTCGATAAATCCGTTCACCACCTGGGCGGCTTCTCCGAATTCCTCCGCCTCCTGGGTATAAGCGCTGGTACCGATGCCGAAAAGATGCCATCCGTCCCCAAACACACCGTCATTGGCCCAGTCAGTAGCAATGGTACCGATGGTGGTCACGGATATGTAATACACAATAAACATAACCACGGCAAAAATGGGCAGTGCAGCAAAACGGTTCGTAACCACCTTGTCAATCTTATCAGAGGTGGACAGCTGCCCGGCGCTCTTTTTCTTATAGCAGCCCTTCATCAGAGAAGCAATATAAATATACCGCTCATTGGTGATAATACTTTCGGCATCGTCATCCAACTCCGTCTCGGTTGCCTGAATATCCTGCTCGATATGCGCCAGCACATCTTTGGAGATATTCATTTGAGCCAAAGCCTTTTCGTCCCGCTCAAAAATCTTGATGGCATACCAGCGCTGCTGCTCCGCCGGCAGCTCATGCACCGCCGCCTCTTCAATATGGGCAATGGCATGCTCCACCGCCCCAGAGAAAGTGTGCATGGGAACCGTCTTGCCGCTCTTGGCTGCTTCCAACGCGGCTTCTGCCGCTTCTATAATACCGGTTCCCTTCAGGGCCGAGATCTCCACAATCTTGCATCCCAGCTCCCGGGACAGCTCCTGTACGTTGATCTTGTCGCCGTTTTTGCGGACTACATCCATCATGTTGATGGCGATCACCACCGGAATGCCCAGTTCCACCAGCTGGGTGGTCAGATACAGGTTCCGCTCCAGGTTGGTGCCGTCCACAATGTTCAGAATGGCGTCCGGCCGCTCCCCGATCAGATAATTTCTGGCCACCACTTCCTCCAAGGTGTAGGGGGACAGAGAATAAATACCGGGAAGGTCGGTGATGGTAACGCCATCATGCTTTTTCAGCTTACCTTCCTTTTTCTCCACAGTCACACCGGGCCAGTTTCCTACAAACTGGTTAGACCCGGTCAGGGCATTGAACAGGGTTGTTTTACCGCTGTTGGGATTGCCCGCTAATGCGATCTTAAATTCCATGCGCTCATTTCCTTTCTTTGGCAATTAGTTTCTGCTAACCAGGTGACGTAAGCCCGCCCCGCAAACCATCGGGGCCATGCGACTACTCCACCTCGATCATTTCTGCGTCGGCCTTGCGGAGAGACAATTCATAATCCCGCACAGTCACTTCAACCGGATCCCCCAAAGGCGCAACCTTACGAACATGTACCGTTACACCCTTCGTGATGCCCATATCCATGATACGGCGCTTCACTGCACCCTCACCGTGCAGCTTCACGACCTTGACGGTATCACCGATCTTCGCATCTCTCAATGTTTTCATATTACATCCTCCTTCTGAAAAACTGCATGCTATTCTACAAAATCATCAAACCATGATTTTTTGCGCCATTTCTTGACTGATCGCCACACGGGCTTCCTTCACGTTGACAATCACGTTGCCACCCAAAGTAGTAATCACCGTCACATTTCCGCCGGCCACAAACCCCAGATTTTCCAGGTGTTTTTTCACTTCCGGCTTTCCGCCAACCTTTTTGATAATGTTCTCCTCGCCAACATTGGCAAACGTCAACGGCATCATAACTCGACCCTCTTCATTTCGCTCATTTATTAGGGGGGACTAACCAAACACCTAAAGAATAGGTTAGCCCTTGCTAACCATTATGTATTATAGTCACCCTGTCAGCGTTTGTCAATAGGTTCGCAACAAGGTTTTTTCTTTTTTTTGTAATTTCAGCATTCTATCAAAAAAGCGACCACCGTCTCCCACAGGAAATTGTACAGTTTTACAGGCATATTTTCCCAGGCCGTTGCAACAAAGGCGCATCTTCTGCTGCAACGGCCGGAACAGAACGGCAAAAGCCCAAAGTGCTGCCGCCAAAAACAACTGCTACTTAAATTTAGCCACCGCAAAATTTCAGCTGCTACAAAAACTTAGCCACTGCAAAACTTAACCGCCGTACAGGTTCCGCTTATCAATAACACGAACCGCTTTGCCCTCAGAACGGGTAATGGCTTTCGGTGCCACCAGCTTCACCTGAATACCAATCCCCAGCATGGACTTCATAGCCACCACCAGCGACTTTTCTCGCCGGGCCAGCTCTGCCGCATCCTCGGTGAAATTCTCGGGCATCATTTCCACCTGCACCTGGCAGGTATCGCTGTTTTTTACCCGATCCACAATAATCTGATAGTTAGAAGGATAACCATTGTTCAGCAGCACCGTCTCGATCTGGGAGGGGAACACGTTGACCCCTTTGATAATCAGCATGTCGTCCCGGCGGCCCAAAGGCTTGGTCATGCGGATATGCGTCCGGCCGCAAGAGCAGGGCTTCCGGGTCAGGATGCAGATGTCCCGGGTACGGTACCGCAGCAGCGGGAAAGCCTCTTTGGTAATACAGGTAAAAACCAGTTCTCCTTTGGAGCCTTCCGGCAGCACCTGCCCAGTAACCGGATCTACAATTTCGGCAATGAAATGATCCTCATTGACATGCATACCCTTTTGCTCTTCACATTCAAAGGAAACGCCGGGACCGCTGATCTCAGTCAGACCATAAATATCATAGGCCTTGATGCCCAGCTTGCGTTCAATATCCCGGCGCATTTCTTCAGTCCAGGCCTCTGCACCGAAAATGCCGGCCTTCAACCGGATCTTCTGTTTCAAACCCTTTTCTTCAATGGTTTCCCCCAGATAGGCAGCATAGGAGGGGGTACAGCACAAAATGGTAGAACCCAAATCGGTCATAAATTGCAGCTGCCGGTCGGTATTGCCGGAGCTCATAGGCAGGGTCAGAGATCCCACCTTATGGGAGCCGCCGTTCAGGCCGGGTCCGCCGGTGAACAGCCCGTATCCATAGCTGACATGCACCACATCCGATTTGGTACCGCCGGCTGCCACGATGGCCCGGGCACAGCATTCCTCCCACAAATCCAAATCGTGCTGGGTATAGAAAGCTACCACCCGCCGGCCGGTAGTGCCGGAAGTAGACTGGATCCGGACACAATCCTCCAGAGGAACCGCCAGCATTCCATAAGGATATTCATCCCGTAAATCGTCTTTTTCAATAAAAGGCAGCTTATGTAAATCTCCAATCCCGTGGATATCCTCCGGCCGGATCCCGATGGCATCCATTTTCTTCCGGTAAAACTGCACATCTTCATACGCATGCTTGACCTGGGCCACCAGCCGCTGACTCTGCAAGGTTCGCAATTCATCCAGGGGCATCGTTTCCAACTCTTTTTGATAATACTGATTCATAAATCGGCCTCCGTCTTTCCATTTTTTACGCGAATTTGCCTTAAGTTAACAAGATTATATCAAACTTCCTATAAAATTACAAGATATAAATGATTTTTTATGCCAAATCGATAGGTGCACAAAAAACTGGTTTCCAAAAAAACTGCTAAAAATTTTCAGCGATAAATATCAGCTTGCAGCACACAATAACCTTGCAAACGCGAACGGAAACAAATTGACGGAAGAAGGAGTGAAAAAATCATGGCTTCTAAAGGTGTAGTGCCCGAGGCACGTGAAGCGCTCAATCGTTTTAAGATGGAAGCTGCCAACGAGGTTGGCGTCAACCTGAAGCAGGGTTACAACGGTGACCTGACCGCTAAGCAGGCTGGTTCTGTGGGCGGCCAGATGGTCAAGAAGATGATCGAGTCTTACGAAAACAGCATGAAGTAACCCAATCGGTTACTTCCACCAAAAAAGCAGGCGCCCGGATTACCGGACGCCTGTTAACTTATATCAATAAAAATGATCGATACTGAAAAGATCCGACCCCAAAAATGGGGCCGGATCCGGTTTCAAGAAGTTAATTGGTTCCGCTCAAGATCGCCTTCCGCAGCAGCACCACATCAGTGACCGACAAACTGCCATCCTCGTTTATGTCGCCGAGTGGCTCCTGTTCAGCGGTGGAACCTGCCAAAATCGCCTTCCGCAGCAGCACCACATCGGTGACCGACAGACTGCCATCCTCGTTCATGTCGCCGAGAAGAACATCATCCGGAATCTCCTCCAGTTGGTCAATGGCTGTTCTGATCTCCGCTACCAAGGCATCAATCGCCGCCTGATCCTCGCTGGTCAGGGCATCCCGATCCAAAGCGTTGGCGCTGGTCACAGCGTCATCCAGTTTCGCCAGAGAATCCTCGGTGTACAGGGTACGGTCGACCCCTTCCACTTCCTGCAAAATCTCATCCAGGTTGTTGAAATCTGCCGGCAGAGGAATTAGTTTCAGACCGTCCAATGCCGCCTGAACCGCAGTGACCAAAGTCGCGATGGTCGCCTGATCCTCATAGGTCAGCTCCTGGCGGTTCAGCGCATTTGCATTTTCCACCGCTTCCTCCAGTTTGGCCAGTGAGTCCTCGGTGTACAGGGTACGGTCAACAGCAGCAGCTGCTGCCAGCACACGATCCACCCCATCAAAGTTAGCCTCACCGCCTACTTCGGCCACATCATCCGGCAGATAGTCAAACAGGGCGTCATAGAAGGTACGGGCAACCAGTTGATAGCCTTCGTCATTGGGATGAACCTTATCCGGGAAGATGCTCATGCGATAGGTGGCTGCATACATATCAACAACATCCAGGCCGGCCTCTTCTGCGATTTCCTTTTGCAAAGGCACGATTTGGTTGGCAATAACCGTTCCGATGATACTGGCGGTTTGATAGCTGAAGGGCGAGGTGGCCACATAGATTTTAGGATTGGAGGGCAACGCCTGATAGCTTGCAATCAGCGCCAGATAATCCCGCTTGAACTCTGTGGCAATGCGGCTGTTATTGGCCGATTTAGAATCGTTGGTACCCAGCATGATAATCACGATGTCCGGCTGATAACTTAAACTGTCGGTATACTGGGTGGTACGAATATAAGGTTTGTCTCCGTTGTTCAGCAGGGTGGCACCGCCCAAACCGAAATTTTTCACTTCATAGCTATCCCCCAGCAGCAGACCCAGCTGAGGCGGATAAGCAGTAACATCCCGATTGGAGGAACCCGAACCGTAAGTGATGGAGTCACCCACGCAGGCCACTTTCACGACTCTGGTCAGTTCCTTCTGAGGCGGCGCCTCCGGAGCGGGCAACTCAGGAGAAACCGTCTGCAGCATGACCATGTAAATATCGTTGTTGGAACCCAGATACCCCAGCTGAATATGCTCGCCGGCGGTCACCTGACGGCGGAACAGAGTCAGCACCGGGCCGTCATTACGCACCACAGCATCTGTGGTTTCTTCAAAATTTTCACGCAGCCACTGGGGCACTTCCACATCCGCCATATCCCATCCTACATACAGATAGGTGGTATTAAACACGTCAAATTCCACCAGGACGTCATCATCCATCCACATCTTTGACTCCTGGGCAGCGCGAATATAGTCCGAACCCACCAGATAGGCTGGCATATTACCAAAGGTCACCGTACGGTCACCATAGAACTGGGCGCCAATTTGGGCATTTCTGCGAACGGTCCAGTTATAATCATTCACCGGATCATGGGAAACCAAATTGGCGATGCCGTACCGGTCATTCAGCACATTGAGCTGGGTCTCCAGGGCCAGGAGCTTCTCCTTCCCTTCCACCAGTTCTTTGGCAACCGCCGACAGCTTGGCATACTCCGCACTGACGGCATAAACGGTCTCGGCATCTTCTTTGGTCACGCTCTCTACTTCCGGCAGGGCTTGAATCAGCTCAGCCACTGCGGCAGCAGCCTCCTGATCCCCGTCAGCAACATTCAGTTCCAGACCCTCCACTGCATCACGGATGGCCTTGGCCATTGCATCGACTCTCTCCTGTTCTTCCACGGGAAGCCCGTACACAACGGCGTCCCGGGCAGCAGCAGCAGCATCGGCAGTTTCCGTGGTATAAACGCTCAGGTCCGAAGGAATGGTAGCCAACGCCTCATTCACGGCAGTGTAATCAGCCACTTCATAAGTAAGGCCCTGATACAGGTCGCCGATTTCCTCAGGCGTCAGCGCACGATTATACATGGTGCAGCCCGACAGGTAACCATTCATCACCGGATCATCCCAAATGGTATGGCCGCCAATGGCGTAGGTAGCAACGGCGGTATCCGCGGCTGTGTTGGCAATCTGAGAAACCGAACCGGGGCCAACATATTCCTGTTTTGTCGCATCCTGCCCGTTGATATAGATATAATAACGGTTGTCAGAAGGATCCTGGGTCAGGGTGATCATATACCAGTTCTTGGTAAAAACCATACCGTCTTTTGCAAAGGGCGCCATCTTGTGGGCGTCATCATTCTGATCGTAGCAGGTGTTGGCCGAAATACTATTGTTGTTATTGGAATGGACGAACATCACCAGATCGTTTCGAGTGGTATCGGAGCAGTTGCGGGAAAACGCAAAGAACTGGGTATTGGTGGACTTTTCAATAAAATATACCCACATATTCAGGGTAAAGCCATCCTCCGCTTTGCGCATAGGATCCAGCACATCCGATGTCCATTGAATGCCGTTCTGGTTTTTGTCACCGGTAAGGCGCACACCGTTTCTCGTCATGGAATTTCCATCGGTAATTTCTTCAGCAGAAAGACCGGACTCCATCAGAGTCACACCGGAAACGCTGTCCTTAATGGGCGCGTAACTCTGATAATCTGTGAAATCCAAATGAAAGATGATGTCGGCCGGCTGAACAACAGCGCTGGCCTGTGGCATCACAAAACAGGTGAGCAGCAGAACTACGCTCAGCAGCATTGCGAAGCTTCGTGTGAAGATTTTTCTCATATGCTTCCATCCTTTCTTTTGCCAGGCCCTCTCCAAATCAGGGATACAGGTCTGCTTAAATGGTACATTATAAGGATAGCAAAAAAAAACGCGGAATGCAATCGCAAATCTATGCATTTTGTATTACATTTTTAAGCATTCCATACAAAAGCAGACGCCCGAGCCTCGAGCGTCTGTTTTGTTTGTCAGGTTTTAATCCCCACATACTGGTTTTGATACAATCGGTAGTAATGACCTTTTTGCGCCAAAAGGGAATCATGGTCGCCGGTTTCCACCACTCTGCCGGCGTCGATAACGACAATTTGATCTGCATCCCGAATGGTGGACAGCCGGTGGGCAATAATCAGGCTGGTACGGTTTTTCATCAGGGCGACCATCGCCTTTTGGATGTTCAGTTCCGTACGAGTATCCACGCTGGAGGTGGCTTCATCCAGAATCAGAATCTTAGGATCGGCCAACACCGCCCGGGCAATGGCCAATAGCTGCCGCTGTCCGCCGGAAAGATTGGAGCCGGCTTCAGACAGCACCGTGTTATACCCATCCGGCAGCCGCTCAATGAATTCTGCGGCATTGGCCACCCGGGCCGCATGGCGGACCTGCTCTTCCGTGGCATCCAACCGACCGTACCGGATATTATTGGCAATGGTATCCGAAAACAAAACCGTATCCTGCAGCACTATGGCAATATTTTCCCGCAGGGTCTTTTTGGTAATATCCCGAACATCCACACCGTCCAGCAAAATCTCCCCTGCGTCCACATCGTAAAACCGGGTCAGCAGATTCACCACTGTAGTCTTGCCGGAGCCGGTGGCGCCAACAATGGCAATCTTCTCCCCGCGGGCCACCTCCATCTGAAACTTCTTCAACACCTGCTGACCGGGAATATAGGAAAAGTCCAGATTCCGGAACGACAGGTCACCAACGATTTGCTCCGATTGCAGGGCCACCTGGCCTTCGTCCACTTCGTCCGCCGTATCCATGATTTCAAAGACCCGCTCGGCGCCGGCCAGGGCGGTTAAAATCTGGGTGTACTGGTTAGCCACTTCGCTGATGGGACGGTTGAATTGCTTGGTGTACAGCAAAAAGGCCTGGATGGTTCCCACCGCAATGGCACCATGGAACGCCAGCAAACCGCCAAACACAGCAATGAGCAAATAACCGAAGTTACCAATAACATTCATCAGCGGCCCCATGCCGCCGCCAAAGATCTCCGCCCGAATCCAGCAGGTTCGCAGTTCGGAGGAGGTTTTTGCAAAGTTTTGAATGGCCTGCTTCTCCCGGCCGAAGGCCATCACCGTTTTATAGCCGGTGACCATCTCCTCCACCTGACCATTCAGCTCTCCCAACAGCACCTGCTTCTTCAGGAAATACTTCCGCATGCGCTTTCCCATTTGGGCGCTGGCCGTCAGGCTCAGAGGCACACTGACCAGAGCCACCAGAGTCAGCCAGGGATTATAGCAAATCATGATAAACAGGGTCCCCACAATGGTCAATACTGACGAAATCAGCGAAGCAATGGATTGGCTGACGGTATTGGAGATATTTTCCACATCATTGGTCATACGGGACATAATATCGCCATGGGGGTGGGTGTCAATATACCGGATAGGCAACTTTTCAATTTTCCGGAACAAATCATTCCGCATATTCCGGACGGTGGTCTGGGACAGCTGCGCCGCTAAGAATCCCTGAAACAGGGTCATCACGGAATTTAGTAAATAGACAATGCCCAACAGCACCAGCATTTCCGCCATATATTGCCAGCCGGTTTTTCCGGTGCTAAGCAGCCCGCTTTCCATAGTATCGTTCCCCTGGATGATGCCATTAATGGCAAACCCCTGTAAAGAAGGGGCCGCCAGCCCCAGCAGGGTCACCAGGAGCATAATGGCCAACAACGCCAGCAAAATCATCCAGTTGGCGCCGATATACGATAGCAGCCGTTTAATCGTTCCTTTGGTATCCTTGGGCTTTTCCTTTTGAAGCACCGGCCCGTGGGGGCCGCCAGGCCCGCGTCTGCCGGGGCCGCCCATCATTGGTCCTCTCGGTTCAGGCATTGCTCGCCGCCCCCTTTCCCATCTGTGAATCATAAATATCCTGATACACGCCGCAGGTTCGCAGCAAATGCTCTTGGGTATCGCAGCCTGCCAAGGTGCCGCCGTCCAACACGGCGATTCGATCCGCATTCTGCGCCGAAGCCACACGCTGCGCAATCATAATGACGGTGGTATCCTGCAGATTTTCCCGCAGGGCCGCCTGCAGCCTGGACTCTGTTCCAAGATCCAGGGCCGATGTACTGTCATCAAAAATCAGAATTTCCGGCTTTTTCAAAATAGCGCGGGCGATACAAAGCCGCTGCTTCTGTCCGCCGGAAAGAGAGGCACCTTTCTCCCCGATAACCGTTTCATAGCCCTGTTTGAATCCGGAAATAAAATCGTCCGCCTGGGCGATTTTGGCAGCAGCTACCACTTCCGCGTCAGTGGCCTCCGGATTCCCCCAGCGGATATTGTCTGCAATGGTGCCGGAGAACAGCTCAGATTTTTGTAGCACAAAACCGATCCTTTGCCGCAGCGCTTCCAGCGTGTAATCTTGCAGCGGTCTGCCATCCAGCAGGATCTCCCCGTCAATGGGATCGTAAAACCGGGAAATCAGATTCACCAGGGAGGTTTTCCCGGCGCCGGTAGAGCCCAGAATGGCTACCGTTTCACCAGGGTGGATGGTCAAATCAATATCGTGCAGCACCGGAGAACCTGCCGCGCCGGGATACCGGAACGCCACTTTCCGGAACTCCAAGGTACCCCGCCCGGGTACCGCATCCGAATTGCCATCCCGAATAACCGGTTCGGTATCCAGCACCTCCCGGATTCGGGCGGCGGAAGCCGTTGAACGGGAAATGGTCTGGAACATATTCGACACCATCATTACCGACATCAGAATCTGAGTAATGTAGGTAACGCCCGCCATGATCTTTCCAACCTGCAGCTCCTGGGCCTGCACCTGCCAACCGCCGATGTAAATCACAGCAATAACGCCGGCATTCATGAAGATCATCAGCAAGGGGCTCAAAGCAGCCATTATCCGCTGCACCCGCAGATTGTTGCTCATCAAATCCTGGTTGGCCTTCTGGAACCGCTGGCACTCATATTCCTCCCGAACATAAGCCTTGACCATCCGGGCACCGGTGACATTTTCCTGTACCACTGCATTAACCCGATCCAGCTTTTGCTGCACAATCGTGAACAAAGGATTCGCCTTCCGCAGCAGCAGCCAAATCACCAGAATTTCAATGGGCAACACAATCAGCAGAACATAGCTGAACCGTACGCTGATAGCCAGCGCACATACAATGCCACCCAAAAAAGACAGCGGCGCCCGCACAAATCCCCGCAGGGCCATGACCACCAGATCCTGCACTGCAGAAATATCATTGGTCAGGCGAGTCACCAGGGAACCGGTGGTAAACTGGTCAGTCTGTTGCAGGGACAAGTGCATCACCCGCTGAAAGGTATCCTGCCGCAGGTCATTTCCCATATTGTTGGAAGCAACGGAAGCAAAGCCGGACGCACCAACACCCATACCGCCTCCCACAATTGCCAAAAGCAGCATGGCCAAGCCATAAAGCAAAATAGCCCTCAAATCATTCTTTAATACGCCCTGATCCACAATCATGGCCATCAGGGTAGGCTCCGCCAAATCCACAGCGACTTCCCCCACCATGAACAAAGGGGAGATGACGGCGGTTTTCCAATAAGGCTTTAAATAGCCGGAAATTTTCGTTTTCTCCAATCTCATCAACTCCTGTCTTCCAGCATAGCCTGCCGGATCTTTAACAACAGACGGTGCAGTATTTCCTGCTCCTCCTGGGTCAGGGAAGACAAAAACCGCTGCTCTTCCTGACAGATAGCTGTATGCAACTGATTCTCCAGCTGCCTGCCCTTTTCAGTCACAGACACCAGCGTCTGACGGGCATCAGCCGGGTCAGATTCCCGGCGGACAATCCCCTCCCCCTCCATTTTCTGCAGGGTCACACTGATGGTAGGGGGTTTACAGTGGGTGTGCTGCGCCAGCTGCAGCTGGGTCATACTGCCCTGCCGTACCAAATGGATTAACACATGCCGATAGCCATCCTTGATGCCTAGCCGATCCGACGAACGCCGCATATCATCATGAAACAGCTTGGAAACCTCATTAAGCAGCATGGGAGTCGGCCAATCCTTGGCTTCTCCCGGCGGGCCATGCCGCCCCGGTTCCCTTTTTTCAGGTTCACGAGACAATCAGAATTCCTCCTTTTTTGATTAGTTTTCTAACTAATTATATACACATAATAACAGGATGTCAAGCCCCGATGGGTACTTTTTCAATCATCGGTGAAAATGAATCCGGAAAAAACAAAAATGCAGCCCAAACGGCTGTTGCCAGAACCTATCATGAAAGAGAATGATAAGGTAAAATAAGTTGCGCAAAAAGGAAGACATAGTTTGCAGACTCTGGTAG
>CAYZTR010000054.1:0-11889 GCA_964481575.1 uncultured Eubacteriales bacterium
CTGGGACAAAATCTTTCGCCACCAGCTCTTGCCGATTTATTCAGAGCTTTCCTAATAATTTCCCGTAAGCCAGCCCTGATCCGGCGGCTCTTTTATCGGCGGCAGCTCACCACAGCGGCCTATCCTGGATTTACATATTATGCATTTTTTCTTTCGGCCTTGATTTGTATATTATATTTGAATATTCGTATATTAATTTTTTATATTCACAAATTTGTGTAATATGATTGGTCTGTTGCTGCTTTTTTTCGTTTTATTTGTATTAATATTCAATTGACTTTGAATATTATTCATTGTATAATTCTGACCGTCCAATATAATTCAACAGGTTAACAGAAAAGGAGATCAAGATCATGAAAAAACAAATCGCGCTTATTCTGGCGATTGCCATGCTGACATGCCTCTTTGCCGGGTGCCAGAAGACGGAGGCAGCCGACGACACCGACTATTCCAAGATGTCTATTGAGGAATTAAAGCCCCTGCTGAAAACCGTCGCCAGCGGCAAGCTGACCATGGCCACCAGCCCGGACTTTGCTCCCTATGAGTTCTACTCCCTGGATGAAAGCGGAACCCCCACCCTCGCGGGCTTCGACATCGCCCTGGGTCAGTACATCGCCGACTACCTGAACCTGGAGCTGGAGATCATCCCCATGGACTTTGACGGCACCATTTCCGAGCTTGCCAACAAGAAAGTGGACATTGGCATGGCCGGCTATTCCCCGGATCCGGATCGGGAAGGCCAAATGGATTTCTCCATTACTTATTATACCGGCGGTCAGTCCTTTGTGACATCCTCCGCTCTGGCTTCCCAGTTTGCTTCCCTCAGCGACACCAACAAGGCGGAGTATCAGATCGGCGCACAAATCGGCTCCATCCAGGCGGATCTGGCCAAGGAATACTCTCCTGACGCGGACATTGTGGAGCTGGGCAAGGTGACGGACATCATCGCCGAGGTTCTCAGCGGCAAACTCCAGGGCGCGTACATTGAAACCATCGTAGCGGAGACCTACGCCAAGACCTACCCCGATCTGAAGCTGGTTCTGGAGGTTCCCTATGATTCCGAAGGCTCTGTGGTAGGCGTATGCAAAGGAAACGGCCCCCTGCTGGCAGCCATTAACCTGGCCATTCAGGCAGCTCTGGACGACGGCTCCCTGGCCCAATTCATTGACGACGCCAACTTCGCTGCCTCCGGTGAGACCTACGAGGGTCTGCTGGACGAAAACGGAAACATTTCTCAGTGATCCGCATCGCCCCGCCACAGCGCAGCCGTGACGGGGCACGAAAGGAGTATTGCCATTGATTTCCATACAAGGTTTCCAAAAGGTCTTTTCCTACATGCCGCTGTTCTGGGAGGGGTTGCTGTGCACCATCGCCCTCTCGGTCTTCACCGTGCTGTTGGGCTTCCTGCTGGCGCTGATGCTGGCGCTGATGCGTATGTCCAAGATCTCCCCGCTGAAGTGGCTTGCCACCGCCTACGTGGAGCTGTTCCGCGCCACTCCGATGATGGTGCAGCTGTTCCTTGTATACTATGTGCTTCTCGGTGGGATCTCACTTCCCTCCTGGAAACTGTTCGGCTTTATCCGCTTTGAGCGGTTCATTCCTGGTGTCATTGCTCTGTCTCTCAATTCCGGGGCATACCTGTGTGAAATCATTCGCTCCGGCATTCAGTCCATAGACCAGGGACAGACGGAGGCCGCCCGAAGCCTGGGAATGACCCAGGGTCAGAATATGCGCTATGTGGTGCTGCCCCAGGCCATTAAAAATATTCTTCCCGCCATTGCCAACGAGTTTGTCACCATTATCAAGGAATCCTCCATCTGCTGGACCATCGGCGTCCAGGAGATCATGTCCGCCGTCAACTCGGTGAAGGCGGCAACCTACACCATCGCGGAGGCGCTGATCATCGCCACCTGCATTTACTTCTGCCTGACCTTCCCCACCTCCAAGATCATTGCCTACTTTGAAAGGAGGATGCGCCGTGGCGACGTACGGTAATCTACTTCAGGTTCGGAACCTGAAAAAACATTATAATAAAGGCAGCATCCACGCCCTGGACGACGTGTCCATGGACGTAAGCAAAGGGGACGTGATTGCCGTGATCGGCCCGTCCGGCTCCGGGAAAAGCACTCTGCTTCGCAGCCTCAATCTGCTGGAAACCCCGGACAGCGGCTCCATCCTGTTTCACGGCATCGACATTTCCAAAAAGGACTTTATCAATAAGTCCGGAAAAAAAGAGCGGGTAAACATCGACCTTCACCGGGAGAAAATGGGGATGGTGTTCCAGCACTTTAATCTGTTCCCCCACATGACCATTCTGGACAACATGACATTAGCCCCCATTCAGGTCAAGAAAATGCCCAAGGCCCAGGCTGAGGAAAAAGCCGTCACTCTTCTCCGCCGGGTCGGCCTGGAAGACCGGGCGGAGGCGTATCCCATCCAGCTCTCCGGCGGACAGAAGCAACGGGTGGCCATCGTCCGGGCGCTGATGATGGAGCCGGAGGTGATGCTTTTCGACGAACCCACCTCCGCCCTGGATCCGGAAATGGTGGGCGAGGTGCTGGAAGTCATGAAGGAGCTTGCCCAGGAGGGCATGACCATGGTGGTGGTCACCCACGAAATGGGCTTTGCCCGGGAGGTCAGCAGCCGGGTGCTTTTCATGGCCGACGGCAAGCTGCTGGAGGAAGGCCCCCCGGAAAAAATCTTCGGGAATCCCGCCCATCCCCGGCTGAAGGACTTTCTGTCGAAGGTGCTGTAACACATTCAGCGGCAGGAGCAATCCCTCACAAAATTAGCACATTGGCTAGCCCCAAGAAAGGGCTAATCAATGTGCTTTTTGCATCGCCTTGTACGAAAGATCGCACTTATACTGTTTCTTGATTAAATCGTTTGATTTAATCAAGAAGACATTGCCTTGCGGCGCTGTCATTTTTGGTATTTTCGGGATAGAAAATACCAAAAATTCGTCTCATATGATCTTCATATAAAAATACTCAATCCTTCGGATTTAACATTTTTATTGAATATCAGTATTAATCCTGCAGGTGGTCAGTGCGTGAAGTTTGGTCAGATGCTGTGGAAGCAGGTGCTTGCTGGAAGGGGCGCAATGGCTGAAAAGCTGCACCAGGGCAACGTGGTGGCCACTCATCGTTATCCTTCTCAATCATTTTGTAGGCAAGCTTCCTTGCCAATTTCTGAAATGTACCTTTTTTCTTATTCATATAGACTTCCTCCAATCAAAGATATATGCAACGCAGAGAAGAAATGCAGTCATTGTCACAGCAATTGTCAGGCCGCAGGCGATAGAACGCAATCCCGCGACCCAACAGAGGAATGCAATCGAGATCATCGTAGTTGCAAATATTCTTCCGCTGAAACGTAAAGCCAGTGTTTCTTTTTCTGACAAATGCATATTGGGGTGGTTATATGGGGCAAGAAAAAAGATAGCGATGTCACTTAGTACATTGCAAAATACGAGCATTGCGAAGCAAAATCGGGGATAGAGTCCGCCAAAAAACAGCAGTTCCATCAGCATGGACAAACACAGGCACTTAGCAGGTGTCTTGGCATGATATCCGCTGATTCGTTCTCGCAACAATTGATAGCCAATCACGTATGCAATTGCGCTTGGAATGTTGGATAAAAATGCGGCAAGTGCTGTCATCAGGGTCATGCAAAGCGTTGACATAATTCGCTTTTCAAGGCCATAATGGAACCACAGTTTGTCCACTGGATCAATGATCCCCCTATCTATGCAATAAGTTGTTATCGCATCCATAGCTTTTTCCATTTTCTCACCCCGATTGCATGATATCAAATTTCTGCAAGCATATCTACTTTTTTAGCACGAAACCGGAGTTTGTGCGCACAAAGCCGGAGTCTTTTCCGCATACAAAGGAATCTCTGCTACAAAGGAAAACCATCCGTCCCGGTAATCAAAAGCATACTCCCCATGGAGCTTCTCCATCACGGAGCAGATCAGTGCCATGCCATAGCCATGTTCCTGCTTGTTTTCCTTACTCGTAGGAATCCGATTATCTACAATGGTCACTGGGTTTGCTGTGTTCCGAACAGACAGAAACAGTGTTTCCTCCGCAACCAGAGAACAAGACAGTTTTTTCTTCCCATTTGCCCGGCAGCAGCCTTCAATCGCATTGTCCAGAAGGTTTGACAGAAGCACCACCAGGAGGTCGGTAGGAAGGTTCACTCCAGAAAGGTCGTTTACACGGAACCGTATATCAATCCCCTGTTCCCGGCAAAGCTGGTACTTAAGGTTGAGCACCGCATCGATAATAGGGTGGTGTGAGTTGACAGCAAAAATCCGGGTTGTCTGCTGCCCCAGAAGCTCCTTCGTGTAGTTTTTCGCCTCCTCCGGTTTATCAGTATCCAACAAGTCAGAAATGGTTTGAAGATGATTGCAAAAGTCGTGGGTGTATTGGCGCTGCGCGCGGTAGCTCTTTTCCAGAGCGACGATATGTTCTGTCTGAATGTCCAGTTGCTGGTTCAGCAGTGCCGCCTCCTTCAGCTTTTCCACGCTTTTTTCCAACGTGCTGACTAAATAGAGAACGACGACATTTGCGGCAACAACAACACTGCAAAAAAACACAACAGAAAGGGCAATATCATTTTCGTTCTGTGCCCCTAAAAAGGCCGAGAGAATCAGCGCAGAGGATCCCGCAGTAAACAGGACGGAAAGTGGAAGCCACTTCCCCCGCAGGAGATGGTTCCCTTTAAAATGCCCAAAATAATAGATATACCAACCAATGCAGGCATACAAAAGTTTCCCTAAAGTAACAATAACGGTATACAGTCTTTTTTTCCAGATCAGTTCATTGACAGTGATGTCCAAAATGGCACTGGAGCCATAAACAAAAAACGTGTCAATGATTATGCTTAAAAAAAGTGTCAGCGAGGCAGCAAGGATGTGCTGGTACCATTTTCCCCGGTTTATCAAGGCGGATAGTAAAATGTAGAGGATACCACACAGGAAGGTACACACCGCCTGCGGAATGTCAGAAGTTAACATCAACAGAAAAATCATCCACGTTGCCGTCAAACAGATTAATCGCCGCTTTCTGGATACCTTCGGCTCAAATACCCCACTCGTAAAAAAGTTGAAGAAGCATAATTCCAAAGCTGTCCAAAATCCGGTCAGTATGTCACCCATCCATCTCCGCTCCCTTCCAAAGCATATATTTTCTTTTTCTTTCTTCGTAGCCTTTTTCACTCATCGGGAGTTCAGTTCCGTTATCCAGTATCACGAAATCATATCTCAGTCGTTTGATTCTTCGCATATTCACCAGGTAGCTTTTTTGAATTCGGAGGAAACCTCTCTCGGAAAGGCGTTGATCCAAACTGGTGATAGAAGCATTAACTTTGACCTTTCTGTTGGCAGGCTCATCTTCCCTTTGGAGATATACAACCGCAGTATGTGCCTGGGACTCGATATAAAGAATGTCTTCCAGATAGATAGCTATGCTTTCTCCGAAAATGGAAAATTGGATGAATTCTTTTTTCTGCTCCAGTTGGGTGATTGCATCTAACAGGCTCTCCTCCAAAGATTCCTCCATCTCGTTTTTCAGCAAATACCGAAAAGCCTGTACCTTATATCCCGCGGGAGCATATTCAATGTAATTTGTCAGGAAGATGATAACTGCTTTTGGATTAACCTGCCGAATTTTCTTGGCAAGCTGCAAACCTGTTTCGCTTTTTGGAGAAAAATCCATATCCAGAAAGAAAATATCACTGGATGCAAGCAGCTCCTCTGGAATCTCTCGAGGCATACCAAACGCATAAATCGAGCAGTGTATTTTATTGTGTTTTAAATCGTCTCTGATTTTTTCGCGCATTCGATTTAGGAAAACAAGGTTGTCGTCACATAAAAGTATCCGGATCATGGCTGCTCCTATCTCTGTCTGTCGTATTGCGATAAAATCTGCCCTGTTTAAATTGTCTTTAATCATACACGGCGACGCTCCTTTGTCAAACAAATTAATGCAAATCCAGTATAATTATAGCATTTCTGTCAATAACTACAGTATTTATGGTGAGCAGCATGGTATCATTATAGTCATAGTATCGCTACTTACAGGGAGCAATGAGCTATGTATGATTTGGGTTCCAAAATAAAGAAAGTCAGGGAGTCACGAGGCCTAAGTCAAGGGGAACTAGGAGAAAAGATTGGCAGAAGCGGCAGTGCGATTAGCAGTTATGAATGCAATGTACAGGCACCGCCGATGGATGTTCTGCTCAGCATTGCGAGTGCTTTGAACGTAAGTATAAACTACCTTGTAGAATGGGATAATGGGGATTGCTTTTCCACGGTAAAACTGAACGATAAACAGAAACAGTTCCTCGAACTCCTTTTCAGAGAATTCACACTGTCTACAGCTAGGGAAGATAACCGTCTTTCTGACCAGCAGGTTGAACTTGTCCGCAGGCTCTTTGATCTGTTCAAAAAGGTATAATTGAACATAATCTTGTACGCCGTGCATCTTTTTGATGCACGGCGTACTCCGTTTTCGTGCAGTCAAAGTCCGATTGTGTGCGTATTTTGTGGACAGAGGAAAAAACTTATGGTAGATTGATGCCAGAAAAGAGCATCAATCTACACAGTTAATTACCCAGGAATCTGAATGGATGCCTATTACGCTTAAAATGTCTGTTATAAGATGTCACATACCGGGACCGTTCGGATGGAAGGAATGATTACCATGCTGGGTGACCGTATTGCCCGGGCGATGGTGCGGGCGGGGGCGGTTCCGGAGGACGAGCAGGAGCTGTACAGCTATGGCTCTTTCTTCTGCTGTCCAAGGGGCTGTTCCTGCTGGTAACAGCGTCCTGTGGCGCAATGCTTGGCGTCCTGTGGGAAAGCGTCCTGTTCTACGCCCTGTTTACCCTGCTTCGGGGTTACGCCGGAGGCATCCATGCGGAAAAAGAAGGCACCTGCCTGATCTGCACCACAGCAGCCATGTTTCTGGCCACCGGGCTTATCCGGTGGCTGGAAGCCCCCAGCCATGGGGCAGCGGGGCTTGGGCTGCTTTTGGCGGGGCTTACGGGGGTGTTTGTGCTCAGCCCCCTGGATACTCCGGAAAAACCCTTAAGCCCTGAGGATCGGATCCGCTACCGCCGGCTGTCCCTGACGGTATCCCTTGCAGCAGCAGGCGGCTCCTTGGTCACTGCCGCTTTGGGCTGGGTTACACCTCTCGCCATCGCCGCTCCGGCATTGGCTCTGGAAGGACTGCTGCTTACCGCCGGTGCGGTCAAGGGTAAAATCCGCAGTTCCGCGGAAGGGCTTGAAAAGCAAATGATGCTTTGATACATTTGCAGCGAAATCGAGTCCCGCCTGATCAACGGATTCGATAGGCTCCAGATTTCCGACGCTGTGTGCGTCCGAAATCCGCAATTGCTTACCGCAGGCTGTTGGCGGTAAGGGGCAAGGGTCGACAGCTTTTTTCTGTTTTCTGCCGACGGGCAGAGAGCAGGCACGCTTGGCATACCGGAGCGCACGACCGGCTGTGCCAGCCGCACGCCGTCAGCGGTAAAAAAGGACGGAAAATATATCTTTAATTAGGAGGTCCATATGAAGAAAATTCTTGTTTCTCTGCTGATGCTGGTTATGCTGGTGTCTGCCATTGCCGTTCCCGCTTATGCGGCAAATACAGGCAATACCGAATTCACTGGGTTTTATGCCCAGGCAGGATCCCTTGGTCCCAAAGTTCCCGCAAGAACTAAGGAAAACAATTCCCCCGTCTATGTTGCAATTACAGATTCTGTTTACTCCAAAAACTGTGTGGCAACCCTTGGCTATAACAAGGGAACATTTAACTATGACAATTGCACACGAAGCGGTGGCGAGTATGTGGATTATGTGGTGCTTCAAACTGGTACGTCCGGCTATTTAATTCATTCGCATATCTACGAAGACCTCGGCGAAACGCCGGCTACCATAGCCTTCAGAGCATATTATGATCCAAACTATCTGAGCGGCAAATGGAGTCCGGATTCCCGGTATTCCTATCCTTACGCGTCTTGGGAGCCAATTCCTGTAGGTTAAAAATTTAGTTTGCGTCTGAATAGAATCTCAAATGTGGTCTGGCTGCAAGTAAATTGCGGTCAGACCAAACTTCACAGAGATTTTTCTCAAGAAGGGACAAATCATGAGAAAAACATTTGCCATATTGTTAATCGCGACACTGGTGCTCTTATCATCCGGCTGCGCCCCAAAGCAGGACTATTTGAATAAATACGAGCGAATCACCCAGCCTCCGGCACAGGATGAGGAAACCGCAGATGGAGAAATCGGCACTGAGGATCCGAACGCCGGGGAGAAAGCCCAGGCATATGAAGATATGCAGTGGATCTACAAGCCGGACGAAAAGGGAAGCATGATCTGCACCGTCACCAATGTTCGGACGGCGAAAAATATTAAGGACTTTGACGGAAACTGCTTTGACGAGGATGGCGGCATTTGGGGGAAAAAACCGGAAATGGATTTTCTGCATTATCCGGATTCGGTGGACGAAAACGGAGACTTACTGGACGGTTATCTGATTCTAGTGGATCTGACGTTGGAAAACATTGACGCGCGAAATGAATATTTAAACCATCAGACCGGAGAGATGGTCCCCCATGATGGAGATCCCTATATTTTCCGGGCAAACGATCTTCTTTTTCTAATGAATCGTTCTCTTAATGAGGATCAGAACCGTAAAGCCGCGGTTTATTACAGTAACATTTGGAATGAAGAGATAAATTCCATGGCATTTCGGCTGGAACCCGGCGAAACGGTTTCATTCCAAATTGGTTTCCTTACGAATGATATTCAAAAAACCTGGAGCCTGGAAGATGATCTGATATTGAACACCTTGGGAAACGGTTCCCTGGACGGCATCTGGTTCCCACTGGATTTGGAGGAGCCGGAAGCATGAAAAAGTTGTATCGTTCCGAAATTTGGAAAGCGCTGCACAACCCTTGGTTTTATCTCTCTTTGCTGATTGGAACTGCCTTTTGTCTGATGGATGTGCTGGAGAATTGGAAATCAATCTATGCTTCCCCAGCTTTCAATCCGTCCAGATGGGAAAGCGGGTACGGTTCGTTCTCCATCTTTGCCCGATGGATTGCGGTCAACAACTGGACATTTGGATGTAAGCAGTTCTACCTAGTTTGGCCAATTCTGGCGGCGCTTCCTTTCGGTTGGTCCTTCTGTCAAGAGCGGCGGTCAGGACTTATGGATCAAATTTATATCCGCGCAGGGAAAAAACAGGCGTTTTTTGCCAAATACCTTGCCACATTTGTCAGCGGTGGGGTAGCGATGGCGCTGCCAGTACTCCTGGATCTGATGCTCAATGCTATGGTCTGTCCATATAGTATTCCCAGAATTACTTCCAGAGTATTTTTTGTTAGTGATGGCTACTTTTTGTCTAAATTATTCTATACCCGCCCCTGGTTATATGGACTGGCTTGGTGCGGAATGGAATTCCTGTGGGGCGGTGTAACCGCATGCCTTTGCTTCCTGACGGGAAGCAGATCCCGGCTGCTGATTACAATTGTCGTGGCGCCATTTGTTCTCTATTATCTTTTAGGTTTTTTGTCAAATTATGTGATCCGCCTTACCGGAGTATATCTGATGTTTTCTCCAATATATCTTGCGATGGCGGCTTCGTTTAATCCAAACCCGGAGTGGCTGGAGTTTCTATATTTGGGGATATTCTTCCTCCTGTCCTTTAGTGTAGGGTATTGGCAGGTGAAAAAGCATGAGCTGGCATAAACTGCTTTCTCATGATTTGCGGTGCGGGCTGCTACGCCCATCCTACCTATTGACCGTAATTGTTCCGTTGATTTCTACACTATCCTATTGGTCCCTCTGCGGGTATGCTAAGAAAGGAGGCAGTTGGCTGGAATTCTTCTTCTATTTGTTCAGAGGACAGAGATATGTGCCGATTGATCCGTTAAATCCGATCCAGATTCCACTTCCAATGGACTGGCTGCTGGCAGTGGGGTTCTGCCTGTTCTTGAATTTGCACTATTTTTTGTATGATCTGACTCTGAATGGGCAACAGCTTATGATCCGTTCCGGATCCAGAGTACGCTGGTTCCTTTCCAAATGTGTATGGAATCTTGCAAGCTGCTTCCTCTATTTCTGCATTCTGGGGGTCAGTGGGGTAATCATTACCTGCCTGGTGGGCGGTCCCCTCTCTCTGCGCGCTGATCCCTATATGATAGCCGGTTTCCTGGATCTTTTTTCCCAGCCGAAGCTCTCGGTTTTCCAAAGCATTGCCGCCGGCTTTCTTCTTCCCTTCCTCTCGGTTGCCGCATTAAGTATCCTGGAAATGACTTTGAGCATGATTATAAAGCCAATCCTGGCGCTGATTTTATGCACTGGGCTCTTGGTGCTTTCTGTTCTGAACAACTCCGGATGGATTCTCGGCACTGGGGCAATGACCGTTCGGAATCAATGGGTATCTCAGGAGGGGGTCAGTGCCGCCGCCGTGGCAGCGGCCACAGTAGGAACCATTCTGATGTGTATCTCTCTTGGTGCGGTATTCTTTCACCGCATGGATATTCTTCCTTCGGAGGCAGACCTATGAAAAGACAGAAAAAAGTGATCCTTCTTTGTACTGTGGCATTGCTGCTGGCAGCGGCTTGGACTTGGCGCTATATCACCCTCAATCAGTATTTTCAAAGCCTGTCAAAAAGACAGATAGCAGAGTACGCATTAGGAGAAACAGTAGAGTTTGGTACAGATTTTATTGAGGATGGTATTTCTGCAGAAGGCTGCACCATTCAAGTGGAACACTTTGAAATTGCAGATTATGAGTCATACTTGAAAAAAATTGGCTATATCGATGACAATGTGGGACGCAGGCCGGAGAAGCTGGCGCTGGTGACCATTGTACTTACCTGCGGAGAAAAACCGGCGGACATCTTTTTACCAGAATTCTGTATTCATGGAATAGATACCATAGCGACAGTAGATGACAGCTTGATTTCACCAGTCAACGGGTTCCCTGAGTACATGAATGCGGTTTATTTGGAACCAGGGAGATCCTACCGGCTGACATTGCCTTATCCGCTCCACAGTTACCTTTTCGGCAGTGATACATGGAAAAATATGGATGAATACACCTTTTGGTTTAGAGCAACGAGTTACCTCACAGAAAAGGACATACGGTTAAATTAAGGAGAATCAACCATGGAAATTACGATACAGGATGCCGGAAAAATCATCCATAAGAATGTGATCCTGCAAAATGTAAATTTGCAATGGCACAGCGGAAAGGTCTATGGATTGCAGGGACCCAACGGTTCCGGAAAAACCATGCTGATGCGACTGATCGCGGGACTGATCCGCCCCACCTCCGGCTGCGTCTGGATCGGCGGGAAAAGGCTGGGAGAAGACATGGACTTTCCCGGCTCCATGGGTCTGCTGCTGGAAAACCCCGCTTTCCTGCCGGGTTACACGGGTTATAAGAATTTAGAGCTGCTGGCATCGATTAAGGGCACTGCAAGCGAGGCGCAGATCCGGAAAACCCTTCTGGATGTGGGTCTTGCTCCGGACGACAAGCGGAAATACCGGAAATACTCCCTGGGGATGAAGCAGCGCCTTGGCATTGCCGCCGCAATCATGGAAATGCCGGATCTCATTCTCCTGGATGAACCCACCAACGCTCTGGACGCGGACGGTGTGGAGGAGGTTTGCGCCCTCATCCGTCGGGAAAGAAACCGGGGCGCCCTGGTGGTGGTCGCCTGCCACGACGGGGAAATCCTCGAAAAGGTTTCCGACGAAATCTATCTGGTAACCAACGGAATCGTAAAAAGAAAGAATGCTGTTTAATACTAGGGAAACTCTGAACAAATCGTCTGCGGCTGGATGGCGGATCTTTTGTCCCA
>CAYZTR010000055.1:0-10323 GCA_964481575.1 uncultured Eubacteriales bacterium
CGCAGCAATGGCGTCAATGTCAGGAATGTCACTGTTGGGGTTGCCCAGGGTCTCCAGATAGATGGCCTTGGTGTTGGGCTGAATGGCAGCCTCTACCTCTGCCAGATTGTGGATGTCCACAAAGGTGGTCTGGATGCCGTACTGGGGCAGGGTGTGGGCCAGCAGATTGTAGCTGCCGCCGTAGATGGTCTTCTGGGCTACGATATGTTCACCGGCCTGGGCCAAAGCCTGAATGGTGTAGGTGACGGCTGCGGCGCCCGAAGACAGCGCCAGGGCTGCAACGCCGCCCTCCAAAGCGGCAACCCGCTTTTCCAATACATCCTGGGTGGAGTTGGTCAGACGGCCGTAGATGTTACCGGCATCCGCCAGACCGAACCGGGCAGCGGCATGGGCCGAGTTGCGAAAAACATAGGAAGTGGTCTGATAAATGGGGACAGCTCTGGAGTCGGTAGCCGGATCGGGCTGCTCCTGGCCCACATGCAGTTGCAAAGTTTCAAATTTATAGTTGCTCATTGTGATTACCTCTTTCTTTTTTCTTTTTTATAATGTATGCTGGGTCAGCTAAAATTTAACGGAAAGAGAATCACATTCGCCCATTGCGAAAGTTCCGCCGCAGCAATAGCGTCAGAGGATGTAACATAAAAGAACCTCCTGTCAAAAGGTCGCTGCGTTTGGTGCAGCGTCCCTGTTGTTAATCAGCAAACATAGGGGTGGAAAGATACCGGTCGCCAGTGTCGGGGAGCAGGACTACAATGGTTTTGCCCTTGTTCTCAGGCCGCTTGGCCAGCTGCAATGCCGCCCAGACAGCCGCGCCGGCAGAGATACCTACCAGTACGCCTTCTGTTTTGGCAACAGCCGCGCCGGTGGCGAAGGCATCTTCATTTTCCACAGTGATGATTTCATCATAAACCTGGGTGTTCAGCACGTCAGGGACAAACCCTGCGCCGATTCCCTGAATCTTGTGGGCGCCGGGCTTCCCGGTGGAAAGTACCGGAGAACTGGCCGGTTCTACAGCCACAATCTTCACATTGGGATTCTGTGCTTTCAGATATTCACCTACGCCGGTGACGGTGCCGCCGGTACCAACGCCGGCCACGAAAATGTCCACCTTACCGTCGGTATCCTTCCAGATTTCCGGCCCGGTGGTTTCCCGATGGGTCTTGGGGTTGGCCGGGTTGACAAACTGCCCGGGAATGAAAGACCCGGGGATTTCCTTGGCCAGCTCGTCCGCTTTGGCAATGGCCCCCTTCATTCCTTTGGCTCCTTCGGTGAGCACCAGCTCGGCACCGTAAGCTTTCAGCAGGTTGCGGCGTTCTACCGACATGGTATCCGGCATGGTGATGATGATTTTGTATCCTTTGGCGGCGGCTACAGCGGCCAGACCGATGCCGGTGTTGCCGGAAGTGGGTTCGATGATGGTCGCGCCGGGCTGCAGCAGACCGGTGGCCTCTGCCTCCTCAATCATGGATTTGGCAATCCGATCCTTGACACTGCCGGCCGGATTGAAATATTCCAGCTTGGCCAGGATTGTGGCTTCCAGCCGTTCCTTCTGCTCGAAGTTTTTCAGCTCCAGCAGGGGCGTGCCGCCCACCAGCTCCGTAAAACTCTGATAAATCTTTGACATGAAAGACAACCTCACTTTCCGCGTACTCAGTAATTTAATCCCAAATTCCTATGGGAAAAGTATGTTTTATTTTATTATACATACAATTTGGCGTTTGTCAACCCCTTTTTTCAATATTTTTTTGATTTCCCAGCGAAAAAAGGGAAGGCCTGCCGCAAACAACGCTGCGGCAGGCCTGTCGGTTGTTTTTCTCTGTGGTATTGTCCTGGCAGGTGGATGAGGTTGACCGGGTTATCTTCTGCTTTTGTATTTCCGGCACAGGAATTGCACCAGCTTGTACAGCTCGGCGGCTACAAGAGGGATCAGCGCCAGGATAATGACCTTTTCCCACAGACTTTCGGTCAGCCGCACCAGCCCAAACAGGGTACGCAGCCATGGCACCAGATGCAGCGCCAGGAAAATCAGCAGGTTCAGCAGGGCGGCGGCCAGGAAGGGCAGATTCGTATGGATGCCCACATGGAACAGGGAGTGTTCGCTTCTGGCCTGGAATCCCGTCATCAGCTGTCCCAGGGTCAGGACGCTGAAGGCCATGGTGCAGCCAACGGCGGCTGCGTTCCCGGAAGCATCATCCCCACCGCCGGTGTAAGCGGCAACGCCCATGTAGTAGCCGATGATCGTCAGGATGCCCAACAGGATTCCCTGCCACAGAATGGCAACGCCGGACCCATTGGAGAACAGGGTTGTTGGCGTCTTCCCCAGCATCATATCTTTGCTGTCCGGTTCCAGCCCCAGGGCAAAGGCCAGGGCGCCGCCAAACAGGAGGACCACCGTCACCATTTGAATGGGATGGAGCATGGGGGCGGTTACGTTCCCAACCACAGTGGATACCAGCAGGATTACCGCCAGCGCCAGCGAAGTGGTAAAGAGGAACTGCACCGACCGGCGGAGATTGGCGTAGATGGTTCTGGCTTCAGAAAGCGCCTTGACTAAGGTGGGGAACCGGTCGTCGCAAAGCACCAGATCGGAGGCCTCCTTGGCCACATCGGTGCCGGACTTGCCCAGTGCACAGCCCACATCGGCCAGCTGCAGGGTGGCGTCGTCATCCACCCGCTCGCCGGTGATGGCCACCAGGTTGCCGTGGTTCTGCCAGGCTTTAACAATGCGTCGTTTGTCGTGGGGGGTCACCCGGGCATAGACGGTATATTTTTCAATGTTGGCGTCCAGATCTTCATCGCTGATCTGGGCCAGGACGCTGCCGGTAATGGCCACTGTGTCATCCGTCAGGATGCCGATATGCTGGGCCAGAGCAGAGGCGGTGGAAAGATGGTCGCCGGTGACCATGACCGGGATGATACCAGCCTTTTTGCAGGCGGCTACCTGCTCCGCTGCCTGGGGCAGCGGGGGATCCAGAAGGCCGATGAGCCCCACAAAGGTCAGATCACATTCCAGCTCCTCCGGCAGAGGATTGGCAGGCGTGGCCTCCAGCGGCTTCACGCCAATGGCAATGACCCGTAAGCCGGCGTCTCCCATTTGGGTGTTGGCGGCCAGCGCTTCTTCCAGATTCACAGTGGTGCATTTGGAAAGGACAATCTCCGGCGCGCCTTTGACCACAGCGTAGGGAGCCCCGTCAATGACGTTGACGGAGGACATCATTCGCCGGTTGGGGTCGAAGGGGAGCAGGACAGTCTGGGGGAATACATGGAGGGCGTCGGAGCGGGACAGGCCGCAGTATTGTTCTGCCGCGTTGAGAATGGCGGCGTCGGTGGCATTTTCCCGGTCGGGGTTGGCATGCAGATCAATCTCGCAGCCCAGAGCCGCCCAGCGCACCACTGTCAGGCAGCCTTCGTCCGGGGTCTCTGTTTCGGTGAAACGGCAGATCTCCTTGCCGTTGAAAACCTCTTGCAGGGTCATTTCCCCGGTGGTGAAACAGTCCGTTTTTTCACAGCACAGCACCGATACCTTGGCCAGGGTGCCCGCCGAAGAAAGCGTGCGGATTATGGCGTTTTGCTTGTGGATCCGGCCAATGCCGGCCGCCAGTACAGCCATGGCGGTAATGGCCAGGGTGGTGGGATAAATGCAGAGAGCCAGGGTGGAAATGGAGAAGATGCTGCCTACCGCTAGGGTCATCAGATTGCCGCTGCCGAACAGCCCGATGATGATGCCCTTCAGCAGCCCGATGAGCAGCAGGATGCCGGAGAAAATCAGTACCGCCGGTGTCAGCAGACCTACTACTTTTTGGATGTCTTCCTGGAGCGGCGGTTTTTCCGCCTGGGTCATGGAGAGCACCGCCGCCTTTTTCCCCAGCTCGGAGTCCATGGCGATGTCGGTGACGATGGCCTCGCCTTCCCCAAAGGTCACGGCGCAGCCGGAAAAGACCATGTTCAGCCGATGGGAAATGGGGGAAATGTCCTCCAGCTGCGGGTTCATTTGTTTTTCCACCGGAACTTCCTCCCCGGTCAGGGAGGACTCATCGCAGCGCAGGGCGTGAATCTTGGTCAGGCGGGCGTCCGCCGGGATATAGTCGCCGGTTTTCAGAACGATCAGATCTCCGGGAACCAGCTGATCCGCCGGGATTTCCGCCGGAATACCGTCCCGTATGACCCGGGCCATGGGGATGGTGATCCGGTGCAGGGTGTCCAGGGCCTTTTCGGCTTTCTTGGCCCGCAGAGCAGACCATACGGCATAGAGGAGCACCAGCAGGATGGAAACGATGGGCTCCAGCCAAAACAACCCCGCATCCTCCGGGTAAATGAAGATGGCGCAAAGGGAAAGTATAGCAGCCACAAAAAACAGGATGGTGGGTGCGTTTTTCAGCTGGGCAGCAAAATGTTCCGAAACGCTGGAATGCTGGTCCTCCCGCAGCCGGTTTGGCCCGTATTCCTCCTGCCGCCGGCGTACTTCCTCGGCATGTAAGCCGGTTTCCTCATTGGCGCGTAGTTGGTTCTTAACTTCCTCTAACGTCGCACTGTGCCAGATCATGACACATCCTCCTTACTCCATGTCAGATGCTGTAACGTCCAGGTTACAAGAACGGAAAGGTTACAATTTTTAACCATTTTACTCCTTTTTAACCAGAAAATCAACCAAAAGACTACATTTTGTAATCCTTGATGAAAAAATAGTGCCGGATTCAGTGAAGTTGCCAGATCGGGAGATTTTGGAACCGGGGAGTCGCCCCGCAGGACTGCCGGGGCGCCGCTTTTCCTGCACACCTGTTTTCTGAGATGCCGGGGCACCGCCTTTTCGGGACATCGGTTTTCCGAAGTATTGCTTTATCAAAACGCTATTTTCTAAGGCGCCGTTTTATTGTTCCATTTTCCAGAAGAAGGCAGAGTAGGGGGGCAGCAGACTGCCGCCGCCGAAATCGTGGGACTGACCGCTGATGAGATCCTGCGCCTTTCCGCACCCCGCATCAAAGTGGGCCGTATAGGGCTGATCTGAAGCGTTGACGGCCACCAGCACCCGCTCCTCCGGGCAGGCCCGCTCAAAGATGCACTGATGATTGGTCAGAACTACGTTGCGGAAATTGCCGTAATTCAATGCTTTGCTGTTCTTTTTTGCCTGTGCCAGTTTGGCAATCCATTCTGCCAGGGGTCCGAATTCCGGCCGGTCAAAGCAGGCTCGCAGGGCAGGGTCGCCCTCTTCCTTCCGGGCCTTGGCCCCCCATTCGCTGCCGTAATAGACGCAGGGGATGCCCGGCATACCGAATTCCAGGGCGTAAAGCAGGGGCAAATGGTTTTCGTTGGTCAGAATGCTAGCAACCCGGGTTACATCGTGATTGTCGGCAAAGCAGAGCAGATGCTTGCCCTTGTATAGAGTCCAGTTCTCCGGGCCGAACTGTCTCATTAGGGAATGGCAGATTTCAAAGAGATTCATGCAGTTGAAGCTGGAATACAGCCCTTTGTAGCATTCGTAATTGGTGACGCTGTGGCACATTTCCTCATTCATCCATTGGTTATAATCCCCGTGGAGGGTTTCCCCCACCAGGAAGAAATCGGCCTTTTGGGAGTCGGTGAATTGACGCAGCCGCTTGAGGAAGTCCCGATCCAGACAGTAGGCCACGTCCAGCCGCAGTCCGTCAATGTCAAATTGGTCGATCCAGCCCTTAACCGCCTGGAAAATGTGTTGGATCACTGCTTCGTTCCGCAGATTCAGCTTGACCAGATCATAGTTGCCTTCCCAACCCTCATACCACAGGCCGTCATTGTAATGGGAATTGCCGTCGAAATTGATGTGGAACCAGTCCCGGTAGGGGGAAGCTTCCCGATGCTGCAATACATCCTGAAAGGCCCAGAACCCCCGGCCCACATGATGGAATACACCGTCCAGCACAATTTTGATGCCCGCCTGATGCAGCGCGCTGCAAACCGCCCGAAAATCTTCGTTGGTTCCCAGCCGGCAGTCCAGCCGGGTATAATCTCTGGTGTTGTACCCGTGGGTATCGGATTCAAACACTGGGCAGAAATAAATGGCGTTGGCCCCTAATTCCTGAATGTGCGGAATCCAGTCTATGACTTTCCGGATCCGGGATGCCGGTACGCCGTCGTTTTCAAAGGGTGCGCCGCAAAATCCCAACGGATAAATTTGATAAAAAACACTTTCATAAGCCCACATTGGCGAAAGCCTCCTTTTCTGTGTTGTCCGGGGAACAGGGAAACCGTTCCTTTTTCGGGACAGTGGTTTTCAAAAAAACACATCGGGCTGTTAACTGAAGGAAAGCCCGATGTGTTGTTGGTAATTTCCGCTTATTCCATGTGATTCACATTATAGCAGAGGGTCATGAGACTGTCGGACAGATGTACATTCTCCACGGCAATGTCCGGATATTCCGACATGTCGTAGTGGCTGAAATTCCAAAAGCCCCGAATGCCCAACCGGATCAGCTGATCCGCCAGTTCTTTGGCCTCCTGCCGGGGGATGCAGAGGACGGCGACATCCGGCAGATGCTCCCGGCAGAATTCATCCAGTCCGTGAATATGACGAATGGGGAACCCCTTGACCATTTGCCCGGTCAGGGACTCTTTCTTGTCGAAAATCCCGATGAGCTGGAAGCCCTTGGTCTCAAAGGACATGTGGTTGGCGATGGCTCGGCCCAGGTTACCGGCGCCGATGAGAATGGCCTTCCGGTTGTTGGACAGGCCCAGAATGGTGCCGATTTCTTCATGCAGCTGTTCCACATTGTAACCGTAGCCCTGCTGGCCGAAGCCGCCGAAGCAGTTGAGATCCTGGCGGATCTGGCTGGCGGTGAGCCCCATGCGGGCCGAAAGTTCCCGGGAGGAGATCCGGATGACACCGGCCGCTTTCAGATCTCCCAAAAACCGGTAGTACCGCGGAAGCCGCTTGATTACCGAAACGGAAATATTGCCTTTTGCCGGCATAAACAATCCCTTCTTTTCCAATCGTTCTTTTCCAATCTTATTCCCGCAAAGCCGTGGGTAGGGGCGGCCATTGGCGCCGCCCCGCTCCTGAACTGGGAAGCAAAACGGCAGCGTTGGCCACCGTCCCGTGGCGGGATTAGCCGTTCTCCCTGGTGTAGTTCAGCAGGCCGCCGGCCAGCAGCATTTTACGGCCCCGGGCCGACAGGTTGGCCTCCAGGGGATAGCTTTCTCCGGTGGTCTCATTTTTCAGGACGATTTCTCCCTGGTTGGCAATGGCCTCCCGGATGCCGGGCAGCGCCAGCTTGTCGCCCAGAGAAATCTTGTCATAGTCGGCAGGATCTGCAAAGGTCAGGGGCAGGATGCCGGCGTTTTGCAGATTGGCCACATGAATCCGTGCAAAGGACTTGGTGATGACGGCCTTGACCCCCAGATACAGGGGGGCCAGGGCGGCGTGCTCCCGGGAGGAACCCTGGCCGTAGTTTTCGCCGCCAATGACAATCCCCTTGCCTACCCGTTTGCAGCGGGCAGGGAATTCCTCGTCGCAGCGGACAAAGCAGTGCTCGGAAATTTTGGGAATATTGGAGCGCAGGGGCAGAATCTTAGCCCCTGCGGGCATGATATGATCGGTGGTGATGTTGTCTCCGACTTTCAGCACACATTCAGCCGCAATGTCTTCCGGGAGCGGGTCGGTAACAGGGAAGGGCTTGATGTTGGGCCCCCGCAGAATTTCCACGCTGTCGGCTTCTTCTGCCGGTGCCGGTGCGTCCACCAGATTGTCGTTAATCAGGAAATGATCCGGCAGGGTCACATCGTCAAAGTTGACCCCCAGATCTCTGGCGTCGGTCAGATACCCGGTCAGGGCAGAAGCTGCCGCCGTCTCAGGGCTAACCAGATAGATACCGGCGTCGGCGGTACCGGAGCGGCCCTCAAAGTTCCGGTTGAAGGTCCGCAGGGAAATGCCGGCGGAGTTGGGAGACTGACCCATGCCGATGCAGGGGCCGCAGGCGCATTCCAGAATCCGGACGCCGGCGGCGATCAGATCAGACAGAGCACCGCAGTCAGCCAGCATGTTGAATACCTGCTTGGAGCCGGGGGCGATGCCTACGCTGACAGTGGGATCCACCGTTTTGCCCTTGAGCATCTTGGCCACCTTCAGCATATCGTACAGGGAGGAGTTGGTGCAGGAGCCAATGAGCACCTGATCCACCTTCAGCTTGCCGATTTCCTGCACCGACTTGACATTGTCAGGCATGTGAGGCATGGCAGCCAGGGGCTCCAGCGCAGACAGATCAATGGTGTAAACCTCGTCATATTCCGCATCGGGATCGCTGGCCAACGCCACAAAGTCACCGGCCCGATCCTGGGCCTCCAGAAAGGACTTGGTAACCTGGTCAGAGGGGAAGATGGAGGTGGTGGCGCCCAGCTCGGCGCCCATGTTGGTGATGGTGGCCCGCTCGGGAACCGACAGGGTTTTGACGCCCTCTCCGGCGTATTCCACGATTTTGCCTACGCCGCCTTTCACCGACATGATCTGCAGCACCTTTAAAATAATATCCTTGGCGGCCACACCGGCGGACAGTTTGCCGGTCAGCTCCACCTTCACCATTTTGGGCATGGGGATATAATAGGTGCCGCCGCCCATGGCCACAGCCACATCCATGCCGCCGGCGCCCATGGCCAGCATGCCGATGCCGCCGCCGGTGGGCGTGTGGGAGTCGGAGCCGATCAGGGTCTTGCCGGGAATGCCGAACCGTTCCAGATGGATCTGGTGGCAAATGCCGTTGCCGGGATGGCTGTAGTAAATGCCGTGCTTTTTGCAGATGGACTGGATAAACCGATGGTCATCCGCGTTTTCAAATCCGGTTTGCAGGGTGTTGTGGTCTATGTACGCAACCGACCGCTCGGTTTTGACCCGGGGAACTCCCATGGCTTCAAATTCCAGATAAGCCATGGTGCCGGTGGCGTCCTGGGTCAGGGTCTGGTCAATACGGAGCCCGATCTCAGCGCCGGGGACCATTTCTCCCTCCACCAGATGGGCTTTTATAATTTTTTGTGCGATGGTATAACCCATAATAGAGCCTCCTCAGAAAAAGATACTCCTATTATGCACGAAACTAACAGACTTGTCAAGATTTCAACACAACTTTGATAGAAAAATATCAAATTCAAAATTTGGCAAAATTGATTTGCCGGGTATAATTTTCAGAAAAAGCACCAAACTAAGGATGAAACAAGTGTGGAAGGAGATGTGGAAAATGTTTGATCGGATCTGTTTGGTGCTGGCAATTCTGGGTGGGCTCAACTGGGGCAGTATCGGTTTGTTTCAGTTTGACATTGTAGCCTGGATTTTCGGCGGACAGGATGGCATTTTCAGCCGGATTCTGTATACCATCATTGCCCTGGCCTCCATCTGGTGTATATCCCTGCTGTTCCGCAGCGATACGGAACTGCTGGATTCCACCGACGGGGACTAACGGAATATTGCGAAAGCAGCGGCCGGGCGCCCTGATAGGGCTGCCCGGCTGTTTTGTTGATTGTATGGTGGCCCTATTGTCGGGAAGATTCTTCCGGATGCAGGGGAGAAAACGGATCCTTTGGCAGAAGAGGAATGTAGTCATACAAGCGGAAAATCATTTGGCGTTTATCCGTTTCGGAAGGATGCCTTGTTCCAGTGTGGCCAGAGTAGCACACTTATATGGAGTATTCCGGCCATTTCCTTTCGGGTCAAATGATGTTTGATACGAAAAATAGGCGATGTTTGGCAGCATGTCCAGCGGTCGGAATCCTGTTTTATCAGAGAACCGGCGGCTGTTGATTTGTGAAATCCATTGTTGCGCAGAAAGCCGTCCCCCAAAGGGGCGGTGGCGCGGCGCAGATAACGGATGGATCAGCAGGCGTATTACCCATATGGAAAAGGAAGGCGTGGATTTCCACCGAAACTGGCGTATACTTTTTTGGAGCAGGATTTCCCAAGGCTATCCCCCCTTCCGTAGGTGTTGTAGGGGGTGCGGCTATGGTTGAATCCTTTGAAAAGGAGCTGTCACCGAAGGGGGCTGATGAGGGGGAAAGCAGCCGGAGCGGAGCTTTGCCAAGCTCCCTCATCTGCCGCTTACGCGGCCCCCTCCACCAGGGGTAAGGCTTGGCGGGGGTCTGTCTGACGGTGGAATTTCCATTCCCCGGATCCGCCGCGTCCATATCCTTTCTCACAGCAAACCGCCCCTTGAAGCTCCAAGGGGCGGTTTGTGATTCAATCTGTTTATACCGTTGCAGGCGGTTTTTCTTCTGCTTTTGCAGCTTCTTTGGTCTTCTTTTCGGCAGTCAGGCGGGCATTGGCCAGCATGAGTTTGATGCGGTTTTCCTGGTTGATTTTGGTGGCGCTGG
>CAYZTR010000056.1:0-10301 GCA_964481575.1 uncultured Eubacteriales bacterium
ACCCCCGACCTGCTGATTACAAATCAGCTGCTCTACCAACTGAGCTACACCAGCAGACAGCTCTAATAATATAGCATAATTCCGCCGCCTTGTCAAGAGAATTTCAGAAAAAATCCGAAAATTCGAAGAAAGTTTCCCCTCTGTGCTGCCGGTTGGAAAACCGAGCAGCACAGAAGGGGGATATTAGATGTGCAGATGCGGAGTTCCCGTTGTATGGGAAGATGCGCGTGTGAGTGCGGGATACCCGATGACAAAGGTAGGTGTGCGGAAGCGGGGCACCCACCGCAGGGGATAGATGGGAAAAACAGACTTTATTTATGGAATCCTGCAAAGCCGGCGTCCTCGATCCACCGGAAGGTCAGGGCCTTTTCTCCATTGACCAGGTACTGGGTGGGGGCGCAGGTATCGAACCAATCCAGAGGCTCCATATCGTCCTGCTGGACAGAGTTGACGGCGAAGGCTTGCTTCAGGTCAGCTTTCATATCCTCGGTGATAGCTTCCGGCTTCATGGAGCAGAACAAGGGAGAACCGCTATGGGCTACCAGCTCCAGGAACTGCTTATTCATTTTCCAGTCGATGGCGCCGGTGATGCCGACACAGTCGGCGTCGATGGAGAAGAAGGCCCGATTTTGGGCCAGACGGAAGGCCAGCGTATTGACGCCCATAACCATGGTGCGGCCCCATTCAAATCCGCTGGTATCGTCTCCAGACCGGTGGGCATGTACCAGGCCAGCAGCCAGATGCCCCACCACGTTACAGCCAATCAGCACGGCGCCGTTGGAGTTCTCCCGGATGACCCGGTAGAAGTTCACAATGGCCTGGGCGTTGGTGACGCTGCGATCGTGCCAATGCCAGCCGGAGTGGACATGCTCAATCATATCCATGGGGGTGTAACCGAAGGTGCCCAGGGCGTCAATGGTGGCAAAGTCAAACTTCACCAGTTCATAGCCCCAGGAGGTGACCCGGTTTACATCCTCGGCAATCATTTGCAGAGCGTCCGGCTCGGTCAGATCCAGATACTTCCGGTTCCGATCGCAGCGGACATGATCGGGAATGAACATTTCATAGGTTTCCAGGGGGCGGATCCAGATGCCGGGCTTGACGCCTTTGGCCTTCATGGCGGCGGCCAGGCCGGGCATATCAGGGAACCGGCTGTTGCCGCAGTCATAGGGGCGGCCGGCGGCACCATGGGCCAGGGACAGAGGCTGCCAGCAGTCGTCAATGACCATGTAGGGGCGATTCTCCAGCCCCTGGGTCAGCTCGGCCAGCAGGTCGGTATCCCGGAGGATCTCCTCTGCAGAGGAGTTGCCGTAGGCATAATACCAGTTGTTAGAACCGTACACCGGCTCTTTGGGAAGCAGGGGATCGGTGCACATGATGGTGCAGAACCGGTGCAAGAACCGGAAGGCATTTTCCCCACGGTTGTTTTGAGCGGAAACAACTGTGGCAGCCTCCAGCACCTTACCGGAGAGGATCACGCCGTCCCCGCCGCAGCGGGTATCCAGCCACAGGGTTACTCCCTGCTGGTCCGCTGCCCAGAAAGCAAAGCTGCCGGGGCGCACCTGAACGCCAAAGCCCACGGTGTCGGTTGTGTCGGAGGCCAGGCAATACCAGGGCATCAGCCGATGAGGCACTGTACCGCGCCATTCCAGGTTACCATATCCACGTTCCACGGCATCCCCCAGGAACCGGACGCCGGATGCAAAACTGCCGTTCCAACGCAGACCAATGAACTGAAGGGGGGTATTCTGCGCTACAACCGAGACAGCCAACGCCTCTCCTGCAGAAAATCGCACCGAAACATCCCGCCCGGAAAAGGATTCGCCGGTGGGCTGGGCAATAAAATCCCCCTGTTCAGACTTGATCCGAACAAAATCAGGGATCCTTACGACATTGATATCAGTAATCATAGGAAACACTCGCTTTCCAAAAATCGGTATGTTCTTCATTATAGCGGGGAGGACAGAAAAAATCCAGTCAAAATCCACATTTTTTGTGCCATCCGGGAAAAGAGGATAGAATTGTACAAAAAAATGTCCCAAAAAAGTCATAATCGCAACCTTATGAGCCCGGAGTGAAGCTACTTTGGTGTGGGCATGGGATGGTAGATTGGGGCAGGGGAAAGTTCGTGTGGTGGGATGTGTTGAGTTGCTGCGGGTGGTTGAGATTCATTGAGCTGCTGTGGTATGAGTAGATGGCCACACAGTGGGTGGCCGCAATATAAAAAGGGGAGCCGCAGCTGCCGTGGCTCCCCTTGATGGATCAATCGCCTTTACTTGTCCGAATGCCTACGGCCTGGGACAGCACCGTGAAACGGTTGCCGTCTGTGTCTTCATAGGTCAAGTAAACCCGGGTATACCGGCTGGTACCAGCGGGAACTGCTACCCGGCGATAGGTGAAATGACTGTAGGCAGTTTCCCCGAAGGAACACTTATAGGCTTCGCCCTGCAGAGCGGCGGCCGGGTTCGCGTCCTCTGCCAGCAGCCTGCCATACTGCTCCATGGAGGCGGCAGTGGCGGTGACCACCACGCCGTGATCCACCACTTTGTAAGCGGCGTTAAAGGTGGCGAATCCGTCGCCAAAGAAATCCGTCAGATTCTCATCCCAGGTCAAATCATAGCTGCCGGCTTCCTTGCGCTGGGCTGCGGTGGCGCCGGTTTCGGCAGAGATGGGCTGAGCATACAGCGCCAGCTCATCCAACTGGATCATCTTGCCCTCCTGGAAGGTGATGCGGAAATACTGGTAGGTGCCGGGGTTGGCCATGACGAAGGGATATTCCGTATCATTCACATTCCCCATGCCGGAATTGGTGACTGCATCCAGTTCCACCCAATTGCTGTTGTCCAGGGAGCCTTCCAGGGTCCAGGCGGCGGGGGACCGACCGGACCATGTGGCCGAGTCGTTGCCGGTGGTCAGAGAATAGCCCGCCACGGCATAGGGGCGGTCGGTCTTCCAGGCTACGGTTCCCACATTGACCTTGCACAGCTTGGTACCCAGATCCGAATCAAAGAGATTTTCATAGCCCTCCGGGTCGCCGGGGGCCACACCGGAAAGGGGTGTCATTACCGTTTTGTTGTCCAGCTTCTGCAGGGCGTCCACCGAGGTTGTGGCCTGCAGTTTGGCATAGTTGGTGACGCCGGCCTGTTCATAGGGATTCAGGGCGGCGTAGGCCCATTTGGCGGCGCTGACCGCTGTAAAATAGTCCTCACTTCCCTGGCCGGGAATGGAATCAATGGCGGCGATGGCGGCGTTGACCTTTTCCAGATCCACCAGCCCCACCGGCACATAAATCCGGAAGGCGGCAACGGCGGCTTCCTGCTGCCCGGTCAGATCCGGGTTATTCAGGGCGGAGACATTGAAGGCTCGGTACTGATAACTGCCCCACCAGGCTTCATCCACCACCACCTGGGCGGTGCTCACCACGTCGGGACGGCTGGGGGTTGCGGTATCCAGATCGGTCCAGGCCTCCGGGCGGTACTGGTAACCGGCGTCCACCTCAATAATGGAGCCCACCGGGATTTCCGCCCGGGTAAAGGTTCGGCCGGAGGCAAGGTAGCTGCTGTTGGAGCCTAGTGCGGCCAGCTGGGCTTTGCCGCCGGAGTGCCAATAGGTGGAGAAAACCGGCGCCCAATCCAGCAGGGTATATTTGGCCGGGTCAATGGCCAACTTCTGAGTGACCGACACAGTGTAAACATTGGTGTGTCCGGTTTGGCTGGTGACCAGGTAATGCACTGGCCTGGAGAAATCCTGGGGTTGCGCTGGGTCGGGGGTGACCGTAGCCCCCTGGCTGACGGTGAGTTCCGGTACTAAGTTGGACAGGTCGGTTCCTTCGATCACGGCAAGGGAGATAGTGTTTTCCCCAACGGCGCAGGGCTGATCCAGCAGCCGGAAGTCTTCCACGGTGTTGCCGCCGGCGGGGATGCTGCCGGGTGTTACCGGCACATAAATTTGCAGAATCTCCCGGGCTTGCTCCGCCGTCATGCCGGATAGGCTGCTGCTGATATGGGACAGGTTAAAGCCCCGGTACTGGAAGCTGCCCCACCAGGCCTCGGTGACGGTGACGCTGGCGGTGCTCACATTCCCCGGCCGGGCATAAGGGTTTTTCTGCCCCAGTGCAGCCCAGCCCTCCGGCCGGTACTGATAGCCGTCGGCTACCTGGATCACCGAGCCGACCGGCAGCTGCTCCCTGGAAAAGCGAACTCCCGAGGCGATAAAATCTTTGGAATTGCTGGCGGTGGTGGTCAGGACATCATAATTTTGGGCGTCGGTGGAATTCCAGTAGGCATTCACCTGGGGCTGCCAATCCAGCAGGGTATACGCCCCGGTGTCCGCCAGGGTGGGATAGGTGGAGGCGGTAACGGCCAGGGGGGTCTGGATGGCGTTCCCTACGGCTTCCCGGATGGCCGGCAGGTAGGAAAGTGGCACCTCCGTTTGGCTGGGGGTATAGGTCAGGTCGGTGGGCAGCTCCAGCCCCAAGACCTGGCAGATGGTATATATCCAGGTCAGGCTCACGGTATATCGACCCAACAGGTAACTCATGTGATAGCCGTCCCGGGTCAGGGTGTCCCCCAGGAAGCTGGTGCGCAGGTTCTGAATGGCCGTCCCTGCCGGGATTACAAAGGAGAAATCACCGTTGGTCAGGATCTTGGTTTGGACGGCGTTGACGATGCCGTTATACATGGTCATTTGATGGTTGTTATACTTGGCGAAATCTCCGTGGGTGGAGTCGGACTGATACGCCCAGGTCATATGCCAGCCTAGCTGCATATTAGGGTTGGTGGCATAGGTTTTGACATAGGCGATCAGGTTGGTCAGGTCGGCATTATACGTATCGGCCAGGCCGGAATAACCGCTGGCCTGCTGCAGGGTGATGAAGTCCCAATCCTCATCCAGCAGGGCGGTTTGGATGGAGACGCCGGCGGTGCGCTGGATGGCGCCGGTGGTATTCTTCTGGTACTCATACCCGGCGTAATTGGTATTGGCATTAGACCAATGGGTGGCCAGGCTGCAGCCGCCCCAATACAGGTTGGCAATGGTAATGTCCTGGAACCCGGCGGCCGCCGCCACCTGGTACAGCCACCGCTGGGCATCCTCCGAAAAGCTGTTGCCAATGGACAGCAGCTTCAGGCTGCGGCGCTCACTCTGTTCGGACGGTTGTGCTGCAGAATTTGATCCCGATGCCAAGGCAGGACAAACGCCGCACAAAACAATTAGGATGGATAGGAAAATAGATATAAATTTTTTCATAGAACAACTCCCCTTTTTGTATATTTTTTATTATATTATACAGATGCAAGCAGAAAAAAGCAACAATAAGATAAAATTCTGGAAAACATGTCACGATTTTGCAAATGCGTCACACAAATTGTGACATACTGCGGCGTAATATTAACACAAGTGGGCGGGGATGCTGCAGGGGGAGTAAGCGCTGCATTGGGGGACAAAAATACCCCGACGGCCAGGATGGCCGTCGGGGCAGAAAAAGCGGAAATTGGATGGAAAGGGACGGGGGGCGCGCCAAGGGCGGATTACACCGGGGCGAAGATTTCATTGACCACGTCCAGCGCCACCCGGCCCGCAAAGGTTTCTGTTAGCTCCTGCTGAAAGGCGGGAACCGCCTGGGTGGGCAGGGTGAAGTTCACCGTGACCCCGGTATCAAAGCTGGAACCGTTGACCTTGCAGCCGCGCCGGTTCAGGAGGGCTTCCGCAATGGCGTACTGACTGTAGGTGCAGTGGATCACGCAGACCGAACAGGGCTTCATGGTAACCATACCGGCGGCTTCCACTGCCAGCTTGGCCCCTTTGGAGTAGGCATGCACCAGGCCGCCGGGGCCCAGCTTCACGCCGCCAAAGTACCGGGTTACCACTACCACCACGTCCTGCAGGGCCTCCCCCTTCAGCACATCCAGGGTTGGCACGCCGGCGGTGCCTTTTGGCTCCCCGTCATCCGAATATCGCTGCAGATTGCCGCAACGCAGGGAATAGGCGTAGACATTATGGGTGGCGTCCCAGTATTTGCTTTTCAATTCCTGAATAAAGGCGATGGCTTCCGATTCGGCTGTTACGGGCTTGGCCCGGCCAATGAATTTGGAACGTTTCTCGGTAAATTCCGCCTCGCCATAGGCGGCTACCGTCCGGTATTCGGTTTCCATAGCGGCACCTCCGTACAGGGTTTATAATAGGAACAATATGGGCGTCATGGGCGTTTGCCTGACGGCCGGGTGACCCACGGCAAGAGAGGCTTGGTCAGGCAGGGGGCTTGAATTGCCCCGCACTGTTCCAAGGAATGCGATGCAGGAGCCATGACACTGCAATTTTTACACCTGGACAAGCAAAAAGCCGCAACACCAAAGGTTGCGGCCTTTACTTTTACTTGCTCTGCATACCGAAACGCTTGTTGAATCTGTCAACACGGCCACCGGTATCAACCAGCTTCTGCCGGCCGGTGAAGAAAGGATGGCACTTGGAGCAAATGTCCAAACGAATGTCCTTCTTGGTGGAGCGGGTCTCAAATTCATTGCCACAGGCGCACTTCACAGTCACAGTTTCGTACTCGGGATGGATACCCTGTTTCATACGATTCACCTCGCTTCATTCGATTCGCATTGACGATTGTACCACAGTTGCGAAAAAAATGCAACTGTTTTTTTCGATTATTTTGCAGATTCTTTTTTACTGCGCCATTTTTCGTACCATTCTACCAGTTTAAACCGGATTTGGTAACGCGTTCCTTCCGAGGTGATTTCCAGGGATTCTCCCTGGGTGACCTGGGAAAGATCTTCGGCGCTGCTGGCTGGGAGGCAAAGGGCGGGGAACAGCACGCACCACCAGTTTTGCCCCTGTCCGCTGCCGATCAGGATTTCCAGCGCCCGGTATTCTCCCGCCGGCAGGGTCACCTTACCATAGGTACGGGTATTGAAATCGGCGTTGCACAGCCGCACGGTCACCGGATAGTCATACCCCTGCTCCAGGATTACCTGGCGGGCGGCGGCTGCAAAGGCCTCCAGATTGCCGGCGGCAATGGCTTCACTTTCCTCCAGATTCGCTGCGTCTGCAAAGTATTCCCCCGCCAGCTCCACCACCCGATCCCGAACCAGGAGTTTCAGGGCCTGGTCGGCTTCGGAATCGGAATTGGCCAGCACATGCAGCCGCAGCACCCGTCCCCGCACCGTATCGCAGGCGGCGGCGAAGGAGACGGTATTCCACAGCAGGGTAAAAATCAGTGCCAGTGCGGCGGCCAGGGTCAGATAGGCGCGGACGGGGTGACTTTGTATGTTTTGTTTCATATGGCAGATGCTCCTGTCTCTAAGTTCTGCCCTTAGGATGGACCATCTGCTGGGAAAATATACCGGCGTTCCAGAAATTTTTGCCGGCGCGATTATTTACAGGCGGCGCGCACCTTCTCAAAGGTGGAGGTAATGGCTTGATCCGGCGCCTTGGTCAGCAGGCTGACCACCACGTTCACCACCAGGGCGAACAGGAAAGCGGGGAGCAGCTCATAAATGGCAAAGACGCCGCCCAGGTTGGCGATGACGTATTTCCACAAAAACACCATGGCGCCGCCGGCCACCATACCGGCAATGGCGCCGGGCAGGTTCGACCGCTTCCAGAACAGGGCCAGGAGCATCACCGGGCCGAAGGCGGCGCCGAAGCCCGCCCAGGCAAAGGAAACAATCCGGAACACCGAGGAATCGGGATCCCGGGCCAGCAGCACTGCAATGAGGGACAGAACCACTACCGTCACCCGGGCGATGATCATGGCGGTTTTCTGCCGCAGTTTGACGCCAAACAGCCCCTGGATAATATCCTCTGACACGCTGGAGGCGGCGGCGATCAACTGAGAGTCTGAGGTGGACATGGTGCAGGCCAGGATACCGGCCATAATCAATCCTGCCAGAATTACCGCCAGGGGGCCAAAGTGGGCCAGCACCTGGGCAATCCGGATAATGACCGTTTCGGACTGGCCGGAAGTGGTGAAGGCTTCGATGATGCCGGCTTGGGACATGCTGTAGCCGATGATGCCGATGAAGATGGCGATGGCCATAGAGATGACCACCCACACCGAGGCCACCCGGCGGGACAGCTTCAGCTTTTTCTCATCGCCGATGGCCATGAACCGCAGCAGAATATGGGGCATGCCAAAGTAGCCCAGGCCCCAGGCCAGGGTGGAAGCGATGGTCAGGACGCTGTAAGGCTGGGCGGTATTGTCAGACAGGGAATAGCTATTCATCAGGGACAAATAGCCGGGCAGGGCTTTGGCATTGTCCATCACGGTGGAGATGCCGCCGGCAGTGGAGATGCCGAAGAATACCACCACCACCAGCGCCACCGTCATGACGATGGACTGGATCAGGTCGGTGGTACTGGCGGCCAGGAAGCCGCCCAGAGTACAGTACACCACGATGACTGCCGCCGACAGCAGCATGGCCACCGTATAATCCATACCGAACAGGGTCTGGAACAGCTTGCCGCAGGCGGCAAATCCAGAGGCAGTATAGGGAATGAAGAAAATCAGAATTACCAGCGCGGCAATGGCGGCCAGCACCTTGCGGCGGTCTCCGTACCGGTTGGAGAAAAAGCCGGGAATGGTCACCGATTCGGTGGTATAGGTGTAGGTCCGCAGGCGGCGGGCCACAATGAGCCAGTTCAGATACGTACCGATGGCCAGGCCAATGGCTGTCCAGGCGGCTTCCGCACAGCCGCTTAAATAGGCGACGCCCGGCAGCCCCATCAGCAGCCAGCTGCTCATGTCGGAGGCTTCGGCGCTCATGGCGGTGACCAGGGGGCCTAAGGTTCGGCCTCCCAGATAAAAGTCATGGGTGCTTTTGTTCTTTTTGGTGAATATGGCGCCGATCACTACCATGAAAATCAGGTAGGCCACAATGACAGCCAGAATCCCCAGGTTGATATTACTCATATTCTTTACTCCTTCCGTTCCGGGAGCCATTCCCCCGGACGCTTGCTGACAAAATACCACAGGGCTTATGGTATAATAAGCCATCCCCGCCGGACCTCCGGCGTGGGAGCGATTTATGGTATCCTTGCACATTTTTGCGGTTGCCGTGTAAACGGCGAGCAAAAGTGCTTAAAATGCCATGCGCAGCAGTATCATACCTGCATTTACGCAATCATTATACCATAATCATGCTGTAATACAATATAAACTAAATACTAGAATGAAGTTTGTATGAAAACGAAAGAAAACCCTGTATTTATAAGAAATACAGGGTAGACTGAACATGATATTTACTGTTTACTTTCCTTTAAATACCCCCGGAGGAACATGGGCAGCACATTATCAGAATACTGATACAAGGAGTACTCCCCGTTGCACAGGCACCAGTCGTACAGGATGGCCCGTTCCAGCATGGCATAGGCCTTGACAATTTCATTGACCGACATATCGGTCCGCAGTTCGCCTCGCTCCTGCCCTTCCAGCACAATCTGCCGCAGCAGCCGGTAATAGACCCGGCTGTGATCCAGAAGGTGCCGGTCCCCCCCGGTAATCAGCTGGGTGGACAGAAGCCGGGCCAACAGATCAATGGGGATCCGGTTCTCAATCATGAGAAACAACTGGTGATTCAGAAAGACCAGCCGGTCAAAGCTGGAATCGGCCGGATCCATTTGAGTCATCAACGTCTGGTACTTCTGGTCAAACAGGTAGGACAGGGAGGAAAGCAGGGCGTCCTTACTGTCAAAATAATGGTAAAAGGAGCCTTTGGAGGTTTGACTCCGCTCCACGATGTCGTCAATGGTGGTATCCTTGTATCCCTGGCTGTAAAACAGTTCCCAGGCGGCCGACACGATACGGCCCTTGGTATTGCGGCTGTCCTTCTTTCCCATGGAAGCACACATCCTTTCTCTTCTGCCGGACGGTTATCCTATAGGATACCATGGGTGCAAGGCACAAATGGTATCACTGCATATCTTTTGCCGTTATTATACCTTCTGTTACCGGGAATTGCAAGCAGGAAGTGGGTTGCGGCGGACAAAAGGTTGTCCCATTCCGGTGGAGGAGACTTTGCGGGTGGGAAATTGGCGCTCCCTGTTGGGTAGCCTGGATGTTTGGACGGGTTTGCCAACCTGACGTATATATGTAAAACCTCCCCGGCGGTTCGGGGAGGCGGGCGGGAATCACAGGAGCAGCGTGGCGATCCAGTAAATAACGCCGTAAATCACCGAAGCCAGAAACCCGAAGGTCAGGACGGGGCCGGCAATGGTAAAAATCTTGGCGCCGGTGCCGGTGACCTGGCCTTCTGCTTGTGTCAAGTAAAGACCAACAAAAAACTCTAAAATTTATG
>CAYZTR010000057.1:0-10252 GCA_964481575.1 uncultured Eubacteriales bacterium
TCCGGTGGAAAAGGCGTCATCCAGTTCAATGAATTTAAACTCAAAGGAGCACCAGAGGATGATCTCCTCTGCAAAGCGGGAAAGATGCACCATGACGAGAGAGAGACAGGCGGCCAGTTCGATGCAGAAATCCCGGTCGGAAACCCCATCCAGGGAATTGTTGGTAATACCGTCCATGCCCAACTTTTCAGCCACCAGTGCTCGATCCAGTGGGTAGGTAGTGCCGGCCAGGGCGCCGGAGCCTAACGGTGAAATGTTCATCCGCTTCCGGCAGTCTGCCAGACGGTCCAGATCCCGCAGGAGCATTTCAGCGTAGGCCAGTAGGTGGTGCCCAAAGGTGATGGGCTGGGCCCGCTGCAAATGGGTATATCCGGGCATGACAGCATCGGCATAGGCCTCAGCCTTGTCAACCAGGACGGTCACAAGCTGAGAAATTTGCCCGGAAATTTCGTCGCAGAGCCGGCGCATATACAGCCGATCGTCCAGAGCCACCTGGTCGTTCCGGCTGCGGGCAGTGTGTAGCCGTTTTCCGGCGCTGCCGATACGGGCAGTCAGTTCTCCCTCCATAAAAGTGTGGATATCCTCAGCTTCCATGTCGATCTCCAGTTTGCCGGTGCGGATCTCTTCCAGAATCTCTCCCAGCCCGGCAATGATGGCGGCGGCTTCCTCCGGGGTAATAATCCTCTGAGCCCCCAGCATGGTGGCGTGGGCAATGCTTCCTGCCACATCCTCCTCGACCATACGGCTGTCAAAGGAAATGGAGCTGTTAAAATCGTTGGTCTTTTGATCGATCTCTTTGGTGAATCTTCCGGTCCAAAGCTTCATGATGTTCCTCCAGATAAAAATGCAAATGGATAATCGGAAAGACAGACTTTCCGATTATCCTCTTTCGCAAAATTGGTGTCTTATTTCAGGTTCCGCTTGGCGTCCAGCTTGGCCTTTTCTTTAATGGGAAGGCCAAACAGATTGATGAATCCAGCGGAATCGGCCTGATTGTAATCGTCATCCTCGTCAAAGCTGGCGGTCTGCTCGTCATACAGGGTGTAAGGAGAGGTCATGCCGGCGGGGATGATATTGCCTTTATAAAGCTTCAGCTTTACTTCTCCGGTAACGGTCTCTTCGGACTGATCCACAAAGGCCGACAGAGCCTCCCGCAGGGGCGTATACCACTGACCATAATACAGGATTTCGGCCAGTTTCAGGCTCATCTGTTGCTTATAATGCTGGGTCTCCCGGTCTACGCACAGGGTTTCCAGCTGATCATGGGCAGCGTACAGAATGGCACCGCCGGGGGTTTCGTACACACCTCTGGACTTCATGCCTACCAGCCGGTTTTCTACCATATCCAGCAGGCCGATGCCGTTTTTGCCGCCCAACTCGTTGCACTTGGTGACGATTTCCACAGGCCCCATCTCCTGGCCATCAATGGCCACGGGAATGCCTTTTTCAAAGCGGATGGTTACATAGGTGGGTTCATCAGGTGCCATTTCGGGGGAAACTCCCATCTCCAAAAAGCCGGGCTTGTTGTATTGAGGCTCGTTGGCAGGGCTCTCCAGATCCAGTCCTTCATGGGACAGGTGCCAGATATTCTTATCCTTGGAATAGTTGGTTTCCCGGCTGATCTTCAGAGGAATGTTATGAGCCTCTGCGTAGTCGATCTCCTGATCCCGGGACTTAATGTCCCAAATCCGCCAGGGAGCAATGATCTTCATTTCGGGGGCAAAAGCCTTGATGGCCAGTTCAAAACGCACCTGGTCGTTGCCCTTGCCGGTGCAGCCGTGGCAGATGGCGTCGGCTCCTTCGGCCTTGGCAATTTCCACCAGCCGTTTGGCGATGATGGGCCGGGCAAAGGCAGTGCCCAACATATATTTGCCTTCATATTTGGCGTCAGCCTTGAGACAGGGCCAGACGATTTCCTCGATCATTTCTTTGGTCAGATCTTCTACGTACAGTTTGGAAGCGCCGGTTTTCAGTGCCTTTTCTTCCAGGCCTTCCAGTTCGTCGGCCTGGCCTACATTCCCGGAAACGGCGATAACTTCGCAGTTATCGTAGTTTTCCTTCAGCCAGGGGATAATAATAGAAGTATCCAAACCGCCGGAGTAAGCCAGCACAACTTTTTTAATTTCAGACATTACAGTAACCTCCAATAAATTGAACTATGCATTTGTTATTCATGATTATACACCAGTTTCCGCATTTGTCAAGACCTAAATGAAAAAATATTCATAAAAATGAATAAAAACTGCATATTTAAGAAAATATCCCGTTGTTTATGCAAATAATTGTAAAAAATCCCATTGTCCTTGTGTGATTATCGGTCTTTCTGAGCGCTCCCTGTCCGGACAGAATAATTTCCGCGAATCTGCTCTTGCCAAACTTGCGGTTTTATAATATAATAAAATAAACTGATTATCAGAGAGGATGTTTGTGATGCCGATGAAGGAAATAAAAGCCACAGAGATCGACGGAAATTTGATCTCCGCCATTGCAGAGGAATGGATGTTAGTGACTGCCGGAGATGCGGATAAATTCAACACCATGACGGCCAGCTGGGGCTTTGTGGGGGAAATGTGGGGCCGACCTTGCGCCGTGGCTGCCATTCGTCCCCAGCGATATACCTATGAATTTATGGAGCAGGGAGATACCTACACGCTAAGCTTTTACGGCCCGGAAGGGAAGGGGATTCACAAGGTCTGCGGTTCCAAATCCGGCCGGGATGTGGATAAGGTGGCCGAAGCGGGTTTGACTCCGGTGCTGGACCCTGATGGGGTATATTTTGAAGGAGCACGGCTGGTGCTTTTCTGCAAAAAGCTCTATGCGGATGATTTACATCCGGAACGGTTTGTGGATCAGACGTGCCTGGAAAAATGGTATGACGGCGACTATCACCGGATGTATGTGGGGGAGATTGTCAAGGTGCTGCAGCGGGATTAATTGCTGCTGCTTTTTGGTTGTCACGGACAGATGCGGTTGCATAGAATAAAATAATGAAGCGTATCCTTTTCTAATGCTACTTTGATTGTGACAATGCAAAAATGAGTTTTAAACTGAGCAGGCGGCGTTTCCACGCAGGGCCGGGCCGTGAAAACGGCAGCAGATGCGTTGCTGTTGCAACTTTCGCACATCTGTGGGACAGTTGTTCCATGGATGTGTTTTATTTTTGGGGTGATATCATTGAAAACCAGAAAAAAAGAGACGATCGCCATGCAGGTTTCTGCCGTTACCATTGGGGGGAATTTGCTGCTCTCCTGTTTCAAATTGTTGGCCGGGGTGCTAGCTCATTCCAGCGCCATGATCTCAGATGCCATTCATTCTGCTTCGGATGTTTTGTCCACTCTGATTGTGATCATCGGGGTGAAGTTAGCGGGAAAGGACTCAGATCAGGATCACCCCTACGGCCACGAACGGATGGAATGTGTAGCTGCTGTGATTCTGGCTGTGGTACTTTTTATTACTGGGTTGGGAATTGGATATTCCGGCATGGAGACCATTCTGGCCGGCCATTATGAGTCATTGGCTGTGCCGGGTTTGTTGGCGCTGGTTGCCGCCCTGGTTTCTATCGCTGTAAAAGAGGGAATGTATTGGTACACCCGTGCGGCAGCGAAGAAAATCAATTCCAGTGCCCTGATGGCTGATGCCTGGCATCACCGGAGCGACGCCCTTTCCTCTGTGGGAAGTCTGGTGGGTGTCGCGGGAGCGCGTTTGGGATTCCCCGTGCTGGACGCCGTGGCCAGTGTGGTGATTTGTTTCTTTATATTAAAGGTATCGGTGGATATTTTCCGGGATGCCATCGGTAAGATGACAGATAAGGCCTGTGACGCGCAAACCGAGGAGCAGCTGCGGACGCTGGTGCTGGAACAGGAGGGGGTTTTATGTATCGACCTGCTGAAGACCCGTCTGTTCGGTGACAAAATTTATGTGGATGTGGAGATCGGCGCTGATGCGGTTATCACTTTCCAGGCTGCCCATGATATTGCCGAATCTACCCATAACGCCATTGAGCAGACTTTTCCTAATGTAAAGCACTGTATGGTGCATGTGAATCCCAAGGCGTTGGAGCAGGTCAACACTGAAAAAACGGAATAATCTTGGGAAAATTTGCGATTTCTGAAAGAAAGGGCTTGACTTCCGGGGCAGAATATTGTATAATCCTTAAGCCGCTTATTGTGGGTTCAAGTGGGTTTCGGCCCCACCTATGGATAGCGAGTCTTGATTTAAGGTAGGTGTACTTCATGTACGCAGTTATCGAAACCGGCGGTAAACAATACCGCGTTCAGCCTGGAGATGTTCTCTATGTTGAAAAATTGAACGCTGAAGCAGATGAGACTGTCCAGTTCAAGGCAGTTGCAGTCAGCAGCGAAGATGGCCTGAAGGTCGGCGCTCCCTATGTGGACGTTCCTGTTTCCGGTGTTGTTCTGAAGAACGGCAAGGCCAAGAAAATTACCGTTTTCACTTACAAGCCCAAGAAGAGCAGCTCTCGTAAGCTGGGTCACCGTCAGCCCTACACCAAGGTGCAGATTACGGCCATTGGCAGCGAGACCTATACTGCTCCCGCTGAGGCGGAGTAATGAACCGGGTTTCCTTTCAGAATCAGGGAAACACCATTTTGGGTTTTGAGCTCTCCGGGCATTGTACTGACGACGCGCAGGATGAGGCTGGCAAGCTGGTCTGTTCCGCAGTGTCCTCCGCCGCCTATTTGACGGCGAATACCCTCACTGAGATTGTGGGGGCCCGGGCAGACGTTCAGGTGAAGGAGTCGTTTCTTTCCCTGCGGCTGACGGATAAGATCCCGGAAAGCCAGGTTGTCCTGCGGGGATTTCGGCTGCATATGACCGAGCTTGCGGGGCAATACCCCAACAACATTCAATTGATTTTCGGAGGTGTCCATAATGTTAAAGATTGATATTACCCTTTTTGCGCATAAGAAAGGTATGGGTTCTACCAAGAACGGCCGTGACTCTGAGGCCAAGCGTCTTGGTTTGAAGCGTGCTGACGGGCAGTTTGTGCTGGCCGGCAACATCCTGGTTCGCCAGAGAGGTACCCATTTCCATCCGGGTGAGAATGTTGGTATCGGTTCTGATGATACCCTTTTCGCTCTGATTGACGGTACTGTGAAGTTCGAGCGGGTCGGGAAGGACCGTAAGAAGGTTTCTGTTTACGCTGTTGAGCAGTAAGGATGCAGGTAAAATCCCCGGTGATTCCACCGGGGATTTTTTAGATATGTTTCCTGATGCATGGATCGCGCGGAATGTCCCCCTGGGTTCCGGGGATATTAGGTTTGAATCCGGGGCAGGATGGAAAAACATCGCCCAATAAGGGAGAGGTGCAAGCATGTTTGTCGATGTTGCGAAAATTTGGATCAAAGCCGGTGACGGTGGAAACGGCGCCGTTTCCTTTCACCGGGAAAAATACGTGGCAGCCGGTGGGCCGGATGGCGGCGACGGCGGCCGCGGCGGGAATGTAGTGTTCCAGGTGGACGATAACCTTTCCACCCTGGCGGATTTCCGTTACAAGCGAAAATATTTGGCCCAACGGGGGGAGAACGGCCGTGCAGCCCGGTGTACCGGTAAGAGTGCGCCGGATTTGATTGTTCGCGTGCCTCGGGGTACTCTGGTGAAGGATGCCGAAACCGGACGGCTCATTGCCGATGTGTCCGGGGAGGAGCCGGTGATTATTGCCAAAGGCGGTAATGGCGGCTGGGGTAATCAGCATTTTGCCACCCCTACTCGGCAAATTCCCCGGTTTGCCAAGCCGGGGAATCCCGGAGAAGAGTTGGAAGTTGTCCTGGAATTAAAGTTGCTGGCTGATGTGGGGCTGATCGGCTTTCCCAATGTGGGGAAGTCTACTCTGGTTTCGGTGGTCAGTGAGGCCAAGCCGAAAATTGCAAATTACCATTTTACCACCCTGACGCCGGTGCTAGGCGTGGTGCGTATGGGTGAGGGCAGCTCCTTTGTTATGGCGGATATTCCCGGTCTGATTGAGGGGGCCGGCGAGGGTGTCGGCCTGGGTCATCAATTCCTCCGCCATGTGGAACGCTGCCGTCTGCTGGTACATGTGCTGGATGTGTCCGGCAGCGAAGGCAGGGATCCCATTGAGGATTTCCAGGTGATCAACCAGGAACTGGCAAAATTCAGTCCCCAATTGGCGGAACAGCCCCAGATTGTGGCTGGAAACAAGTGTGATATGGCCGATGAAGCCCAGCTGGCTCGAGTGGAAGCTTATTTTAAAGAGCAGGGAATTGCCTATTTCCCCATGATGGCTGCTATTGCCGAGGGGACCGCGCCGTTGATCCAGCATGTGGCTGCCCAATTGGCCAAGCTGCCGCCGGTTCGTATTTTCGAACCGGATCCCTTTCAGCCGGAACAGCTGCTGGCCGGGGACAAGCATCCCTTTACCGTCCGGGTGGAGGATGGCGTCTATTTTGTGGAAAATGCGCCCTGGTTGCTGAAGTTGATGGATACCATTGATCCTGAGGATTATGAGGCCGTCCAGTATTTCGGCCGTGTTCTGCAGCAGTACGGTATTATTAAGGAACTGGAAATGGCCGGCGTTCAGGAGGGGGATACGGTTTCCATCTATGATTTTGAATTCGACTATGTCAGATAAAAATTATGCCATGCTTCCAACAGATCCCAATTTGATTAATCCGTTGTCTTTGGCCTTCCTGGGTGATGCGGTATATTCTACCCTGACCCGGGAACGGCTGGTGGCCATGGGAATCCACCCCTCCAAGCTGCACCCCCTTTCCTTAAAACTGGTCAGCGCTCCTTCCCAGGCCGCGGGCTTTGCGGCTATTGAGTCCCTGTTGACCCAGCAAGAGCTGGCTGTTTTTAAGCGGGGACGCAATGTACATACCGCGCATGTGCCGAAAAACGCTACCATCGGGGAGTACCATACTGCCACAGGTTTGGAATGTTTGTTTGGCTGGTTGTATCTGCAAGGAGAAACTGATCGAATGTCGGCGTTGTTTCATGGGGTTTGGACGGCGAATTTTGGGAATACTAGCCCTGCGGGAATTGCCGAGTAACACAATTCCCGGACGGGCCAATCAGGAATCCGGCCCGGAAGGGTTGGATCATATTGAAGCAACGAACCAAAAACTGGCTGCTGGATTTGCTGTTTCTCCTGTTGGGGTGCAGCGTTTATACGGCCGGTGTCATCTGTTTTTTGACCCCTTCGGAGATCACCCCCGGTGGCTTTACCGGTGTGGCGACCCTGCTGGGAACTTTTGTTGGGCTGACCTCCGGTGTCTGGTATCTGATTATGAATCTGCCGCTGCTATTTATTGCCTTGCGGAAATTCGGCGCATCCTTTATTTGGAAAACTGGAATTGCCATTGTGCTCAATTCCCTGTTGCTGGATGTATACCAGGATCTTCTTCCCAAATATACCGGGGATCGGTTGCTGGCTGCGGTGTTCGGCGGTGTGGTGGTTGGTACCGGATTGGGGCTGGTGATGCTTCGGGGCGCTACCACAGGAGGCGTGGATGTTTTAGCCAAGCTGATTCATTTGCGGTGGCCTCATTTGTCCATGGGGCGGGGGATGATGGCCATTGATGGGCTGATTGTGGCTATAGCCGCACTGGCCTATCGGAATGCAGATACCGCCTTGTATTCCATTGTCACTATTTTTACTTCCACATTTCTCCTGGATCGGATTCTATACGGTTCGGAGAAGGGGAAGTTGCTGTTTATTATCACCACCCATCCCCGGGAGGTGATTGCCGGCATTTCTGCTGATGCCCACCGTGGCGTCACTTGTGTGCAGACCACCGGCGCTTATACCGGCCGGGCCTATACCATGTTGCTTTGCGCCGTCCGCCGGACGGAAGTATCCGCTGTTATGAGCGCTACCCATCGGGCAGATGCTGCAGCATTTATGGTAGTGACCGAAGCCGGTGAGATTCTGGGGGAAGGTTTTCCAAAGCGTATGGAATAATCCCTTTGGTGTTTCGGCGTGCAGCAAAAAGAGCCGTCCCTTTTCAGAGACAGCCCTTTTTTTCTGCCGGAACCTTAGTTCTGAAAGTTCTGGCTATTTTGTTTCTGCTGATTTTGCTGATTCTGCTGGTTCTGTTCCTTATTGTTGCTGGGGCAGTTTCTGGAACTGGAAGGAGCATTCTGCCCATTGTTGTTCTGTGCGTTCTGGTTGTTCTTGTTCTTTTCGCTCATGGATCTCACCCCACTTTCTGTGGTTATTGTGTGCGGGAAATTTAAATTTATACAAAGCTGGTGATGGTTTGCAGCTTCCAACTGAATTTTTACAACAGTTGTCCCGCTTTCCGGACGGAATCGGGAAACAGTATCTGTCTTGTCTGGAGGAGCCGCCTTTTGTGGGGATTCGTGTAAATACCCTGAAAGCGGATGTGAAGACTGTTTTGGCGGAGATTCCCGGGGAACCGACGCCCTTTGCAGCCGATGGTTTTTATTTAGCCGGATCCCGTCAGGGACTGGGCCGCCATCCCTTTCACCATGCCGGCGCGTTTTATGTGCAGGAACCGTCGGCCATGTCGGCCGTAACAGTGTTGGCCCCGCAGCCAGGTGATCGGGTGTTGGATCTTTGCGCCGCCCCTGGTGGGAAATCCACCCAGATTGCCGCTGCACTGCAAGGCAAGGGGTTTTTGGTATCCAATGAATATGTGGCTACCCGGGCCAAAATTTTGGCCTCTAATCTGGAACGCATGGGGGTAGCTAACAGTGTGGTGCTGAATGTTCGGCCAGATGTTCTTTGCAGTGCGCTGCCGGAATTTTTTGATAAGGTACTGGTGGATGCGCCTTGTTCCGGAGAGGGAATGTTCCGGAAGGAGCCGGAAGCTCTGGCAAATTGGAATTTAGCCAATGTGCAGGCCTGTGCCGATCGGCAGCTGAAGATTTTGAATTCCGCGGTGGAGGCTCTGCGGCCAGGTGGCCTGCTTTGTTATTCTACCTGTACTTTTTCTCCGGAAGAGGATGAAGGAGTCGTGGCCGCATTTTTGGCTGCCCATCCAGATTTCCGTCTGGTAGAGACCGGGGAGAACTTTGGTTGTGCTGGTTTTCCCCAACTTGGCGGTGGCGTTCCGGAATTGGCCAAAACCCGTCGGATATTTCCTTTTCACGGCGGGGAAGGACATTTTGTGGCCTTGTTTCAAAAGGCGGGGGAGGCCGAACCTGTCCCCATTGCCACCCCGCATAATCGTCCTCCGGCAGAGTTTGTCGCTTTCTGGCAGGAGACCATGGAAATTCCCTTGCCGGAGAATATTTTCTGTTTTGGTTCGTATGTGGCGTTGGTGCCCTCCCTGCCGGAGTTGGGTAAATTGCGTCCGATAAAATCGGGGATTTTGGCCGGGAAGGTTGCAAGGGGGCGTTTTATCCCAGCCCATGCTCTGTTTGCATCTGCTGCTTATCCCCCCAAGCGTAGCCTGGACCTTCCTCTGGAGGATCCCCGTTTGATGGCCTTCCTGCATGGGGAGGAGATTCCCGCACCGGAGTTGGAAAAGGGGATTGCCGCCGTTCGTGTTTGCGGGGTTCCTCTGGGGTTTGGGAAAGTATCAAACGCCGTTTTGAAGAATCACTATCCAAAAGGTTTGCGCCTGCTGTAAATATTCTGAACAGAACATGCTGCTTTCTGCTTCTGTTATATCAATCAGGAAAATGAAGAATCGGTAACCGGAAGGTGTAGAACTCTCCGGTTATTTTCTTTCTTGGAAAGGAAAAGCGGTGCAGGGGATTCCCTACACCGCTTGGATGTTTTTTCTGTAATTGTGGGAGGACATTCAATTCGCCGAGGGGAATTAAAGCTCCTCCAGTTCCTGCAGCCACAGAGCAGCGCAGGCATCGCTGGGCATGCGCCAGTCGCCCCGTGGGGAGAGCGTCACCGATCCGATCTTGGGGCCGTCAGGGAGGCAGGAGCGTTTGAACTGTTGAGAGAAGAACCGCCGGTAGAAGGTCTTCAGCCATTTTAGAATGACTGTGTCCGGATACGTTTGGTCAAAAGCATATTTGGCCAAACGATAGATTTTTTTAGGGGGGAAGGCCCAGCGGATGGCATAATATAAAAAGAAGTCATGCAATTCATAAGGCCCGACCAGATCCTCGGTGATCTGGGAGATTTCCCCGTCCTTGGCTGGCAGCAGTTCAGGACTCACCGGCGTGTCCAAAATATCCAGCAAAACTGTTCGTAGCTGCTGGCTGTCGGTGGTTTCGGCTTCATATCGGACAATGTGTCGTACCAGCGTCTTGGGAACCGAGGTGTTGACGGCGTACATACTCATGTGGTC
>CAYZTR010000058.1:0-9638 GCA_964481575.1 uncultured Eubacteriales bacterium
TGAATGGAGACGACCAGCTGACGGTGACCGATGTAGTGCTGCTCCGCAAGGCAATTTTGAATCAACAGGCATAAATATTATCCATTGGTTATCATCAAAAGGGGGAATTGCATATGCATATGATTCGACGTCTACTGGCTACCGGTTTGGCCCTGCTTTTCGCCGCTGCTGTCTGCATTTCTATTGTGCCGCCTTTCGCCATGGCAGAAGAAACGGAGGATTCGGAAATGACTTATGAAGAATTGACCAGGATCAACGCTGCCGCCTCTCGTGCTATGGCCACCGAAGGTATGGTGCTGGTGAAAAACGACAATGCCACTCTGCCCTTATCCAGGGGAACCTCCGTGACCTTGTTCGGCACCGATTGGTCCAAGGGCGGCGGCGGTTCAGGCGATGTGGCCACTGCCTATAGCTATACCCTGCAGGAGGGTCTGCAGAGCAAAGCAAAAAGCGGAAAGATTACCCTGAACCAGGCCCTGGGTCATGCCCCCTCTGTGGCACAATGCCAGGCGGCAGCGCAAAAATCCGGCACAGCAATTATTGTGATCAGCCGTACCTCGGGGGAGGACAGCAACCGCAGTGCTACCAAGGGCTCCTACTATCTTTCCGATAATGAAAAGGCCACGGTGGAGCGGGTCTGTAATGCCGGCTTCGGCCATGTGGTTGTGCTGTTTAATATTTGTGCAGTTACCGATACCGGCTGGATTACTGATTATCCCCAGATTGATGCTGTCCTGATTACCTGGCAGCCCGGCGCCGAGGGAGGGGTGTCAGCTGCCGATATTCTTGTGGGGGATGCCTATCCTTCCGGCAAGCTGCCGGATACTTTCCCAAAAGATTATTCGGATTTCCCCACTGGTTCTACTTTTGCCGAAAGCGACCTGTATGTGAATTACAACGAGGATATATATGTCGGCTATCGGTATTTTGAAACCTTTGCCCCTGACCGGGTGATGTATCATTTCGGTTATGGCTTGTCCTACACGGATTTCCGCATCCGGTCGCCAAAGGTCGTTTTTGATGCGGCCAAGGATACCGCCACCGTGACTGCCACTGTTCAGAATGTCGGTTTAGTTCCCGGTAAAGAGGTGGTGCAGGTGTATTTCAGTGCCCCCCAGGGCCAACTGGGCAAGCCAGCCCGGGAACTGATTGCCTTCGCCAAAACCAGGGAACTGGCGCCCGGAGATTCCCAGGAGGTCACCATGACCTTTACCCTTTCGGATATGGCCAGCTATGACGCCGACGGGTTGATCAGCAAATCGGCCTATGTGATGGAGGCGGGCGATTATGGAATCTATGTGGGTACCTCTGTCCGGGAGGAAGATCTAACCCTAGCCGGAACACTGACGCTGGAGAAAAATCAGGTGACCGAGCAGTGCAGCCAGATTCTGCCCCCTGTCCTGCTGGACAAATACATGGTCAATCGTGACGGCAAGGTGGAGTATCAAACGCTTGACCCTAAAGCTCGTGCAGAGAAGGTATTGGGTGTCAATCTGTCCATGACCCAGCCCGTCACGATTCAGGCTGAGGACTGCTACCAAAAGCGCCGTGGCGTCGGCATCGAATACGGCAACGAGAATCGGGACTGTGTTCTTCGAATTGTCGATCCCAACGACTGGATGAACTGGTATGTCAATGCCCCGCAGGAAGGAAACTATCAACTGACCCTTCGTTATTCCGCCAGCGGCGGTAAAACCTCCGATGTGGAGGTTATTGTGGATGGGGAAAGCAAATCTAAGACTGCCAGGACCTTTGCCTCCACCGGCAGCGATTGGGCTTTTGCCGATTCACAAGTTTTGACAGTGCCCCTTTCCAAGGGGGCCAATTTCCTGCAGCTCAATTTCAGCTCCGCCCAGAATCTGCGGGTGGATTCCATCACCCTGGCCCCTGCCGGCGCTGTGCCGGCGGCCTTGGTTTCCGAGAAGGATGATGCGATTTCCATAGTAGCTCCGGCGGCTGCCGGCGGCCGTGCCGCCTCCAAGCTGATTACTTTCCGGGAACTGGCCCAGGAGCCGGCCCTGATGGAGGATTTTGTATCCCAGCTGACCAATGCCGAGCTGGCCAATCTGCTCTACGGACATGATTCGGATTTGCCCCGCAATACCGGCGTTATCGGCGCCGATCCGGCCGTCCCCAATATTTACGGCATCTTGGCCGCCAATACCGCCGATGGCCCCGCCGGGTTGAACCAATCTCCTGAGAAAACCACCGCTTTCCCCACTGCTACCTGCCTGGCCTCCACCTGGAATGAAGCCTTGCTGGAGGAAATGGGTGTGGCCGTGGGCAAGGAAGCTGTGATCAAAAAGGTGGATGTCTGGCTGGCCCCCGGTATGGACATTCACCGGAACCCCCTTTGCGGACGCAACTTTGAATATTATTCCGAGGATCCTTTGATTACCGGTAAAATGGCTGCCGCTGTCACCCGGGGCTGCCAGTCGCAGAATGTTGGGGTCACTATCAAGCATTTTGCCGCCAATGAGACCGAGGTGGATCGGATTTTGTCCGATTCCCGGATGACCGAGCGGGCTATGCGGGAAATTTATATTGAGGGTTTCCGCATTGCGGTACAGGAAAGTGACCCTTGGTGTCTGATGACCGGCTACAACCGAATTAACGGTGTGGAGTGTGCCGAAAGCTATGGCCTGCTGACCACGATTCTTCGGGAGGAATGGGGGTTCCACGGCCTGGTGATGACCGACTGGTGGAACGATAGCTGGCCCTCTAAAGAAATCGCTGCCGGAAACGATGTAAAAATGCCCCGGACCAGCGGCAATCCCGGCGAATTGCTGGGCGCCTTGGCCAATGGTAAGGTTACCCGGGAGCAGATGGAAACCTCTGCTAAGCGGGTCTTGAATCTGGTTCTTCGCTCCAATGCTATGAACCGGATGAAGCCGGAAAAAACGGTTCAGGTCAGCGCTACCGAGACCACCCGGGTGAAATTCGTGGATGCCAACTACCGTCATTACGATATTGGTGCAGAAGATTGCAAGGATGTTGACGGCGGCAAAAACCCCACCAACACCTACGCCGGACGCTGTTTTGCCTTTCGGGTGAATGTGGAAAAGGCTGGCGTGTATAAATTGAAAGCCCGTGTTGCCGTTAATGATACCAATGGAACCCTGCCTTTTGATCTTTATCTGGACAGTTGGGTGACCCTGAACGAACTGGGGCAGATTGACGGCCTGAATGGGATCAAGGAACCAAATTCCATGCCGGCGACCTTCCTTCCCCAGGGCGCAAGCCCTGACTGGCAAATCTGGTACGATTCAGCCACCATTCTGGTATTTCTTCCAGAGGGTGAAACCATGCTGGGCTTCCTTTTTACGGGGAATTATAATGTGGGTAACATCAACTGGTTTGAACTGACTCCCGCCAGTGACAGAACGATAACGGTTGCCGCTGATGAGGACGCTGTATCGCCCGGGAAATCTGCCGACTTCCGGGCCGAGGAAAATGGCAATGCGGTGGATGTGCATTGGAGCCTGCTGGGTGATTATGCGGTCGGAACCGGGATTTCCCCCGACGGTATTTTGAATGTGGATTCTGCGGAAACCGCCGAATCCCTCTATATCATTGCCCAGGACAAGACTGATGGCAACGTGGCCGGCGTCCGGAAAGTCTCTTTGACCGCACCTTCTCAGCCGGTTACCTTGGGGGATTTAAACGGAGACGGTAAGCTGACGGTCACCGACGTAGTACTGCTGCGTAAGGCTATTTTGGCCGGTGATACGGCCGAGAAAACCCCTGTCGGGGATATGAACTTGGACGGGCAGCTCACCGTTACCGATGTGGTGCTTCTTCGCAAGGCAATCTTAAGCAACAACTGATGGGAACCTGCACTGGCCGTATGGCTGCCGATTCGGATAGTTTATACCATTTTAGAAAGTGTTACAGAAGGATCGTCATCGGCGAGGAAGTAAAAAACGGTTCTTTGTATTTTGCTCCAATATACAATTTACACGCAGTAATTTGCAATACGATTGCGTAGCAGAGTATGTTATAATGACAATAGTCCCAATATAGTAACTATATTGTAAATTTTTTTATACAACATAGCTACTGTAAAATGAGCTTAAAGGAGAGAATTCAAATGCGTGAGAAAAAACATATTCGTATAGCACTGTCGGCTATTCTGGTGCTTTGTCTGGTTGCCTCGCTTTTTTCCGGCGGGATTGTTTCGGCTATCGACACAGCCCAGCCAATTTGGTTTTCCGTTGGTAACCGGCAGACGGTAGCCACTAATCCAGAATATGGCCAAGCACCTATTGTTGTTGGGGAGATTGGCGGGCAGGCGCAGCTTGCCTCGGTAAAGGCACCGCAAAACATCGGCGCCTACGGCGATTATCTGGATGATATTGGGTCCGGTAATCTGCAAACAGATAACGATGCTAACGAGGGAACACTGTCATTTACCTTTGACAATGATTCCGATGTGACCCAGTGGACCCTGCATATTTTTTATGTGGGGAAAATGCCCAATAACAACGCCGGATACACTGAGAATACTCATCGGGATTATGATATTACGGTTAATGGCGGAGAGCCCATCCGTCTGCAGTGCGATTTGACGCAGGGGACTGCCTGGAACACCAGCATGAAGCCTCTGGAAGTCACCCAGGAGATTTCTCTGCAAAAGGGCCAGAATGTGCTGAAACTGGGAAACAGCACCAACCTTCAGTCTGCGCCTGTGTTTGTTTATGGAAAACTGATTCCTGATGGATATGTTGCGCCTGTGGGCCCGACCTTTAAAACCTTGTCGGAAACGGAACCTACCACCCTAAATGCAGTGGAGGACGGTGCCGTAACTACCTATGCTACCTTAGATGGGCAGGCGACTATCGGTTCCGGTACCCAAGATTTTATTGATCATTTAGGGTATTATGATCAGGATTCCAACAATTTGCCTGGACCTGAGGGAACACTGACCTTCCATGTGACGCCGGAAAAGGCCACTGCCTGGAAGATGACCGTTCGCTACCTGATGCATAAGGCCAATAACCTGAATACCTCTTATTATGGTGACCCTGATAAGGGGCAGGATGCAGCACTGCAATACCGGGACCTGGTGGTAACAGTCAATCAACAGGAATACGATGCGCTGCCTTGCCCTCACCGTTCCAATAATAATGACTCCTGGACGGATTCCAAGTTGGCAATTGACATCGAATTTCCCCAGATTCTGACCCTGAACGCCGGTCAAGTGAATGACATCAAATTCGGCAATCCGTATAACAAGAACGCCCCCAGTGTGTATCAGGTCATTTTGACCCCAGCTGAACTGGAACCCGAGCCGGTCCTTCCCGGTCTGCTTTATGAGGCGGAGGACGCCCAAGGCGCTGATGGGCACATTGTTAACAAAACAGATTATGGTATTTCCGGAGACAACTATGTGCAGGGCTTTGACCAGGGCGGTCTTTCCTTGGATTTCACGGTAAACGTGGAACAGGCTGGTGCCTATATTCTGCATACTCGGTATGTGAATTACGACCATCGGAATTTTTATGTCCAGGTCAATGGCAGTAGCTATTACCGCAAAGTACACTGCCCCGGAACCGGTATTGATTGGAACAACACGCCTGGTATAGCCAAGGATACCGTAGTCATCCTGAATCAGGGAGAGAACCATCTGGTTTATTCTACCCCCGGAGAAAACGCACCGAAGTTGGACTGCATCAGTCTGGAACCAGTGGTACTGCCGGTGATTGAGGATATGCCCGGGGTGATTTATGAAGCTGAGGATGCAGCGGTTAATGACCTGGCTAAAATGAATGTGGAGAATTCCTGCAACGTACAGTACGCCTCCGGCGGTTTGCATATGGAGGGATTTGACAATAAAGGACTGACCCTGACCTTTACGGTCAATGTGGAGCAAGCCGGCGACTATACCCTTTATATTCGCTATCTTTCCATGTGGGACCGCAATTTTGAAATAGAGGTAAACGGCGCACCTGCTGTTGCTGTGACCTGCCCCGCTGGAAAGAGCTGGCACGACCAGTGCGACGTGACCTCTACCACGGTTACCTTAAATCAGGGCGCCAATACCTTGGCTTTCTCCGGCCCTAGCGAGGGATTGGAACAAGGGCAGGCTTTTGCCCCTTCTCTGGACTGTATTAGTATCGAACCGGCTGCCCCAAAAGCGGCCATTGCAGCAATGGTTCAGGCCGGAGTCGCTTCCAGAGCGGAAGAAACTGGGTTGTATGATCTAACCTGGAACGTGGAACTGCTGGATCAGTATCAGCAGGACAATTTTGCTTCCTTTAACCGGGATTTCCGCATTGTGGACCATGGAGTGATTGTGACGGCAACCCCTGAGGATATGACAGACGCCCTGGCCTCCGGTGTATATCAGCCTGGCAAGGCTTATCAGACCTCTTTTGGCGACCATGCGTACAGCCATTTTGCTTATCGCCGTTACAATACCAAAGAGGGCGTCAATCGGTATGTGACTTTCTATGTCACTTACGCCGGTGCAGATGGTGAGAATCCGGTTACTGTATATAGCTCCACCGATTATGTATCGGCAAAATAATTGTGCAAGGTGCCCCCAGCGTTTTTCCAAGCGGAGGGATAGCATGAAAAAAACTGTTATACTTATTGCTTTTTTGCTGGCACTGGTTATGGTGTTTTCTGCTCTTGCGCTTCCAGCTGCTTTGGCGGCAAACGATTCTGTGTTACAGCACATGGAAGCGGAGGAAGCAGCCATTTCCGGCAGCCCTACCCAACGGACGGGCGGCGACAATGTGACCACGATATGGGGGTTGGATTACGGGAATACCTCCATTGGCTTTACGGTAGAAGCACAGGATGCCGGAGAACGCATATTGTCCATTGCCTGCGTCTGCTTTGATATTCGCCCGGTATTGGTTAAAGTCAACGGGCAAGAAGCCGGTACGGTCAATTGCATTGCCACCGGCACCTGGGGAGAGGGCGATGGTACTCACAGTGAAGCCGTGACGATTCCGGTTTACCTGAATGCCGGCACAAATCAGGTGGTGATCACCGGCAAGCCCGACGCTTACGGCCCCGGAGTGGACTACATTGAGGTTGCCCCATTGACCGATGCGGCCAGGAATGCCGCCCCCGGAAAGGTGGAGGAAGCCATCCAACATCAGCTTCCCGCTTTAGAAGTGGTTCAGCAGATTCCTGCTCTGGATGAAATGACCCGTGGGGATTTGGAGATCGTACAGCAAGTGATGTTTGTCAAAGGCTTGTACGATGGATTGAGTGAAGCCCAGAAGGTGCAGGTGAATTCGGCTTTGGTAAAGCTTCTGGATGATGTTTACGCTGCCGCTCCCCATGAGATCCCCGATGCTTCTGAACTGCAAATTCGGGTATCCTGTATTGGAGATTCCATCACCGACGGTATCGGTGCCTCCTCTGCAAGTACTAATTATCCCGCCCAGCTGCAAAGCCTTTTGGGAGAGCACTATGTGGTGGGAAATTACGGTGTATCAGGGTATAAGGTGCTTTATTCTGAACCCGAAGCATATCGCCGTTCTAACCGTTATTATCAGAGTTTGGAAAGCAGCCCGGATTTGGTAATCATTATGCTGGGCACCAATGACGCAGTGGTCTCGGGTATTACTACCGAGGAAAAGCAGGCGGAGTTCCGTAAGGATTATCAGGACCTTATCAATGATTATGTAAATCTAGCATCTCACCCTAAAGTCATGCTGGCTTTGCCGCTGGTTTCAGTGGATGGGAGCAATGCCCGGGACGGTCGCTGCCAGAATAACGAACAGTATTTGATTCCCATTATTCGTTCCTTGGCCGAGGAAAATCACTTGCAAGTGTTGGATATGCACGCCTTTACTGCTTCCTGGAACCGGAACAATTACCTGGGGGACGGCTTACATCCCAACGATGCAGGATATGCACAGCTTTCCCGTGAGTTTGCAAAATATGTGGTGGGAAGCTTCGGTCAGGTAACAGTGGACGGTCAGGCCTTGAATGTTGCCGACGCCCAATATACAAACGGCACCCTGGCCTACACTATTCCTGCGCCCCTGGAGGAACAGGCTTCTCTGCCGAAAATTGCTGTTGCGGCTAATTCCGATATTTCCAAAAGGGTGAAATTCACCCTGGAACAGATGAGCGAAGAAAATTTCCAGGCTGCCGTTACCGTGAAGAATGCCCTTGGCGATACCTTGGCTACCTACACGGTTACCTACGCCCAGAACGGCGATGCGCCGGTTCGCTATGAGGCAGAGGATGGCTTTTTAATCGGTTCTGCGCAGGTTTACAATGCCGCTACGGAAAATTTGCCCGTCTCTACCTGGTCGGGTGGCGCTTGGGTCGGCTCTTTGGGGAACGGGGACGCTGCTGTCCAGCTGAATGTGACGGCGCAGCATACCGGCAAGCACCTGGTGGAGATTTCCTACATCGCCATGATGACCCGGAATCTGCAAATTAAAGTGGACGGTTCCCTTGCCGCAACCGTGGAATGCCCTGGCAACGGCGACAACTGGAACCGGACTGTTAGTACAGTGCAGGTTTCCCTGAATCTCCACGCTGGAGAGAATCTTTTGGAGCTGGGTAATACCGGCGACTGGGCCCCTAATCTGGATTGCATTGATGTGTATCCCATTGCTGAAGAAGAAATTGCCGCTGCTGTGCAGGCGGTGATGGACGCCATTGCCGCTCTGCCTGCTGCGGACAGCCTGACCCTGGCCGATGAAGCTGCTGTGCAGGCAGCCGCCGATTTGCTTGCCCAGCTGGACGGTGACCAGCAGGCTTTGGTTGCCAATGCCGATAAGCTGGTTAAGGCGCAGCAGGCGCTGCAAAAGCTGAAGGAAGATGCCCGGCAGGACCAGGAGAAACTAGATAAAGAGGCCGCCGCAGCGGTGGACGCCCAGATTGCCGCCCTGGGGGAGATTACCTCCCTAGAGCAGAAGAATGCGGTGGATAAGGCACGTGCCGCCTATGCCGTTCTCACCGACCAGCAGAAACAGCTGGTGGAACAGCTGGGTACTTTGGAGGCCGCCGAGGCCGCCATCAAAGCCCTGGAGGAAGCCGAAAAGTTTACCCTGGGGGATTTAAATGGCGATGGCAAGCTCACTGTAACCGATGTGGTGCTGCTGCGTAAGGCCATTTTGGCCGGGGATTCGGTCGAGAAGATCCCTGCTGGGAATATGAATGGAGACGACCAGCTGACGGTGACCGATGTGGTGTTGCTGCGCAAAGCCATTCTGAATCAAGCCTAATTCTTTTCGGGCATTTTGGCCCACACCCTCCTTGAAGGTCCACCCGTTTTCCCATCGGGTGGACCCTTTCTGTAGACAAGGCGATATCGGATAGGCCGCTGCCGCCTGAAAACATTATGCCTTATTCTACACTACTGTAATTGTAACAAATCAAGGCGTAACAGTTGAATGTGCGAATATTAAAATGTGCGTACCAATCTGAAAATTGATACGCATATTTTTTATACTTTCAATTCAGGGTAAACAGTCACTAATTGATAGTACATTTTTCTTGATGGCTGGCGAGCACCACTTTCCCATTTTGCATATATGCTGAATTTTATTTTTGCTTTGTCTGCAAAGTCTTTTTGACTGAGGTTGTATGCTTTGCGAACGGAACGGAGTATTTCAGCATTTATGGGATATCTCAAAGGCAAGAGTGTGATGATGATTTTT
>CAYZTR010000059.1:0-8721 GCA_964481575.1 uncultured Eubacteriales bacterium
AATTGCAGGAATTTTATTGTTAACCGAATGATTATAGGATACAAAACTCGATGCTTGTACTCCGACTTGAGAAAAAGCATCTAGAGTTTTGTAATTATCTTCAGCTAGGTTTTTTTCTATGCTGGATGGCTCCTTAGTTAAATATCCATCCAAGTTTCTATAGCTTCTTGTCGCATATGGTTTTGTTTCTATGGTAGTAATTATTAAAATTGTGAAGCAAAATATTGAATAAATATATTTAATATTAGGTTTAAAGTGAGTAAGTATTGTATTGTATATATATGCGATAGCAATAGTGACAACACTTATCCTAAATGGAATAAGAAATATACTTTTAAGCTGATAAAAAAAGTCCATTGTCAAAACATTTTGTACCGTATTTGTTAATAAGGTAAAAAACAGCGCAATACACATTATTCCTATCCAAAAGAATGCCATGTTTCGCAATGATTTTATAAAATCTGAAAACTTTTCTAAATTATTCAAATGATTTATAACAATAGCTAAGATTACGTAGGCAAAGAAAATAAATATAAATAATGAACGAGCAGGACACCTAAACCCATTTAATATAGGAATTTTTGAGATAAACTCAGCTAAATGAGGAATATGTGCCAAAGCAGCATATATAAATGCAACAGTCATAAACAGCATAGATATTTTTATCTCTCTTTTTTTGCGTAACTTCATAACCCCATAGCAAATTATCATAAAAACTGCAAACCCTAAATAGAGTTCAATATCTTGCTCTGACGAATTTAAATTGCCCAATGGCATAATATCGTCATTACCAAATATTTTGGGAAATACCATCATAATCAATTTAATATAATGAATCGACCAACTTTTCAAATTCTCGATTTGGCTTTCTGTCTGTCCTCCAGCCTGCTTGATATTATATATTGCCATACCGGTTAAATATAGTTGCCCTATTATTGTACCTAAATACACTAGCAACCATAAAGTGAGAGATCTAAGAGAAACTAAAAAGTTTCTTTTCTTTATTACCATATAAATCGTTAAATATAAGAATACTGCAATATCTGTGTATACTGTTATTTGAGTATGTGATCCTAAAAATTGAAATCCCATTGCAATTGATGAACATAGAAGCCAACAGATTTTTCCTGAATTGATGTATTTTTGTACATAGTATAAGATAACAGGTAAATAGACAATACCTACAACGATTGTAAAATGTTCTTTGCGATATCCGCCAATATGAGTTGACATTTCGTAAATTAGTGAAACAACTAATGCGGAATATCGATTACACCCCAATTCTTTTAAAAATAGGTAGAAAAAATATGCCCCCCCAATTATGTGGAAAAAGTAAAATACCAAGGTATATGTATTAATAGGTAAAAATGAAAAAAGAATTGCAAACGGATATAGGCCGATAGTATGAAAAGACCCCATGACTACACCGCCTTCTACATATTTATTCCATAAAGGAAATTCACCACTAAGCAACTCTTGATTATAATAGTTGATGATGTCATATCCTGCAAGCCCATCAAAATTGACATTTACTCCATTATCACCAAAAGTATTAAAATATAAGAATACAGGAACTAACAAAAAAGCAAATAGAGCAAATATTTCATACATAAGGTCATGGTTGCGGTAGCAATTCTTAAATTTCATAGAACCCTCCTTTTTCAATCCAATCTGAATTTGTTTATTGCAAGCCTACTTTTTTACTTCTAATTTCAAAAATTAATCCTCTCTTCCTCCACCACCAGCGGTCTGTTCATCACCCGCTGGTTGATGCTCAGGATATATTCTCCGATAAATCCGATGAAAAACAGTTGCAATGCACCGAGGAAAAACATGCCTATCAGGATGGGGGCTGTACCGGCTGCAAAGCTGTCCCAGCAGACAAGCTTCCAAACCAAATAAATAATCCCTATAATTGCACTGATTATTCCGCAAAGGATTCCCAAAAAGGTACACAGCCGCAATCCAATCTTTGTGTAGGATGTAATGCTCAGCATGGCTGCATCATACAAGCGGTAGAAGTTGTTGTGGGTTTTCCCGGCACGGCGTTTGGGCTGCTCATAGGGGATTTCCTTGCGCTTGTAGCCCAGCTCCGCAACAATTCCTCTCAGAAAAGGCGTTGGATCCTTTAAACTGCGCAAGACTTCCACAAAGTCCCGGTCATACAAACCGGAACCGGTGAAGTGCTCAATCTGTTCCACATCAGAGAACTTTTTGACAAATTTATAGTAGAGTCCCCTGAGATGGTACATAATCGGATTTTCTCTGCTGCTGGTCTTAATCCCAATAACGATCTTATAGCCCTTTTCCCATTCCTCCAAATACTGCGGAATCAGATCTATTGGATCCTGAAAGTCGCAAACCATGGAAATAGTACAGTCACCGGTGGTCTGCAGGATGCCATAATAGGGAGAGTTAAACTGACCAAAATTTTTGGCGTTAAAAATGGCCTTTATCTTTGGATTTTGCGCGCATATGCTGCGAAGCAGAGGACGAGTATTATCATTTGAATCGTTATCGATATAAATAAGTTCATAATCATAATCAGAAAGCTGCCCGGTAAACAGTTCCGCAATCGCCTCGCTCATGGGAACTACATTCTCTTCCTCGTTGTAGCAGGGGATGAGTATACTCACTTTTTTCATTTGCAATACCTTTCCTCATACCATTGTAATGTCTTCGTAATTCCTGCCCGAAAAGAAGTTTCCGGCCAAAATCCCGTATCTGCTGTCAGGGCGGAAATATCAGCGCATAAGTACATGACCTGCTTCGTACCATACGGTATCGCTCCCAACTCTATTTTTCCTTCCGGCGCAGCCACATCCCGGATTTCTTTTATGTATTCTGCAAGTGGCCTTGCCTGCCCGCTTCCAAGCACATAAGTCTTCCCGTCTACGCCATTTTCACCCAATTGATAAAACGCCCCTGCGGCATCGCCGCTGTAAAGGTAATCCCACATCTGCCCGCCTTTGGTGAATTGTGGGACTTCTCCCGCTTTCAGCTTGCTGATGGTTGACATCACCATGCTCTGCGCACCGTCATTCGGCCCATACATGCTTAAAATTCGCACCCAGATGTGCTTCATCCCAAGCCGGTGCGCATGCTCTCTTGTCATCTGACCGGCACAGAGTTTTGCCATGCCATAGCCGTTTTCAGGAAAGGCCGGGGTATCAGGTTTTAAGACGCCCTGGACCCTTCCGTATTCGGCCTGTGAACCTGCTCCGATGAACATATGGCAGCCAAACCTTTTGGCAGTCTCTACAGCATCCAGCGAATAGGCAACGTTCGTATTTTGCAGGTGCATATCATCCCTGGCTGCTCCCGTTGTGCCCGCCCATGCAAAATGATAGAAGACATCATAGCTTTTTCCTGTATCATTTTGTACGGATTTCAACTGCGCCAAATCACAATATTTTTTTGTTACAAGAGCACTTTGCGGAATTTGAACGTTGCGGGCAGATCCCTCTCGGCAGAAAATCAAAACCTCAACGTCGTTTTTTATCAGCTCTGCAATAAGCGCTGTGCCTATGGCCCCGGTCGCTCCGGTAATAATTGCCCGTTTCATTTCACTCCCCCTCCGGTACAAGTGGAATAAACATATTCTTCTCCAGTTCTTCCCGGGGCAGAAAAGGAGCCAGATCCTCCAAGGGAGGACTGACCAGCGTTCCGTCACAAAGGCATTTGGTGCTGCTCTTAGGTTCCCAAACCTGGGTGGTATCAGTGAATATTTCGCAAAAAACCGGGCCATCCTCAGAAAGCACCTCATCTACCACAGTTTTCATTTCCAAATTGCTTGATGCGCTGTAATAGGGATATCCAAAGGCCTCCGCAATCTTCCGGTAATCGGGGAAATCAAGGTCGCCGGATTCAGGACCGATTCCCACTTTTGTACGCGTACCAAACAGATTGGTCTGTGTAATCCGGATAGAATGATAACCATTGTTGTTGATAAGGAACAGCTTGATGGGCAAACGATTTGTCAGAATCGTCTGCAGCTCCTGCAGGTTCATCATGATGCTGCCGTCGCCCTCCAGGCAGATCGTGTCCCTTTTGCCGCCGCCGATGCATGTTCCGATTGCAGCAGGAAGTCCATAGCCCATACTGGCGATGGCGCTGTTGTTTGCCATGCGGCTTCCTTTTTGAATGACATACGCCTGATTTCCGACTACACAGCATGCGCCGTTAGACACAGCGGTCAAACTGTTCTCCGGCAGCTGGCTGCTCAGATAACGGATAAAGGCGTACACATTCGCTGTAGAACCATTCTCCTCCCACTGATGCGGCAGCACAACCGGATATTCTTTCTTCCAACGCTGGCAGGTTGCAAGCCATTTGCCGCCCTCATTCACAGGCGCCGCCGCCGCCGCATCTAATTTCGTCAGGAAATCCTTTGCATCGGCCCAGATCGGCATCTCTACATGAAGCGTTGGCTTCTTCATCTCAGCCTGATCGATGTCAACCATGATGACTTCCGCCGCCCGTGCCCAAGTCTGCCAGTTATAGCCGACCTGACGGATGGAGATACGGGTGCCTACAGCCAGAATCAAATCAGCGTTCTGGATTGCCCAGTTGCCGGGACGGTCGCCCATATTGCCGGCACGGCCGCAATAGAGTGGATTCTCATCCTCAATCAGATCGACCGCATTCCAATAGGTAACAACAGGGATATTCAGTTTCTCTGCAACAGAACGGAATTTATTATAGCTGCCGGAAAGACGGATACCATATCCGGCATGGAATACCGGCCGCTTTGCATTCCTGATTTTTTCAAGCACAGTCTGAACTGTCGACTCGTCAACCTCCGGAGGCAGCTTTACATCGTCCTCCGTCGAATCGTACCCTTCCAGTTCATTGGTTTCGATATATCCGCCCTGGTAATTAACAGGAATATCAATCCAAACAGGCCCGGGTCTGCCTGTAGTTGCCAGATGCCAGGCTTTTTCCAGAGCATAGCGGATCTGTTTCGGATCCTCGATCATAGTGGCATATTTCGTCATCGGCTCAACCGATTTGACAATATCGTACTCCTGATCGCCCATCGCACGAAGCGGTGTCTCCGTAAACTGCATGGCATATCGAGCCGTAGTATCATAGCGTACCTGTCCACTGATAATGAACATGGGAATAGAATCCAGCCAGCCGCCGACAACACCTGTCAATGCGTTAGTACCGCCGGGTCCGGTGGTCACACAAACAGCCGCAATACGGTTGTCCAATCGTGCATAAGCTTCTGCCGCCATGGCACATGCCTGTTCGTGATGGTTATATGTAATATGCAATCCCTCTTTGTGCCCAAGAGCATCATTTAAGTGCATGGCTCCACCGCCTACTACACTAAAACAATCCGTTACGCCGTGATTTACCAGAAAATCCGCCACGTAATCCGCAAGTCTTTGCTTCATTGGTCTTTCCTCGCTTAGTTATTGTCTATACCTGTCCGCTTTGCTGTACGGCTTTTTTAATCACCTCAGCCATATAATCTGTTTTTTCGTCTGTCATTCCCGGGTATACGCCAACCCAGAATGTATTGTTCATGATGAAATCCGTTGTCTTCAGGCCGTCAACCATGCGGTATGCATCAGTATTTCTAATCTGGTCAAAGCAGGGATGCCTGATCAGATTGCCACTGAACAGGAGACGGGTCTGAATATTATGGTCTTCGATATACCTCGTAACTTGGTTGCGGCTCAGCCCGCTTTCAGGCCTGATGCTGATCAGGAAGCCAAACCATGAAGGACGGCTGTTTTCGGCCGGCTCGGGTAAGATTAGCTTATCCTGTGCTTCTTCCAATCCCTTGCGCAGCCTGTCCCAGTTGTGCCTGCGTGCCTCGATAAAGGATGGGAATTTCTTCAGCTGCTCCACACCCACCGCCGCCTGCATATCTGTTGCTTTCAGGTTATATCCGAAGTGACTGTAGACATACTTATGGTCATATCCCTGCGGCAATTCTCCAAACTGTCCGTCAAACCTGTGCCCGCAGAGATTATCCCTGCCTGACGGGCATACACAGTCTCTTCCCCAATCACGGAAGCTCTTAATCAATTTATGGAGAAGCGCATTGTTCGTGTACACGCATCCGCCCTCTCCCATAGTCATATGATGCGGAGGGTAGAAGCTGGAGGTACCGATATCTCCCCAGGCGCCGGTGAAGCGCATTTCACCGTCTATGGTATACTGGCTTCCAAGAGCGTCACAATTATCCTCAACCAGCCAGAGATTATACTTATTGCAGAATTCCCTCACACTTTTCAGGTCAAAAGGATTGCCTAACGTATGTGCAATCATAACCGCTTTCGTCTTTTCACTGTATGCCGCCTCCAGTTTGGCCACATCAATATTATACTGAGGCACTGTTACATCAACAAACACGGGTACGGCGCCATATTGAATAGCAGGAGCAACGGTGGTCGGGAACCCGCATGCAACGGTGATTACTTCATCGCCTTTTTTTATCTGACGTTCCCCTAATTCGGGAGAAGTCAGAGCCATAAAGGCAATCAGATTCGCTGAGGAACCGCTGTTCACAAGATTAGCGAATTTGACGCCTATCCATTCTGCGAATTTGCTTTCAAATTCATCGGCAAATCTGCCGGTGGTCAGCCAAAAATCCAGCGCCGCATCTACCAGACTGCACATTTCCTTCTCATCATAGACACGGGATGCATAGGGTAATCTGTCCCCGGGAGAAAACGGCTTGTCCTGCTTTGGCTTTTTGAAAGTCCGGTAATAATCCGCCACCAAATCTTTTATCTGCTTTCTCGCTTCACTTTCATCTGCCCATCTTGTCATTATTGTTCTACCTCTCCAAAGAAATCTTCTATCTGTTTCTCCATGCAGGCAACCAGATCGCCGCCGGACTGATATACCTTTGCCCATTCGACGGTTCTGTTTACCGCTTCCGCTACATGCCACTTCGGCTGCCAATCAAATGTCTTTTTTATTTTTGAACAATCCAGTTTAAGGAAATTCGCCTCATGAGGCCCATTGTCATCCTGGTTAATCCATGTCAGATCGTCTCCCCATTCTTTGCAGAAAAGCTCCACAAGCGTACCGGTTGTAACACAATCGCAATCATCCGGCCCCACATTATAAAAACCGGCAAAGCTCTTGTCCCCATATTGTTTTTGCGCAATAGTCAGGTACACAGCAAGCGGTTCTAACACATGCTGATAAGGCCTTGTAGAATGAGGATTTCTTACAAGAATATTCTTCTTCTGCACAGCAGCTCTGACACAGTCAGGAATGATTCTGTCGTTTGCGAAATCTCCGCCGCCGATCACATTACCCGCCCTGGCGGTGGATACAGCAACGTCCATCGCACCATAAAAGGAGTTGATATAGCTATGTGTTACCAGCTCTGAACATGACTTGCTGTTAGAATACGGGTCAAATCCGTCTAATGGCTCATTTTCACGATAGCCCCATTCCCATTCGTTGTTTTTATATACTTTATCTGTTGTTACGTTCAAAAAAGACTTCACACACGGATGTAATCGTACTGCTTCGCAAATATTGACCGTACCCATGACATTCGTTTCATAGGTATAAACAGGGTCTTTATAGGAGTCTCTTACGATCGGCTGTGCCGCCAGATGAAATACAATTTCCGGCTGAACCTCATCGAAAACCTGCATAAGCCGTTTGCGATCCCGTATATCCCCGACTATCGAATTCATTGATTTCTCTACATTACAAAGCGAAAAAAGATTCGGTTTTGTCGGCGGTTTCAATGCATAGCCGGTCACTTCGGCACCCGCACCAGTCAGTATCCGGCACAGCCATGCTCCCTTGAATCCCGTGTGACCTGTTACCAAAATTTTTTTCCCCCTGTACCAGTTTCGCTTTAAAGTCATTATTCCCACACTTTCCAGGGAGCTTTACCGCTTGCCCACAGCTCTTCTAATTTTTCCATCTCGCGCTTTGTGTCCATGCACTGCCAGAAGCCGTTGTGCTTGTACGCCTTTAACTGGCCTTCCCTGGCCAGCTCACGCAGAGGCTCCTGCTCAAAAACGGTGTCATCTCCGGAGAGATAACGGAAGATTTCCGGTTTCAATACCATATATCCGGCATTGATACGGGAACCGTCGGCTCTTGATTTTTCACGAAAGGCGGTCACGTCCAGACTTTCTCTGTCAATATCCAGCACGCCAAACCGCTGCTCCACATGGACAGCCGAAAGAGTCGCAATCTTTCCGTGCGATTGGTGGAAGCTCACCAGCTTCGCCAAATTTATATCAGCAACACCGTCTCCGTAAGTCAGCAGAAAATCCTCATCTCCTACATAGGATTTGATCCGTCTGATTCGCCCGCCGGTCATGGTATTTAGCCCTGTGTCCACGATAGTCACTGTCCATGGCTCCGCTACATTGTTATGTACGGTCATTTGGTTGCCATTTGTAAAATCAAAGGTGATATCACTGTTGTGAAGATAATAGTCGGCAAACCATTCCTTAATGAACGCCTGCTTATAGCCGGCGCAAATGATAAAATCATTGTAACCGTAAGCGGAATATCCTTTCATAATGTGCCACAAAATCGGTTTGCCGCCGATTTCAATCATGGGCTTGGGCTTGAATTGGCTTTCCTCACTGATGCGGGTTCCGTATCCGCCTGCAAGAATGACTACTTTCATGGTAATTTTCTCCTTATTTTGTATTTTCACGATAGTAAGCCGTAATTCTCTATTTGCTGTGTTATATTCTAAAACAATAAGGATTTTGC
>CAYZTR010000060.1:0-8716 GCA_964481575.1 uncultured Eubacteriales bacterium
GGAAAAATCACTGTATGTTATACTTTCGTGAGAGCTTAGGCTCTAAATCGGCGCATTACAATTGAAAAACACTTTAGAAGCGAACCTTTTGCCAGTTGCATCTAAAGTGTTGTTCAAGTATGTGCTTGGATAACACTATAGATACAGTTTGTAGCAAGGGGGATAGAGATCGGGGAAAGTCGACAAGATATTTACAATTTACCATCTTTTTCTTGATGGCATAAAAAATCCCCATTCATTAGGCTTTTATTTTACCTAACAAAAGTGATTTATTTCGCAAAGGGTGCAGGTGCTTTTGGGTAACTAAATTCTAAGGACTGCCCGTTTATTGATAGTATCTCTATTTGTGCTTTTATTGTAGCGGCTTCCTCCAATTCTGTCAAACGCTGCAATGGGGTCTCGCCTTTTGCGGTAAAATAATCCTATTCATCTGTTTTAAGGAGTTTTAATAAATGTTTCATAGTAACAATAATCTCGTCGATATTCGATACTTAAAATATACAGTTTTCCAGCTTCCAAATTAATAGTTAAAGAATCATAATCATAGCTGATAGATTTGCTATTTTCACCACTGATTCTGACAATAACTGTACCTCCTGAACTGAGATTGGTATCAAAATGATAGGTTCCGGTAATTGGTGCAGTGTAGTAATACCGATCTTTTTGATCTTGGTACGTGATGTTACCAGAGATTGAGGGACTACCGGTAATATCTGTTATCGGGATAGGAACACCGGTATTAATGATATAGTCACAAGTGTTGTCTCGATATTCAATACTTATAATATATTTTTTGCCGGCTTCTAAATTAATAGTTAAGGCGTCATAATTATAATCGATAGATTTACCGTTCTCACCGCTGATTCGTACAATGACTGAACCGCCTGAACTGAGATTCGTGTCAAAACGGTAGGTTCCAGTGACAGGAGCGGTATAATAATACTTGTCTTTTTGATCTCGATATGTAATACTTCCAGTAATAGAGGAAGGATTGTCGGAGATATCACTTATCGGAATGGGAACCCCAATATTGACTGTGTAATCACAGATACCGTTTCGATATTCTGTGCTTAATATGTATTTTTTCCCTTCTTCTAAATCAATGGATAAAGCATCATAATTATAATCAATAGACTTACCATTTTCACCGCTAACTCTCACAATAACTGAACCACCTGAACTGAGATTTGTGTCAAAACGGTAAGTTCCTGAGAATGGTGCGGTATAATAATATTTATCTTTTTGATCTTGGTATGTAATACTTCCAGAAATAGAAGGAGCACCAGAAATATCATTAATTGAAATGGGAACGCCGATATTGACTGTGTAATCACAAGCACCATTACGATATTCTACGCCTAACATATAGGTTTTTCCAGCTTCTAAATTGATAGTTAATGCATCGTAATTATAGTCAATAGAACCTTTATTTTCATCGCTAATTCGAATAATGACGGAACCACCTGAACTGAGATTAGTATCAAAACGATAAGTACCACTAATTAATGGAATGTATCTGTAGGTGTCTTTTTGGTTTTCCGCAATAAGGCTTCCGCTAAAAGATACTTTATCTGAAACATCTTCAATATAGTTTTGGTATTCCATTGGTTCGGGTGAGTTCGTTGGATTATTATGTTGTACATCATTATTGTCTTCCATATATGATTTGTTGTTATCAAAGCCGTATTCGGTATTACTTTTTGATTCATCGTTTATTTCTATTACTGAAGTAGAATCACTAGGTTTAGAAAGTAGAGAATTAATACCATCATATAAAAATGAAGAAACAATGCTTAGTGCTATCGTGGCAATTATTCCTATTATTATAGTTATAGCATTCTGGTGACCATCTTCTTTGGACCTCAGAAATGTAGAGAAGATGCCTATAGCTAAAATTACAAAAATAATTATAATTTTCATACACGTATCCTTCTATTTTTATATTAATTAAGTTTCATTCTATTGCTACAAAATTCAATATTATTTGTATAATCCTGTCATTTGGGATTATGGGAATGTAGTATAATGAAATTGGACAATGCTGAAATGCCAAAAAAGGAGAGATGGAGATGCCCAAAGAGGAACGAAAAAACATACACAAAAGAGTTTAAACTCAGTGCGGTGTATCTGCTCATGGGCAAGGGGTATCCACCAAAGAAAGTCTTTCGCATGCTGGATGTAGACTAGCAAACGGTATATCGGCGGGTGCAGGAGTTTAAGCAACAGGGAGAAACCGCATTTGAGAAGAAGGGTGTTCTGTTCGGAGATGAGGTCCGCCAGATGAAGAAAGAAATGGCAGACCTGAAAATGGAGAATGAAATACTAAAAAGACCACGGTATACTTTGCGGAACAGCGCAAGAAAGAGTGGACTTTGCGGCAGTGGAACTACGGGAATATCGCGCACGCAAAGTATGTCAAATCTTAAACATCCATCGCTCCACGCTCTACCAGCCTTTTGGTGCACAAAGCGAAATAGCATGACAATGACGACTCCAATTTTGACCCCAGAGTCGACTTCCTTGAGTTTTGTGCTCAAATACCGGATAATTAGATATTATCCTGTATTCCCTTTACATAATGCTTTGCAAAAAATGAGCATCAAAAGTCCACGTGCTCAAATCAACTATAACTTAATTATATCTTGTCAGCCTAAAGATGTCAAACCAATTTGCTAAAACTCACTTTCTTTGTAAATATGTTATAAAACTGCTCAACCTGTTTTGTCGAATTTGCCCGTTTTTTGCCGGCAATGTAAAAATCAAGAAACATTGCGCCTATAAGCCAATAGATTGCAATATTATAGCAACGCAAATTGCAAGTGCAAGTTGGACACGTGTGGTAGAAATTACACAATCATAGCCACGGTTTCGGTTGGAGCGTCAGATTCAACCGGAACCGGGGCTGCCGCAGCCGGTCAGGCTGCGTAAACAGCATCCAGAAACGCTTCAAACAGTTCCTCCGGGGTTGCATAGTCCAGATTCTTTCGTGGCAGACCGTTCATGCTGTCTGCCGCATCAAGGATATCTTCGCTGCTGAACTGCTCGATAGACATCCCCTTGGGGACATAACTTCTCAGCATTCCGTTATGCCGCTCGTTTTGCGGACGCTCCCAGGATGTGTATGGGTGGGCAAAGTAGACCTTCGTTCCCCATTGCTCCGCTACAGAGAACTCTGCAAACTCTGAACCATTGTCCACCGTGATGGTCTTGAACACCTGACTGAACCGTTCACCGTATTCTTCCCGGAGTGCAGCCATGGCGGCATTGACCGCTTTGCTGGTCTTACCAGATATCCGGATCGCAATGTAATTCTGGGTTTTCTTCTCCAGAAGTGTCAGAATGACAGCTTCCTTACCATTGCGCTTTCCCACAACGGTATCGCCCTCCCAGTGACCTTCTTCCGTCCGGGAATTGGCAATCTTCGGACGCTCATCAATGCTGGTTCCACAGTTTTTCTTGTTTTTTCTGACATTTCTGTGATGCTTTTTCCGCTTCAATGCTTCGGGAAGTTCCATCACTGACAAATCTAGATTTCCAGCCCAGATCTCATTATAGAGCGTCTTGGTGCAGACCATTTCGGATGCAGAAAACAGCTTATGTCTCCTGGCATAGCCGACACAAGCATCGATGGACCAGTTTCGCTGGCGCATCTGCTTCAACACCCAGCGAACAAACCTTTGACACCGGACGATCTTATGGGGCTTCCGGCAATTCTTCCGGTTTGCCTGATAGAGTGCCTTACCGCGGCTGGCAGAGTAGCCGGCCTTACGACCACGCCCTTTCTTTTGGGGAGGTGTACCGCGCTTGAGTTCGTTGGAAATGGTGGTGGGAGAGCAGTGCAAATATGCGGCGATCTTACGGTTGGAGTAACCCAGCTTCTTCATGGCCTGAATTGCGCCACGATCCCCGGAGGTTAAATGTTTTCCGCTCTTGCGTTCTGATTCATTTGTGATATACTGGTGGTGATCCATAGTGATTACCTCTGGTTGAATTGGTTGGGGAACTTTATTCTACCATAAGAAAATCACTATGGATTCCTTTTATTCAGTTGTCCAACTTCATTTTACAATCGGCCGATATTATAGCAAAAGAGCAGACGAAAATTATTGACAAAAATTTGCATTCAATGGTATAATTACGACAATCCAAATTAAACTTAAGTAAAATTCAAAGAAACGTTATTCGGGAAGGAGATATCCCATCGAATGTTGTCCACAAACGAGTTAGCGGTATTGCGTGTGTTATGGGATGCAAAGTCCCCGCTTTCGCGGCCGGAGATATTGGAGCGGATTTCTAATACGGATTGGAATCCAAACTCTATCCATATGGTTTTGAATAATTTAATTAAAAAAGGATTCATAACCGTTACAGGTGTTACCCGCTGTGGTCAGCGCTATGGTAGGACCTATTCCGCAGTAAAGACACAAGCGGATTATGCTTCTGAGCTTGCGTTGTCCGCAATTCCGGAATTGCCAAGTGAGGAAAGTGTGCTGGTGGTCATGTCCGCGATGATCAAAGGCCAGCAAATCGGCCCGGCAACGATTGAAAAGCTGCAAAGCATTCTGGATCAACGCCGTGCAGAATTGTCCCGAACGTGTGAAGAGGCAGATCATAAGGAGTAATTTATGATTATTACTCCATACTCCATCGTCACTTCCATTCTATGGTTTTCCGCGGCATGTCTGATTGGCTGCATGATCCTTCCAAAGATATCCAGAGGCGGACTGGTTCTGATCGCGGTTATTTTTGGACTTGGTTTTATCCGGCTTTGTGTGCCATTGGATTTCTTCCAATCTACCATTGTCCGCTCCTATTTTATCTACGGCTTTCTGCAAAAAGTTGTGCAAAAGCCCGTCCTGTACGGGTTCACGCTGGGTCAGTGCCTTCTGCTTCTTTGGGTGACTGGAAGTTTGATTCGGCTGATGTGGCTGGTAAGCAAGTTGGTGCAACAGTTCAAATTCCGCAGCAATTCCCATATACTGGAAAACGGGGATGGTTCTGTGGCGCTTGCGAAGCAAATCGGTAGGGAACTGGGATATGATGGCGATATTAGACTGGCCGTATCTCCCAACGCGACGACAGCCTATCAGGCGGGATTCCTTCATCCATACATTCTGCTGCCTTGGTACATAGAAGACCTCTCCGCCATGGATATCCGCAATATCCTGTACCACGAATTGTACCATTTCTTGGGCGGCGATTTATGGATTATGCTCGGGATACAGACCGTGACATGTATGCTATGGTGGAATCCGGTCATGTATCTGTTATGCCATAGCGTTGAGCAGCTGTTGGAATTGCGCTGTGACCAACGGGTATGCGGGCGCTTAGAGGAATCGGAACAACTGAACTATTTGCAGACCCTCATCAAGTTAGCGCGAAACAGTTCCCCGGAACATACCAATATCATTTTGGGCTATACGGGAAGCAGTGAAGCAAATATCACGCAGCGCTTTCAGATGATGACGCAGGTAAAGATCACATCAAGGGAAAGAATAAAATTTTTCGCAGGGCTGATTGCTTGCATCCTGTTATTTGTTGCTTCCTATTGCTTTATACTCCAGCCGGGGACGGCTCCTCCAATAAATGAAGTATCAGATGGCAACGTAAATACACTCATTGTGGAGGCTTTTATTATGCGCTCGAAAGATGGTAGATTGACCCTTTACTTAGATGGCAAAGCTGCATACATATTATCTGAAGCGGATTTGCGTAAAGATCCGTATTGCAACTATATAATTTTTGATGAAACTGAATAAAGGAGGCATTTCAATGTTCCAAGTAAAAAAGAAAGTTATTCAATTGTTTTCAGTCTGTATAGTAGCAGCTACACTTTTGGCGGCTACTCCGATTGCTGCAGCTACTGAAATTCAACCTACTGCAGCTGCAACATCTTGCGATGAACAGGCTGCACCCAGAACAGAAGAAACAGTGTGGGTCATTCGAGAGTATAACGGAAAAAAACAAATGCGGCTTTGGTCGATCACAAGAGGGAAGTGGCTTACCGATTGGCTTGACTATGCTTTTTAATGTTTGTTAGTCAATCAGGCTTGCGAATAATTAGCGAGTAGATGCATACATTTCGCTGCTAATCCATATTCCCTCAAAAGCCACATAGGGGCATTTTATAAAACAGCGCAGTCGTCAATGGCAACTCCATTGGCGACTTCTTCTGTATACACAATCCTGGCTTAATGAACAGATGGTGACTCACCGTTATTTGCAAAATCGTCTTCTATTTTTCGCTATTTTGTTTGACAACATCTGCCATTTCTGATAAAATATACCCGGTTCCACAAAGGAACCGGGCGCTGTCATATACGTGTAGGCGGTTAACCCCCATTTGGGGGGCAACTTCTTCGCCCCCTGATCTTACGAAAGGGGGGCTGCATGATGAGTACATCCGAAGTTCTTCAACTTTGCCTTGTTATCATTGGCGTTATCAGCCTCGTTTTACAGGCTACAAAGAAGAAGTAACCGCCCCAGCTTCCAACTTGGCGGTTACTTCATCGCTACATTAGGGGGCTAACCGTCTATCGGCAGCGCCCTTTTCTATTGTTATTATACCACGCTTCCGCCGAAAGTCAAGTGCGGGAGCGCTGTTTTATATTTGCCACTGGATCTCTGTTCCGCTTGTCAGGCATACCAGGATACGTTCAGCGGAAAGCACTTTTACCGTATGTACCAGCTGCCGGATCAGGTTGTCGTCCCACTGGGTAAGGTGAGGGGAATAGCCTCTCAGCAGATCCTTTGTCACCTGGACCCGGTCATAGGCCGTACCCTGTTCTCGAAGGTAAGCCTCCAGTGCGTCCCGCTGCTGTTTCAGCGATGCCAGTTCCTTGGTGTTCGCACGGAACTGCCCGGTGTAGTCAGCGTTTGGATCCTCAGCTGCTTTTTGGAGCAGGCCGCTGAAGGTATTCTCCAATTTCTGAATCTTTTCCTTTATCTCTCCCAGTGGCATCTGCTCTCCCGGTAAGCAGATCGCTTCCTCTACCGTTGTATCAACAATCTGATCCGCCAGCGACTTTTGGGGACTCATCACGGAGTTGACCGCCTCCAGAATGGCCCGCTGGAGCGGTTCCTCGTCCAGGGTGGGGGAGTTGTGGCAGTACTTCTTTCCGTAGTCCAACCGGCTGATGCACCGCCAGACGACCCGCTTTTTCCCGTCCCGCTTCCAGCTGCACCTTCGGTACAGGGTCCCACACTCTCCGCACACCAGCCGCTCCGACAGCGCGTATTTGCTGGTATAGCAGGAGCGGCCTGTGGGAGCCTGCTTGGGGGAGGGGCTTTTGAGAGCGTTGCGCCTCGCCAGCTCCGCCTGGGCTGCGTTATAGGCATCCCGGCTGATAATGGCCGGGTGGTTGTCCCGCACCAGGTACATGGGAAGCTGGCCGGTGTTCTTGACCACCTTCTTGCTGATACAGTCGGAGACATAGGTTTTCTGCATCAGCACGTCCCCGCAGTATTTTTCATTCAGCAGAACCGCCCGGACGGCGGGCATGGTCCATTTCTTTTCATTCCGGTAGGGAACGCCCTTTGCGTTTAGCTCCTCCTGGATCATCCGCAGGCTGTCTCCCATTCGAAACCGTTCAAATATCTTATCCACGACGGCTCCTTCCTCGGGAATAATTTGGGGATCCCCGTTCGCATCGATACAGTACCCGTAGAGTTTTTCAAACTGTACGTGGGTTTTCCCCTCCCGCATAGCTTGTCGTTTGCCCCAGGAGACATTCTTGGAGATGGACTCGCTTTCCGACTGGGCGAAGGCTCCCAGCAGGGTGATAATCAGCTCACTGTCGGATTCCAGGGTGTTGATGTTCTCCTTTTCAAATACCACGCCGATGCCCAGCCCTTTCAGAATGCGGATATATTTCAGACAGTCCACCGTGTTCCGGGCAAACCGGGAGATGGACTTGGTCAGGATCAGGTCGATCTTCTTCTGCTTGCACATGTGGATCATGTGCAGGAATTCTGGGCGCTTCTTGGCGGAGGTGCCGGTGATGCCCTCATCGGCAAAGATGCCTGCCATGGTCCACTCCGGGTTGGTCATGATCTTGTCGGTGTAATAGCTGCACTGGGCTTCATAGCTGGACTGCTGTTCTTCTTCCTCGGTGGACACCCGGCAGTAGGCGGCTACCCGGAGCTGCCGCCGCATAGCCTGCTGGGACGCAAACGGCCTCGCCGGGATAATGGTTACGGTTTTCTTCCTTTCGCTCATGGTATGCTCTCCTTTCCGATGATCTGGTCATTCTTTAGTTTGACGGTAACTGCACCGTTTCCGTCCACAATAACAGTGCGGACGGCCTGACGAATCAGTTCCGCGTCTAATTCGGACATAGGTTCTTGCTCTTGGAACAATCTCTGAAGACGCTGGGTTTCATATTCTTCCGAGCCGATGGCTTCGTACCGTGCCGACGCCAGGTCAAAGATGGCTTTTTCCGCCTGTTCCTCGTCTACGGGCAGCTGCCGGAGCAAATCGTCTACGGTGGCCTCCAGGGCGGTCACGGCGGGTGAAATGCTTGCAGGGGTATTTGGAACCTGAATCAGGGCAGGGAATAGGATCAGCTTATTCAGCAAAGCCAGGACTTCCAATTCTATCTCCGGTGAAACCTTGCAATTACATTTCTGCCGCAGGAGCTTCTGGGCCTGAGTCTGCTGGGTCTGCTGGATCGGTGCTGACCGCTTGCTCCGCTTTCCGGTGACACTCTGAAACAGG
>CAYZTR010000061.1:0-8481 GCA_964481575.1 uncultured Eubacteriales bacterium
CAAAAAATCAATTCTGAATCCCAATACTTATTTTTGCCCAAATGGCGAAAAAATGAGTGCCGTTGCATAATAAAGTAAATTCGACACCTTCCTGTCGAAAGGTGTCGAATTTGTGCTTGGATAACACTATAGATACAGTTTGTAGCAAGGGGGATAGAGATCGGGGAAAGTCGACAAGATATTTACAATTTACCATCTTTTTCTTGATGGCATAAAAAATCCCCATTCATTAGGCTTTTATTTTACCTAACAAAAGTGATTTATTTCGCAAAGGGTGCAGGTGCTTTTGGGTAACTAAATTCTAAGGACTGCCCGTTTATTGATAGTATCTCTATTTGTGCTTTTATTGTAGCGGCTTCCTCCAATTCTGTCAAACGCTGCAATGGGGTCTCGCCTTTTGCGGTAAAATAATCCTATTCATCTGTTTTAAGGAGTTTTAATAAATGTTTCATAGTAACAATAATCTCGTCGATATTCGATACTTAAAATATACAGTTTTCCAGCTTCCAAATTAATAGTTAAAGAATCATAATCATAGCTGATAGATTTGCTATTTTCACCACTGATTCTGACAATAACTGTACCTCCTGAACTGAGATTGGTATCAAAATGATAGGTTCCGGTAATTGGTGCAGTGTAGTAATACCGATCTTTTTGATCTTGGTACGTGATGTTACCAGAGATTGAGGGACTACCGGTAATATCTGTTATCGGGATAGGAACACCGGTATTAATGATATAGTCACAAGTGTTGTCTCGATATTCAATACTTATAATATATTTTTTGCCGGCTTCTAAATTAATAGTTAAGGCGTCATAATTATAATCGATAGATTTACCGTTCTCACCGCTGATTCGTACAATGACTGAACCGCCTGAACTGAGATTCGTGTCAAAACGGTAGGTTCCAGTGACAGGAGCGGTATAATAATACTTGTCTTTTTGATCTCGATATGTAATACTTCCAGTAATAGAGGAAGGATTGTCGGAGATATCACTTATCGGAATGGGAACCCCAATATTGACTGTGTAATCACAGATACCGTTTCGATATTCTGTGCTTAATATGTATTTTTTCCCTTCTTCTAAATCAATGGATAAAGCATCATAATTATAATCAATAGACTTACCATTTTCACCGCTAACTCTCACAATAACTGAACCACCTGAACTGAGATTTGTGTCAAAACGGTAAGTTCCTGAGAATGGTGCGGTATAATAATATTTATCTTTTTGATCTTGGTATGTAATACTTCCAGAAATAGAAGGAGCACCAGAAATATCATTAATTGAAATGGGAACGCCGATATTGACTGTGTAATCACAAGCACCATTACGATATTCTACGCCTAACATATAGGTTTTTCCAGCTTCTAAATTGATAGTTAATGCATCGTAATTATAGTCAATAGAACCTTTATTTTCATCGCTAATTCGAATAATGACGGAACCACCTGAACTGAGATTAGTATCAAAACGATAAGTACCACTAATTAATGGAATGTATCTGTAGGTGTCTTTTTGGTTTTCCGCAATAAGGCTTCCGCTAAAAGATACTTTATCTGAAACATCTTCAATATAGTTTTGGTATTCCATTGGTTCGGGTGAGTTCGTTGGATTATTATGTTGTACATCATTATTGTCTTCCATATATGATTTGTTGTTATCAAAGCCGTATTCGGTATTACTTTTTGATTCATCGTTTATTTCTATTACTGAAGTAGAATCACTAGGTTTAGAAAGTAGAGAATTAATACCATCATATAAAAATGAAGAAACAATGCTTAGTGCTATCGTGGCAATTATTCCTATTATTATAGTTATAGCATTCTGGTGACCATCTTCTTTGGACCTCAGAAATGTAGAGAAGATGCCTATAGCTAAAATTACAAAAATAATTATAATTTTCATACACGTATCCTTCTATTTTTATATTAATTAAGTTTCATTCTATTGCTACAAAATTCAATATTATTTGTATAATCCTGTCATTTGGGATTATGGGAATGTAGTATAATGAAATTGGACAATGCTGAAATGCCAAAAAAGGAGAGATGGAGATGCCCAAAGAGGAACGAAAAAACATACACAAAAGAGTTTAAACTCAGTGCGGTGTATCTGCTCATGGGCAAGGGGTATCCACCAAAGAAAGTCTTTCGCATGCTGGATGTAGACTAGCAAACGGTATATCGGCGGGTGCAGGAGTTTAAGCAACAGGGAGAAACCGCATTTGAGAAGAAGGGTGTTCTGTTCGGAGATGAGGTCCGCCAGATGAAGAAAGAAATGGCAGACCTGAAAATGGAGAATGAAATACTAAAAAGACCACGGTATACTTTGCGGAACAGCGCAAGAAAGAGTGGACTTTGCGGCAGTGGAACTACGGGAATATCGCGCACGCAAAGTATGTCAAATCTTAAACATCCATCGCTCCACGCTCTACCAGCCTTTTGGTGCACAAAGCGAAATAGCATGACAATGACGACTCCAATTTTGACCCCAGAGTCGACTTCCTTGAGTTTTGTGCTCAAATACCGGATAATTAGATATTATCCTGTATTCCCTTTACATAATGCTTTGCAAAAAATGAGCATCAAAAGTCCACGTGCTCAAATCAACTATAACTTAATTATATCTTGTCAGCCTAAAGATGTCAAACCAATTTGCTAAAACTCACTTTCTTTGTAAATATGTTATAAAACTGCTCAACCTGTTTTGTCGAATTTGCCCGTTTTTTGCCGGCAATGTAAAAATCAAGAAACATTGCGCCTATAAGCCAATAGATTGCAATATTATAGCAACGCAAATTGCAAGTGCAAGTTGGACACGTGTGGTAGAAATTACACAATCATAGCCACGGTTTCGGTTGGAGCGTCAGATTCAACCGGAACCGGGGCTGCCGCAGCCGGTCAGGCTGCGTAAACAGCATCCAGAAACGCTTCAAACAGTTCCTCCGGGGTTGCATAGTCCAGATTCTTTCGTGGCAGACCGTTCATGCTGTCTGCCGCATCAAGGATATCTTCGCTGCTGAACTGCTCGATAGACATCCCCTTGGGGACATAACTTCTCAGCATTCCGTTATGCCGCTCGTTTTGCGGACGCTCCCAGGATGTGTATGGGTGGGCAAAGTAGACCTTCGTTCCCCATTGCTCCGCTACAGAGAACTCTGCAAACTCTGAACCATTGTCCACCGTGATGGTCTTGAACACCTGACTGAACCGTTCACCGTATTCTTCCCGGAGTGCAGCCATGGCGGCATTGACCGCTTTGCTGGTCTTACCAGATATCCGGATCGCAATGTAATTCTGGGTTTTCTTCTCCAGAAGTGTCAGAATGACAGCTTCCTTACCATTGCGCTTTCCCACAACGGTATCGCCCTCCCAGTGACCTTCTTCCGTCCGGGAATTGGCAATCTTCGGACGCTCATCAATGCTGGTTCCACAGTTTTTCTTGTTTTTTCTGACATTTCTGTGATGCTTTTTCCGCTTCAATGCTTCGGGAAGTTCCATCACTGACAAATCTAGATTTCCAGCCCAGATCTCATTATAGAGCGTCTTGGTGCAGACCATTTCGGATGCAGAAAACAGCTTATGTCTCCTGGCATAGCCGACACAAGCATCGATGGACCAGTTTCGCTGGCGCATCTGCTTCAACACCCAGCGAACAAACCTTTGACACCGGACGATCTTATGGGGCTTCCGGCAATTCTTCCGGTTTGCCTGATAGAGTGCCTTACCGCGGCTGGCAGAGTAGCCGGCCTTACGACCACGCCCTTTCTTTTGGGGAGGTGTACCGCGCTTGAGTTCGTTGGAAATGGTGGTGGGAGAGCAGTGCAAATATGCGGCGATCTTACGGTTGGAGTAACCCAGCTTCTTCATGGCCTGAATTGCGCCACGATCCCCGGAGGTTAAATGTTTTCCGCTCTTGCGTTCTGATTCATTTGTGATATACTGGTGGTGATCCATAGTGATTACCTCTGGTTGAATTGGTTGGGGAACTTTATTCTACCATAAGAAAATCACTATGGATTCCTTTTATTCAGTTGTCCAACTTCATTTTACAATCGGCCGATATTATAGCAAAAGAGCAGACGAAAATTATTGACAAAAATTTGCATTCAATGGTATAATTACGACAATCCAAATTAAACTTAAGTAAAATTCAAAGAAACGTTATTCGGGAAGGAGATATCCCATCGAATGTTGTCCACAAACGAGTTAGCGGTATTGCGTGTGTTATGGGATGCAAAGTCCCCGCTTTCGCGGCCGGAGATATTGGAGCGGATTTCTAATACGGATTGGAATCCAAACTCTATCCATATGGTTTTGAATAATTTAATTAAAAAAGGATTCATAACCGTTACAGGTGTTACCCGCTGTGGTCAGCGCTATGGTAGGACCTATTCCGCAGTAAAGACACAAGCGGATTATGCTTCTGAGCTTGCGTTGTCCGCAATTCCGGAATTGCCAAGTGAGGAAAGTGTGCTGGTGGTCATGTCCGCGATGATCAAAGGCCAGCAAATCGGCCCGGCAACGATTGAAAAGCTGCAAAGCATTCTGGATCAACGCCGTGCAGAATTGTCCCGAACGTGTGAAGAGGCAGATCATAAGGAGTAATTTATGATTATTACTCCATACTCCATCGTCACTTCCATTCTATGGTTTTCCGCGGCATGTCTGATTGGCTGCATGATCCTTCCAAAGATATCCAGAGGCGGACTGGTTCTGATCGCGGTTATTTTTGGACTTGGTTTTATCCGGCTTTGTGTGCCATTGGATTTCTTCCAATCTACCATTGTCCGCTCCTATTTTATCTACGGCTTTCTGCAAAAAGTTGTGCAAAAGCCCGTCCTGTACGGGTTCACGCTGGGTCAGTGCCTTCTGCTTCTTTGGGTGACTGGAAGTTTGATTCGGCTGATGTGGCTGGTAAGCAAGTTGGTGCAACAGTTCAAATTCCGCAGCAATTCCCATATACTGGAAAACGGGGATGGTTCTGTGGCGCTTGCGAAGCAAATCGGTAGGGAACTGGGATATGATGGCGATATTAGACTGGCCGTATCTCCCAACGCGACGACAGCCTATCAGGCGGGATTCCTTCATCCATACATTCTGCTGCCTTGGTACATAGAAGACCTCTCCGCCATGGATATCCGCAATATCCTGTACCACGAATTGTACCATTTCTTGGGCGGCGATTTATGGATTATGCTCGGGATACAGACCGTGACATGTATGCTATGGTGGAATCCGGTCATGTATCTGTTATGCCATAGCGTTGAGCAGCTGTTGGAATTGCGCTGTGACCAACGGGTATGCGGGCGCTTAGAGGAATCGGAACAACTGAACTATTTGCAGACCCTCATCAAGTTAGCGCGAAACAGTTCCCCGGAACATACCAATATCATTTTGGGCTATACGGGAAGCAGTGAAGCAAATATCACGCAGCGCTTTCAGATGATGACGCAGGTAAAGATCACATCAAGGGAAAGAATAAAATTTTTCGCAGGGCTGATTGCTTGCATCCTGTTATTTGTTGCTTCCTATTGCTTTATACTCCAGCCGGGGACGGCTCCTCCAATAAATGAAGTATCAGATGGCAACGTAAATACACTCATTGTGGAGGCTTTTATTATGCGCTCGAAAGATGGTAGATTGACCCTTTACTTAGATGGCAAAGCTGCATACATATTATCTGAAGCGGATTTGCGTAAAGATCCGTATTGCAACTATATAATTTTTGATGAAACTGAATAAAGGAGGCATTTCAATGTTCCAAGTAAAAAAGAAAGTTATTCAATTGTTTTCAGTCTGTATAGTAGCAGCTACACTTTTGGCGGCTACTCCGATTGCTGCAGCTACTGAAATTCAACCTACTGCAGCTGCAACATCTTGCGATGAACAGGCTGCACCCAGAACAGAAGAAACAGTGTGGGTCATTCGAGAGTATAACGGAAAAAAACAAATGCGGCTTTGGTCGATCACAAGAGGGAAGTGGCTTACCGATTGGCTTGACTATGCTTTTTAATGTTTGTTAGTCAATCAGGCTTGCGAATAATTAGCGAGTAGATGCATACATTTCGCTGCTAATCCATATTCCCTCAAAAGCCACATAGGGGCATTTTATAAAACAGCGCAGTCGTCAATGGCAACTCCATTGGCGACTTCTTCTGTATACACAATCCTGGCTTAATGAACAGATGGTGACTCACCGTTATTTGCAAAATCGTCTTCTATTTTTCGCTATTTTGTTTGACAACATCTGCCATTTCTGATAAAATATACCCGGTTCCACAAAGGAACCGGGCGCTGTCATATACGTGTAGGCGGTTAACCCCCATTTGGGGGGCAACTTCTTCGCCCCCTGATCTTACGAAAGGGGGGCTGCATGATGAGTACATCCGAAGTTCTTCAACTTTGCCTTGTTATCATTGGCGTTATCAGCCTCGTTTTACAGGCTACAAAGAAGAAGTAACCGCCCCAGCTTCCAACTTGGCGGTTACTTCATCGCTACATTAGGGGGCTAACCGTCTATCGGCAGCGCCCTTTTCTATTGTTATTATACCACGCTTCCGCCGAAAGTCAAGTGCGGGAGCGCTGTTTTATATTTGCCACTGGATCTCTGTTCCGCTTGTCAGGCATACCAGGATACGTTCAGCGGAAAGCACTTTTACCGTATGTACCAGCTGCCGGATCAGGTTGTCGTCCCACTGGGTAAGGTGAGGGGAATAGCCTCTCAGCAGATCCTTTGTCACCTGGACCCGGTCATAGGCCGTACCCTGTTCTCGAAGGTAAGCCTCCAGTGCGTCCCGCTGCTGTTTCAGCGATGCCAGTTCCTTGGTGTTCGCACGGAACTGCCCGGTGTAGTCAGCGTTTGGATCCTCAGCTGCTTTTTGGAGCAGGCCGCTGAAGGTATTCTCCAATTTCTGAATCTTTTCCTTTATCTCTCCCAGTGGCATCTGCTCTCCCGGTAAGCAGATCGCTTCCTCTACCGTTGTATCAACAATCTGATCCGCCAGCGACTTTTGGGGACTCATCACGGAGTTGACCGCCTCCAGAATGGCCCGCTGGAGCGGTTCCTCGTCCAGGGTGGGGGAGTTGTGGCAGTACTTCTTTCCGTAGTCCAACCGGCTGATGCACCGCCAGACGACCCGCTTTTTCCCGTCCCGCTTCCAGCTGCACCTTCGGTACAGGGTCCCACACTCTCCGCACACCAGCCGCTCCGACAGCGCGTATTTGCTGGTATAGCAGGAGCGGCCTGTGGGAGCCTGCTTGGGGGAGGGGCTTTTGAGAGCGTTGCGCCTCGCCAGCTCCGCCTGGGCTGCGTTATAGGCATCCCGGCTGATAATGGCCGGGTGGTTGTCCCGCACCAGGTACATGGGAAGCTGGCCGGTGTTCTTGACCACCTTCTTGCTGATACAGTCGGAGACATAGGTTTTCTGCATCAGCACGTCCCCGCAGTATTTTTCATTCAGCAGAACCGCCCGGACGGCGGGCATGGTCCATTTCTTTTCATTCCGGTAGGGAACGCCCTTTGCGTTTAGCTCCTCCTGGATCATCCGCAGGCTGTCTCCCATTCGAAACCGTTCAAATATCTTATCCACGACGGCTCCTTCCTCGGGAATAATTTGGGGATCCCCGTTCGCATCGATACAGTACCCGTAGAGTTTTTCAAACTGTACGTGGGTTTTCCCCTCCCGCATAGCTTGTCGTTTGCCCCAGGAGACATTCTTGGAGATGGACTCGCTTTCCGACTGGGCGAAGGCTCCCAGCAGGGTGATAATCAGCTCACTGTCGGATTCCAGGGTGTTGATGTTCTCCTTTTCAAATACCACGCCGATGCCCAGCCCTTTCAGAATGCGGATATATTTCAGACAGTCCACCGTGTTCCGGGCAAACCGGGAGATGGACTTGGTCAGGATCAGGTCGATCTTCTTCTGCTTGCACATGTGGATCATGTGCAGGAATTCTGGGCGCTTCTTGGCGGAGGTGCCGGTGATGCCCTCATCGGCAAAGATGCCTGCCATGGTCCACTCCGGGTTGGTCATGATCTTGTCGGTGTAATAGCTGCACTGGGCTTCATAGCTGGACTGCTGTTCTTCTTCCTCGGTGGACACCCGGCAGTAGGCGGCTACCCGGAGCTGCCGCCGCATAGCCTGCTGGGACGCAAACGGCCTCGCCGGGATAATGGTTACGGTTTTCTTCCTTTCGCTCATGGTATGCTCTCCTTTCCGATGATCTGGTCATTCTTTAGTTTGACGGTAACTGCACCGTTTCCGTCCACAATAACAGTGCGGACGGCCTGACGAATCAGTTCCGCGTCTAATTCGGACATAGGTTCTTGCTCTTGGAACAATCTCTGAAGACGCTGGGTTTCATATTCTTCCGAGCCGATGGCTTCGTACCGTGCCGACGCCAGGTCAAAGATGGCTTTTTCCGCCTGTTCCTCGTCTACGGGCAGCTGCCGGAGCAAATCGTCTACGGTGGC
>CAYZTR010000062.1:0-8248 GCA_964481575.1 uncultured Eubacteriales bacterium
GTTTCTGTCATGGGGAGCGCCCGGCCCCGTCCCGGCAGCGTCATCGAAGCCGGCTGATACTGATTCTTTATAAAACCGTTTGGTTTTATAAAGAAGGAACCGCCTAATGGCGCTTCCCTTTTGCGGCGAACCGCCGCAAAAGCCGTCTCATGCAGTTCTTAACGCACCTGCGGTGCTATAAAAAGGTTTTTAACCTTTTTAATAAGAACTAGTATGACACCATCCATTTTGGGGTTATTATACCACAGAAAAAGGCAGGATTCAAGGTAGAATCCCGCCAAAAAAGTACTATGCGACCTTTTCAAATTGGTACAACCTGTCTGCCCATATCGGGCCGGCAGGTTTGACTGCGGATAGATTTCGGGTATAGCGAGGGGCGTATGGAATAACTATGTGGAAAAACCTGCCAAGTTAATTCTCAACATTTTTGCGATTTTGCGAATATAAGTCCATCCAGCTTATTCATGCAGAAATCATACGCAAGGGCTAATATACAGGTAAGTACAAAGGATAAAAGGAAAAAGGACGCATTATCGTTTTTATAAATCCCTTTCCAGTTTAGAATCATCATTGGAATCCTTTGCAATATATATATGCTAAAGATATGGCTGCCTAAAAAATCCAAGAACGCATTGTTAAAGGATATCTTCATAGTGATGCCCACTACGAGAATTACAAAGAACAAAGCATAAATTTGATAAATCCAAGTGCTTTTCCCTGTTCGTCCAGATAGCCAATGATAGGCCATGAATGCAAATGCTATTGCGGCGCAATAAAGAATGTCATTTCGCATGACAATCTTCTCTATTTTCTCACGCAAAATGGCATACCATACGCCCAGCGAATAGCATAGCATCGTATTATACCAGTAATTGGGCCGGTACAAAGATAAGGTATGAGATAACAGTATACTGAGAAGCGTTACGGATACAGCGGCCAGGTACGGATTTCTCCTGAACACAAAAGAAGATACAGCGGAAAACAAATAGCAAGCAACAATCGCCATAATATACCAGTTGCTGTTTCCCAAGCTTGTCCAGGTAGTAAATGCCAGTAAAATGTGCTGCAGCGAGTATTTTACTCCCATAGCACTTCGCACGATCAGGAATAGGAGAACTGCAATATCGAAATGGAGCAACGTTTTTAATGCCCGGCGGATCGGGATCGATTTGACATAGGGAAGACCCTTCCGTTTGATGGATTCCATAACGCCATAGCCGGAATAGAACAAAAACGGTGCGACCATAAGCTGACCCAAATATGTTACGATTGTGACCGCAACATCGTCAGCAGGGGTAAGTGTCATATAGTTGCGGGAATGGGATACAAAAACCATCAGAACAAAGAACCCCTTGATACAATTGGTGCGGGGGGGGGTAATGTAATCCTTCTGAAATTCCTCAGGAGAGGCAATCTCCATTCCTTGGGCGCAAACAAACAACAAAACAATAATTATGGCGGACATATTTTATTCTGTGCCTCCCTTAGTGTGCCATACTGATTCAGTTCCATAATCTTTTCGTATACCCGTTGGCAGTTGTTCTGATCATTGAATGAGAAGAAATTATCGATCCGATTCCGATATTTTTCTTTCAGCTTGCATCCATTCTCCATGTACTCGATGATGCGCTCAACAGTGCCCTCAAGGGTGTATTCAACCTCGCCAAAGCCGTCTCGCTCGTAGTCGAAGTAACCTTTTTTATAGGTATGATCCCCGGCAAAAAAGGCTTCACAGTCAAATTGTGTATAAAACAGAGGCTTTCTTAAATACGCGAAATCAAATACTGCCGAGGAATAATCTGTTACCAGCAAGCTGCACTGGGCGAACAAATCCCGGTATTCCATACCGCTGTCCAATAGTTTTACCTGGGGATCCGCCGAAAAAAGGCCTACATGCGGCCATAGATTAGGGTGCGGCATAAAGGCTAGCGTGTATCCGTACAATTTGGCAGCGTCCAGAAGCCTGCGGTCGTTCATTAGCTCGCTGTAAAAGTGGAGAAAAGGGCTTTTCATAAAATCGGGACCGATTGTCCACAGTCCTGTATGCTTGTCCAGCTTACCCATCAAATACTTCCGCCAGGTTGGGACAATGGCAATCATTTTCCTGCTTTCGGAATACAAGCGATCGAAGCGGGGAAGCCCCGTGAGCCAAATTTGCTCTTGAGAATATCCGTAATTTCCATTCACGATAGAGCGCCATTCCGGTTTTGCAGCAGTTACGAATCCCGCGAAATTTTTGGCTCTGCGATTTAGCCAGGATGAAACATCATCCTTTATCACACCATGCTGCAAAAATATGAATTTCTTGGATGAAATCATATCCTGATATGCGTCGCGGTATTTATAGAACGGGTTATAGATATCTATTTCCGCATGGCTTGATAGATTGCAGTCGCTTATGATAAGCAGAAGTTTATGCCACCGGGAGTCCTTGGCTAAAACCGGGCCCACCTTTTTCATGCGTTTATAGTCTGGGCAATCATAATTGATCACAAAGAAGGATCGGATTTCCGGATGGTTTTTTTGCATGTAGCGGAACAGGGCTTCTCCATTGTCTCCCGCCTTTCCGGCCCGGTCCGAGATCAGCCAAATGGGGCGTTTTTTCAGTTTCGAGAGAATCCCGGACAGAAACCGGGCAATCACGGCATTTCTGCCACCTTTGGCATTGGTTTTCCACACCTCTTTGCAGAACGTCTTTTCCAGTTCCACCCTGCGCAGCGTTTGGCAGGGCGTTACGCAGATTCCTCTGGGGGCTTGCCGGATCACCCAGTTACCGCAGTAGGCATACGCATTTTTATATTTTTGGGATATCGGGAAGAATTGACCATATCCTACATTCCTCAGTGGGATATTCACCCCACAAACGTTTAAGATGACAGAAATATCATAGGTACTATTTTTGTCCAACAGCAATTTAGCATTAAAGCCAATTCCGCGCTGGATTACCTCGTTAAGAGCAACGGTATTGACAGATGTTTTCAGTATTTCACATGGATAGATTGTATCATTGGCACGAATGAACAGTTTGGCGTTCTCCCATAAATTTGAGAGAACCGAGACAACGCCTTCCAAAATGAAACCGTTATCCGTTGAAGTAATGAAATCAAAGGAAACCGGGCATTCGGATAACTTGATGATGGCCCCGCCAGGGAATGCAAAAACGACATCGCAGCCGCGCTGAATGGGCGTTGGAACAATGCCGTACTTCCAGGAAAGGGTAAAGAATTTGTGTTCACGGAAAATGTTCCGCTGTGCCATAATCACGTCATCATCGATGTGTTTTAAGATTTTACGAATGGCGCACTTATATTCTTCTGTTTCATCGGTGGATAACGTACCTCCTGGTATTTTATTTTGCTTGATTCTAAATTGAAGATCATACATAAGAGTAAACTGAACGAAACGGGGAAGGTAATGATATTCACTCAAAAAATAATCTATCAATTCTTGTTGGAAAAACTGCATGCAAGGCAGATATCTTTCCTTACGGTAAATTCCGGATTGAATGGCAGATTGCTCACCAGTGCTTCTGCGCCGATACCAATATTTCGCGTCTGTTATGACTCCCAAAGCCGCTTTGGACGCCAATATTTTTTGCAAAACCTTCGCATCCTCAGCATACACAAGCCGCGTATCGAAGCCGCAGGATAACATACATTCCGCTTTTACAAATGCGCTTGACATAGACAACTGCGGATTTTGCCATTCTTTATCTAAATCAATGACCCTATCTCCTTGGTCAAACTTATAATTGAGAATATGTTCCCCTCTCCGGCCATCGAAAAAAATCATCGGGAACGCGACAATATCCGTTTCTTCATAATGACAGTCCAAGAAATTGCAGGCGGCCTTGACTGTGTTTTCAGACAGCTTGTCGTCTGCATCCATAAAGTTTATGTATTGGCCTTCGACATATCTCAACGCCTCATTTCGTGCGGAGGAAACTCCGCCATTCTCCTTGTGAATCACTAGGATATTATCCGGATACTGGGCGCCGTATTCGTCGCAAATATTACCACTGCCATCTGCAGAACCATCGTCTACGAGAATCAATTGAATGCTTGAAAAGCCAATATTTTGCCCGATGATACTGTCAATTGCTTCCCTTAAAAAGGGTTCTACATTGTATACCGCCATAACGATAGACGCTTTGTATTTGTACACCGAGCTGTTCCTCCCATTTTTATATACAAAATTATTCCAGTATTTTTTGATAAGCTGCGGAAACGGCATCGATATCCCCGGAGGAAATCAGATGCCCCTTTTGCAGCAAAATAGCCTTATTGCACAGCCTTTGCACCTGTTCCAAAGAGTGGGAAACGAACAAAACCGTTACCCCCCGCTCGAACATCTCCATGATTTTCTGCTCACTTTTTTTCCGGAATTTGGCATCCCCAACGGAAAGCACCTCATCCAGAATTAAAATCTCCGGATCCGCAATGGTCGCAATCGCGAAGCCCAGCCGCGCCCGCATGCCGGAGGAATAATTTTTCAGCGGAACGTTAATAAATTCCTTCAGCTCCGAAAAATCCACAATCTCATCGAATTTGTCCGTGAGATACTGCTTGGAATAGCCAAGAATGCTTCCGTATAGAAAGATATTTTCCGCGCCGGTATACTGGGGGTCAAATCCAGCGCCGAGTTCCAGAAGCGGGGCGATCACTCCGCTGCGGTACATCGTACCTTCATCAGGATGATAAACTCCCGCGATGATTTTCAGCAGTGTACTCTTGCCTGCGCCGTTCAACCCCAGGATTCCCAAGCGCTCCCCTTTTTCCACGGAAAAGGTGATATTTCGCAGCGCCCAGAACTCGTCGTACATCAGCTGCTTCTTTAGAAGCTTAATCACGTACTCTTTTAGGCTATCCGTCTTTTCTTTGCTTAGGTTGAACTTTATGCCAACATCCTTCAGCTCAATTACCGTTTCTCCCATGCTTGATGATCCTTCCAGAAATCAAATGTGCAAGACGAATGTGTTCTGCTTTTTATGAAAAAGCCAACTGCCTATGGCAATGGATACTACGCACCAAACCGCCGTGTATGCCAAATACCCCATTTTCATCGGCGTGCCGTAAAGACAGCTGCGGAACAGCGCAATAATACAGAACAGCGGATTGGATTCCAATACCCAGCCCTTTCCGGCGTTCATAAAGCTGTCAGGATAATAAAAAATCGCACATAGATACATCAGCAGCGCCAGGCCAACGCTCCAGAGGTATTCCATGTCCCGGAAGTACACTCCCAAAGTGGCAAGCACCATTCCCACGCCCAGTGAAAGGAAAAAAAGCAGCAGCAGCGGAATCCATATTAACAGGATATACTTAGTAGGCCAAACGCCCAGAACCACGGATACAACCGCCAAAACAATCAGCGAAAAGCCGAAAATCACATAGGAGTAAATAATACTGGACAGTGGATATAAATATTTGGGGACATACACCTTGTTAATCATTGCGGAGTTGGTACGTATTGACCGCAGCGCAGCTGTGGTTGCCTGTGAAAAACAACTGTACAAAAGCCGGCCCGATAGGACATAGACAGGATAGGTTTTATCCGATCTGCCAAACAGCGTCCCAAATACAAAGGTCAATACGAGCATATTTAGCAAAGGTTCCAGCAGCGTCCATGCCAGCCCCAGATAGGATCGCCGATACTTCAGAATGATTCCGCGCTTTACCAATTCTGAGAGGAGGAAGCGGTAGCGTTTGAATTCCTGTATTTTTTCTGTCAGATTATGCATATTCCCTCCAAATTAGAGCCGCTTCCATTAAGCACGTGTTTTATTGCTCAAAAGTGGAACGCTGCCCAAGAATCGCGTCAAATGCAGCGGCGATTTGCACTTTTTTCGCTTCAAACCCAGTGGTGCGGTCTGTGTCATTAATGCACAGAAGCGCGTATTTTTTTGTTTTAATTGCCTCGCACAGGTCATCTACGCTCTGATCCTTAATGTGATAGCATCTGCCAAAACTGGCTGCTTGAGGGGTGAACGATCCCTCCGCAAGCTGCCAGAATTTGAAAACCCACTGATTCACTTGGGCTTTTCCGCGAAATCTGTGGCGGCACGTCTCATCAAGCGTGTCTCCCGCCACGGCCCATACTTTCTCCAATGTAGATTTCAGAAAATTGCTGGGCAAGTGCTGGTAGTAGAATCCCGGAAACCATCGCCACGGGAGCAGCACCGAAGTCCGATAGAGATTCTTCTTTCCATAGCAAAGCCGGAACCATTTTCGGTAATGTTTTCGAAGCTGATCCTGCTTGTTGAAATTGGCGTTGATGATTTCCAAATCGCTGCAGTTGTAGCTTCCTGCGCTCCCCGGCCCGCAGTAAATTGCGTCCAGAGCAAATACATCCCGGGGAACACCATTGCAAAAGAAATCGTCAGGCGACACGCACCGTGTAATGTACATATCGTCATTGAAATAGACGAATTGCTCTGCCAAATCCTCGATTTTATGCATATTCAATTCAATGGTATGGGAATTGAAGGTGGGAAGGTATTCGTGGGGGATATAGTCCCGATGATCGACAATATGGAGCTTTGGATGTTCGGTGTTCAGCCATTTGGGAATCTGCCCGCACGTTACAAAATGAATTTTTCGAACCCAGGGCGCGAATTCTTCAACCGCGCGAAACCAATATCTGAGTAGATCCCAATCTCGATACCGATAGTCTCCGTCATCCAGGACCGGTTTGTGCCCCGACTCTTTTTCTGCGTACTGTTGCTTTTCTTCCTGCCAAGCCGGGTCATTTCCATCTACCCAGGCAATCACAAAATCAATTTCCGACTGCTTGCGCTGTTCCATCATTCTGCTTTTCTCCAATATGATTTCTTTCCAGAAAATCCCTGATCGCGTAATAATTGCGCTCACAATAATTGTGATCATGAAATGGAAAGAACTCATCCGCCCGCTGACAATATTGTGCCTCCGGTGCAAAGCTGGACTGCACACATTTATCGATCCACTGAAGCATTTCAACCTGGGTATGGCAAACCTGACCAAATCCATCTTTTTCGTAATCAAAGTAGCCTTCCGGTAAATGGTAGTTCCGAAATTGTTCGTAGTCTGCCTGATAATAAGCCAGTGGCTTTCGCAGATATGCAAAGTCAATAGCTACACTACTGTAGTCTGTAATCAGGCAGGAGGAACTTTTTAACACATCAATTATGTCTCCATTTTCCAAATTCAGTACTTCCAACCGACTGCTCAGCTTTTCGAAATATCCATTATATTGCTGCATATTTCTATGTAAGCAAAGAACCAACTTTAGATCCGTCTGCTGATAGCGCACCAAAATTGCAGTAATCAAACTGGACCATGTTTTATAAAAGACGGTCTGCTCAAAATTTATTGTTCCTTCGATTTGCTCCATTTCGTGGGTTCGGTAGAGCCATTCCCGCCACGTTGGCATGATCCCGATAGTAGCTGACTGAGACGTGTCGACTAAATTATCGTAGCGACACAACCCGGTTAAGACGATTGCGCCATCTGGATAGCCAAAATGGCTGCTAACAAATTCATACTCCCGTTTGGTCGAGCACATGAATAGGCTTAACTTTGCTTTCTTGTAATGAAGAAAGGGCAGATCATCTTTGATAATCCCGTGTTGTAGGAAAACACGTATATTTTTCCAGATACCTGTGATGACTTCCAATACGTAGCATACGGCAGCGTTGGGTTTTCCTCCTTTTTGAGAACTGATATTTACTTCGGCCGCCAAATAATAGATCCAGTGCTTCAAACTTCCATATGAAATAACTTCACCTAAGGAACGAACACGTGAAATATCTGGGCTACCAGTGTCTAATGCATATACAGCATCGACTGATGGCTGTTTGGAACGGAGATATCGAAACAGGTAATAGGCATTATCCCGGGCTTCTGGACCATATTCGCAAAGGAGCCAGAGATGTTTTCTACGCTTCTTGTAAATGAGGGCTATGGGTAATGCAATTAGGAATTGAAAGACAGCAAAAAAATCCTTCAACCTTAACGTGCGTAGTTTTTGAAAAAAAGATCTGTTCATAACAATCAACCACGAAATTTCGATAAAGCTGTTAAGGACACCATTTCCCCGTGAATCTCAAATTGCTCTTGCTGCTCTTGAAGGCAACACAATAAGTCTGATTCTTAATGGCAGGAAGCCTTTATTCCCTCTACAATATAGCCATCACTAAAAACAGGAGGAAATGATTATGCAATCTGCTCTTTATGGCTATATCCGTGTCTCCACAAGGGATCAGAACGAG
>CAYZTR010000063.1:0-8207 GCA_964481575.1 uncultured Eubacteriales bacterium
CGGGGGGGATCAGCATGGCCAGGTTGGTCTTACCGCAGGCAGAGGGGAATGCTGCGGCCACATACTTGACCTCACCCTTGGGGTTCTCCAGGCCCAGAATAAGCATATGCTCGGCCATCCAGCCCTCATTCTTGCCCTGATAGGAAGCGATCCGCAGGGCGAAGCACTTCTTACCCAGCAGCACGTTGCCGCCGTAGGCAGAGTTTACAGAGATAATGGTGTTGTCCTGGGGGAAGTGGCAGATATACCGCTTGTCAGGATCCACGTTGCACTTGGCATGGAGGCCGCGAACCCAGTCGTCAGAATCGCCCAGCACTTCCAGCACCTTGTCGCCGACGCGGGTCATGATGTTCATGTTCAGCACAACATAAATGGAATCGGTTACTTCCACGCCAATCTTGGCCAGGGGAGAACCGATGGGGCCCATGGAGTAAGGGATCACATACATGGTGCGGCCCTTGTAGCTGTCACGGGCGATATCATAAAGCATATCATAAGCCTTTGCAGGATCCATCCAGTTGTTGGTGGGGCCGGCATCGTCTGCAGTGGGAGCGCAGATGAAGGTGCGGTCCTCCACGCGGGCCACGTCGTTGGGCTGGGTGCGATGGAGGTAGCAGTCAGGCAGCTTTTCTTCATTCAGCTTGATCATTTCGCCGGTTTCCACGGCTTCGGCTTTCAGAGCATCAATCTGATCCTGCGCACCGGTGATCCAAACGACCTTATCCGGAGCAACCAGATTCTGCATCTTTTCTAGCCATGCAAGCAGGGTCGGGTTCGTAGTTTTCATAACAGGTACCATCCTTTCAAAGTTTGGACGCATGACGCACCGGGAAATTCCGACTGCGCCATGATGGTCAGCTGCTGCGCCGGGTCGGACAGAACCGACCTGCCGCTTAAGCAAGTCCAATTTTTGCTGAATACATTATAAAACAAAAGGGCTTCCCATGCAAGACAGTTTGCAAAAAGTTCAAAAACTTCGGGGAGACTACTATTTTTTCACGAAATCCACTGAAGTGTTTTGGACGTTTTGCCACAGAGTACAGCGGTTTAGGCATTTGCAATGTCCATGGTGGCGGCGGCGTTCAGATCGGTACCGGCAATATGCCCAGCAGCATATTCAAATCCGGCTTGCACGCCTACCATGGCGGCGTTGTCCCCGCAATACCGCAGTTCCGGGTAGCACAGGCGGTATCTTTTTTCCTGGCAGGCAGTATCCATGCGGCGGCGCAGCTCGCTGTTGGCCGAAACACCGCCGGCCACTGCAATGGTAGTATAGCCAAAGTCCCGGGCAGCGGCCATGGTGTTTTGAATCAGCAGATCGCAGACCCGCTGCCGCACTGCGGCGGACAGATCAGGTACCTGGATGGTTTCTCCTTTTTGCCTGGCGTTGTGGATCAGGTTGACCACGGCGGTCTTCAGGCCGGAAAAGCTGAAATCATAGGGGCAGCCGTCTACTACAGGACGGGGCAGGGTGTATTTGGTGGGGTCACCGGTTTCCGCCACTTTGTCCATTTCAATTCCCCCGGGGTAAGACATTCCCATGGCCCGGGCAGATTTGTCAAAGCATTCGCCGGCCGCATCATCCCGGGTACGGCCTATGATGTGAAAATCAGTATAGTTTTTGACTTCTACAATCAGACTGTTGCCGCCGGATACCAGGAGACAGAGGAAAGGCGGCTTTAAGTCCGGGTGGGTGATGTAATTGGCGGCCAGATGAGAGCGAAGATGATGCACCGGGATCAGCGGCTTTCCGGTGGCCATGGACAGCCCTTTGGCAAAATTGACTCCCACCAGCAAAGCGCCAATGAGTCCGGGTGCATGGGTCACGGCGATGGCGTCAATGTCAGTCAGAGTCAGGCCGGCAGCATCCAGCGCCTCTTGGGTGACGCCGGAAATGGCTTCGCAGTGGCGGCGGGAGGCGATTTCCGGCACCACGCCGCCATAAAGCTTATGTTCCTCCACCTGGGTGGCCACAATATTGGACAAAACCGTTCGTCCTTCACAAACGGCGGCAGCCGTTTCGTCACAGGAGGATTCAATGGCAAGAATTTTCATGGAATCACGCTTTCCGAATCAGATAAAACAAGGGTGTAAATCAGGGCGTCCTCAGGGGGGTCCGTGTAAAATCCCCGGCGCCGACCGACCGGCTGGAATCCGGCTTTTTCATACAGGCGAATAGCCGGAATGTTGGAGGGGCGCACCTCCAGAAACAGCTGGGAGAGACTGTGAGCCCGTCCAAAAGCAAGCATAGCTGCGATCAGGGCGGCGCCCACCCCTTGTCGCCGAGCGGTGGGGGAGACGGCCACGTTGGTGATGCTGCCCTCATCGGCGGCTACCTGCAGGCCGCAGTACCCCAAAAGAGTTTCCCCTTCCAGAGCAGCGAAAAAACGGGTGGCACCGGCGGCAAAGGCCGACTGAAAGGATGCGGCTGACCAGGGATGGGAAAAGCAGGCTACCTCCAGACATACCGCCGCCGGAATATCCGCCGGGGTCATGGGCCGGACAATCATAAAGATACCGCCTGATCCAGAACGGCAGGCAGTCCTGCTGTAATGGCATCCCGACAGACCCGGTAGGCTGCCAGATTTCCGCCGTAAGGATCCGGGATCCCGCCGGGGATAGACATAACCTGCTTGGCCAAAGGCCGCAGCTTATCTGCCTGCGCTGGGGTCATGGTTACCACCAGGTCAGCAGCTTCCAGGTCCGCCGGGGTTAGTTGGTGAGAATGAAAATGGAATAAGTCGCATCCTACTTCGGCGGCGGCCCGGACAGCATTTTCTGAGGCTTCCGCCCCCTCTACAGCGGCCAGTCCGGCCGAAGCGATGTTCAGCCCTTGCACCCCTTTCTTTTGGGCAAACTGGCGGAACAGCACCTCCGCCATAGGACTCCGGCAGGTGTTACCGGTGCAGACAAATAAAATGTTTTTCATAGGTGTTCAGATCCTTTATAAAAATGGGTTTAGGTGGGGGTGTTCTTATAAAAGTAGATGTGAGTTACTCTTTGGCTTCGTACCAGGTTTTTCCTGCGTGGGCCTCCACTGACAGGGGGACAGACAGTTGGGCAGCGGCCTCCATCTCCTCTTCCAACAGCCGGCAGACCTGGTCGGCCAGATCAGTTCTTGCCTCCACAATCAACTCATCATGCACCTGGAGAATCAATCGGGCGTCCAGCTGTTCTTCCTGCAGCCGTCGATGCACCCGGATCATGGCGATTTTAATGATGTCGGCGGCAGTGCCCTGTATGGGCATATTTCGGGCCACCCGCTGGCCGAAGCTCCGGAGTACGGCATTAGAGGCTGCCAGCTCCGGCAACATCCGCCGACGGCCGTAAAGGCTTTTGGCATATCCTAACCGGGTAGCATCCTGAACGGCCTGTTCCATATAGGCTTTGACGCCTGGAAAGGTGCGGAAATAGCCTTCAATATAGTCGGCGGCCTCCTTCCGTGTTACGCCGATGTCCTTGGACAGGGAGAAGGCGCTGATGCCGTATACAATACCAAAGTTCACCGCTTTGGCTGAAGAACGCATTTCCGGGGTAACTAATTCTTCCGGCAGATGGAAGACCTGGGCGGCGGTACGCCGGTGAATGTCTTCTCCGGATAGGAAGGTGTTGATCATATTTTGATCTGCAGCCATATGGGCCAGTACCCGCAACTCAATTTGGGAATAATCGGCATCGCAGAGGACATAGCCTTCCGCCGCTTTAAAAAATTTCCGTAGTTCCCGGCCTTCGGGGGTGCGAACAGGAATGTTTTGCAGATTGGGCTCCGTGGAGCTGATGCGGCCGGTACGGGTTTCGGTTTGATTCAGGGTGGAGTGGATGCGGCCGTCAGCCCCGCCTTTGTCGGTCATGCCATCGCAATAGGTGGATTTCAGCTTGGCCAGCTGCCGATATTTCAGGACAGCGTCCACTGCCGGATGGGCATCCCGCAGTTCCTCCAACACTTCAGCATTGGTAGAGTAGCCGCTTTTGGTTTTCTTTTTAGCCGGGAGCCCCAATACTTCAAACAAGGCATGCCCAAGCTGCTTGGGGGAGTTTAAATTAAATTCTTCTCCCACCATCTGCCAGATGGCCGATTGAAGCCCGTCAATCTGGGCCTCCATGGAGGCTCCATAGGCTCGGATTCCTTCCAGATCCACCAGAAACCCCCAGTGCTCCATATCGGCCAGCACCTGAGCCAGGGGAATTTCAATGTCCTGCAGCAGGGGCGTCATTTCCTGAAATTCCACCTCTGCTGCCAGCCGGTCACAGAGCCTGGTGTGGAGAGTCAGGGGAGCCCAGTCACCTTCACCGGCGGAAACGCCGTATTCAGCCGCCAGCCGATCCGGATCATAGGATTTGGCCGCCGGATTCAGCAGATAGGCGGCCAGGGATAAATCAAAGGCTACTCCTTGGAGGCGGATGTTCCTGGCATGGCACCAATGTGCCAGACTTTTGGCATCGGCCACCCGCTTTTGCAGACTGCCAGATTCCAGAGCCGGCTGCAGCAGTGTCAGGCTTTCAGCAGCGGCTGGCAGGCAGGTGTCCAGGGATAGGGTAGCTTCGCTTTGATTGCCAAAACTTCCAAGTGCCAGTCGAACTGCCTTTTCGGCGGCGCCCACCAGGAGGGTGCCTTCTTCCGGAAAACACAGATCCAGCTTTCCGGTGGTTTCCGCCGCCGTCAGCACCTCCGGCAGCGTGGCAGGGAAATAAATGACAGAGGAAGCGATTTCCTCTACAGGAGCTGTGGAAGGAGCGGCGGCGTCCAATCCCAGTTTTTCAATCAGCTTGAAAAGTTCCAAATCCGCCAGCTTCCGGGCCAAAGGAGCATCCTGCCGGGGGGCAAATTTGTATTCTGTGGGATCGGTGGCAATGGGTACCTGCCGGGAGATAGTTCCCAGAGTGCGGCTTAAATAGGCGCTGTCTTTTCCGGCAATCAGCTTAGCTTTGACGCCGGGCTTAATGTCGGTGGCATCCAGCTCTCTATAAAGTTTGTCAATGTCATGAAACCGTGCAATCAGATCCATGGCGGTCTTTTCCCCTACGCCGGGAACACCGGGAATGTTATCCGAGCTGTCCCCCATAAGGGCCTTGATGTCAATCATTTGCATCGGCTCCACCCCGTATTTTTCCCGGATGGCGTCGGGGGTGTACCGTGTGATCTCCGGATGTCCCATTTTGGTGGCGGCCAGCAGCACGGTTACCGAATCGGATACCAGTTGGAAAGAATCCCGATCTCCGGTGGAAATGATACATTGGTTGCCGGAGTTCTCCGCGCCCTGGGCCAGGGTGCCCAGAATGTCATCGGCTTCAAAGCCCGGAAGTTCGATGCAGTGGCAGCCCAGCAGGGTCAGGATCTCCTTTAGAACCGGCATCTGCTCCCGCAGCTCCGGGGGCATTCCTTTGCGCCCGGCTTTGTACTGGCCATAAAGCTCATGGCGGAAGGTGGGAGCGTGGACGTCAAAGGCTACTGCTACCCCGTCGGGGGACTCCAGCTCTATAAGCTTGAAGAGAATATTCAGGAATCCGTAGATCCCGTTGGTGAACCGTCCGTCCTTGGTGGTCAGCAGTTTGATGCCGAAAAAAGCCCGGTTGACGATACTGTTTCCGTCCAGTGCCAGCAATTTCATAATGGGAACCTCCAGCCTAATTGTAAAGGTAATATTAGTATAACATAAAATTTGACAAATTGGTAGAGAAAAACGCAAAATTTGGATTGACAAAGCCGGCTTTTCCGCATACTATATTAAATACAGCCCTTTGAAGAGTGGCAGAACTAACCGCAGGCGGAAGTCTGCAGGATCAGGGAGTGTGGACCATGGATGAATTGATGCAAATTACGCCGGTGGAGCAGATTGAGGCCTTTTTAGCGGAGGAAAAGCTGGCCCCATTGCGGGAGTATATTGCGGCACTGAACCCGATGGATTTGGCTGCTTGTTTTGCGGATTTGCCGGAGGAAAAAATCCCCCTGATTTTCCGTTTGCTGCCCAAGGAGCTGGCGGCGGAGGTTTTTGTGGAGATGGATTCGGATCTGCAGGAATTGCTGATCCATGGCCTATCCAATGCCGAATTGAAAGATATGCTGGACGAGCTGTACCTGGATGATGCGGTAGATCTGCTGGAAGAAATGCCCGCCAATGTGGTGCGGCGGATCCTGGCCAACACGGATCCGGATACCCGGAAACTGATCAATCAGATTCTGCAGTATCCTGAAGACAGCGCTGGGAGCATCATGACGGTGGAGTACATCCGGCTCCAGCCCAAGATGACCGCCAAGGACGCCATCGCCCGGATCCGGCATACCGGTATTGATAAGGAGACCATTTACACCTGCTATGTGACTGATTCCAACAAGATCCTTCTGGGAATCGTTACCGTGAAGGATTTGCTCATGGCGTCGGACAATGACATTATTGCCGACTTCATGGATACCAATGTGATTTCGGCCCGGACCACCGAGGATAAGGAGCTGGTGGCTCAGAAGTTTGCCAAGTATGACTTCATTGCTCTGCCGGTGGTGGATGAGGAGGGGCGCCTGGTGGGTATCGTCACGGTTGACGATGCGATGGACGTTATCCAGGAAGAGGCCACCGAGGATATTGAAAAGATGGCCGCTATTGCTCCCACACCGGATAAGACCTATTTAAAGACTTCGGTCTTTGAGTTGTGGAAGGCCCGGATTCCCTGGTTGCTGTTCCTGATGATCTCGGCCACCTTCACTGGGGCTATTTTAACGCATTTTGAGGATGCCATGTCCAAATATGTGGCGCTGGTAACCTTCATCCCCATGCTCATGGATACCGGCGGAAACGCCGGCGGTCAGGCTTCGGTTACTATTATCCGCGGTTTGTCGTTGGGGGAGATCCGGTTTCGGGATACCTTCCGGGTGTTGCTGAAGGAAGGTATGGTTTCCATTTGCTGCGGTGTGACTTTGGCTGTGGCTAACTTTTTCAAGCTGATGCTCATTAACCGGGAGAGTCTCCTGGTGTCTGTAGTGGTTTGTTTGACCCTGGTGGTAGTGGTGATCGCGGCCAAGCTGGTGGGTTCGTTGCTACCGATTTTGGCCAAAATGTGCCACTTGGATCCGGCTGTCATGGCTCACCCCATGATTACCACTATTGTGGACGCTTTGTCCCTGTCCATTTATTTTTTCATTGCCACGGCGCTTTTGGGCCTGTAAGATTCGATGGTTTCGGGGGTTGACAAATCCGGAAACCGGTGCTACAATGAGGAAAAGTGTTGATGCGGGCAGTAGGAGATCCCTGTTGCCCTCCTTTCAGAGAGCGGCCGCCATGGGCTGGGAGCGGACGCAGGAGGCTGGAGTCTGCCGAATACCACCCGTGGAGCTGCTGGCAGGAAATGGCCGGCCGTCCAGCCGCGTTAAGGTAAAACGAGTGGCGCTTTCCGGCGCAACTTGGGTGGAACCATGGAGTTTTTACTTCACCCCGAGGACTTTCCCCGGGGTGTTTTTTATCGCCTTGTTTCGGTGATCCGAAATGCCCCGTAATTTTGAAAGGAGCGAATGAATCATGTCTTTTGCAATTACTTTGAAAGGCGGCACAGTGAAGGAATACGATAGCGCTGTGACCCCGGCCCAGGTAGCCGCAGAGCTGGGAGCCGGATTGGCCAAGTCTGCTTGCGCGGCCAAGGTGAATGGGGTGGTCTGTGACCTGCGTACCCCCATTACCGCCGATGCCGCCCTGGAGATCCTGACTTTTGCCGATCCTGACGGCGCCCACGCATTCAATCACACGGCGGCTCATATGTTGGCTCAGGCGGTGAAGAGGCTGTACCCGGCTGCTAAATGTGCCATTGGTCCGGCCATTGAGGGCGGTTTTTACTATGATTTCGATGTGGAGAAACCCTTTACCCGGGAGGATTTGGATAAGCTGGAGGCCGAAATCAAGAAGATCTGCAAGGAGGATCTGACTCTGGAGCGGCAGGAGGTTTCCCCGGAGGAGGCCACTGCGAAAATGTCCGCCCAGGGGGAGGATTATAAGCTGGAGCTTATTGCGGAGCATGCCGGCAGGGGGGATGCCATTACCCTGTATACCCAAGGGGAGTATACCGACCTGTGTGCCGGCCCCCATATTATGAAGACCGGTGTGGTCAAGGCTGTCAAACTGACCCAGTGCACCGGCGCTTACTGGCGAGGTGACGCCAACAACCGGCAGCTTTGCCGGGTTTACGGCACCGCGTTCCCCAAGGCTTCTCTGCTGGAGGCCCAT
>CAYZTR010000064.1:0-6903 GCA_964481575.1 uncultured Eubacteriales bacterium
AGGCAGAGGTCTGCAAAACCTTTATGCCCCGGTTCAAATCCGGGTGGTGCCTCCAGAAAAAAGACAGTTCTTCGGGACTGTCTTTTTTCAATGAAATTCGTTCCTTGCGGAACGAGTGAAATACCTTCGGTATGAAATATCTCTTCGAGATATGAAATATGCCTTCGGCATATGAAGGAACGAATTTTATTTCACATTTTGCGTAAGCAAAATATTTCATAATCCGTAAGGAATATTTCATATTGCGTAGCAATATTTCATTAAATATGTTATAATACTCGCAGAGGTGATATTGTGAAAGAAAATAAACTTGTAGATTTATCTATGGATTTTGCTATTAAAACAGTAAAGCTCTGCGAAAACATAAAAGGTCATTACTCCCTTGTTAATCAACTTGAACGCTCAGCTACAAGCATTGGTGCTAATATTCACGAAGCCAATTATGCACACGGTAAGCCTGATTTTATCTCTAAACTTCAAATATCACTTAAAGAATGTTATGAAACAGAATATTGGCTTGAACTTTTTGTAAAATCAGAAATTATAGATAGAGAAACAGCAAAAGATTTGTATAATCAGTGTGGGACAATTCGCAGATTATTAATTGCATCTATCAATACTGCTAAGGAAAATACCAAATGAATGATAGATTATATATCAACGATATAATATTGTCTGTTCCTTTTACCGAAAAAACATATTTAACACAAATTCCAGTTGTTCAATCGCTAATGAAACGGCCGATAGAATTAAAAAATCCTGTAACATTTTTTGTCGGTGAAAATGGAACAGGTAAATCGACTTTAATCGAAGCTATAGCAACAGCCTTTGGTTTTAATCCCGAAGGAGGAACGAGAAATTTCACTTTTTCTACTACAAATACACACTCATATTTGTATAAACATATAACTTTAGGAAAAAAGGCATTTCCGAAAGATGGATTTTTCCTAAGAGCCGAAAGTTTTTACAATATGTCAGGTTATATTGATGAAGTAAAAGCAACGCATAACTACGGTGGAGTTTCTCTTCATAATAGGTCTCACGGTGAAAGTTTTTTAGCTTTAATTCAAAATAGATTTAGTGGTAATGGACTGTATATATTAGATGAGCCGGAGTCTGCGCTTTCTCCAATGAGACTTTTAACCTTAATTGCAGAGATTGATAGATTAGTTAAGAATAATTCGCAATTTATAATTGCAACTCACTCTCCAATTTTGATGACATATCCTAATGCACAAATTCTACAGTTTTCTCAAAATGGTATTGATGAAGTGGATTATCAACAAACGGAACATTACACCGTTACTAAAAACTTTTTAAATAATCCGGAAAAGTATTTAAATTATTTATTACAAGAATAAATAAAAGATAATCCTCGGTTTTCAACCTGTTCTTTTTTGGTCAGCAGAGCCAAAAATCCTGAATGCGTAAGCGTTCAGGATTTTTTACTTCCATTTTCTCGATAAATGCATTCAGGATTTTTTGGAAAGTAATAGGTAATGTTGAAGTGTGAAAAAAAGTTTGTTGTCTGTCCCACGGGTGGATTGTATATGTAAGTATGCAAGGCTTTGCCTTGCTATTTTTCTTGTTGTACAGTATAATTGATTTGCAGAAGACGGCAGCTTGCGGAGATGTTTTCTGGCCAGGTTAGTATAACGACAGTGATGCTGATCGAATACACATTTTCTTTATGATGGATATGCAAAATGATTTCGTAAAGGGTTTTGTGGTGAGCCAGAAACGTTGTGATCTGGACTGTGTAGCATATAATCAAAAGGTTCCATGAATCATGATATATAAAGGGATAGCAGATGGAACAGGATATTTACATAAGTGTGATACTATTGTGATATTATAGTAAACGCAGAATAGACGCTACGAACTGTGCGTATACTTGCACGGTTCGGCTAAAACGCTTCGTTCCACTATGAGCGGGAGCCTAAATAATATCTCAATTTCGACTATTTGCTTCGTGATGGATTTGCGGTTGTTTGCTGTGTTCTATCAAGAATTAAGCGCAAGCGATTGAATAAGTTTTCCGAAAGCAGGAGGTTTCTTGTGTTTCATTACAGAAAAGCATCCATGGAAGATTTAAATGCAATATGGGATAAGGATATTGCCAGAAATCCAAATGAAGACGTTTGGGTAATGTGGAAAAAACAGTATATTACATACAACGAAAAGAAGGAATGCTCCACTTTTGTGGTCTTAGATGATAGCGAACCCATCGGGCAAATAACTGTTTTGTTTTCTCCAAATTGCTCTGCGGTGAAAAACAGACCGGTGCTCTGTGATGGCAAAGATATTGGTAATATGAATGCTTTTAGAATTGAAAAACAGTATGAAGGCCAAGGGCATATTTCTAAGTTGGTCAAAATGGCTGAAGAGCATGCAAAGGAAATGGGAATTAAGTACCTGACAATTGGTTGCGAAGCAAAAAAGAGCAGGAATTTGGCTATCTATTTGCATTGGGGTTATACTGAATTTGTAACACATTCGGGTGATGATGATACTTTGGTTCTGTTTTACAGGAAAGAAATCTGGCGCAAATGAATAACGGTGAGGTGTATATTATGGAAAACATTTTAATTGTGGTGGATATGCAAAATGATTTTGTGGATGGAGCCTTGGGCACGCCGGAAGCAGTGGAAATTCTGGATCGCGTGGCGGAAAAAATTAAGGGATACGATGGTTACATCTTTGTGACGCTGGACACGCATTTTGAAAATTATCTGGAAACCCGAGAGGGGAGAGCACTGCCGGTGCCTCACTGCATCAAAGAGACGGAGGGCTGGCGTCTGCACCCGCGGATTGCAGCGGCTCTGCAGGGAAAGGCACACATATTGGTGGAAAAGCATACATTCGGTGCGATAGATCTGCCGACGTGCATTCATCGGGCCGTGGGATCCGCCGAATGCGCCATGGAACTGGTGGGGCTGTGTACTGACATTTGCGTGGTGTCCAATGCGCTGTTGCTTAGGGCGAGTTTCCCGGAAGCGCAGATCTCTGTGGACGCTTCCTGCTGTGCCGGTGTTACCCCTGCCGCCCATAAGGCTGCACTGGAAACCATGGAAAGCTGCCAGATCAGGGTGATAGGAGCATAAACACAAAATGGAGCGCCCCTCCCATCGACTAACAGTCGATGGGAGGGGCGCTTTTTAATGCGTACTGTTTGACACTGCTGTGCCGCTATGGATGCTCCAAGAGGGAGACAGGTGCGATCCGAAAAGAGATAGTTTAAAGAGATAGTTTGCAGTCAGATAAGGCAACTTTATAACGCAGGTTTAAAAAGGGAAAGGGAGGCGTTGGCAAAAAAGAAATTTGCCGGGTTGGGTCGGTGGAATCGCTGCGGAGTTCCTTCTGTTTGTGGAGGATGCACGAAACCTTACAGGATACAAATATGCGGTTATTCTCAATATTTTTTGCAAAAAACCTGAAAAAATAAAGAAAGCCTCTTGACAAGGCTTGACAAAGAGACTATAATAGTAAAATGCCTAATAATGGATACGTTTGCCCCTTCCGTTTCTTTTATTCCGAGAATTAGCATAGCAGATGGGAGCGCAAATGTCAAGCATGAATTGAAAAACCATGGCTTTTTAGCGTGGATGTCCACCGCGCTGAGAGAATTAAAAGGAGTGATTCAGCCTATGGCAACAAAGGTCAATGTCAAGCCTGTCCAACTTGGCAACAACACGCGCATGAGTTTCTCGAAGATCAACGAGGTTTTGGATATGCCCAACCTCATTGAGATCCAAAAGGACTCCTACAAGTGGTTTTTGGAGGAAGGGCTCAGTGAAGTATTCCGGGATTCTTCTTCCATTACCGACTACTCCGGCAATCTGGTCTTGGACTTCATCGACTATCGTTACGATGAGGCGCCTAAGTACAATGTGATTGAGTGTAAGCAGCGGGATACCACTTATGCAGCACCGTTGCGCGTGAAAGCCCGGCTGCTCAACAAGGAAACTGGCGAGATCAAGGAATCGGAAGTGTTTATGGGAGATTTCCCCCTGATGACCGATTCCGGTACCTTCGTCATCAACGGCGCCGAGCGTGTTATTGTTTCCCAGTTGGTTCGTTCTCCCGGTGTGTACTATGATTTCACCACCGATAAATCCGGTAACCGGTTATTCAGTACCACTGTGATCCCTAACCGGGGTGCTTGGCTGGAGTATGAAACCGATGCCAACAATATTATTTATGTTCGGATTGATAAAAACCGCAAGCTGCCTTTGACCACCTTTATTCGGGCATTGGGTGTGGCTGGCAACGAGCAGATTAAAGAACTGTTCGGGGAGGATGAGCGGCTGCTCCTGACCCTGGAGAAGGATACCACCCATGATGTGGAGGAAGCCTTGCTGGAAGTTTACAAAAAGCTCCGTCCCGGTGAACCCTTCACGGTAGAGGGCGCTCAGAACCAGCTGGATCTGCTGTTCTTTGATCCCCGTCGGTATGACCTGTCCAAGGTTGGCCGTTATAAGTATAACAAAAAGCTTTCCCTGGCGTCTCGTGTAGCTGGGAAGGTGTTGTCCCGTCCCGTGGCGGATCCCCTGACCGGTGAACTCCTTGCCGAAGCCGGGGAGATTTTGACCAAGGAGCAGGCCAAGGTTCTGGAGGACAAGGGCGTTGCCGCTGTGTATCTGGATGTGATCGATGTCGAAGGTAACCAGTCTGAAGTCAAGATTCTGTCCAACAATACAGTAAAAATTCAGGATTTTGTGGATATGGATCTGTCTGAATTCCGCATCAAGGAACGGGTGAGCTTCCCGGTGCTGAAGGAATTGCTGGAAGCCCACGAGGATCCGGAAGAACTCAAAGATGCGATTGGCCAGAACCTGGACCGTTTGGTGCCGAATCATATCACCCTGGAGGATATTTTCGCTTCCATTTCTTATATTCTCGGCCTGGCCCATGACATTGGCACTACTGATGATATTGACCATTTGGGCAACCGCCGGATCCGCTCGGTGGGAGAGCTGCTGCAGAATCAGTTCCGCATCGGCTTTGCCCGGATGGAGCGTGTGATTCGGGAGAAGATGACTTTGCAGGCCCAGGACGCCGATACGGTCACCCCCCAGACGCTTATCAATATTCGCCCGGTGGTTGCCGCTATCAAGGAATTTTTCGGCAGCAGTCCTCTGTCCCAGTTTATGGATCAGACCAACCCGCTGTCTGAGTTGACCCACAAGCGGCGTCTGTCTGCTCTGGGTCCCGGCGGTTTGTCCCGTGACCGGGCCGGATTCGAGGTTCGTGACGTACATTACAGCCACTATGGCCGGATGTGCCCCATTGAGACCCCGGAAGGCCCTAACATCGGTTTGATTTCCTATTTGGCTACCTATGCCCGGATCAATGAGTACGGGTTTATTGAAGCTCCCTTCCGTAAAGTGGATAAGGCCACCGGCAAGGTGCTGGATGAAGTGGTTTACATGACTGCCGATATGGAAGATGATTACATCGTGGCGCAGGCCAACGAGCCTTTGAACGAGGACGGCACCTTCCAGCGGGCTAAGGTCAATGCCCGTCAGCGGGATGAGTTCCTGGAGATCGCCAACGATCAGGTCGATTATATGGACGTTTCTCCTAAGATGGTGGTTTCGGTGGCTACGGCCATGATCCCCTTCCTGGAGAATGACGATACCAACCGGGCTCTGATGGGCTCCAACATGCAGAAGCAGGCAGTGCCGCTGATGGTGACCGAGAGTCCCATCGTTGCCACGGGCATGGAATATAAGGCTGCTGTGGACTCCGGTGTTGCTGTGGTGTCCCGTCACGCCGGTACGGTTACCTCGGTTTCTGCTACCCAGATCCGGATCCGCACCGAGGTAGGGGACATTGATGAATATAATCTGATCAAATTCCTCCGTTCCAACCACGGTACCTGTGTGAATCAGCGTCCTATTGTTAAGGTAGGGCAGAAGGTGACCGAGCATGAAGTTATTGCGGACGGCCCCGCCACCAATAACGGGGAAATCTCTCTGGGCAAGAATGCTCTGATCGGTTTCATGACCTGGGAAGGTTACAACTATGAGGACGCCGTACTGCTGAATGAGAAGCTGGTACGGGAGGATATGTACACCTCTATCCATATTGAGGAATATGAACTGGAATCCCGGGATACCAAGTTAGGGCCCGAGGAGATTACCCGGGATATTCCCAATGTGGGCGAAGACGCTCTGAAGGATTTGGATGAGCGGGGTATCATTCGCGTGGGTGCTGAGGTGCGTTCCGGTGACATCCTGGTGGGTAAGGTTACCCCCAAGGGTGAGACCGAGCTGACCGCTGAGGAGCGGTTGCTTCGGGCCATTTTCGGCGAAAAGGCCCGGGAAGTTCGGGATACTTCTCTCCGTGTGCCTCACGGTGAATACGGTACCATTGTAGATGTGCAGGTCTTTACCAGGGAGAACAGTTCTGAGTTGAATCCCGGTGTCAATATGGTGGTACGCTGCTATATCGCCCAAAAGCGGAAGATATCCGTGGGAGATAAAATGGCCGGCCGTCACGGAAACAAGGGTGTTGTTTCCCGGATTTTGCCCAGTGAAGATATGCCTTATTTGCCCGACGGCACGCCGCTGGACATCGTGCTGAACCCTCTGGGCGTTCCCTCCCGTATGAACATCGGACAGGTGCTGGAAGTGCATCTAGGCTATGCTGCCAAAGCATTGGGCTGGAAGGTTTGCACCCCTGTTTTTGACGGTGCCCACGAGTCTGACATCCGTGCCATGTTTGAGGAGGCCGGCATGTCCGCTGACGGTAAGACTACTGTCTACGACGGTCGTACCGGTGAGAAATTTGACAACCCGGTTACCGTTGGTTATATGTATTACCTGAAACTGCATCATCTGGTTGACGATAAGATTCATGCCCGTTCTACCGGCCCCTACAGCTTGGTGACACAGCAAC
>CAYZTR010000065.1:0-6644 GCA_964481575.1 uncultured Eubacteriales bacterium
TGATGAGTACGACCAAGCCAATAAGATTTACGAAAAGCATTTACCTGAATTTTGCGAAGTTATCAAAAACACGCTGAAACAGAATAAAGAAAAAATACTTTCCTTCCCTTATTTAAGCGAACAGAAAGATTTACGTTTTATTATGTGGTCATTGATCTCAAGAACAGTCTGGGATTTTGAAGAAAGAATCAATAAAGTTCTTGCAGAAAAATACTTTTCTGATATTACTCCGGTTAATAGGACTTTTTCTTGCGTTGCAGTTGCATATACAGATGAACAATATCCTGAGTTTGATTTCTATGGTAGTGATGGTATAGATGCAACTTTAATCGGCGGGTATAAATCGGTATTCGTATCCAATATTTATGGAAAACGTATTGATAAGCACTTCCATTGTGGACATAACCTATCTCACGATCCCAAGCTCTTAATGATACTCAGAGCCATTGGAGGAATTGCTATTGACGACCTGTCTGAAAACGAAAAAGAAATAGCAGCTAAAGCTCTTGAGTGTGGGTATCTCCGCAAGAATGGAAATATTATAGAACCCAAAATTATCGTGATTGACAGAAAGAACGATATGGACTTCTATAACCTTTCTTTTGATTTCAATAACGATATGGGAACGGTTATCGAGCAAATTGCCGCTGAGCTTTCTGTGTTTATGAGAACACACATTCCCGAACACCTAATGAACGAGTATCAAATCTATACGGGACTTATTGCGGGCGTCAGAATATTGGCAAAAGCAATAGAGGAATGTATTAACGAAAATCTGCTTGTAGTACCCGAAAACAAGGTTGGAGCAGAAGGCGTACTGATGATTGTGGAAAAATAAATGATTACTGCAAAGGCATCGCTTCGGCGGTGCCTTTTCTTATGTAAAACAGAATAGTATGCCCATCTCTCGCATATCTTATTCACCCTATTTTGACAAAAGTTTCCTCTGTATGGTATAATACAAAATAAGATTGGAGTGATGGTCTTGAAAATCGGAGCACAGCTTTATACTTTGCGGGAGTTTTGTCAGACGCCTGCAGACTTTGCTGAAACGCTAAAGCGGGTGGCCGATATAGGGTACCGAACGGTGCAGGTGTCCGGTACCTGTGCTTATGATCCGGCCTGGCTGGCTGAGCAGCTGCGAGCCAATGAGCTGGAATGTGTTTTAACTCATATTCCGGCAGATCGAATTGATCGGGAGACCCGCCAAGTGCTGGCGGATCATGCTTTGCTGCAATGTCGGTATATCGGCATAGGATATTATGATTTGAAGGATGGCGTTTCTGCCTTTGCTCAACGGTTTCTTCCGGCAGCCCGGCAGTTGCAGGAGGCAGACTGTTTATTGATGTACCATAATCATGATCAGGAATTCCAAAAACAGGGGACTGAGATTTTGCTGCAAGAGATGGCGGATGCCTTTTCTCCCCAGGAGCTGGGTTTTACCCTGGACACCTATTGGGTGCAGGCTGGCGGCGGAGATCCCATTTGGTGGCTGCGGCATTTGCAAGGGCGTACTCCTTGCGTGCATCTGAAGGATATGGCCTTCGGTTGCAAAATGGCCCCAGTGGGTGAGGGGAACATGAATTTTGAAGGGATTCTGGCCGCCTGCCAGGACACCGGCGTTACTTATGGTTTGGTGGAGCAGGATGACTGTAATGGACAATCCCCTTTAGATTGTCTGCGCCGCAGTTACCAATATCTGCGGGCCTGCGGTTTGGAATGATAGAAACGAGGAAAGGGCTGCTGCAGCTTATCATGCTGTAGCAGCCCTTTTGGCTTCTATAGAAAGTCTCTTTGTATACAAGGAGATGATTCCTGCTTCAATATTTCTTTTCATAACAGAACCACATCGGTAACGGACAATGCTGGATAAATGTGCCGTTCGGGTAATACCCGTCGCCGGCAGTGGTGTACTGTAGCAGATCCGGCAATTTAGATTGTACAAACGTCAGCCACTTGCTGTCCTCCAACAGGATGCCGGCATGCAGCCGTACCCGTTCTGCCCAGGTTTCGTTGGCTCTGGTAAAGGTGGTGGTTTCGAGATAGTAGATCATCACTTCACTGTAGGCTTGGATTTCGGCAGTAGTGAAGGTATCGTACAGAAGCATCAGGGTTTCGCCCAGGTAAATGGGCGCTCCCAGCTGCCAGGCAAACTAGTTGCCGTAGCGGGAGGTGGCCGGGCTGAAATGATAGTCATATACAAAGGCCATTGCACGGTGGATATCCGCCATAGCTCCGCATTTCCATATAAAGAACAGCCGGGCGTGCAGTAGACTAAAGCCATGGCCCGCAGGTACTGATAGGTAAAATGAATGGAATTGGAGATGGTGGTCGAGACCGACTCCCGCCGCCCCAAAGGGTATTCCGGGAAGATTCAGTCTGCCGAATCATCGGCCTGGCTCAGCCCCACATAGCTGCCGCCTACCGCATTAGATACCGGCGCTGGATTCATCTTTGCCCAATATGCCTGAGCGGTAGCGTTAATGGAGTCCAACATGGGACGGTATCTGGTATCCGTTGGATCATAGTCGTCACCTACCGCCATGACAAAGAATTTTTGCCGCAGGATGGCAATGCGTTCCCGGTGTTGTCGGCTGCGTTTGCAGTCAAGGCGCCAAACAAGGAGAGCACCAGGAAACAGATCAGAAGCCAAGCTGCCAGATGCTGCAATCGGTGTTTCATAAAGATTCTCCTTTATTTACTGTATTTTAATTCTGTAAAGAAAATGGGTGAGCCGTTGCTGTCCGCACAAAGAGAAATTTTCTTTTGCCCTGTTGGGTGAAATCCCAACCGTTCCAGCAATTTGCAGGAGGGGCGGTTTTCCAGGGCGGTGTATGCGGTAAATTTTTGCTCTGAGTAACGGCGTTCTATTTCCGGCAGCAAAGCGCTGCATGCTTCATAGGCATATCCCCGCCTATGGATCCGGGAATGGAAACAATAGCCCAAATCCAGGGTGTGATCTGCCTTGTGAAAGCAGATGTAACCGATCATGGCAGGGTCATTGGGCACATAAACACCGAATACCAGGCCGCAACAGGCACATTCCCCGGTCAATGCCCGGGCGCCATCTTCCTCCGTGGGCAGAGGAGTATCATAGAAGCGGAAGGGACCGGATTCAAAATCCCGGCATATTTCCAGCAGACCTTGCCATGTGTTGGTAGAGAAGGTGCGAATCTCCAGCCGTTGACTTGGGATTATCACGGCATCAGTACGATTCGGGATGGTTGCCCAATAGAGATAACAGCGTTGCCGCTTCTCTGGGGAGACTTTCCAGTCGGTTATCTGGCATGAATTCCAGAAGGAAGGGGTGGTCTTTGCCGGTGCTGGCAAAAATCGAACGGTATTTTTCCCACTGGGAGAGTCCATCTGCCAATAAATGATGCTGTTCCTTTACCCAGTAAAACACATGTACGCAGGTGGTATAAGGGGCCAGGGCTTCGGCGGCTTCCAGATTATAATCCGTGTCCCGTTGCTCGTTAGGCTGCCAGTACATCCCCAGATTGGGCTGGTTTACCGCCTGCAAGAAGCGCAAAGTGCTGTGATATTCTTCGGTCAGGGTACCGTTGTGACATTCCAAACAAATCTGTATCTTTGCTTCGGCAGCCATTTTGGCGATCTCCGCAGCTTCTTTGACCACCCGGGACCACTGGGGGTCTTCCGCCGGAAGCAGCCGGTCATAGGCCCAGAGCCGCACAATGGGAGCTCCCAGGGTTGTGGCCGTTTCCAGGATAGCGGGAAAGTCTGCTACCGGATTTACACCGATCCGGAAATATGAGCCGTAGGAGGAAATCCGCAGCCCGGCATCGACGGTTAATTGCCTGACACGTTGGGCCCTTTCCGGATCCCCGGGCGGCACATGAACATCTCCGCCCCATTCGATACAACGGAGACCGGCCTTGGCAGCAGCGGTAAGAATGGTTTCCGGTGTTGCCTGCCGGAAAGAAACCGACACCAATCCAGGTTCCAACATAAAAATTCCTCCTTTAAGCAATGACTGGCAGCATGGCTGCCGTAATTTCATACTGCAATTGTTCTCCCATTTGATAATGGCGGAATTCCTGCAGCATGTACTGGGCCAACCGTTCTACCTCCCGGCCGGTACTTCCGGCAATGTGTGGTGTCAGGATAGCGTTGGGCAGCTGAAATAATGGACTATCGGTATCCGGCGGTTCCGGATCGGTCACATCCAGCAGCGCAGTCATATCTGGACGCTCTTGCAGAATGCGGATCAGATCTTCCTCTACCACCTGCGCGCCCCGTCCTGTATTGATGAATGTACCGTTGTTGGCCATGCGGGCGAATAGGCCATAATGCAACATGCCCTTGTTTTGTGCCTTGTTTGGAGCATGATTGGATATTGTCTGGCAGTTGGAAAACAGTTCCTCCAAGGTGCAGAGCCTGACGCCCAAGATGGACGCTTCCTTTTCGGTCAGATAGGGGTCGAAAACCCAAACCTCCAGATGATGCCGACGGAGTGTACGGTTGACTAGGCGGCCGATCATACCCATACCGATCAGTCCCACAGAATTTCCATAATTACCTGGGAATGCGGAAGCATACTGTCTGGCCTTGTCGATCTGCCCCTGACTGTAATAGCGGGCTGCCTGGTAATATCCTTTGTTGGCAAGCAGGATCTGGCTGACGGTATATTCGGCAACCGGGATGGCATTGGCGCCGTATGCGCTGCAAACCTTGATTCCCAAACGAAGAAAAGGTTCCGCAAATCCTTGCACCGATCCGGCCGCGTAAAATACAGCCTTGAGGTTGGGGAACCAGGCGGTGATTTCTTCTTCCGTCAGCGGCGGCATTCCCCAGGTGCTGAAAATATATTGTACTTCGGGCTTGGCTTGGTTTTCTGCTGCCAGTGCTTCATAGCTGATGCCCTGACGGTCCAGCCCGGCTTCGGCTTCCAGCGTGCCCAAAATCTCTTGAGAATAGACCCGCTCCAGCGCGCTTGCACGGCCCAGTAAAATGCTTTTTATCATGATGACATTCCTTTCTGCTGTTCTGAAGGCAGAACTTCCTATGTAGCTTCATCATAGCATAGCTGGATTTGCAATACAATTGCAAATCCAAAAGAAAAGATTGCATATTTTGACACACCATGCTATAATGCGAAAAAAGGAGGCGATCTTGTGAGCGTTTTGTTTAAATTTTTCAATGATGGGCTTTGGGTGCACCATAAGCTGGATCAGGAGCCGGAGCAAAGCACCTTATATATGCATGCGCATGACATGCTGGAAATTTTTTATTTTATTTCAGGAGATGTTGAGTTTTCGGTGGAAGGCAACCACTATGAATTGGAGCCTCAGGATATTATGATTGTTCGCTCGGCCGAGGCTCATACTGTGGTGACCAAACCGGGCATTCCTTATGAGCGGGTAACCATCCACATTGCGCCTACCTATTTTAGCAAATTCTGTCCCGAGTATCAGGAATTGTTGGCACCTTTTTTTCAGCGGCGGTTGGGATTGTATAACCAATACCATAGCAGCCAGTTCCCCAGTGAACACTGGCGTTCCTGTCTCCATTCCCTGCTGAATATGGCAGAGGAGAGCTTTCGGGAAGAATTGTATGTGGACGCTAATCTGTTTGCCTTTTTATCGGAATTAAATCTGGCTTATCATCGTCGGGATTTGTCAGAAGAAAAAACCGAGGTGACCGAGCTGTCCCTGCAGATTATCAATTATATTAACAATCATTTATTTCAGCTCCTTTCGGTGGCCGCCATTTGTCAGCAATTCCATGTCAGCGAGACGCATCTTAACCGGATGTTCCATAAGGCCACCGCCACTTCAGTTTGGAAGTATATTCGGGTGAAGCGTCTGATTGCCGCCAGGGAAAAAATCTGTGCCGGTGTGCCGGCCCTGGATGCCTGCATGGCCTGTGGCTTTGGGGATTATTCTTCCTTTTTCCGGGCCTACAAATCTCAGTTTTCCTCCACCCCACAGGAGGATTTCCGCAAGACAAAAATATAACAATGGCTTCGCCTGATCGCATTCTGTCCGGATTGCAGTCAGGCTTTTTTATTGTTCATCCTTTGCATAAAGATTGCATAGAGGGCATTGTCCGATTTTGCAATGTTTCAGCTGGATATTACAATTGCATGGTAAAAACAGCCGTGCTATTATAATGCCAGTGGTTCCATCTGGAAAAAGATAGGAGGAGCATATGAAAATCTGTTACACCCCACATCCGGATGATATCCGGCATTACACCACCCAGCAGTTGCGGGATGCCTTTTTATTATCCGATTTGTTTGCAGAAGGGCAACTCCATACCTGCTACAGCCACAGTGACCGGATGGTTATTGGCGGCGCAGTGCCGTTGAAATCCCCCCTGGCACTGGAGAGCGGAAAAGAACTGGCGGCAGAGTATTTTCTGGAAAACCGGGAATTAGGCTGCATCAACATCGTCGGTGGTGGCCGCGTCCTGGCAGGGGACCGGGAATATCCAATGGAGCAGGGGGATGGATTGTATCTGGGGAAAGGCCTGCGAACGCTGCAATTCGTCAGCTGTTGTCCAGAAACGCCTGCCCGGTTCTATTTCTGTTCCTGCCCGGTCCATAAGAACCTTCTGCGAAAGAACATCCATGACAAGCGCGTAATAGAACGGATTAAGCGATATCTGAAAGCGGGCGTCCT
>CAYZTR010000066.1:0-6528 GCA_964481575.1 uncultured Eubacteriales bacterium
ACGGTACGCACGGTGGTGTGACAGGTCGGGGCTACTCAGCCCCTCCTACTCGATTCTATGGAGTTGTTAAGGGGATATTATACATTATACCATTAAATCACAGATCAGGGTGGACAGCTCCAGGGGATTCTCCACCGACATTCCGCCGATGAGCCGAGCCTGAGCGTAGAGGATTTTGGCGTAATCCGCCACCTTATCCGGATTCTCCCGCTGGAGGGTTTTCAGCTTTTGCGCAATGGGATGGTTTTTATTGATGTCCAGCATGACCTGGGCTTTGACCTTTTGATCGGTGGGCATGGCGTTCAGGGTCTTTTCCATCTCCAGGGAAATCTCACCTTCACTGGTTAGGCAGACCGGGTGATTCTTCAGTTTGTTGGTAAACCGAACCCCCTGCACGCCGTCACCAATGGCGGTCTTCATGGCGTCAAACAGATCTTTGGCTGCTTCATTTTCAGACTCCAGGGCCTTCTTTTCCTCTTCGGTGTCCAGATCCAGTGCATCGGCGCAGATGTTGGAGAATTCCTTGCCGTCATATTCCCGCAGCATTTTCAGGCAGAATTCGTCTACGTCCTCGGTCAGGTACAGAACCTCCAACCCCTTATCCTTCAGCAGCTCTGCCTGTGGCAGCAAGTCGATCTTTTCTACTGTCTCACCGCAGGCATAGTAGATAGCCTTTTGTTCCTCTCCCATGCGCTCCCTGTATTCCTTCAGGGTGACCGGCTTCTTCTCGGCAGAGGAGTAGAACAGCAGCAGATCTTGCAGCGTCTCCTTGTGCATACCGTAATCGGCGTAAGCACCGTATTTCAACTGGCGTCCGAAATTCCCGAAGAAAGTTTCATACTTCGCCCGATCATTTTTCAGCAGCTTTTCCAGTTCTGATTTGATTTTCTTCTCAATGCTCTTGGCAATGGCCTTGACCACATGATCCTGTTGGAGCATTTCCCGGGAGATGTTCAAGGACAGATCCTCACTGTCCACCAGACCCTTGACAAAGCTGAAATAGTCGGGCAGCAGATCGGCACACTTGTCCATAATCATGACGCCGGAGGAGTAAAGCTGCAAGCCTTTCTCAAACTCCTTGGTATAGTAGTCATAAGGCATATGACCGGGGATGTACAGCAGGGCGTTATAGGTGACGGCCCCCTCGGTTTTAGTGTGAATGGTCAGAGCCGGATCCTGGAAGTCTATAAACTTCTCCTGATAAAAGCGGTTCAGCTCTTCGTCGGTCAGCTCGCTTTTATTCTTCCTCCAAATGGGAACCATACTGTTCAGGGTCTGGAGCTCTGATACGGTTTCATACTCATCAGAGTCTTCCTTCTTTTTGCTGGTTTCTATTTCCATGCGGATGGGGTAATGTACATAGTCGGAGTATTTTTTCACGATGGCGCGGATCCGGTACTTGTCCAGGAATTCCCCGAATTTTTCCTCCTCGGTGTCCTCTTTAATATGCAGAGTGATGATTGTGCCAGCCTGTTCCATGTCACAGGGTTCAATGGTGTAACCTTCCGCACCTTTGGATTGCCAACGATTGGCTTCCTCGGCTCCGAAGGCTTTGCTTTCCACCGTCACCAGATCGGCCACCATAAAAGCGGAATAGAATCCAACACCAAACTGGCCAATGATGTCTACATCTTCTTTTTTCTCCGCACCTTCTTTAAAGGCCAGAGAGCCGGATTTGGCAATGGTGCCCAGGTTGTGCTCCAGTTCTTCCGCCGTCATACCGCAGCCGTTGTCCCGGACAGTCAGGGTACGGGCTTCGGTGTCCACTGCCAGATCAATGGCAAAGTCGGCACGGTCAATCCCTACAGTGTCATCCGTCAGGGAACGGTAATATAGCTTGTCCAGAGCGTCGCTGGCATTGGAAATCAATTCCCGAAGGAAGATTTCCTTGTTGCTGTAAATGGAATGGATCATCATGTCCAACAGTTTTTTGGATTCTGCTTTAAATTGCTTGGTACGCATAATGCAATCACCTTGGTATGATTAAAATTAGCACTCTCAACTTCAGAGTGCTAATTTAGTATAAATCCAAATTTCGGAAAAGTCAATGGCTTTTCCCGGTGTTTACAATTTTTTAAAATCCGTCCCTGAAATCTGGAATTGTTTCGTTGAATTAATATCATGTTGCCCATAAAAATTATAAATATTTTTTATCTTTTGTGAAATATTTTGTATTCCGCTAGACAAGTGCCGAGGAAAGAAGTATACTAATATTAACCAAATAAAGGAGGGTTTTTGATGCATTGCAAACGTATTTTATCTATCCTACTGGCTTTATGTCTGTTGGCGGCTACGTTGCCTACTGCCGTGTTAACGGTTGGCGCCGCCTCCAATACGCTGGAGGCCAGCCGTATCACGGCCTACGATCATTTAAATGAGTCAGTGGATTTGTCAACAGCAGATTATATAACCGATGCCGGCAATCACAAGTCCGGTACTACCGAAGGGGAGGGCCCTCACCGGGTATTTGACGGCAGTTTTGACACCAAGGTGGGTGCCAATATTGGAGCCAACCATACTGCCACCCTGTCCTTCCAGACTACTACACCGGTGACGGTGACGGCCTATACCTTGGGAACCGCCAACGATTCCGAGGAGCGGGATCCCCGTTCTTGGACCTTCTACGGTTCTGTGGATGGCAACGAATATGTAGAGCTTAGCACCGTTTCCGAGTATCAGTTGCCTTCCTCCCGTAAGGTGTTTTGTGATGATGATTTTCTGATTCTCCAGCCGACCGCTTACAGCTATTATAAATTGGTTATTACCGATTTTAAATCTAACAGCAGCGGTGTGTATTCCCAGTTCTCCCAGCTGGTGCTCTCCGGCTACGATACATCAGAAGTTTTGCATGTAATCGGGGAGATTGAGGATGTGGTGGCCATGGAAGACGGTGACGCCAAAAAAGCCGCTGTGCAGCAGGCCTATCAGGACTACCTGGCACTGGAGATTGGACAAAGCAATGTAATCAATTACGGGGATCTGCTGGTTGCCATGGGGGAGGACGGCGCCAAGGTTTCAGCTGCCATTGCCGCTATTACCGCCATTGGTGAAGTTACCTACCGGGATTCCAGCAAGGCTTTGATTGATGCAGCGGACGCTGCCTATGAGGCGGTTCCGGAGGCGTACCGTTCTATGGTTTATAACGCAGATTTGCTGCCTGCTGCCAAAGCTCAATATCAGGATTATATGGAAAATGGTTGGGTGACCGTTTCCGGTTGGCAGACTTCCTCCGGCTGGAATCTGGCACCTTGGTTGTATACTGCCACTGCTGCACAGCAGCAAGCAACTTGGGACGCCGTGGTAGATGAGGTAGTATATCAGTATCAGGTTGTTGGCTATGATTTTGGGCAAGCCGGCGCTAAAACCATTGGTAACTGGATGGATTTGCCCTCCGTCAGCTTTGAAAATGCGGTAGGGGATAATGTAGGAAACCCCTGGGGCAATGAAGGCCGGTATGTTTCCTGGGTTTGCCTGCCTTTCACCGGTATGGCCTTTTCCAACAACGGCTATTTTGCCAAGCATTTCAGCTATCAGCTGAACATTTCCAGTCCCTTTACCTACCAGGGAAAAACTTATTTGATGAACTGGACCTTCTACCAGTATTATGAGACCCAGGAGTTGTCCAAGGAGCAGGATGTCAATATGCTGTCTGCCAATGTGTATCCCGGCTGGGACGGCAGTGCGGATGCTTCTAACAACACCTTCCGGTACGCCTATGCCAACTATAACCAAACCTATAAGTGGGATAATTTAACCATGGGGATTCCGGAGAATGTAGCAGTCTGGACGGACGATGGCAGTATGCTTTGCCAGACCTTTGTTTCCGATTGCGGTCAGACTGCGCTGGTCAATACAGCCGACCGTATTCATGCTACGGACTCCAACAGTGAAGAAAGTATGAAAACCGGCCAGGCCTATGTGCTGTCCGGGCCTGTGCTTTCCTATGTGCTGTCCCTGGGTACCAGCCTGAAAGCTGCTCTGGAAGTTACCGGTGCGCCTTTGGCCAATGCGGTTACAGCAGAGGATGGAACCGTGCGTCAGGACTTTGATAATATGACGATTGTGGTTGCTCCGGATGGCTCTGTCAAGAAGATCGACAAAACCGCCACTATTTATTCGGTCAGTAGCACCAATGTAGCGGCTGCTTCTGTAGTGGATGACAGTATTACTCTTCTGCTGACGGAAGATGCCAACCCAAAGGCGGTTCAGCTGAATTTTGTGGCCGCTGATGAGGCAACATTGGATCCTGCTTCCGGATCTTACTTTGACTTGAGCGGGCAAAACCAGGTGACGGTTACTTCGGAAAAAGGAACCGTGGTTTATGCCATTCAGGCTTATTCTGCTTCGGCTGTGACCGAGGCGGATCAAGCGGCGGCGGCTACGGTGCAGGCCATGGTGGATGCTTTGCCTGTTACCGTTTTCCGCCAGTATATCGAGACGGCCCAGGAAACCATTGCGGCTTATGAGAATTTGACAAAGCTGCAACAGCTGTTAGTTACCGGTAGCGAACGGCTACAGGCCGCAAAAAACGATTTGTCTGTGCTGGAGGAGGAATCCATTCGGATCACTTGCGTCGGTTCTTCTGTGACCTACGGCGCCGGTGCCAGTAACGAAGGGCAGTATTCTTATCCCGCACAGCTGCAGAAGCTGTTGGGCAATGGATTTACCGTCACCAACTGCGGTGCTTCCGGTTCTACCATTGTTACGGATGTTTCTTCTCTGGAGAGTCAGCCGGATATCAACCCGTATTATCGGGAAGGGGAGGCTTTGGGCTCCAATCCGGACATTGTGATTATGTTTATCGGTTCCAACGATCTGGATGATTACCGCTGGAATACCCCCGGCTATCCCGCTTTGTTTAAGTCCAGCTATGAGACCCTGATTGATAAATTCCTGGCGTTGGATTCCCAGCCGGATGTGATCCTTTGCTATCCTTCTCAGGCGTATACCGGCGGCCGGAATACCCATATGGAGGAATATATGGATATTATTGACCAGTTGGCCGAGGAATACGGCTTTTTGGTCTGTGAGGATATCTTCCAGGTGACCGATGATCTGCTAACCGGCGACGATTGGGCCACTTACTTTAATTCTGATAAGCTTCATCCGACGGATGCAGGGTATGCCGTCATGGCGCAGACGATTTATGATTTTATGACGCAGGATTACATTCCCACCAAGCTGTCTAACACGGTGGCAACTTCCATTTCCGTGGGTGATACTGCTTTGGCCGGATTTGACCCATCTGTGACCGCTTATACCCTTAAGCTGACAGATGATGAGGAACTGCCTCAGGTGACTGCTTCTGCGCCGGAAGGATATCAGGTGACAGTGACCCAGGCTACCAAGGAATCTCCGGTGGCCTATGTGGCAGTGACCTCCAGTGTTGGCAGTTATGGCTCCACCTATACCGTCCAATATGATATTGAGCATGATTATCAGGTGACCGACCAAAAAGACGCTACCTGTGAAGAAGGCGGGTATATTACCTATACCTGTTCCGGCTGTGGCGATACCTATACAGAGACCATTCCTGCCACCGGACATCGGAATTTGCAGGGACTTGAAACGGTAGAAGCTACCTGCTCCGGCGCGGGCTATATCAGATATGTTTGCCTGGATTGCGGAAAGGAGATCATTGTAACCACCGATCCGGCTCTGCCGCATACGCCCGGTGAATGGGTGGTTACCAAAGCGCCGACCCTGACGGAAGAAGGTGAGGAGACCTTGTTCTGTACCGTTTGCGGGGAAGTGCTGGAGACTCGTGTTATTGCTAAACTGACAGCAGCCAATTATCAGGTGCTGGATCGTTACATTGGTGAGGCGGAAGGCCTGGCGCGGGAGCTCTATACCGAGGAATCTCTGGCGGTCATGGATGCTGTTCTGGCCACGGCTAAGGCAGTGGACCGGGCGTTGACAGCCGATGACCAGGAGACTGTGGATATTGCCGCCGCTGCTCTGCTGGAGGCCCTGGATGGCCTGGTGGTGAAAACCAGCGAAACTACTGATCTTCCCGGGGATTTGAATGGTGACGGCAAGCTGAGCGTTACAGATGTGGTGTTGCTGCGGAAGGCCATTCTGGCTGGTACAGCCGCCGCCGATGTTCCTGCAGGCGATCTAAATCATGATGGCAGCCTGTCGGTGACCGATGTGGTATTGTTGCGGAAGGCCATCCTGGCCAATGGCTGATGCCTGGCCTATCTGTCAAATGAAAAAACGGGGCGCTTCATGTTTTGAAGTGCCCCGTTTTGTATCAGAAAAATCACGCAAAGAAGGTCAAAGGAAGGCTTCTGTAGGTGATACAGAAAAAACTCCTTTTGTTTCCGATAGAAGTGCGGTATGCCAACGATTTAAAAACAAAGGGAAGTAATGCTAACGGAATGACAATATTGGTTTCATAGAAGCAAGTAGAATTTGCAAATGATTTATTGTGTTTGAACCGCAGTAGAAATGAAACGTATTCTTTGGAGATAGGAAGCCCCCCGGCTTGGCCGGGGGGCTTCGTTTGCTGGATGCGCCCGGTGAGCG
>CAYZTR010000067.1:0-6498 GCA_964481575.1 uncultured Eubacteriales bacterium
GGTTATGATGTGGCGGCACTGGAGTCCGCTTACAACAGCACTGTTTCTGCTTTTGATACGTTGCGTGAGGGTGCCTCTAAGGTGGGTGCTAATTCCATAACATTGATTTCAGATCCTATTGGTAATACCAATGAAAAGTCTGATAGCCTTTTTGATGGTGTAGCAAGTGGTAATAATAAGCTGTGCGGTAAAGGCGACCAAATGTTACAACCCATTCAGTTCCAAGTTGCTTCCAATTTTCCTGTGATTGGCTATACTTTTACAAGCGCCAATGATACTTATAATAATACTGCCCGGAATCCTTTGTGGTGGACCCTTTCCGGCTCTGAGGATGGGGAGAACTGGACTGAAATTCAGGCAGTTTATAACGCGAGCCTTCCCACTGGGTCGTCATCAAACTTCTATGAAGAGTCTGACGTGTTCTATTTGCCGGAGGCATCGGAGTATGAATATTATCAACTGCAGTTCTATGAGACCGTTACCTTGCAGCTGTCCGAAATGACGTTATATACTTCGGATTATACACTTGATTATAGTGTATCTGAATCTGTTGCACCTACTGTATATGCTGGTGGCTATACGCTCAGTGCCTGTAGCAATAATAGTTGTGGTGTTTATGAAGTTTCGGCTGTATCCGCTGCTCTGCCCCTTGGCGTAAATGTGGCGTTGGGTACTTCTACAGCATCTACGGATTCTGATGGTATTACTGCAATTTCCGGAAAATATGATCTCACCTGGAATGTGGAATTGATTAACGCATTGAACGATCAATTCACATACTTTAATGGAAATTATGATGTAGTAGATCATGGTGTGATTGTGACAGCTACGGAAGAGAATATGGATGCTTATTTAGCGGATTTGCAAGATATAAGTTCTAACACCACAGGGGATGGACTGGTTTCTGTAACTGGAACAGTATTTGTGCGCTCCTTTGGCGATACAGCCTACAGTAATTTTAGCTACCGTTTGCTGAATGTTACGGAAGGCAAGAGTAGATACGTAGCCTTTTATTTCATTTACTCGGATGAAAACGGTGAGAATCAAACTATAGTATTGTCTGCGAAAGATTCTTGTATGGCACAATAGTACGAAAGGAATGAATTGGTATGAACGATCTTTATGAAATCCCGAAAATGGAAACTGTTTTGTATACAAGCCAGGATTTGATTATGACCACATCTGGTGATATCAACACAACAGACGGCACCACTTCTGCACCACGCTGGAGCAACGAGGTTGACTTTGGTGATGATGAATAAGCTTTAATGCTTGGAACTTTGTGGTAAAATTCAATCCATTACAAGCAGCAGGCAACGGCGTGGAGCGGTTGCCTGCTGCTTTTCTCTGTTGTTCATTCTTTCCATACAAATCCTTCATGTTTTGTTGAAGAACTGTTTACAGTTCCTTTGTATAATTTAAGGGAAGAAATCCTGTGGAGAAAGGAGGGAAGCAATGCTTTCTTCGGAAGAAATGCAGCCGCTGCCCATTTCATCGGCCCAGCGGAACCAGCTTCAGTGCCAAATGCAGCTGTATAATGCCGCCATGCGGGAGGTGCGGGCCAAGCTGGAAAATTGGGATGAGGAATTTAAGATCCGCTTTTCTCACAATCCTATTCATCATATTAAACACAGGCTGAAAACTCTGCCCAGTATCCTGCGGAAGCTGGATCGGAAGCAGGTGGAATTTTCGGTGGAGGCTATGGCGGAGCATCTGCATGATATTGCTGGTGTTCGGGTCATCTGCCATTATATCGATGATGTGTACCATGTAGTGGCGCTGCTGCAAAACAGCGGCATGGAGATACTGGGCGAGAAGGATTATATCCAGAGGCCCAAGGAAAACGGATATCGCAGCTATCATATGGTGGTTTCGGTGCCGGTGCAGCTATCTGACCGGGTGGAGCAGGTGGCCGTGGAGATCCAACTGCGTACCATCGCCATGGATATGTGGGCCAGTCTGGAACACGAAATGGCCTATAAATCCGACCAGCAGGAGTCCAGCAACAAAGAATGGCTCCTGAAAACCTGTGCGGATGAGCTGGCCAAAATTGATGAGAATATGCAGAATATTTACCGTGTTTTATAAGCCGGGTATTTTGTTGTTGCCAGCCAATGTTTGGCGTTTCCTAAGGCCGCCCACTCCATGGGTCAAAGCTTTGGCTGCATATACACAGAAATGGACGAACGAAGTTCAGGTTTTAGAGCGCTAATTTGTTCACAACCTGGGGCCTTCCAGAAAGACCTTTTGCGCCATGCAACTTCGCATCCCGTTATGAGGGGAACGGTTGGAACGTGTCCTTGTTGTTTTCAAAAAAAAGCCCCGCCTTCCGGTAACAGTTTGCCGGATGACGGGGCTTTTTCTGGTCCATTTATTTTTCTTTCTGAGTCAGGTAAATTTCCCGGAATTTTCGGGGGGAGACTCCTTTTTGTGCTTTGAATTTTTGGATAAAATACCCCGGATTGGAATACCCCACCTGCAGTGCGATTTCGCTAATGGTGGCATCGGTGGTTCCCAGCAGCCGTTCCGCTTCGGCAATCCGCCGGGCATTCAGGTACTCGCTGAAGGTTGTGCCGATAGACTGTCGGAATTGGTGGGAAAAGTAACTGTAGCTTAAATTGCAGAGTCGGGCCATATCGGCCACTTCTATGGGTTCTGCATAATGTTCCTCCACATAGGAAAGGGTCTTTTGCAGATTATGGGTTCCCATTTTGGAAGGGCAGGTTTTGTTACTGAACAACAGATCGTTCTGGTTCCAATGCCGCAGGATCCAGGTGAAGATGCGGCAAAGAGCCGCGCGAATGGCCAGTTCAAAGCCGTAGCTTTGCTCCTGGGATTCCCGGCAGATCTCCTTGAGACAGGTGGGTACAATGGATTCCGCCAGCTCGCCGGCCTTCAGCAGTCGGGGGTGCTTATAATCCTGAAACAGGAAGGGCAGGGCGTACTGCGCTTCAAAGACCGAACAGGTGGTATTATAAAGAATTTCCGGTTCCAGCTTAATGACCCATTGGGCCGCGTCCAGCTCGCTTTCACAGTAATTTCGGTGTACTTCCCAGGAATTGATTACCAACAGATCCCCTTTGGAGAACCGGTATTCTGTCTCTCCGCCCAATACTGCCCGATATTCGCCTTTGACACAGTAGAGCATTTCAATTTTAGAGTGGACATGATCACTAGCCAGGGGACATTTACCGTAATGATGTTGGAATTCCACTTCAGTATTGGTGGGAACCCCCTGGTAAGTAAATTTTTTTTCGACCCAAACGTCAGACATGAGAATCTCCAATCCTGTCGCCGGAGGGCGGCGATATCACATTCAAAACCACCCAAAAGACCCCATTTGCAGTCTTTTGGAAAGATATACTTTAGCGCAGATGCTGTTTGGTTTCCGTCTGGAAGATGGATCTGAACTTTCCGGGCGAAATCCCTTTGCACTTGCGGAACTTCTGAATAAAGTAGGCGGTATCGCCATAACCGGACATAGAAGCGATTTCCTGGATGTTGTAGGTTGTTTCACAAAGGAGTTTTTCCGCCTGGGTGATCCGGTAGGAATTCAGATAATCCTTAAAGGTGGTTCCCACCGTTTGATGAAACAGGTGAGAGAAATAACTGTAGCTGTAATTGCACAGCTCAGCCACCTGGGCTGTTTCAATGGGTTCCCGATAATGGATTGCAACATAATCAAAAACCTGCTGCAACCAGAGCAGGTTTTCGGCCCCGCTGGCGGCAGCAATCCAATGAAACTCTCCGGTACTATTCCAATGCCGGAGAATCCAGGTGAAAATTTGGCAAAGATTGGTACGGATGGCAAGCTCAAAACCATATTGCTGGGTTTCTGCTTCCTGAAAAAGATTATTCAAACATTCCGGGACAACAGAACCTGCCAGTTCCTCTGCCCGCAGCAGCCGGGGATGCTGATAATCCTGAAATAAAAAGGGACGCACGTACTGTGCCTCGAAGATGGAGCAGGCGGAATTGTAGAGAATCTCCGGCTCCAGTTTAATGACCCACTGGGCGGCGTCCTGATCTGTTTCGCAATAGTTGCGGTGAACCTCCCAGGAGTTAATCATTAGCAGGTCACCTTTGGAAAACAGATACTCTGTTTCCCCCAGCACGGCGCGGTATTTCCCCTCTATGCAATACAGCATTTCAATCTTGGAATGAATATGATCCTGGGCCAAAGGGGATTTGCCGTGATGCTGCTGCAATTCCACCTCGGTACTGGTTGGCAGCCCCTTATAGGTTCGCTTTTCTTCTATCCTTACTTTTTTCATAATATCCTCCGTGATTGTTTTACAACAGTGGGGAGTGAACAGTATCAGATGAACGGTTTATTGACAAATGCTCCGGAATCTGTATGGTGATTAACTCTTTGCTTTTTCCCGGCAAATGGTGCGGAATTTACCGGGAGAAACGCCCTTTTTCTTCCGGAACTTTTGAATAAAGTAGGCCGGATCCCCGTATCCCACCTGCAACGCAATATCAGTTACGGTGGCATCGGTGGTATACAGCAGTCGTTCGGCTTCTGCCATGCGCCGCGCATTCACATATTCATTAAAAGTACAGCCGGTTGTCTGGCGGAATAGGTGAGAAAAATAGCTATAACTGAAATTGCATCGTTCGGCCATTTTGCTGGCTTCCAGCGGCTGGTTGAAATTCTTATCAATATAATCCAGAACCTGCTGAAGCCACTGGCGGGTTTCCAAGGCCGATTTGTTTCGCTGGCGGTTGATCATCTCATTCTGATTCCAATACCGAAGAATCCAGGCGAACATATGGCACAGGGCAGCCCGAAGCTCCAGCTCATAGCCGTAAGCGGCATTCTCCCATTCTTCCATGATGTTTTGCAAAATTTTAGGCACCGGAGAATGCTCCAGTTCAACAGCCTTCAGCAGTCGGGGGTGCCGGTAATCCACCATGGAAAAGGGGAGAGCGTACTGGGCTTCATGAACCGAACAGCTGGTATTATACAACACCTCAGTGGGAACCTTCAGAACCCAATAGCTGTTTTCACCCTGACATAAAGTGGCAGTTTCGTGCACCTCCCAGGAGTTGATTAACAGTAAATCTCCCGGTGCCAAAATATATTCTTTGCCGTTGAGGATGGCCTGATATCCCCCGGTGGTACAATACAGCACTTCAATGCGGGAGTGCATATGCGGCCGGGCAATGGGATTGATATTCAAATGGGTTTGGCGATCAGCCTCAATAGTAGCCAGAACGCCGTGATATAGAGGGATGGATTCCTTTGGCACCTGCATGATTTCACCTGTTTTCTTAATGCCCATGCATTTAATGCTGGCCCGTTTGCTCCTGATAAATGGCACGGAATTTTCTGGGGGAGACCCCTTTCTGTTTCCGGAACTTTTGAATAAAATAGGCAGGATCAGCATACCCCACCTGCAATGAAATTTCGCTGACATTCAGGTCGGTGGTACAGAGTAGTTTTTCTGCTTCGGCGATCCGTCGGGCGTTGAGATATTCATTAAAAGTGGAACCCACCGATTGCCGAAATTGATGGGAAAAGTAACTGTAACTGACATTGCACAGCTCTGCCATCTGAGAAACCTCCAGCGGTTCAGCAAAATGCTCTTCCACGTAGGTCAGAACCCGCTGTAAATTGGTAAATCCGTTTTTTGCAACGTCGCTTTTTGTCCCCTGAATCAGATCGTTTCGGTTCCAGTACCGCAGGATCCAGGTAAAAATGCGGCAAATAGAAGCGCGAATAGACAGTTCATAGCCGTAGGACTGAGATTCCCATTCTTGGAAAATGTCTGACAGGCAGCCAGGCACCGGAGAATCCACCAATTCTACCGCTTTCAGCACCCGGGGGTGTTTGTAGTTGCTAAATAAAAAAGGAAGGGCATACTGTGCTTCATAAACGGAACAGGTTGAATTATAAAGCAGGTCTGTCGGCACCTTAACCACCCAATAGGCGTTTTCACGTTCCTCCAGGCTGCGTACTGCGTGCACCTCCCAAGAGTTAATCAGCAGCAGATCTCCGGCTGAAAAGGAATAGTCAATCCCGTTCAGAACCGCGTGATAGGAACCGCTGGTGCAGTATAGCATTTCTATTTTGGAGTGAATATGTGGGTAAGCAATCTGGTGCTGCCCGCCGTTCGGTTGATACTCAACCTCTAAGGTAGCAGGTACGCCCCGGTGCATCCGCTGGGTTTCTTTTTGCACATTCATGTAGGGTGTTTCCTCCGCAAGTTTGTTTTTTTTATTATATAAAATATTTTATATTTTTGCAAGGTCTAATGCGCGATAATATCGCGACAATATATTAAAATTTACAATTTCCCCTGCCTGCGTTTCCGATTTTTGTAAAATTGCATGGTAATTTTTGGGATACGACAACGAAAAACAATAAAAATTTATATGTGTCATAAAATTTTTCATACAATTATCAAACAAATTGTTGTAAAATAAAATTAACCATTTTAAAAGGAGTGAGCGTCTATGAAAAAAACAATTGCGATGCTTTTGTGCCTTTGC
>CAYZTR010000068.1:0-5847 GCA_964481575.1 uncultured Eubacteriales bacterium
TACGCACGGTGGTGTGACAGGTCGGGGCTACTCAGCCCCTCCTACTCGATTGGATTTACGCCATGAGTTTGACCAGTATGGCTTTTTGGGCGTGGAGCCGATTTTCGGCTTCTTCAAAGATTTCATCCGCGTGGGCTTCAAATACCTCTGCGGTGATTTCCTCTCCACGATGGGCCGGGAGACAATGCTGTACCATGGCGTCCGGTTTGGCCAGGGCCATCAGTTCTTCATTGATCTGATATCCGGCGAAGGCCTTGTTCCTGGCCTCCCGCTCACTTTCCTGTCCCATGGAGGCCCAGACGTCAGTAATCATGATGTCGGCGCCCTGGGCGGCCTCTTTGGGATCCCGGAACAGCTGGAATTTTTCACCATAACCGGCGGCAAACTCCAGAACAGCAGGGTCGGGCTCATAGCCTACCGGACAGGCTACCGAAACCTCCATGCCGGTTTTTAAAGCACCGACAATAAGGGAGTTCATCATGTTGTTGCCGTCTCCGATGAAGCACATCTTCAATCCGTCCAGATGACCTTTTTTCTCCCGGATGGTCATAAGGTCAGCCAAAATCTGGCAAGGGTGACAGAAGTCTGTAAGTCCGTTGATCACTGGGATGGAACCCATTTGTGCCAGTGTCTCTACTTCCTTCTGCTCAAAGGTACGGATCATGATACCATCCAGGTACCGGGAAAGCACCCGTGCGGTGTCTTCTACCGGTTCGCCCCGGCCGATCTGACTGTCCCGGGAGGAAATAAACAGGGCGTGCCCTCCCAACTGGAACATACCGGTTTCAAAGGAAACACGGGTCCGGGTGGAAGATTTTTCAAAAATCAGCCCAAGGGTTTTGCCCTTCAAATGTGGATGGGCAATACCGTGCTTCAGCTCGTATTTCAGCTGGTCGGCGGTATTGAGAATGTCCATGATCTCCTGGCTGGAGAGATCCAAAAGCTTTAATAAATGTTTCATTGGTGGTTTCCTCCTTTTATGCAAATGAATGAATCACTTGTGCTAAGATGTTCAGGCCCTGCTCCAGCTCGGTTTCGCTGATGTTCAGAGGCGGCAGCAGCCGGATCACATCTTTGGCTGTGAGAACCAGCAGCCCTTGTTCCAGGCATCTGGCGGCAGCGGTTTTGGCATCTCCCTGCTTCAAAGCCACGCCGACCATGAGCCCCAGGCCCCGAACTTCCGCTACATTCGGCTGGGCGGACAGAAATCCCCGAATTTTTTCACCCTTGGCTTGCACTGACTGTAAAAATTCCGGCTGGCTCACAGTGTCCAGCACATAATTGGCACCGGCGCAGACCACAGGATTGCCGCCAAAGGTGCTGCCGTGGGTACCGGCACACAGAACATCGCCCAAAGCCTCGCTAGCCAGACAGGCGCCAATGGGCAGCCCACCGCCCAGCCCCTTGGCCAGGGTGACAATGTCCGGCTGAATCCCAAACTGTTTGTAGGCAAAGACCGAGCCGATGCGGCCAATGCCGGTTTGTACTTCATCCACAATCAGCAGCAGATCCTGCGCTTTGCAAAATTCCGCTACCTGGGTGACATAGGCGGGGGAGAGGGGATGAACGCCGCCTTCTCCCTGGATCATTTCCATCATAACAGCGCAGACGGTATCATCCGTTTTGGCCTGCAATGCGGAAAAATCGCCGGCAGGTACATGGTCAAATCCCTCGGTAAAGGGGAAAAAGTAGTTGTGAAAGACTTCCTGTCCGGTGGCCGATAAGGTAGTTACCGTCCGGCCGTGAAAACCGTTTTTCAGGGTGAGAATTTTGCTGCGTCCGGCGCCGTATTTGTCAAAGCTGTATTTTCGAGCCACCTTGATGGCACATTCATTGGCCTCCGCGCCGGAATTCCCAAAGAAAACTTTGGACAGTCCGGATAGTGTAGTCAATTTCCCGGCAAGGGTTACCATCGGTTCAGTGTAATACAGATTGGATACGTGTTGCAACGTGGCGGCCTGGCGGGAGATGGCCTCTGTCCAACCCGTGTCGCAATACCCCAGGGAATTGACGCCGATGCCGGCGCCGAAATCGATATACTGTTTGCCGTCCGGGTCAGTCACTGTGGCGCCCTGCCCTTTGCAGAGGGCTACAGGGAACCGTCCGTAGGTTGGCATGACACTGGCGGCTTCCGCCGCCTGGATCTCATTGAAATTCATCAGGCAGTACCTCAAATAAACATGGTGCCGCAGCCCTCATCGGTGAACATTTCCATTAAAATGGCGTGGGGGACGCGACCGTCAATAATGTTGGTTTGCTTAACACCCTGCCGTACCGCTTCTACGCAGCAGTCGATCTTGGGAATCATGCCGCCGGAAATGATTCCAGCAGACTTCATCATGGGGACTTCGCTGACATTGACTAGAGGAATCAGCGTGGAGTCATCGTCCTTGTCTTTCAGGAGGCCTGCAATATCGGTCATAAGCAGCAATTTCTTGGCCCCCAGTTTGGCGGCAATTTTGGCTGCTGCCGTATCGGCATTGATATTAAAGGTTTCTCCCAATTCACCGGTGGCTATCGTGGAGATGACCGGGATATACCCGTCCTCCAGTACATCCTGAATAATACGGCCGTTGACCTGGGTCAACTCACCTACGAGACCTATGTCGGCTTCACTGTATTTTTTGGCAATCATCATTTCGCCGTCCATTCCGGAAAGCCCGATGGCTCTGCCGCCGTGCTCGGTCAACAGCTTCACCAGGTTCTTATTCACTCGGCCACAGAGCACCTGCTGCACGATGTCCACCGTTTCTTCATCGGTGTACCGCAGACCACCGACAAATTTGGATTCCTTGCCGATCTTTTTTAGCATCTCGTTGATGTCAGGGCCGCCGCCGTGGACAAGCACTACATGAATGCCCAGAGTGTGCATCAGGACAATGTCAGCCATGACTGCGTCTTTCAGGGATTCGTTAATCATGGCGTTACCACCGTATTTTACCACTACGGTTTCTCCGTAGTATTTTTGAATATAAGGCAAAGCCTGTGCCAGAACGTCAGCCCGTTGCTGATTGGTTATTTCCATGTATTTCACCTTGTTATTACTGAATTTTTTGAATTAGGTGCGGTAATCCCCGTTGATTTTCACATAATCATAGGTCAGATCGCAGCCCCAAGCTGTGGCGCTTCCGTCCCCGTCGTGGAGGGTTACCTGAATGGTGATGTCGTGCTCCGTCAGGATTTTTTTGGCCACGTCTTCCTCAAAATCCAGACCGGCTCCGTTCTTGCAAACGGCGATTTCGCCCATTTGGGAGGCAAAGGAAACATCTACTTTGGTCACATCTAGCGGTACGCCGGCATAGCCAAGGGCACAAAGAACGCGCCCCCAGTTGGCGTCGGCACCAAACATGGCCGCTTTAGTCAGGCTGGAGCAGATAACACTTTTGGCCAGTACCTTGGCGGTGGCGGTATCCTGGGCGCCGGTGACGGTACATTCCAACAGCTTGGTGGCACCTTCGCCGTCACTGGACAGCATTTTGGAGATTTTCCGCATAATCCGGAACAGTGCCTGAGTAAAGGTTTGATAATCGACCGAAGTGAGGTCGGTGATTTCGGCATTTCCAGCGGCACCGTTGGCCAGGATTACAACGTTGTCATTGGTGGAGGTGTCACCATCCACACTGATCATGTTGAAGGTGTCATCCGCCACGGATTTTAGTGCTTGCTGTAGACAAGCGGAGGAAATGGCCACATCAGTGGTGATATAGCAAAGCATAGTAGCCATGTTGGGATGGATCATGCCGGAACCTTTGGCAATGGCCCCTATTTTGCAGGTCTTGCCGCCCAGCTCCAGAGACAGGGAAATGTTTTTGGCGTAGGTGTCGGTGGTCATGATAGCCTCAGCGGCCTGAGCGGAATTGTCCGGCCCCAGAGCAGCTTTCATGGCGTCCTTGGCATCGGCAATGGGTTCCAGCGGGAGTACCTGGCCGATGACGCCGGTGGAACCCACCAGAACATCCTCCGGATGCAGTCCCAGCACTTCAGCGGCAATTTGGCACATGGCTTCAGCTTTTTCCAAGCCGTCAGCATTGCAGGTGTTGGCATTGCCGGAGTTGACAATGATGGCCTGTGCTTTGCCGTTGGCCAGGTGTTGTTTGGTAACGACCAGGGGGGCACCCTTGACCAGGTTGGTGGTATAAATCGCAGCGGCGGTGCACATCCGGTCGGCTGCAATCAAAGCCAGATCCCGCTTGGCGCGGTTCTTGCGGATGCCACAATGGACACCGGCGGCCTGAAATCCGGCAGGAGCGCAAATGCCTCCGTCAATCCAGTGAATTTGCATAATTTATTCTCCTTTACATGGCAGGGGGAATCAGGTTTAATCCGGTAGTTTCCGGCAGCCCGAATAAAATGTTCATGTTCTGAATGGCCTGCCCGGCAGCGCCTTTCACCATATTGTCAATGGCGGAAACCACAATCAGGGTCCCGGTACGGAGATCTGTGTGCAGGGAAACTTCACACAGGTTGCTGTGTTTTACATGTTTCAGGTTTGCGATCTTGCCTTCCGGCAGCAGTCGGACAAAAGGTTCCGTTCCGTAGAAATTGTCGTAAGTCTGTCGCACTTGCTCCAAAGTGACTCCGGCCTGCAGCCGTAAGTACATGGTGGAAACGATGCCTCGGTTGATGGGAAGCAGATGGGGGACAAAGGTCACCTTTACCGGTTCTCCGGCAGCCCGGGTCAGGGTCTGCTCAATTTCGGGTGTATGCCGGTGTGCGGCGATTTTATAGGGGGCAAAGCCTTCGTTGCAATCGGGGAAATGGGTGTTTTGTGCCAGCCCCCGGCCTGCGCCGGTGGTACCCGACTTGGAGTCAATAATAATGCCGGAGGTTTCTACCAAACCCTGCTCTAAAGCAGGGTAAAGTCCAATGCCGATGGAAGTGGGGTAGCACCCCGGGTTACCGATGATGCGGCTGTCCCCGTACCGATCCCGGAACAGCTCCGGCAGTCCGTATACCGCTTCTTTGTGTAATTCCGGATAGCTGTAATCCAACCCGTACCAGGTTTTATAATCTTCTTCCTGTTCCAGTCGGAAGTCAGCTCCGATGTCCACAAAGGTTTTGCCGCTGTCATGGCATTTTTTAGCGATTTCCTGAGATAGTCCATGGGGCAATGCGGCAAATATAATGTCGCTTTTCTCGATAACATCCTCGTTTTCTTCGCAGACCATGTCACAAATGCCATACAGACTGGGATAAACTTCAGACAGGGGCTGCCCTACAAAGGATTTGGATCCAATGGCTGCCAGAGTTGCATTAGGATGGGTCAGAATCAGCTTTACCAGCTCCACACCGGCGTATCCGGTGGCACCGATAACGCCGCATTTAATCTCTTTCGTTTCCGCCATGGGAAAGCTCCTTTCTCAATTCTGGGCTTCCAGGTATTTCCGTACACGGGCAACCTGAGCCAATACCTGTGCCGGGGCTGGCCCGCCATAGACTGTGCGTCCGTTGACGCAGCGTTCCAGGGAAATGGCGTCATAAACACCCTGGTCAAACAGATCACAAATGGCCTGGTACTCTGCCAACGGCAGTTCCTCCAGCGTGGTGTGTTTTTCAATACACAGGGCCACCAGCATGCCGGTGGCTTTGTAAGCATCCCGGAAGGGGAGCCCCTTGGAGACCAGATAGTCGGCGCAGTCGGTGGCATTAATGAATCCTCCGGCGGCCGCTGCCCGCATTTTATCGGTGTTGACCTTCATGGTGTCCAGCATGGGGGTAAAGGCGGTGAGACACATTTTTACCGTGTTTGCTGCGTCAAAGACGGCTTCCTTGTCCTCCTGCATATCCTTGTTGTAAGCCAGGGGCAGCCCTTTCATCACCGTCAGCAGGGTCATAAGGTCGCCGAAA
>CAYZTR010000069.1:0-5594 GCA_964481575.1 uncultured Eubacteriales bacterium
GCTCCAAAAGGAGAATGATCACGTGGAGGGCTTCGCCCCCGAGGTGGCTTGGGTCACCCACGGCGGCAACGAGAAGCTGGAGGAGCGGCTTTGCGTCCGCCCCACTTCCGAAACCCTGTTCTGCGACCATTTCGCCAGCATTGTTCATTCTCACCGGGATCTGCCCAAGCTGTATAACCAGTGGGTCAGCGTGGTGCGCTGGGAAAAGACCACCCGGCCCTTCCTGCGTTCCCGGGAATTCCTCTGGCAGGAGGGTCATACCCTCCATGCCACTCCCGAGGAGGCCATTGCCGAGACCGAGCAGCAGCTGAACTGCTACGCCGATTTCTGCGAGCAGGAGCTGGCCATGCCGGTGATCCGGGGGCGCAAGACTGACAGCGACAAGTTTGCCGGCGCCGAGGCCACCTATGCCATCGAGGCCCTGATGCATGACGGCAAGGCCCTTCAGGCCGGCACCAGTCATTATTTCGGCAACGGCTTTGCCAAGGCTTTTGACATCCAGTTTGCCAACAAGGAAAATAAGCTGGAGTATCCTTATGAAACCTCCTGGGGTGTTACCACCCGGCTGATCGGCGCCGTCATCATGACCCACGGGGATGACAACGGCCTGATTCTGCCTCCTGCTGTGGCCCCCATTCAGGTGGTCATTATCCCCATCGCTTCCCATAAGCCCGGCGTGCTGGAGACCGCCGCCGCCCTGCAGGAGCGGCTGTCTGCTGTGGCCCGGGTCAAGCTGGACGATTCGGACAATTCCCCCGGCTGGAAGTTTGCTGAGTATGAAATGAAGGGCGTTCCCCTGCGGCTGGAGATCGGCCCCAAGGATCTGGAAAAGAACCAGTGCGTCCTGGTGCGCCGGGACAACGGGGAAAAAGCCTTTGTCTCTCTGGACGAACTGGAGGAGGCCGTTCCCCGGATGCTGGAGGAACTGCGCCAGGGCCTGTATCAAAAAGCGCTGGAGAACCGGGAAAACCGGACTTATACCTGCACCACCATGGAGGAGATCACCAAGGCACTGGAGGCCGGAGACGGCTTCGTCAAGGCCATGTGGTGTGGTGACGAGGCCTGCGAGGACAAGGTCAAGGAGGTCACCGGTGTTGGTTCCCGCTGCATCCCCTTTGTCCAGGAGCATCTGTCTGATACCTGTGTTTGCTGCGGCAAACCGGCCGTCAAACTGGTATACTGGGGCAAGGCCTATTGATCTTTGACCCGAAACGGAGGGTATATTATAATGTATAGTGCGAAAGATAAATTGTTGATTCAGCTTTCCATCCTGGTGCTGATTCTGTCCCTGTTGCTGACGGCTATGGCGCTGCCTGCCCTGGCCACCGACGATCCTGCCCCGGATCCTTCCGCTGATACCTCCACTGTGGAGCCCAGCGCTTCGGAGGAGGATCCTTCCTCTGAGCGGGATACCTCCCAGGAGGAATCTTCTTCGGAAGAGGAAAGCAGCAAAACCGGCTCGGAGTCGGAGGCTTCCTCCAGCAGCTCTTCCTCCGGCAGCGTTTCTTCGTCGCAGGAAAGCTCCAGCAAGGCGGAATCGGAGACGTCGGAATCTTCCAAATCCAGCACTTCCTCCACCAAATCCTCTTATGTGGCCATCACCAGCTGGGATTATCACGATGACGATACCCTGTCTGATATGGAATGGGGGGAGGAATTCTCCCAGGTGGAATCCACCAGCCAGGAGACCGAGACCTCTTCCATCCTGCCCATCGGCACAACGGTTTCCACCTCCCGGGGCCTGTATGACCGGCTGGTCAAGATCATTTGGCTGCCCATTACTACTGGGATTCTTTCCCTGCTGTGCCTGATCGTGGTCAATGTCAACGCCCACAAGGCTTATGTGAAGAAGTACGGCAAGAAGAAAAAGAAGCAGCCGCCTCGCCGCTGATTGCTTTGAAAGAAAAACTAGCAGTAGCAGTCCTGCCGCTGATCGCTTTGAAAGAAGAAATAGAAGCAGCGGTTCTGCCGCTGATCACTTAAAAAATACCGCCCGTCTCTTTTTAGGAGTCGGGCGGTTTGTGTTGGCAGTGGGTTGCAGTAGGGTTTGCTGTCCCCATTCCTGCCATTGCGTTGGTGGGTGGTGTGACGGTCAGTCAGGTGGTGCAGCCTGCCGGTCAGGTGGTGTGGTCTGCTGGTCGGGTGGCATGGCCTGCCGGACATAGGGCGTAAGGAACCGTTGGAATTCCTCCAGGTTGGTGACCTGCCAGACTATGTTATCTCCAATCGAAAGGCGCTTCGTCGGGCGGATTTCTGCAATGGCAATGGCAAGGCGCTTCGTCGGGCGGGTTTCTGTGTTCTAAGGGTTTTTGTCAGGTTTTCTGAAAAATTCGTCCTTTTCACCAAAAGGTAGGGTGTGCGGTAGGGAACAGGGGAGAGGTTTGAGCGGTTTTTGGTCTGCATTGCCCCCGGATCAGCGGCAAAAATCCATCTGAAATTGTGCAAGTTGCTCATCTGCTCTCGGAAAATACTTACAATATTTGTACAAATGGCAGAAGTTTCAAAATTTCTACGAAAAACGAAAAAAATCCTTGCAATCCCAGGTGGGCTATGGTATGATAACAAGGCACGAGTGTGCAGATATGCGTTGATGTGGGAGGTGGCCGACCGCTGTAGCTGCGGCGCGTCGGGAAATTTCCACGGAGTATGTCCGATTTGAAAACCGGGCGAAAGAAGTAAAACTTGCGCACAGTTGCGTTTGGCTTGTCCAGCGCAAATGCCGTTAACGGCAGTCCGGATTTGCTTTTCCATGGCAGGTCCGGTTTTATAGGGGTTCCGGACGGAACACCCGGAACCGTGTAAAGTTTTCAAGCAATGCCCGCCAACTATTATTAAGGAGGCGAACCTCACATGGCAGTGAAAGAAAAGATTCGTATCAGACTGAAAGGGTTTGACCACGCTCTGGTTGACCAGGCGGCCGAGAAGATCGTTGAAACTGCAAAGCGCACCGGCGCCCGCGTTTCCGGTCCTGTCCCCCTGCCCACCGAGAAGGAGATCGTGACCATCCTCCGCGCTGTTCACAAGTACAAGGACAGCCGCGAGCAGTTCGAAAGCCGGACCCACAAGCGTCTGATCGACATCCTCAGACCTTCCAACAAAACCGTGGAAGCTCTGACCAGTCTTGAGCTCCCCGCCGGTGTGGAAATTGAGATTAAGCTCTGATCTTACATTTTAAGCACCCGCGCTCAGGTCAAGTTGGCGCAAGTCAACCAATAACCAAAGGAGGAAAAACAAATGAAAAAAGGTTTAGTTGGCAAGAAGCTCGGCATGACCCAGCTTTTTGACCAGAACGGCAATGTCGTTCCCGTAACTGTTCTGGAAGTCGGCCCCTGTGTCGTAACCCAGAAAAAGACGGTAGAGAACGACGGCTATGATGCAGTGCAGATCGGCTATGGCGATCTGAAGGCCAGCAAGGTGAACAAGCCCATGAAGGGCCACTTTGCCAAGGGGGATGTGGCCCCCAAGAAGGTCCTGCGGGAGCTTCGCCTGGAGGATACCTCCGCGCTGAATGTGGGCGATATCCTGAAGGCTGACGTTTTCGCCGAGGGCGAAAAGGTGGATGTGACCGGCACCAGCAAAGGGAAAGGTTACGCCGGCGTGATCAAGCGCTGGAACTTCCGCCGTCTGAAAATGAGTCACGGTACCGGCCCTGTGGCCCGGCACGGCGGCTCCCTGGGCGCCTGCTCCACCCCTTCCCGGGTGTTCAAGGGCCGGAAAATGGCCGGTCATCTGGGCGCAGAGCGTTCCACTGTGCTCAACCTGGACGTGGTCAAGGTTGATGCCGAAAACAACATCATCGCTGTAAAAGGCGCTGTGCCCGGCCCCAAGGGCGGCATTGTTCGCATCATCGACAGCGTAAAAGCCTGAGAAAGGAGTGTGTAAGATATGCCGAACGTAACAGTAGTGGATATGGCTGGTAAGAACGTGGGCGAAATCACCTTGTCTGACGCCGTATTCGGAATTGAACCCAACACCGCTGTCATGCACATGGCAGTTGTGAATTATCTGGCAAATCAGCGCCAGGGTACCCAGTCTACCCTGACCCGCTCCGAAGTTGCAGGCGGCGGCAAGAAGCCCTGGCGGCAGAAGGGAACCGGCCATGCACGGCAGGGTTCCATCCGCGCTCCCCAGTGGAGACACGGCGGCATCGCTCTGGGCCCCAAGCCCCGCGATTATTCCTATTCCCTGAACAAGAAGGTTCGCCGTCTGGCACTGAAATCCGCCCTGTCTGACAAGGCGCTGTCCGGGAACGTCATCGTTCTGGACGCCCTGAAGGTAGAGGATTACAGCACCAAGACCGTGGCAGGTTGCCTGAAGGCCATCGACGCCACCGGCAAGGCCCTGGTGGTTCTGGCCGAGAATGACAAGGTGGCTGTGAAGAGCGCTGCCAACATCCCCGGTGTCAAGACCGCTCAGGTGAACACCATCAACACCTACGACGTCCTCCACGCTGACAAGCTGGTCATCGTAAAGGATGCCGTTGCCAAAATCGAGGAGGTGTACGCGAAATGAAATTCGCACAGGACGTAATTCTCGCTCCGGTCATTACCGAAAAGTCCATGGCCGCCGCCGCTTCCAAGAAGTACACCTTTAAGGTTGCGCCCGACGCCAACAAGGTGGAAATCAAGCAGGCTGCCGAGCAGCTGTTTGGCGTCTCGGTCAAGAAGGTCAACACCATCCACATGCGCGGTCAGAACCGCCGCATGGGTCGGTACGAAGGGAAGACTTCCGCCTGGAAAAAGGCCATCGTCACCCTGACCGAGGAGTGCAAGACCATCGAATTCTTTGAAGGTTTGATGTAATTTCAGGGAGGAATCCCGGCAATGTATGGGGCAAGCAATGCCCCGCTAAGCCAATTATAGGAGTGTGAATCGAAACAATGGCCATTAAGCATTACAAGCCCACAACCCCTTCCCGCCGGAACATGAGCGTGCTGGATTACTCCGGTCTGTCCAAGGTTGCCCCCGAGAAGAGCTTGTTGGAGTCTAAGAAGAAATTTGCCGGCCGCAACAGCTACGGCCGCATCACCGTCCGTCATCGCGGCGGCGGTAACCGTGTCAAGTACAGAATCATTGATTTCAAGCGCAATAAGTTTGGCGTTCCCGCCACCGTTGCGACGCTGGAATACGATCCCAACCGTACCGCCTACATCGCCCTGCTCCGGTATGAGGACGGCGAGAAGCGTTACATCATCGCACCGGAAGGCCTGAAGGTAGGCGATACTGTCATCAGCGGTCCCGATGTGGACATCAAGCTGGGCAACGCCCTGCCGCTGGAGAACATCCCCACCGGTACCTTCCTCCACAATGTGGAGCTGTATCCCGGCCGCGGCGCCCAGTTTGCCCGCTCTGCCGGTAACCAGGCGCAGCTCATGGCCAAGGAGAACGGCATGGCGCTTCTGCGGCTGCCCTCCGGCGAGCTGCGGAATGTCCCCATCTCCTGCATGGCCACCATCGGCCAGGTCAGCAACCCCGACCATGACAATGTTTCCTACGGGAAAGCCGGCCGGAAGCGTCACATGGGTTGGAGACCCACTGTTCGCGGTTCTGTTATGAACCCCAATGACCACCCCCACGGCGGTGGTGAAGGTAAGT
>CAYZTR010000070.1:0-5209 GCA_964481575.1 uncultured Eubacteriales bacterium
TGGCGAAGGTATACCGGCCACCCTGGAAATGCTCGTGGCTGAGGATGGAGCCGCCCACAATGGGCAGATCGGCGTTGGAGCCCACAAAATAATGGGGGAACTGGGCCACAAAGGACAGCAGCTTCCGGAAGGTGGCCCGGTTGATGGCCATGGGGGTGTGTTCCTGATTGAAAACGATGCAATGCTCGTTATAGTAAACATAGGGGGAGTACTGCAGCATCCAGGGAGTGTCGTTGACGGTTACCGGAATCACCCGGTGATTCCCCCGAGCCGGGGCGTTCACCCGGCCGGCATAGCCTTCATTCTCCTTACACAGCAAACATTTGGGATACCCGGCCTGGGGGGCCAGCTTGGCGGCGGCAATGGCCTTGGGATCTTTCTCCGGCTTGGACAGGTTAATGGTAATGTCCAGATCGCCGTATTCGGTGGCGGTGACCCATTTCTGATCCTTTTTCACCCGGTACCGCCGGATGTAATCCGAATCGCAGCTGAATTGATAGTACCAGTCGGTGGCAGCCTGAGGGCTCACGGCATACTTATCCCAGAAGGTGCGGATCACCTGACTGGGCCGGGGCAGCAGCGCCGCCATAAGCTTGGTGTCAAACAAATCCCGGTAGACCACACTGTCCTGGCAAAGGCCCGCCTCCACCGCGTATTCCAGCAATTCTCCCAGCGTCTCCTCCAGATCCACAGCCTGGAAGGTCTCCAAGGGCGGTGTAAAGCTGTCCAGCCCCAGAATTTCCAGCAGCCGGTTGGTGGTGTAGACGGCATCCTCCGGCTCCAGGAGCCCCCGCTCCAGACCGTAGGTCACCAATTTTTGAATACTGACATTAACATCCATTGAAAAAACTCCTTCCAGAAGTGAAAAACCTCAGCGTTTTGCAGGGCTGGGACGCAGCAGCCATTTGGATACCACCCGCTCCATTAGATTGGAGAATAGGGCGCAAACCAGCAGGACAAAGGGGACGGCAAATTCTCCCAAACCCCAGCGGCGCAGCAGGGCGATGCAAAAACCGGCCAGCAAACCGTAAACCACCCGAAGCAAGGGAGTCTTGGGGGCGGTGTAGTCGGCAGCAAAGAACATGGCGGCAAACAGCAGAGAACCGCCGGACAGCTGTAATAAAATCATATGATACGCCGGAATATTCAAATTCCAAAGCAAAAGAGAAAAGCCCAGCTCGCTAATAAGCAGGGACAGCGTCACCTCGAAGGCCACCGCCCGGCGCAGAATCAGGTACACCAGGGAGATTCCCAGTCCCAGAACAGCCACACCGCCCAGACCGCCGGGAACATAGCCCAGCAGCAGATCCTCCAGGGAGTTGTTGGGCAGCACCCCGCCGGACAGCTGCTGTAGCAGACTGTCGGCCGTATCAAAGTACAGGGTGGTGGAAAAAGGCTCCAGGGTCTGGCAGGCCTGCAGCGAAGGAAACACCGCCGCCCGCCCTGGAAATACCAGCAGCAAAAACAGCCAGCCCAGCACCGCCGGGTGGAATAGATTATGATATCCGGCCAGCCGCAGCAGGTTCACGCCGATTACGGCTACAGCTGCGCCGACCATAGGCAGCCACCAGGGGGCAGACAAGGGACAGATCATGGCCAGCCCGCCGCCCATAACAGCCGGGCGGATCCATTGATTGGCCCCGTGAAACAGCCGGACAAACAGCAGCTGGGTCAGTACGGCGGCCAGTATTCCGCAAAACAAAAGGAACAGGGGCCGCAGGCCGTAATGAAATACAGAAAAGGCCAAGGGCGGAAGCAGGGCAATGAGCCAATCCAGCCCGGACATGCGGGCGTCGGTTTCCCGCCGGACAAAAGGGGGTTGCAGGGATTGCATCATTCCATCTCCTTTCGGGACTTGGCCGCCAGTGCCGCCGCCTTCAGGGGCAGACGGGAAGGGCAAAGATAGGTGCAGCAGCCGCAACCAATGCACCGATCGGCCCCAAAGTCCAAAGCGGCCTGACCGTCTCCCCGGGCCATGGCTTCATAAAGGAAAACCGGCGGAATCCCCACAGGGCAGGCCCTGGCGCAAAGGCCGCAGCCAATGCAGGGCTGCCGCTCTCCTTTGGCATCTGGGGACACCAGCGTCACCGAAGTGATTCCCGGCGTCACCGGGGTGGCCAGGGGCGCCTGTACCCCCTGCATAACGCCATTGAGAACGGCCACCTCCTCCGGATCCGGGGCAAAATCCCGGAGCAGCGCGGTCAACGGCATACCGAAGGGAACCTCCCGCACCTCGGCCGGCCGGCCGGGATAGCGGGAAACGGTAACAAAGGTGGTCACATGGGGCCTTTCGTGGGCCACCGCCTGGTATAAGGCGTAGGCCGTCTCCACCGAAAAGGCAATCCCCTGCTCCTGCCGGATATAGGCCTCCGCCTGGCGAACCGCCGGGTAATGGGAAAAGACCCGAATCTGTACGTCGGCATCATAATCCCGCAGCTTCGCCGCTATAATTCTATTGTCGGTCAAAATGCAGACATCCTTACCGGCCGCCCGGCTCAGCCACTGGGCCACCGACAGAATCTCTTTATGCTTGAGCCACAGCAGACTGACACCGGTGGCCCGATCCGGCCCGTCATCCAGTGCCAGAAGAAACACCCGGCAGCCGGAGCCGGATAACCGCCGCAGCCGGGCAAATAACCGCTGGCCGGAATCCCCGTCTATGACGCCAGCCTTTCTGGCAGCCGTCAGCAACGCTGGACCGTCGGGCATGGAGGCGCTAGCATAGGGGGGCTGCGGCAGCTGCTTCACATCCGGCTGGAGCATCACACAAGGCACCTGTCCCAAGCCGGGAATCTCCTTTTCACAAAACCCGGTGACATATCCGCTGACCGGCGCCACAATCGGGCACCCGCCCTCTTCTGCCTGGGTCAGAGGCTGATACTGGGCAAGATGCTGCCAGGCCGAAACCGCCAGGGTCTGTACCTCCCCGGCGCACACAGTCAGGGGGACCATCAGCGGCGTCTCGGCCGTCACAGTGGTAATGGACAGCTCCGACGGCACAAACTTATGAAACTTTAAACCCTTCTTGGAAAATAACAACATCCTACAATCTCCTATTGCACAAAGCCCGTCCGTTTAATATGATGGTAAAAGAAGCCGTGGGGGAAACCCCAATGGCACAAGCCGCCGGGATACTCCCTTGGGCTACGGCAGGCTCCAAGCCTGTCAAAAGCACAGCGGCTTCCTTTGAAAGGGGGAAACGGGAATTGCAAATCTATCTGGAAAATCCCCGGCAGTTGGTGATTGCCATGGAATATGAAGACCTGGTGGAACGGGGGCTCAGCTTCAGCACCCTGCATTTTTCGCAGCCCGCCTCCAAAGCCGCCATCGGCGCGCTGCTGGCCGCAGCCTCTGCCGAGACCGGCTTTACCTATACCCCGGGCCGGCTGCTGATTGAAGCCTTTCCGGGGCCGGAACTGGGCTGCGTCTTTCGGTTCACCGCCCTGCCCAAGAAACGGCGGCTGCGGCCGGTGAGCCCCACCGCCAGCCTGTGGCGGTTCTCCGATGCAGAACACCTGCTGAGCGCTCTGGAACGGCTGCACCGGGCCGGAGAATCGGCCGGAACGCTGTGGTTGCTCCACGGGCAGTATTATTTGCAGCTGCCTCTGCCGCGGCCGGAGCTGCGAACCATCCTGGCGGAATATGGGCAGCCGGTCACCGGCAGAACACACTTCTCCGCCTATGCCGAGGAGCATGGAAGACGCCTGTGTACCAACGCCGTACAGGAAATCGGCAGCCGGCTGGCGCCGAAACAGGAACCAGCGCAGGAATTACCGCAGGAGCCGGCGCAAAAAGCCACGCAAAAGCCGAAGCAAAGCGCAACGCCAAAACCAAACCGGGAACCGAAACAAAAACCGATACAGGAACCGACACAAAAGCCGGAACAAACACCGGAGGAGTAGCTCCACCGCTCATGGGCGGCAACGGATTACCCCAGTGCCTTTAATTCCTGCACAATACGGCCTTTGTCCTCAGCAGAGAAAACGAAGTTTCCGGCCACCAATACGTTGGCGCCGGCGGCAATACACTGACGGGCGGTCTCCATGTTGATGCCGCCGTCCACCTCCAGAAGCAGATCCAGCCCCTGGCGGTCAATCTCAGCCCGAAGGGCACGGAGCTTGTCCAACGCCTGGGGCATAAACTTCTGTCCGCCGAAACCGGGCTCCACCGACATGACCAGCACCATATCGCACAGGGACAGCAGCGGGAAGATGGCCTCCGGCGAGGTACAGGGCTTGATGGTGATGCAGGACTTGACGCCCAGACTCCGAATCTGCCGCAGCAGCGCGGCATTGTCCGACCCTGCCTCGTAATGGAAACCGAGAATATCTGCCACCTTGGCGAACTGCTCCACATAGCGATGGGGCCGATCAATCATCAGATGCACATCCATGGGGAGAGAGGTGTGCTTCCGAACCGCTTGAATCACCGGCGCCCCAAAAGAAATATTGGGTACGAAGATGCCGTCCATGACATCACAATGAATCATATCCGTTCCGGCTGCCTCCAGTTCTCCAAGGGTATCGGCCAGGATGAGAAAATCTGCACTTAAAATGGAAGGGGAAATCTGTACCATGATTCCGATTGCCTCCTGAAATAACACTTCTTTACTATATTAAAACGCAGCCGCAAAAAAGTCAATGGAAAAAGCTGCCCACCGGCGCAGAAAATTCTACACTACCCCGGTATCAAAAAGCCCCCCCGAAAAAAAGGCAGAGAACCATAAGGAAACATTGAAGAAAATATGACTTTTTCCAGGTGAACGGAAAACAAAAAACTTTATGTGTTTGAAAAATCATTCACATAGAGTTTTTTCATTTTCGGAGATATACAGATTCATACTTTTAGCGTTTCGCAGAACGCACAGCCGTCACCGCAGGTGGCGATCTCAGGGGTTTGGGGAGTGCCACCAACAAGCAACCTGGCAGGAATTTCAGAAACGAATTTCCTGCCGGATAAGCATCTTTTACATAAAGATGCATTGCTTACGGGTAGCAACGCAACACTTTTATAACGTTTTCTATACCCTATTCGATATCCAATCCCTTTGCCCTTTTTCTAACTGCGCGATATTTTTCCGGTATTTCGTTTTCCGGCATGGTTTTGGGAACAGCGCAGGTTCCGGCCGCTTTTGCCGTTTCATAATACCAGCACTTATAATCAAGCATATCCAAAGTATCCTGCACCTGCTTTAATTGCTGCAGCACAG
>CAYZTR010000071.1:0-4878 GCA_964481575.1 uncultured Eubacteriales bacterium
GGTTGGGCTGGATCGTGGTATCGGCTGGGATAAAGAGTTTATTGGTAAGGAAGCTTTGGCGAAAATCAGGGAGGAAGGAGCCGCCCGTGAAATGTTGGGCTTTACTGTGGAGAAAGCAGATGTCCATATCCAGCACAAAGGTTTTGGAGGCCCCGGTGATCCTGTCCTTTTAAATGGAGAAGAGGTGGGGCGTGTTTCTAAATTTACATACAGTTTTGTAAGGGACATCAATATTGGTTACATCCTGGCAGATAAGGGAGTTTTGAAGGCAGGCGACCATGTAAGTATCCATGGCTTTGACGCCATGATTGTGGAAAAGCCGTTTATCTAAACGAAACAGGTTTAACAGATTATAATAATGAAATAGTGAAGGAGGAATATAAAATGGCATTTGATCCGAAAGCTGCAGCAATGGCTATGTTAAATGGATATATCGAAAATACGTTATCTCTTGAAGATATGCTTTATGTAAAGGGCAAGGTGGCCATCGTTACAGGCGGCACTTCCGGTCTGGGTTTCTGTGTGGCACAGAGATTGTGTCAAGGCGGTGCAAAGGTTGTAATTGCAGGTTCCACTGAGGAAAAAGGCAAGACGGCTGTTGGATTGTTAAAGGGAAAAGGGTACGAGGTTTCTTTTTGCAGGGCAGATGTGCGTTCTGAGGCAGATGTAGAGTATCTGGTGGCTTATACGGCAGAGACGTACGGAAGCGTGGATATTCTTGTTACGGCAGGTGGTGTGTGGAGTTTTGCGCATGTTTATGATATGCCGGAAGAGGAATTTCAGAGAGTTATCGACATCAATCTGACAGGGGCATTTCGCTGTGCAAAGCATGTCAGCAAGTATATGATTGAGCATCAGGTGGAAGGTAAAATGGTACTTGTATCTTCCAACTGCGCTTATTTAAGTCAGCCACTTTTTGGTGGGTATTGTCATTATACAGCCGCCAAGGGCGGAGTCGTTTCTATGACTCAGGAGCTGGGTAAAGAACTGAAGCGTTATGGAATTATGGTGAATACGGTAGCGCCCGGTGGTATGCTGACACCCGGCTGCCTGACAAATGGCCCGCTGCGCAGTCTCTCACCTGAGAAACAGCAGGAACTGGGTCTGGAAATGCGTGCTGTTACGCTTCCGGAAGTACCTACGGCAGACAGTGTAGCTATCGTAATATATGGCTTCTGTACAAAGATGGCCGATGGTGTGACTGGCGAGTGTATTATTGCTGATAGCGGTATGATGCGTAATATAGTGACACATCAGCCGGCGTGTGAAGAGTTTCCGCCAAAACAGGACTAAAAAATAAATTGAAAAAAGTACCAGTTATTATGGATCAGAAAGAGGAAAAGGGTTATGGGTAAATCAAAAAATATTTCTCGTCGCGACTTTTTAAGAGGGACAGCGGCAGGAGCTTTAAGTGTGGCAGTTGCCGGTGCGTTTAGCGGAACATTTGTAAAAGCTGCTGAGAAAACAGGAATCTATACACCGGGAACATATAGTGCGACTGCAACCGGTATGGGAACAGTGACGGTAACAATGAGTTTTGATGCTGAGAATATTACAGATGTGGCAGTTGATGTATCGGAGGAAACGCCGGATATCGGTGGAGCACAGGGTGATAAACTTGCAGAATTGATCCTGGCAGCACAGAGTGCAGATTTTGATACTGTGAGCGGAGCCACTGTGACATCTACGGCGGCAGCACAGGCAGCGGCAGCTTGTATCGCACAGGCGAAAGGCGAAAGTGTGCAGCTATCTTCATCTACAGAACAAGAAAGTAATTTTGAATCAGAAGTAATCTCTGAGCTGGGGGAAGCTGTGGTAACACATGAGACAGAGGTGGTCATTGCCGGCGCGGGGGCAGCAGGATTGATGGCTGCATTGAACCTGACGCGTGCGGGAAAACAGGTCATCGTCTTAGAAGCGGCTGCCACCGCAAACGGTTCCAACTTTTCCATGTGCGGAGGACCGGCTGCCTGCGAGACAAAACTGCAGGAAGAAGAAAATGAGTGGGTTTCTCTCGATCAACTGTTTAATCATATGTACGATTTTTCGAACACGGCAGTCAATGCAAAATTGCTCCACAAAGTTTTAGCTCGGACGGGAAAAGCGGTTGATGATCTGCAGGATCTTGGAATTGCAATGTATCTATGGGAAGATGTTTATGATAATGGTTTCCGTGCGCGCCATTATCTTGTTGATGAGGGAGCTGAACGTATAGAGCCAATTGTAAAGGAAATTGAAGCAAATGGCGGCCAGTTCATTTACTCAGCAAAGGCTTTGGAGCCGGTGATGGAAGACGGAAAAGTAGTCGGGTTAAAAGCATTATCTGGTGATGATATCATAGAAGTCCGGGCAAAAGCATCGCTCATAACAACCGGAGGTTTCATCGGTAATAAAGAAATGCAGAAAAAATATCTGAATACAGAAGTATTTCCATTAGGCAATACGATCAGTGACGGAAGCGGAATAGAACTTGTTCACAAGGCCGGTGGTGTGGATGACCGCACGTTTGCCGTGCTTGGAAATGAATGCGGCGCTGTTGCAAAGACAACAACGGGATGGCCATTTACGGAAGAATGGTATAACAAAAATGAGCATTACGGCTATTGGCTGTTTGGAGGCCTGTATACAGATAAAAATGGAGAACGCTTCATCAATGAAGAAAAAGTAGCACGTTTTCCGCTGGCAATTGGGGGCGAGGCCCAGATCCGTCATGGAAAAACATATTGTATCATGGATTCCGATTACTATGAGGCTGTTAAAAATGAAGGTATCTATGCATATCTGGGAAATCCGGAAGACTGGGTAGCAGGCATGGAAGCTGATTATTACAAGACGACACCGGAAAATGCTGAGGATCATTTACAGCAGGCAATCAAAGAGGGCTGGGCATATAAAGCAGATACGATTGAAGAACTGGCAGAAAAGTTCGGCTTGGAAAGGCTGCCGCAGACAGTGGAAGAATACAATAAATTCTGTGAAAACGGTGTGGATGAAGAATTTTACAAATCAGCAACCTTTTTGAAACCAGTAAAGACAGCACCGTTTTATGTGTTTGAATATGTTCCAAGTGCATGGGGAACGAATGGCGGCATCAAAGTAGATGCATCCCTTCGTGCATTGAATTCAGAGAATGATGCAATAGAAGGTTTATATGTGGCTGGCGTAGATATCGGAAGTATGTATACGTGCCCATATTATGATAATCCGGGGGCATCGGTTGGACTTGCATTGGGCTCCGGGGTGTTGGCAGCTGATGAGATCTTAGAATATCTGGAGTAACTATATTTAATTAATGTGAACGTAAAGTTATATGGCGGCGGGCATAAATGTCTGCCGCCGTTTTAGGATGGGCTTTAGCCTGTTGAGGGCATTGGAGTTTTTCGTTGATCCGAAAAATGAAAATGTCCGAAACCTAAACCCACCTGCTATGCGGGTGGAGACAAATCGTTATACAAAAAATCACCTTTCCGTTACAATAGAGTTGTTCATATGCATTTCCGGTTATTGATGAGATGGAATATCATGAAAAGTTTCTCGATATTCTCTATGTGTTAAACAGAGAAAGATTTGCAAAATGACAGACTATAAAAAAACTTGTATTCTGATACGATCCATCTAAAGTAGACAAAGAAAATATCTAAATCTACCTAAAGGGATTTTTCATGTCCAGCAGAGAAGAGCTGTTGAGGATTACTAAACGGAAAGAGAATCTAGAAACAGATTGCATTGGATTGGATTTTAGGTGTTTCGCTTTATATTGACTTTTGTACGATTTCGGACTATATTAAAATAGTACGATATCATACAAAGGAGGATTTCCATATGATAATTAATAGCTCAAAAGAGATGAAGCGCTACAACCACCTGCATGGAGAAATCGAGGCGACCTACCACGATTCGTCCCTAAAGTTGGGTATCTCCGATAGTGTTTCAAAAATCCTTTATACGATTTGCAGTGTCGGGGATAGCTTTCTGTTAAACGATATTTGTCGGAGCACGGGATTGAGCAAGCAAACAGTAAACTCAGCAATCCGTAAACTCGAAAGTGATGGCATTATCTACCTTGAAGCTGTTAATGGTAAGGCCAAAAAAGTGTGTTTGACCGAAAAAGGTATACTCTTTGCAAATGAAACAGCAGTTAATCTTATTGAAATTGAAAATTCAATTTTAGATTCATGGGCAGATGATGATGTACAAATGTTTCTTGAATTAACTGAACGCTTTTTAATTTCACTAAAAGAGAAGGTCGATCAATTATAAGTGAAGCGAGGTACTTATATGCTGAGCAAAAAAGAAGATAACAAGCTGATTGCGCGATATATATTTCCGTCTATCAGTGCGATGGTCGTTTCTTTTGCGTACAATGTGGTGGATGGCATGTTTGTGGGACAGGGCGTAGGAGAAACCGCTCTGGCGGCTGTCAATATAACTGTCCCATTTACCGAGATCATGACTGGTCTGGCGTCAATGCTCACCGTTGGCGGGGCAACGGTCATGGCAATTAGAAAAGGGCGTGGTGACTATGAAGAATCCAATAATGCGTTTTTAACCAGTACATTACTTGTGCTGATAACCGGTATTACAATGACGCTGATCGGCGTACTGTTTCCATACAAAATTGCAGATATTTTTGGCGCAACTGCCTTACTGATGGAAGAAACAGCAACCTATATTCGATGGTATTTCATGTTCTCTATGTTCTTTACACTCTCCATATTGGGAAGCGCCTTTGTTCGGAATGACGGTGATCCTGGACTGGCCTTTTTGGGAATGGTATCTGGAGCAATAGCCAACATCTTTTTGGATTGGCTCTTTGTTTTTCCTCTACAAATGGGAATAAAGGGTGCGGCCATCGCTTCTGGTCTTGGGCAGTTGATC
>CAYZTR010000072.1:0-4639 GCA_964481575.1 uncultured Eubacteriales bacterium
CCTGCGGTGGATCAGCTGTTCCAAATAGATATCTCGCTTGATTTCAACACTCATGCGGCTGCCCTCCAAAAGATATTTAGGGATAGTATTCCCTTAATTTCTTTTATTATACCACCCTGAATGCGAAATATCAAGCGGTAAGAAGAAATTTACGGCGATTTTTCCCAAAATATCTTTTAGAACCGATCAAACTCTTCCTGACCGGCGATTTTTTCATAGGCTGCGCCGTCATTGCCTTTCTCGGTCCAGATTTCCAGTACTAGTCCGATAGTGAGGAGGTCGAGATCCGCAATGGATATCCCAATCTCCACGCACCGGAGCAGGAACAGCGCCGTTGTCATGCGGGCGTTTGAAAAGCGATTATCGCTATACACCTGCGGTCTACAACAACTTCCCCTGGCCCGCGCCCACCAGAACAACGACCGCGCCGTCATGCAGTCCTACGGGATGTCCATCAAGGACACCACGGAGAGCGGCTGCGTGGCCGAGCTGATGCGCCGCTATCAGGCCCTGACGGAACCCCGGTAAGTGCGCAGGACCGCTAGCCCCGTCCGCTTGTGCGTTCACAGTTCCACAACATATGGTAGTGTAAATTTGAGATTCGGCTTTGCAGCCGTTTTCAGAGCTGAAAACGAGTACGGATCGGCGAAAACTTTTCTGTCGCTAAAAAGGCAAATCAAGTATCTACCGAAAGTGTGATGTCCTTAATCAGCGCAATTGAGAATTCTATTTTAGGGAGTCTGCCCTTCCTTGACGAGGGCGTGGCGCTCCAGGGTGAAGCCTTGGCCCCGGACTTCCTTGATTTGCGTTACGGTCATGAAAGCGATGGGATCACTGGACTGAATTACCTCAGATACCTGATACGCCTTTCTTGGAGGGATCACGCAGAGAATCCCCTGCTGCTTGCTGCCCAAATAGCCGGTTTCAATATCCATCATCGTCGTACCCACCTGAAGCTGGGTGATGAGTTTTTCGCGGATTGCCGCGCTTTGATTGGAAACCGCAAATATCTGGATTTGGAATTGCCCCATAAGCATTACCCGATCCAGTACAAAGGATTCGATCACCACCAGCATGATGCCGTAGAGCAGCCGTTCCGGCTCTGCGTAAATGGCCTGTCCAACAATGATTGGAATATCGCATAACCAAACGCATACCGATACCGGCAGATGCGTCCATTTGTGCAGTACCAGATTCAAAACATCCATACCGCCGGTGGAGGAGCCGATCCGCATAATAATCCCTAACGCGATTCCCAGCATACATCCGGCAAAAACAGCGGCAAGCATGGTATTGTCCGTCAAGCGGTCAATACCGGGTATCCGCTCCAAAAGTCCGAGGAAAAACGGATACAGAAAGGAGCTTGTGACGGTTGTGAGCAGGAACTCCTTTCCCAGCACAATTCCGCCCAGAGCCAGCATGAAAACGTTAATAATCAGGACAGTCAGTGCGGTATCCATGTGCAGAAGTCCACCGAAAACAATACCGGCGCCTGTCGCGCCGCCCATAATGATCCCGTGGGGGATCACAAAAGCGTTGGCTAGAAATCCCAGCAGAAAATTCCCCAGTAACAGTGTTCCGGCTCGGCGCAGGTGCTTGACTAAATTGTTCCGGTTCAACAGGACGCCCCTCCCTGCACCATGATTTGGATGATTTCCTTGTCCGTTTCCGCCATGCCCAGCCGTGCCAGACGGCCCACATTGTCAATGGTGTTTTCCACGCCCTTGACCACAATGCCGTCGCCGCCATGGAACTCCTGGCCCTGCATTTGCATCTGCATACCCAGTAAGCCTGCTTCCACGGCGGATGCGATTTTGGCGGCGCAGCTTGGCTTGGCACCGTCGCAGATCATGCCGGAGTTGATGGCCACCGCGTTGACCACGGTATGGGAGATTTCGTTTGCCTTGCCCCCCAGCAGATAGGTGATGCCCGCCCCGGCGCCGCAGCCTGCGCTGGTGGCGCCGCAGTAGGCGGAAAGCCTGCCAATGCCGGTTTTCAGGTGGATGGTGGTCAGGTTCGCCACCACCAGGGCCCGGTATAGCTGCTCCTGGGTGGCACCCATGTCTTTTGCGTACACGATCACAGGCAGAGAGGTGGTGAGGCCCTGGTTGCCGCTGCCGGAGTTGATTACAACCGGCTTTTCACAGCCGCTCATCCGGGCATCGGATCCGGCGGCTGCCATGGCCTTGGCCCGGTTATAGACCGTGTCACCGTAGGCTGCCAGCAATACACTTCCCACGTTGGCACCCCAGTTGCCTTGTAACCCCTCCTGCGCAATGGCGGTGTTATAGGCAATCTGCCGGTCCAAAACCGGCGCCACATCACCGATTTCCACCTGATCCGCGAAGTCCACAATCCGCTCGATACTCAGAATGTCCCTGGCGGTGGAGGAGGTCTGCACCGCCTCCACATATTCTTTGGACAGAAGAACCGCTCCGTCCTTTTCCATTTGGATCACATTGGTGTGCTTTCCTGCAATCTGGACAAAGGCAGTATGGTTTCCGGCACCCACTGTCACCTGAATATCAAAAATGTAGCCACTTTCGGAAGGGGCGATTTTGATGAGGGTTCGGGCCAGGTAATCTTCTATGGCGGTAATTTGGTTCTCCGTTACCTCCGCGATCACCTCCAGCTCCCGGTCCGCGTTGCCGGCGACGATTCCGGCAGCGGCGGCAGCGCCGATGCCCCGCATTCCGCCGGTGTGGGGAACCACCACGCTTTTCACATTCTTGATAATATTGGCGCTGACCTTCACGGAAACCCTGTCAGGTAAAGCTCCCAAGGTTTTTCTTGCCAGCGCTGCGGCGTAGGCAACGGCAATCGGCTCTGTGCAGCCCATGGCAGGCACCAGCTCCTCCTCCAGAATGGAGCAAAAGGCATTGTAAGTTTTCTGATCTACCATATCGCTCACCTCAAATATCCCAGATTGTCAGATTTTCGGATTCACAGGCACACAGCGCATCGGCGTGTCCCACAACGCACACGGCACCGCGTGTTCCCATTTGATCCAATGTTCCCAGCCAGGAGCGCAGCTTGTCCCCAGTCGCGTAAAGGATCTCCCGCCGCTCTTTCAAGGCATCGTCTTTGCCCAAGCCCGCGAAATACCGGGCATCCGCCATCCTGCCCTGATTGCGGGGGCTTTGCAGCGGCTCCGTTCCCGCAATGGTGCTGATAATAAATTTGGTCAGATCCGCACCCTTTTCGCAGTACTGCTTGACAAACTCAGACATGGAACGGAAAACCTGCAGGGTACGGGCGGGAGAAGGATCCCGATAGGAGTAGCAGAAAATGTTGCCGCTCCTGTCCGTCTGCATACCAGCCCCATAGGCACCGCCCTGCACCCGGACATTGTTCCACAGGTATTCCAGAGACAGCACATTGGCAAGCAGCCGAAGATCCCCTCGATAACACTGGTTTTTCTGCCCCAGCTGGTAGCCCATGGCGGCATAGCTGACTTGGGCGGGGATTTGAATGCCAAGACGCATGGGGAGCTTGGTTTTATAGGCGGCCGTGGCAGGGGCATTGCCGCCCGCCGGGAAACGTGAAAGGAAGCGCTCAAGATCAGTGGGGCGATCCTCCGTAATGCTGACGGTCATACGGTTTGAACAAAAGGAACGTGTCAAAGCATGCTCCGACAAAGTGTAAAAATCCGGAAAGCTTTTGTCAAAATCTGAGGAAAAGTCCTTGATCCAGCGGATCCGGCTGATCCCGCCGATGGCCTCGTCCGCTGCTCCCTTGGCGCTGAAATGGGCCAACGTGCAGCCCGCGGCTAGGCTGTGCCCGTTCATCATGCCCATTTGCTGGGCTTCGATTTCCGCCTGCATCAGGATCTGGCGAATCTGTTCCGGCTGATTCCAATTCGTGGCGGTCAGAATTTCATAGATCAAATCCTCGGCATGGCGCAGATTTTCCCGCAATACGCTGCAATGAACCGTCAGGAACGGATCACAGGTTTCCTGCTGCCCGGCCCGGGCAAACACCTCCACGCCAAAGCGCAGATCACCGATGCTCCCCTTGATGGCGTTTTGTAGTCCGGCAGCGGTATAATGGACGGTGGAAAGATTGCCCAGCATTTTCCCCAGCAGGGAAAGCTGGGTCAGCTCCTCCAGGGAACAGTCCGTCAAAGAGAAGTATATGGACAGATGCACAATGCCGTTGGTCGCGGCGGTATGGCGCAGAACCGGAATGGCGCATATGGTCTCCCGGGAGGTTTGCATCCAGGCAGGCTCCTCGCTGATTTCCTTCAGATCCAGCACAGGCAGGCTTCTCAGTTGTTCCAGGCTGTCCGGGGTTTGCTGCCAAGCATTCAGGCGGTCATTTCGGTCTTTCAGTTTTTCTCTTTGTTGGGAGGTCAGAGAATCATAAGCTTTTTGAAGCCGTGCTGTCTCCGCAATGCGGAGTTCTTCACCATAGGTCACAGAGGGCAGCACCTTCACCGTGCAAAGGCCGCCTTCTTCCAGCAGCAGTTCCTCCAAAAGCCCATTAAAGCCACCGTTTTCCACCATTTCCCGCAGTTCCCCGATGGCTTCATCCCAAGTTAGGTTCTGCATGGGATCGCCCCCATACAGCCAGGAACCCAGTGCATTGATGCAGCGGATCAAGCCCTGAGGCTCCTGCATTTCCTTCAGGCGGAAGGCAA
>CAYZTR010000073.1:0-4372 GCA_964481575.1 uncultured Eubacteriales bacterium
CCTCCTTTGCCATTTTATCTATTGTAGCAAACAGAATGTTAGATTTTTATTAGATTTCGTTGTTTCGCAAATATTATATAAAGGAAAGCAGAAAATAGCAACTGCACAGATGTAAATAAGGCTTTTGCAACATAATTTAGGGCAGTCTTATTCTCAGTATGACGAGTATTACGACGAATCCAAATCAAAATCCGCAAGCAATACAATCTTCCGTAAGATTGCATATTTTAGGCAGGAAACCGTTTCCGGTATACCTGTCTAAAATGCTTGTTGGTGACATATCCCCAAACCCCTTAGATCGCCCCTTGGGGACGGCTGTGCGTTTCTGCAAAACGCTGAAAGACGAATCGGCATATTTCCGAAAAATAAAAACTCTATGTGACTGATTCCTCAATCTCATAGAGTTTTTCATTTTCCGTTTACCTGGCAAAAGTCATATTTTCTTCAATGTTTCCTTATGGCTCACTGCTATTTCATAGATCCGTGTTTTGTTGTGGACCTTGGCGATCTCCTGCGGCTTGGGATGATCTTATAGACCCACCAAATAGGGGAGCACTGGACAAAGGAGTCGGGATGTGCTATAATGACCGATAGAATTCATGTCGTGTATCGTTGCCTTGCACGGACATCTGCAACTGTTTCATTTTCCTTGGAGTGTTTTCTATGAGATTCATTTTTTCCATTTTCGGCGGATTTAAGAATCTGATAGCTACGGTGGCACAGATCCTTTTGGCGATTCTGGTGCTTCCTGCGTTAAGCGTGATTTTGAAATTGCTGATGCCGGAAGGGGCGGTTGCTTTCCTGTGGAATCTTTTGCAGGAAGTACCCTTTATGGATGTTTGGCTGGGGATTGTTACAGATTTTTCAGCTTCTGCCTCACAAACCATTCTGCCGGCGTCTTATTTGGAAATGGTGCTTTCGCCAGTGAGAAACGCCATGGCGGAGGCCTGCGTGATCGGTATGTGCATTTATATGTGCAAAACCGTTGGTACGATGATTTATATTCGGGGCGTGCCGGTGCTGCAGACGGTTTTCGGTGTGTTCCTGGGGTGCATTGTACTGCGCGCCATGCAGGGGGACATGACCTATTCGATTATGGCCATTGGTTTCATGGTGATTGCCAATATCGTTTTGACCATTTTGGCTGCAAGCGGTCAGGTGCTGCAAAAAGTGCTGGGGATTTTCCTGGGGTTGGGGCTGCAGAGCGTCATCGCCGGTTTGGCCGCAGCCTATGTGGCGGCGCTGACTTTGATTCTGCGGGGCTATGTTTCCTCTTTTTTCGTTGCAGTAGGCTTGGTTGGCGGTACCTCCTTGCCCTTGCTGATCGTGCTGCTTTTGGACTATTTCCTGCTGACCCCAAAAAAGCGTGTCTGAATGTCCGAACCGGGAGGATGGTGCCTGTGGAGCGCACTGCTTTGGGGCTGCTGTGTTGGGATATGATAAATAAATTTTCCGGATCTTTTAAGAAAATTTACAAAAATTAGCGAAAAATTTGCAAATAGGTATTGACAAACTGCCGACTTGAATGGGATAATATTATGTAAATTTGCAACCATATGATTAGGGGGTTGCGTATATGAGAGTGATTACCGGTTCCGCTCGGGGCCGTCGTTTAATTACCCTGGAGGGGGAGGATGTACGTCCTACCACCGAGCGGGTGAAAGAAGGTGTGTTCAGCGCCATTCAGTTTGATATAGAAGGCCGCCGCTTTTTGGATCTGTTTGCCGGTTCCGGGCAAATGGGGATTGAAGCGCTGAGCCGTGGTGCAGTACTGGCAGTGTTTACTGATGCCTCCAACGATTCTGTGGAGATCATCAAGAAAAATCTGCAGACTTCCGGGTTGTTTGACAAGGCGCGGGTGGTCCGGACGGATGCCTTTGCTTTTCTGGCCCATACCCGTGATGTATTCGATATTGCTTTTTTGGATCCGCCTTATGGGGCGGGAATTTTGCCCAAAGCTCTGGAGGAAACAGCAAAGGTCATGAGTGACTACGGTGTGATTCTGGCAGAGCATCCTGCGGATCAGGTTTTGCCCCGGCAGGTTGGTGCGTTTTCTGTGGTCAAGGTATATCGGTACGGTCAGATTTTGGTATCTGCCTATCGAAAGGAGGCGCAGCCATGAAGGATACGGTAGCAGTTTGTCCTGGCAGCTTCGACCCGGTAACGGTAGGGCACCTGGATATTATTCAACGGGCGGCGGCCATTTATGGCAAGGTCATTGTTCTGGTTGGAAAAAATGAACTGAAGTCGCCCACCTTTACTGCTGAGGAACGTATGGAAATGCTTCGGCGAACCACGGGGCATCTTTCCAACGTTGAGGTGACCGCCGATGATGGCCTTTTGGCAGATTTCTGTGAAAAGGTGGGAGCCATGGTGATGGTCAAGGGGTTGCGCGCCATGTCGGATTTTGAATACGAGTTTCAGATGGCTTTGACCAACCGGAAGCTGAATCCCAAGCTGGAAACCACCTTTATCTGTACCTCGGCGGAGAATATGTACTTAAGTTCCAGTATGGTCAAGCAGGTGGGATCCCTGGGGGGCGACATCAGCGGATTTGTGCCACCTGAGATCCACGATTTTGTAAAAAACCGCTTGTATCAGCGGTGATGATATTAGAAATTCGGCCAATGCATAAATCATAAAGGAGTGTCTGCTATGAACATTGAAGAATTATTGGATCAGTTGGAAGAATTAATGGAAAAAAGCATGAAGTTCCCCGGCGGCAAGGTGGTCGTCGATGCGGAAAAAATGCGCAGCGCCATTGATGATGTGCGGCTTCGTATCCCTGCGGAGGTCAAGGAGGCCCGGGGCATTGTTGCTGATCGGGCAGAAGTTATGAACTCGGCCAAGCGGGAGGCTGACAATATTATCCGTTCTGCGGAGGAGCGGGCAAAGGCCATGGTGGCCCAGGAGGAGATTACCCGTCTGGCGCAGGAGAAGGCTGCAGAGATTATTGCCGCTGCCCAGGCTAAAGGCAAGGAAATGCGTAAGGCTGCCCAGGATTTTGTGGACGATATTATGCGCCGGGCCGATGAAGGCATGACGGCCAATCTATCCGAAGTGCGGAAAACCCGCGCTTCTCTGAAGCAGGCTATGCCCAAGGGCCCCACCGAATAAACTTATCTTATATTTTGTAGGCAGCTCCATGTTTCGGCGGAGGCTCATAAGGAAGTAAATTTAATTTCCGGTGAAACCGGCGTGGCAAGAGTCACGCCGGTTTTTTATACAGCACCGATTAAGACTACGATTATCAACAGCAATCTCGCAGGGAGGACACGCCGCTTCATTGTTCCACCTCAATATTTCCGTTGTTTGTTTCTACCTTGACAGTTACAGCTGGATACTCGCCAACAGTGCCGCTTATTGTTCTGCCATCAATAGAAATATTTTCCTGAAAGGTGGTGGAGACAGAACCATTTTTTGTTGTGGCCTCGAACTCGAATTCCAGATCAGGCGGAAGCGTAACATGAATACCGTCATTTTTGTTATAGAATGAGAGGTCGCCTGTTACTTCAGTATATATTACATTCAACTCGCCTGAATTGGCGGCTTTATAGGTTCCTGAACCAATGGCTGCCTTAATATCCGTGTTTCCGCTGGTAGTAGTATAGGTAACATTTCCATTCATTTTTTCACAGAAGAAATTGCCGCTGGTAGTAGCTATCTTAATCGTGTCTGCGTTTAGATTATCCACATCCAAAACCCCGCTGGTTGTGGAAAGATAGAGGTTTTGGGCCTCCGCAGTATTAAGCTGGACAGTTCCAGCAGTGCTATCAATACGGAGGGCATTTAAGGACAATTCCAGTCCGGAAATATCAATATCCCCATTAGTTGTAGTGACTGTAAGATTTTCATGGTAAGACGCCGGCAGATAAACTTCAATATAACGGTAAAACCCATCTTTGAAGATCGGTTTTCCGCCCTCGCTGATTTTAATGCTATCATCGCTTTGATCTACTTTAGCATGATATCTGTTCTTATTTTTCGTCATATACTCTTTAATTACCAGTGCATCATTTCCACTTTCATAGAACGTCACTTTTTCCTCGTCGTATGAGATAGTCACCTCTGTTATGTTGTCTAATGAAAAAGTGATCTCATTTTCCAGTTGCGCAGATCGTTCATGGGAACAGCCTGTTAGGGCCAACACTCCAATAGCAACGGCCAGACACGCCGCTATTTTTTTGATTTTCATAATGATTTCCTCGCTTTCTTTTGATAAATGAATAATTCATTCATAACCGGGATAAAAATTAGAGGGCGCTAAGCCCTGCTAATTTATTGCATATATGCGGCCACAATATTATCCATGCAAACCTGCTTCGCCAAATCCATAGAAATATCTTTTGTTTCAAAGGAGGTGTAGCGAATA
>CAYZTR010000074.1:0-3189 GCA_964481575.1 uncultured Eubacteriales bacterium
GCTGCGGTTCCTTCCTGGAAACCTTTGCCAAAGCATTGGGATACAGCATTGCCGACTTTGCCGCCCTGGGACTGACGGCAAAACACCCGGTGGATTTGGGGACCCGCTGCACCGTGTTTATGAATTCCTCGGTGAAGCAGGCCCAGAAGGATGGGGCCAGCGTGGAGGATATTTCCGCCGGCCTGTCCATGTCGGTGGTGAAGAACGCCATTTACAAGGTCATCCGGGCTGCCAGCGCCGATGATTTGGGGCAGCACCTGGTGGTGCAGGGAGGCACCTTCCTGAACGACGCGGTGCTCCGCAGCTTTGAGATTGAGATCGGCCGCAATGTGACCCGCCCTGCCATTGCCGGGTTGATGGGGGCCTTTGGCGCCGCCCTGTCGGCCATGGAGCTGGGGTTGGAACAGTCAACCATCCTGCCGGCACAGGAGCTGGCACAGTTTGAACATAAGGCCAAAGCCACCGTCTGCCGGGGCTGCACCAACCGGTGCAACCTGACCGTCAACGAGTTTTCCGGCGGCCGCCGGTTCATTTCCGGCAACCGGTGCGAAAAGGGACTGGGGAAAAAGGAGGATCACTCCATTCCCGACATGTATCAATGGAAGCACGACTACTTCCGGAGCCTGGAGGCCACCTCTTTGCAACAGCCCACCCGGGGAACCATTGGGCTGCCTATGGGGCTGAATATGTACGAGAATCTCCCCTTCTGGCACGCCTTTTTCACTGCCCTGGGATTCCGGGTAGTGCTCTCCCCTGACTCCAACCGGAAGATTTATATTCAGGGGCAGTATTCCATCCCTTCGGATACCGTTTGCTACCCGGCCAAGCTGCTTCACGGGCATATAGAAGCCCTGGTGGACGCCGGGGTGGATGTGATCTTCTACCCCTGTCTCCCCTACAATTTTGACGAGGGAGAAAGCGACAACCATTACAACTGCCCAGTGGTGGCCTACTACCCCGAGTTGCTGGCCGCCAACGTCAGCCGGCTTCAGAAGGTCAAATATCTGCACCCCTATTTCGGTCTGCACCGGCCCAAGGATTTCATCAAACGGGCCGGAGACTATTTCCAGGAGCTGTTCGGCATTCCCAAGAAGGAAACCGCCGCTGCTGCCAAAATCGCCTACAACGCCTATGAAAACTACCGGCAAGCCGTCCGGGACAAGGGGGCCGAGGTCATCGACTTCGCCCGGAAGAACGGCAAAAAAATCATTGTCCTGTCCGGCCGGCCCTATCATGTAGATCCGGAGATCAACCACGGCATCCACAAGCTGCTGACCTCTTTCGGCCTTTGTGTGGTCACCGAGGACGCCGTCTTCCATCTGGTGGAGCGGCAAAACGTCAAGGTGCTGAACCAATGGACCTACCACGCCCGGCTGTACAACGCCGCCAAGTACGTCACCACCCAGCCCGACATGCAGCTGATTCAGCTGGTATCCTTCGGCTGCGGCATCGACGCCATCACCGGCGATGAGGTGCGGGCCATTCTGGAGGCCGGCGGTAAGCTGTACACCCAAATCAAGATTGACGAGATCTATAACCTGGGCGCCGTGAAAATCCGGATCCGGAGTCTCATGGCCGCCGATGCCAAGAAGGAGGCCTCCCATGGCAAAGCTGGAATATGATAATACCGGCCGTCTCCTGTTTACCAAGGAGATGAAGGAGGAGTATACCATCCTGTTCCCCACCATGCTGCCGGTTCAGTTCTCTATGATGCAGAAGATGATCGAGCTGGAGGGCTTCAAGGTGGAAATGCTGACCACCACCCACCGGGGTATCATTGACACCGGGCTGAAATATGTCCACAACGACACCTGCTACCCCGCCCTGCTGGTCATCGGCCAGTTTATCGACGCCATCCAGTCGGGAAAATACGACCCCCACAAGGTGGCCCTGCTCATCACGCAGACCGGCGGCGGCTGCCGGGCTTCCAATTACATCCACCTGCTGCGAAAGGCGCTGGTGAAGGCCGGGCTGGAGTATGTACCGGTGATTTCCCTGAACCTGTCAGGGCTGGAAAAAAACCCGGGGTTCCAGCTGTCCATCCCCTTTCTGATCCGGCTGATTTACGCCATGGTTTATGGAGATCTGATTGTAAATCTGGCCAACCAATGCCGCCCCTATGAGGTGGAACCCGGCTCCACCGATGCCATGGTGCAAACCTGGTGTGACCGGCTGGTGGAGCAATTCATGCAGTTCCAGGGAATGCGGAACAAATCCTTCCTCCGGAATATCGCCGACATCACCAAAGATTTCGCCGCCATTCCGGTGGATCTCTCCACCCCCAAAATCAAAGTGGGTGTGGTGGGAGAAATTTACATCAAATACAGTGCTCTGGGCAACAACGGTCTGGAGCAATTCCTCCTGCAGGAGGGCTGCGAAGTGGTGGTTCCCGGACTGATGGACTTCATCATCTTCAAAATCAACAATCGGTATGTGGACGTGGATCTTTACGGCGGCCATCTGGCCAAAAAGGTGGTCTGCGGCATACTGCAGCGGTATATTGAGAAGAAGCAGCGGCAGCTCATTGACGTGCTGGAAGGCACCCGCTTCCGGAAGCCCACCCCCTTCCCGGAAATTGCCGAAAAGGTCAAGGATTATCTGGGCTATGGCAACAAGATGGGCGAGGGCTGGCTCCTGACCGGCGAAATGCTGGAGCTGATTGACGAAGGCGTTCCCAACATCGTCTGTGCCCAACCCTTCGGCTGTCTGCCCAATCATGTGGTGGGCAAGGGCATGGTGCGGGCCATCAAGAATCACCATCCGGATTCCAACATTGTGGCCATCGACTACGACCCCTCGGCCACGGCCATCAACCAAGAGAACCGCATTAAGCTGATGCTGGCCAACGCCCGCCAGCGGCAGAAAAAAGGAACAACGGCAACCGCCGCGGACAGGGAGCCCGTCCGCGCTTAAGGTTGCCGCGGCAGCCCGCTAGCGGGACGGACCGCAGAAAAAAGAGCGATCGTAAGCGCAATGGCCCCAGGGCCATTGCGCTTTTTGCGCGAAGGCTGTTCATGTGGAAAAGGAGAAAAACTATGGCAATTGAAAAAGTAAAAGCGTATTTTGCGCAATTCGGCATGGCGGACCGCATCCGGGAGCTGGCCGCCTCCAGCGCCACGGTGGAGCTGGCCGCGGCGGCGCTGCAATGCGCGCCGGAGCGCATTGCAAAAACCCTGTCCTTCCTGGTGG
>CAYZTR010000075.1:0-3086 GCA_964481575.1 uncultured Eubacteriales bacterium
AGTCACGCCGGTTTCACCCGAAATTTCATTTACTTCCTTATGAGCCTCCCCCTAAAGGGGGGCGCTTTGCCAGACAGCAATAGGGTAACTTCCGCGGCAAATTGATTTATTCCTGAAAAATCCGCACCTGATAGGGATCCAGTGGTACAGTACCGGAAACCTGCTCCCCGGTTTCCAGATCCAACATAGGCGCCGGCAGGGTATAGGTGGCGGCAGCACCGCCGGTCTCGGCCAGAATCAATCCTGCCTGCTGCGCCCCTTTCCGGGGGATAACGGTCACCTGGCCGGTCACCTGGGGCAGCGGCACACCGGCAGCCTCCAGAGCCAGCCGCAGAATCCGTTCCATCTCCCGGGACTCGGGCAGCGTTCCCAGCAGAATCACCTGTCCACGGCCCACCTGCTTCCGCAGCACCACCGGCTTGTTTTCCAGGGCGCTGTGTCCGGCAGAAATCCGTACCAGCGCATCCGCATCCTCTGCAAATACGTCATACCACCGGCTGCCGGAGAAAGGTTCCCCCGACATCCAGCGGCAGGTGATCCGTCCTTCGTTGTCCGGCACCTGATACAGGCAGGTGACGCCGGTGAGCCGCTCCAACATGCCAAAGGGAGCGGTTTTATAGTTTGCGCCGTATTCGGTGCGGATATCGGTCATGGGGCCAACAATCCAAACACCCCCCTGCCGCACCCAGGCCCCAATGCGGGCGGCCAGATCCAGCTGTTCCCCATCCTCCAAAGTCAGCAGGAAGGGGGAAAGCAGTACCTTGTAGCCCTCCAGATCTGCACTGGGGCCAATGACGTCCGGCCGCAGTCCCAGATCGGTCAAAGGCCGGTAAACCGTCTCCTGAACAGCGTCGCCGTACCGGAGACCGGAAACCACCGTCTGCGTCTGGAACAAATTCCAAACCCTGGCGGAAAAATGCAGGGCAATGGGGGTGTCCACCCGGGTCTCCCGTAGGAACTCCCCCGCCCGTTCCAGCAGAGCCTCCGCCTGCCGGATCTCCCCCACCATGTGCAGGGGACGGCCGCAGGCAGAAACTACCGCGCCGTGGGTCAGCTCATGTCCCGCCCAGTGGGTGCGCCACAGCCAGTATAGGTTGGCCTCCCCACCCAGCAAATAGGGCAGCAGGGTGTTAACCCTACAGAAGCCCTCCGGCTTGATGCTTTGTGCAATGTCTGTGCCGCCGTTCCAGCCGGTGGAGGTTTCGGTATTCCAGAAAGGCCGGGGCAGCAGGGGGCGCAGATAATCGAACCAGAAGGGCAACCGCCAGAAATCTTCCGGCGTATTGTAATGATTAAATTGCAGCACATCGGAAAACTCCGCCACCTGCTCGTAATCCAACCCCCCAAAGGGCATTAAATCGGTACCGATGGGCTGCCTGGTGTAGGTTTTCAGGATGTTGGCCTGATAGCGCAGAAACCGCAGATGGGAGTTAGCCTGAAAGGTAAGCCATTCGTAGCGGATGTGGGGATTGTGCCAGCCGTCTATGGGGATGGGAATCTCCATAAAGCTGTCATAGGCCTGACTAAACAGTTCCAGATTCCAGCTGCGGTTCAAATGCTCCACCGTGCCGTATTTGGTTTCCAGATAAGCCTGGAACATGCGGTGACACACCGGGCAGGTGCAGCCCATGCCCCAGGGATAGATTTCGTTGTCCATCTGCCAGCCGATGACATTGGGGTGATTCCCAAAACAGGCCGCCAGTGTCTCCACCATTCGTCCGGCGTGGTAGAGGTAATCCGGATTGTTGGAGCAGCAGTGCCGCCGTCCCCCGTGACTTTGCCGCCGGCCGTTCTCCAGGAGAACGGCGATATTAGGATGCTTTTTCAGCAGCCAGTGGGGCGGCGTGGCCGTAGGCGTTCCCAGAATGGTCTGGATACCGGCGTCCGCCAGCTTGTTCACCACAGTTTCCAGCCACTCCAGATGATATTCTCCCTCTTTGGGCTCCAACTTGTGCCAGGCGAATTCCCCCACCCGGGCCACATTCAGGCCCAACTCCTGCATCTGCCGGATATCCCCCTCCAGCTGGGCTTCGTCCCAATCCTCAGGGTAATAGGCCGAACCCATGTAAAAAGCCTGTGTCATACAATCGCTACCTCCGTTTGTGCCTGCGGCACCGGTCTCCGGTTTTTTCTCAGATATTTTTCTGTGGATGCTGTCGGTAGTTGCTGTTTTCAGTATACCAGAAATCTCCAAGCCTGGCAACCAAAATTCACCAATCGGGCAAAAGGAACCGGCGCATCCAGATCCGGAAACCCTCGGAAGCAATCCAATGGGAACTTCCGTACACGCTGTAGCGTTGGTGCGATCTGCAATGGTGAAAATTTGTGACCTGTTTTCCACAAACAGATTTGGCAATTTCCCATCGCCAACTGTTCTTCTGCTTTCTCCAGTCCTCCTGCTTTATCTTGGGCGAACTGCTGGATGCATGCGTATATCATTTGTGCCTGTTGCATCTGCAACGCCGGAATTCCCGATTTGTATTTTTATTCCGAATCCTTTTCGTATATCATCCGGTTGCTTTTTCGGTTCAAATATTCCAGAAACCGAAGTCTCCCTTTTCTCTTCCTTGTAAAACACTTCCCGCTGTATTTTGGTGCAAATACAATATTTCCACCCCCCAATAGCCGGAAAAATTTTTGAAAGGACAAATTCCGGGCATAATGCCCTGTTCTCCGGAAACACTAGCCGCAACAGGAGGTTGATGTTTCATGCAAATTACCAAAGAAGAATATGCCGCCATGGTAAAAAAGGCGGCGCCGGCATCCCCGGTGGTGCTGGATTGCGTCTGGGCCTTCCTGGTGGGCGGCGGCATCTGCTGTCTGGGCCAGGCCCTTTCGGATTTTTATAAAATGATGGGCATGGGGGAGGATCCGGTGAAAATGGCCGTGTCGGCCACCCTGGTATTTCTCTCCGCCCTGACCACCGGTCTGGGGTTGTATCCCAAGCTGGCCAAATATGCCGGCGCCGGAACTTTGGTGCCCATTACCGGCTTTGCCAACGCCGTGGTATCCCCCGCCATTGAATTCCAGGCCGATGAGCGTGATATAATAAGACCAAGTCAGAAAAGCCCGGATTTTCAGGTGAG
>CAYZTR010000076.1:0-2766 GCA_964481575.1 uncultured Eubacteriales bacterium
GATTGGTAAAAGCTGCAAAAGGGTTTGAGCCCCAACGTGGCCTTTGCTTTTCCACCTATGCTGTTCCGGTGATTTTAGGAGAGATCCGGCGGCTTTTTCGTGATGGCGGTGCAGTAAAGGTTTCCCGTAGTTTGCGGGAACTGTCTTTCCGGGTAAACCGAATGCGGAGTGAGCTGTCGTCCAAACTTGGAAGGGAACCCAATTTACAGGAGATTGGACAGGCTTTAGGAGTTAGCGAGGAATCAGTAACAGAGGCAATATGTGCAACCCAAACAGTGGAGTCACTGACGCCACAGGAGGATGCACCGGAGCGGGAACCGGGAGAGGATGATGCAGCGTTGGAGCAGTTGACCAACCGGCTGGCAGTGCAGGACGCGGTTTCCAAACTGGAAGCTAGGGATGCGGATTTGATTCGCCTGCGTTTCTTTGGCAACAAAACACAATCAGAAACGGCCAAGATCCTCTCTATGACCCAGGTACAGGTTTCTCGCCGGGAAAAGAAAATTCTTCTTGAATTAAGGCGCATGCTGGGATAAGCCCGGCATGCGCCTTTCATAACCTGAAAATGATATTATAGATTTTTTAAATCATAGGGAGTTTCCTGGTAGACAATGTGGTTAACCCAGTTGGTGAATAGCAGATTACCCGTGGATTTCCACTGCATCATGGGTTCTTGAGTGGGATCATCTTCCGGGAAATAGCGGACGGGAATGTCTGGATTCAACCCGCGCAGCACATCTCTGCTGTATTCATCTGCCAGGGTGCGGCGGGAATACTCTGTGTGAGCTGTGATAAAGATGTTACGATTACTGTGGTCGGCGATGATAGCCGGGCCGCATAATTCAGAATTGGCCAGGATGTCAATATCGCATTGGGAAAGGGCCACCGAATCATATGCAGCATGGCGGGAGTGGGGGGCCACAAAAATATCATCAAAACCGCGCATTAAGGGGTGCATGGGCGTTTTTGTGCGATGCAGATAAATGCCGGACAGCTTTTTTTTCAGCATCATTTTCGGCACGCCGTACCGGTAGTACATTCCGGCCAGCGCGCCCCAGCAGATATATAGGGTGGAATACACGTGGGTGTTGGCCCAATCCATTATATCGCACAGTTCTTGCCAATATTCGACTTCCTCAAAGGCCAAATGTTCCACTGGCGCGCCAGTGATAATTAAACCGTCAAATCGTTCTTCCTTCACATCCGCATGGGTTTTGTAGAAGGCTAGCAGGTGCTGCGCGGAGGTGTTTTTGGCTGTGTGGGAAGCTGTTTGCAGCAGGGTGATTTCAATTTGCAGAGGCGTATTTCCAAGCAGCCGGAGCAACTGGGTTTCAGTCTCGATTTTGGTGGGCATCAGATTCAGAATAGCAATTTTCAAAGGGCGGATATCCTGATGAAATGCTCGGTTTTCTGTGATGAAAAAAATATTTTCTGATTCCAGCGTTTTTGCCGCCGGTAACTTATCGCTGATCTTAATGGGCATGAAAAGACTCCAATCCTTTTAATCTTTTATATCATAGCAAATTTGTAAATAAATTGCAACTGTAAATTTGCGTAAAACCAGATGGAAAAGCAGATTTTTCAGAAGTATCTCAGTGACAAGGCTGTTTCTTGACTTTTCTGTAAGAATATGTTATACTTCAACATCAAACAGATAAAAGATGCCAAATTGAAATACGAGTAGTATTTATCATGGATCGCAGTTGATGAATGCTGCTTATTTTTTTGCAGAAAGGATGGATGTAAGTTATGATTAAAATTTTATTCCAAAGCATCCGAGAATATAAAAAGCCTTCTATTGCAACCCCCATCCTGGTATCGTTTGAGGTTGTGCTGGAATGTATCATTCCGTTCATCATTGCCATCTTGGTGAATGAGATTAAGGCAGATTGTCAATTAAGGGTGATCCTGGCATATGGTGGTGTGCTGGTGGTTATGGCTGCACTTTCTCTCCTATTTGGTGCATTAGCCGGTTCCACCTGTGCCACGGCTTCTTGCGGATTGGCCAGAAATCTACGGAAAGATATGTTTTTCAGTATTCAAAAGTATTCATTTGAGAACATAGATAAGTTCCTGACTTCGTCCCTGGTGACCCGTATGACCACCGACATTACCAATGTGCAGAACGCCTATATGATGCTGATTCGAACGGCAATTCGTTGCCCGTTGATGTTGATTTTCGCCTTTGTGATGGCTTTTGTCATGGGTGGAAAAATGGCCTGGATCTTTTTGTTTGTTGTGCCCGTTCTTGGCGTTGGTCTGGGATGGGTGATTTATAAAACCATGCCTCTATTCAAAAAGGTATTTAAGAAATATGATAATTTAAACAGCTCTATCCAGGAAAATATTAAGGGGATGCGGGTGGTGAAGTCTTTTGTTCGGGAGGACTACGAGCAGAAGAAATTTGATGCTGCCGCGGAAGATGTTTGTGCTGATTTTACCAAAGCGGAGCGTATCTTGGCCTGCAACGGTCCCTTGATGCAATTTTGCCTGTACACGGTTATGACCTTTGTACTTTCTTTTGGTTCTTATACTATTATCACCAGCCGTGGGCTGGATCTGGATGTGGGGCAGTTTTCCGCTTTGCTGACCTACAGTTTTATGATGCTCAACAGTTTGATGATGATTTCTATGGTATTTGTCATGATTACCATGGCGATTGAGTCCGGTAAGCGAATTGTAGAGGTGCTTTCTGAAAAGAGTACTTTATCCAATCCGGAGCATCCCATTTATGAGGTTGCAGACGGTTCTGTTTCTTTTGAGCAT